>CAMOIJ010000005.1 GCA_946615865.1 uncultured Lachnospiraceae bacterium | reverse complement strand
TTAGTCAGTCAAATAAAATTGACAGATTACAATGTGAGAATAATCCGGCACCCACATCAGGAATGCTCCGCGTCTTGGCCGCCCCGAAAAAATGAAATAAAAAGGCCAGGTGAACAAGCTCACCTGGCCTTTTTTATTTCATTTTTTCGGGGTGCTGGTTTATTATCACATCATCCCCGCGCCGCCTGCGGGCATAGGGGGAAGGGGCTCCTTGATCGTGGCTACGGCAGCTTCTGTTGTCAGGAAGCTGGAAGCTACGGAAGTAGCGTTCTGCAGAGCGCTTCTGGAAACCTTTGCGGGATCCAGGATACCGTCTTCGATCATGTTCACATACTTCTCGGTATATGCGTCAAAGCCGATTCCCTCTTCGGACTCCTTGACCTTGTTTACGATGACAGCGCCGTTAAGGCCGGCGTTCTCAGCGATCTGGTTAAGGGGAGCTTCCAGAGCTTTCAGAACGATCTGGGCGCCTGTCTTCTCATCTCCTTCGAGGTTCTCAACTGCCTTCTCGACAGCCTTGGATGCATGGATGTACGCGCTTCCGCCGCCGGGGATGATACCCTCTTCCACTGCCGCGCGGGTAGCGTTCAGAGCATCCTCCATGCGATATTTTGCCTCTTTCATCTCAGTCTCGGTGGCTGCGCCTACACGGATTACCGCTACGCCGCCCGCGAGCTTGGCCAGACGCTCCTGGAGCTTCTCTCTGTCGAAATCGGACTTGGTCTCTTCGATCTGTTTCTTGATCTGAGCGACGCGGGAAGCAAGAGCTTTCTTGTCGCCGAGGCCGTCAACGATGACTGTATTTTCCTTCTCAACCTTGACGCTCTTGGCGCGGCCGAGCTGGTCAATGGTGGCATCCTTGAGCTCAAGGCCAAGGTCGGAGCTGATAACTGTGCCGCCTGTCAGGATCGCGATATCCTCAAGCATTGCTTTCCTTCTGTCGCCATAGCCGGGAGCCTTGACAGCAACTACGCTGAAAGTGCCGCGCAGCTTGTTGACGATCAGAGTTGTGAGAGCCTCGCCCTCGACATCCTCAGCGATGATCAGGAGCTTCGCGCCCATCTTGACGATCTGCTCAAGAAGAGGAAGGATATCCTGGATCGTGGAGATCTTCTTGTCTGTGATCAGGATGAAAGGATCGTCCAGGACCGCTTCCATCTTGTCCATATCGGTTGCCATATATGCGCTGATGTAGCCTCTGTCGAACTGCATGCCTTCGACAAGGTCCAGCTCAGTGAGCATTGTCTTGGACTCCTCGATGGTAATAACGCCGTCCTTGGAGACTTTCTCCATTGCGTCCGCGACCATCTTGCCGACCTCAGAGTCGCCGGAAGAGATAGTAGCTACGTTTTCAATGTGAGCCTTGCCGTTTACGGGCGTGCTCATATTCTTAATTGCCTCGACAGCGGCGTCAGTGGCTTTCTTCATACCCTTTCTGAGGACGATCGGGTTTGCGCCTGCTGCCAGGTTCTTCATACCTTCGTTGATCATAGCCTGTGCAAGGACTGTAGCTGTGGTCGTGCCGTCGCCTGCGACATCGTTTGTCTTGGTGGCGACTTCCTTGACCAGCTGTGCGCCCATGTTCTCAAAATTGTCCTCGAGCTCGATCTCCTTTGCAATCGTAACGCCGTCGTTAGTGATCGTAGGAGCGCCGTAGGACTTGTCAAGGACAACGTTTCTGCCCTTGGGGCCCAGTGTGATTTTTACTGTATCTGCAAGTTTGTTGATTCCGGCTGCCATTGCCACTCTGGCGTCTGTGCCGTGTTTGAGATCTTTTGCCATAATATTACCTCTTTTCTAAGTTTCAAAATATAGTCTGTCTGATTTATTCGATCACTGCCAGAATGTCATTCTGCTTGACGATAATGAACTTCTCATCCTCGAGTTTGACTTCTGTTCCCGCATACTTGGAATAGATGACCTTGTCGCCGGCCTTAACTTCCATCTTGATCTCCTTGCCGTCAACGACTCCGCCGGGGCCGACCGCGATGACTTCCGCCTGCTGGGGCTTTTCTTTCTCCTGTCCGGGAAGGACAATGCCGGACTTTGTTGTCTGCTCCGCCTCAAGCTGCTTGAGAACGACTCTGTCTCCTAAAGGTACTAACTTCATGTTTACGCCTCCTTATCATGCGTGAATGATTCATTTACATATTCAGCAATTTGTTGTTAGCACTCATTCATGTTGAGTGCTAACTCTAGTTGGTATAATAGTTTTATCCACTTTTGTTTGCAACCGAATGGATCGCCGCTATTTACCCATATATCTCATTATTTCTCTTCATTTCTTCCGTTTTCTTCAAAATACTCATTCATCCCCTTTTTTCATATTTAATGCTTTTTTTATACTTAATAAAAAATCATTATTCATATTGAAAGATTATCCTCTTAGTGCTATAGTATATGTAGTTTTCAAGACTACTTGTAGTAATTTGCAAAAAAAGGAGGAGAGTCATGACTGTTAAAGAGCTTAAGGCATTCTTCAAAGAACATCTTGTTCCTTCTCGTTTATATAATCTCAAGGGCGGTTCCCACGGCGGAAGGATCTGCCTGGGAAAGAACAAGCAGGACAGCTGGGAAGTATACTTCAGTGAGAAGAAAAAGAAGATCGGCCTCATGCAGTTCGCTACCGAGAGCGAAGCGTGTCAGCACATGATGGACGAAGTCCGCAAAGTCATGGAACAGGTCTACGGCGTCACGTGGAAAGGGCTCGCATGACCTTAAGACTTTTGTAGAATTAAAAATGATAAAAAAGAGACTTCCGCCCGCGGCAGTCTCTTTTTTCATTATACTCATCTCGTTATTCTTTAAACACGAATCTCTGCTGGACAGCATAACTGACAAAAAACAGTATAGTATCCACAATTGCTTTGAAGACAACTTCTGTACCGTTTGGCCAGATCCTGTTAAGTACTGTCACCAGCAGCGCGCTGCAGGACATCTGAACAGCGGCGAGCAGGAAATACTTGACCGCAGCTTTGCCGGGATTTTCTTTACTCTTAAATACGATTCTGTAATTGATCAGATAATTGTATACGGCAGAGATCACTCTCGCGCTTACCGTCGCATAAGTGATATACATCGCCGGATGCTTCTGTTCAAGTAAACTGCACGCTGCCGCAAAGATCGCCAGATCCAGGAGACATGCCGAAACCGACGAAAAGATATACTTTACAAATCGTTCACACAGGATCCTATAGATTCTGATCGAATCCTTAAGTGTATTAAAATGCGTCTGATGGTTTTCTTTTGAATCATAGATCGTCTGTATCGGCACTTCGATAACATCCATTTTGTCGACAGCATCTATCAGCATTCTCATCTCGTATTCAAATCGCTCGCCTTTTACATTTAACAGATCAGGCAGATACTCCCTGGGAATCGCTCTTAATCCGGTCTGTGTATCCGTAATATGAACGCCTGTGATGTATTCAAATACTTTTTCCGTTATTTTGTTTCCCGCTCTGCTTCTCCACGGAACGCCATCCAGGTCAAAAGTTCTGACCCCCAGGATAAGGCACTGCTTATTCTTAAAGCCCGCGTCAATTACACGCTGAATGCACTCACAAGTATGCTGTCCGTCAGAATCCGCTGTCACAACCGACTCCACATCCTGATCATTCTTCAGTATGTACTCGAATGCAGTCTTTAAAGCTCTTCCCTTTCCTCTGTTAACATCATGCTGTAATATTGCTCCCCCGCCCGATTCGACCATATTCCTTATACTGCAAAAAATACCGTCGTACTCTCTGCCGCTTCCGTCATTGACAATATAGATCGGTCCCATGCCTTTGTTCACCAGATCATTTATCAATTGGACCAGTCTTTCATCCGGCTCATAAGAAGGTATTACAATTGCCGCATTACTCATTTACACATCCTCAGCTGCTATATCCCAAACACTGAATTGTAGTTTTAACAGGTTAATGTACTTAATCTTATTCTTTAGTTTATTCTTTTTCGATAAAAAATGCCATAAAAAAGGACTGCCGCGCTTGCGACAGTCCTTTTTTATCCTGTTTAACTATTTGATCACTTCACATCGCCGTTTGTGATCGCTGCCTGAGCTGCTGCCAGTCTTGCGATCGGAACACGGAAAGGCGAGCAGGAGACATATGTCAGACCCACCTTGTTGCAGAACTCGATGGAAGCAGGATCTCCGCCGTGCTCACCGCAGATGCCGAGCTTGATGTCGGGACGTACTTTGCGGCCCTTCTCAGCAGCCATCTGGATCAGCTGGCCGACACCGTTCTGGTCGAGGTGTGCGAAAGGATCAGACTCATAGATCTTGCTCTTGTAGTAGTCGGTCAGGAACTTGCCTGCGTCGTCACGGGAGAAGCCGAATGTCATCTGAGTCAGGTCGTTTGTGCCGAAGCTGAAGAACTGAGCTTCCTCTGCGATCTCGTCAGCCATAAGAGCTGCTCTGGGGATCTCGATCATTGTGCCGATATGGTACTCGATGTCGGAGCCTTTCTCCTTCTTGACTTCTTCAGCTGTCTCAACGATGGTCTTCTTAACAAACGCGAGCTCTTTCTTGTCGCCTACCAGAGGAACCATGATCTCGGGGATGATGTTGTAGCCTTCTTCCGCATTGACTTCGATCGCAGCTTCCATGACAGCTCTGGTCTGCATCTTCGCGATCTCAGGGAATGTGACAGCCAGACGGCAGCCGCGGTGGCCCATCATAGGGTTGAACTCATGCAGGGAGTCGCAGCGAGCCTTGACTACTTCTACGGACAGGCCCATCTCATCGGCGAGTTCCTTAATGTCCTCTTCTGTTGTGGGGACGAACTCATGAAGCGGCGGATCCAGGAAACGAATGGTAACCGGTCTGCCTTCCATAGCCTTGTAGATGCCCTTGAAGTCGCCCTTCTGGAAAGGAATCAGCTCGTTCAGAGCCGCTTCTCTCTCTTCGACTGTGTCGGAAAGGATCATCTTGCGGATCTTCGGGATTCTCTCAGGATTGAAGAACATGTGCTCGGTTCTTGTAAGACCGATACCTTCAGCGCCCATGCGGACTGCGTTCGCAGCGTCCTCAGGCGTATCGGCGTTGGTTCTGACTTTCAGTCTTCTGAACTGGTCTGCCCAGTTCATGATCCTCTCGAAGTTACCGGAGATGGATGCTTCAACTGTCGGGATGTCGCCCAGATAGATCTTACCGGTGGAGCCGTCAAGGGAGATGTACTCGCCTTCCTTGATGGTGTAGCCGCCCAGTTCGATGTACTTCTCTTCTTCATGAACCTTGAGGTCGCCGCAGCCGGATACGCAGCAAGTGCCCATGCCGCGCGCGACAACTGCCGCGTGGGAGGTCATGCCGCCGCGCATGGTCAGAACGCCTTCTGCAGCGTGCATACCCTCGATATCCTCAGGGGATGTCTCCTGACGGACCAGGATGACTCTGCTGCCTGCAGCATGTGCAGCGACAGCGTCGTCAGCGTTGAAATAGATGCGGCCCGCGGCAGCGCCGGGAGAAGCGGGAAGCGCCTCGCCGATCTGCTTGCCGTTCTTAAGTGCGGCAGCATCAAACGCAGGGTGCAGCAGCTGGTCAAGGCTCTTGGCCTCGATACGAAGAACTGCTTCCTGAGGAGTGATCATGCCTTCATCTACCAGATCGCACGCAACCTGGATAGCAGCCTGTGCGGTTCTCTTGCCGTTTCTGGTCTGCAGGAAGTACAGCTTGCCTTCCTCAATGGTGAACTCCATATCCTGCATGTCGCGATAGTGCTTCTCAAGTCTGTCAGCGATAGCGATGAACTGCTTGTAGCACTCGGGAAGATCCTTCTCAAGCTGTGTGATCGGCTGAGGAGTACGGATACCCGCGACGACGTCTTCGCCCTGTGCGTTGATCAGGTACTCACCGAAGATACCCTTTGCGCCGGTTGCAGGGTTACGTGTGAACGCAACGCCGGTACCGGAAGTATTGCCCATGTTGCCGAATACCATGGACTGAACGTTGACAGCGGTACCCCACTCGTAAGGGATATCGTTCATCATTCTGTAGTAGTTAGCTCTGGGGTTGTCCCAGGAACGGAAAACAGCCTTAATGGCTTCCATCAGCTGTACCTTGGGATCCTGAGGGAACTCTTCGCCCATCTTCTCAGCATAGATCTCTTTGTACTTGGCGATGACATTCTGAAGATCCTCTGCCTTCAGCTCTGTGTCATATACATAGCCGTGCGCCTTCTTCTCAGCTTCAAGGATGCTGTCGAAGAAAGTCTTGCTCATGCCCATAACGACATCAGAGAACATCTGGATGAATCTTCTGTAGGAATCATAGGCAAATCTGGGATTGCCGGTCTTGGCAGCAAAGCCCTTTACGGACACGTCGTTAAGACCAAGATTGAGGATGGTGTCCATCATGCCGGGCATGGATGCTCTCGCACCGGAACGAACGGAAACCAGAAGCGGATTCTCCGTATCGCCGAACTTCTTGCCCTGCACGCCTTCCAGCCACTCCAGCGCCTTGAAGATCTGCGCCTGTGTGTCCTCGTTAATGGTCTTGCCGTCATTGTAATAGTCTGTGCACGCCTCGGTGGAAATTGTGAAACCGTTCGGGATCGGAAGACCAATGTTGGTCATCTCAGCCAGGTTCGCACCCTTACCGCCAAGGAGATTACGCATGTCGGCACTGCCTTCGTTGAATAGATATACCCTTTTGCTCATTCACGTACCTCCTTAATATTCAACCCTTTAAAAAGAGCTGTTACCATTATGAAACGACAAAAGACCTCATGCCTGTGCCGCCTTCCGGCAACTGCGGTATGAAGCCCCGCGGCCTCACTCGTCTACTGCCCTCCGGACAGTTTCGGTATGAAGCTGTCAAAAATAAAAACATCAAAAGCTCCCGCAGCCTTTTTCAGCTCCTTCTCGCTTCTGATCGTCCAGGCCGCCGACTTCGCCCTGTAAAGACTCCGGCAGATCCTCCTGGAAAGATTTCCTTCATACATATGATTGTATGCGATGAAGTCAGGTTTTGACAAGAAGTTTGGTATCAGAAACTGGACAGATATTGTGGCCGGCGCTTTCGGAAACGTCCTGTACTTGGGGATATGGAGAAAGCCGTCTGAAAGCTGCCCTCTCATTACTCCCGGGCGATGGATCCTGTACCAGAAAAGAACCAGCGGATTAAAGGATTCTATGCAGTAGACGCCCTTATAAGCTTTCAGCATCGGATCGATGATCCTGCACAGCGTCATGTCCGTGTCCTCGGATTTGAATTCCACGATCAGCGGGACTCTTCCGTCCACCATCTCAAGGAACTCCCTCAGTGTGGGAATCCTCTCATTGCTTCCAAAGAGCTTATACTCCTGAAGCTGTGCATATGTGCAGTCTCTCACCTGCCTGTTAACGCCGCACACTCTTAAAAGGTCCGGATCGTGGAAGATCACCGGGACAAGGTCCGCGGTAAGCTGTACATCCAATTCGATCCCGAACCCGCTCTCCACAGCTTTTCTGAACGCCGCCATGGAATTCTCCGGAGCGTCCGTTCCGTTGTCATGCAGTCCTCTGTGAGCGAAAAACCTCGTTTTAAAAGGCGCCGGATCCGCTCTGTTCGTCATCCTCGGCATAACTGCCAGAAGATAAAGGCCGGAGAGCACTGCAGGCGTCTTCAGAATGCTTCCGTATCTGATTCTCATGCAAACCTCTTGTGTCATTATCTTAATGACAGTTTAACACTATTTTGCCCAAAATACTATGACTTGTGTCCAAAGATAAATTCCTCTGTACATAATCTGAAGGATCTGTATGTAAAATTTATGAAAAGCGTTACTTGCTTACACCGGCGTACTCCGCTATTATAAGAAAAGCAGATCCTGATCTGCGCTTTTGTTATGGAAAAAAGGAGGCTACATGATCGCAGCAAATAACGTAACTCTCAGACTCGGCAAAAAAGCTTTGTTCGAGGATGTAAATATTAAATTCACCGAAGGAAACTGTTACGGGATCATCGGCGCCAACGGCGCGGGCAAGTCCACTTTCTTAAGGATCCTGAGCGGGCAGCTTGACACCACAAACGGCCACATTTCGATCACTCCCGGACAGCGTCTTTCTTTTCTGGAACAGGACCAGAATAAATATGACAACCAGGTAGTTCTTGACACAGTCATTCAGGGAAATTCCCGGCTCTTTGAGATCATGAAAGAGAAGGACGCCCTCTATATGAAGGAGGACTTCTCCGACGAGGACGGCATTAAGGCAAGTGAACTTGAGACCGAGTTCGCGGAACTCAACGGATGGGAAGCGGAATCCGACGCGGAGACTCTTCTCAACGGCCTCGGGATCGAGACGGATCTTCACAGCTATCTCATGAGGGAGCTGACCGGCGCGCAGAAGGTCAAGGTTTTGCTGGCGAGGGCGCTTTTCGGTAATCCCGATATCCTGCTTCTCGACGAGCCCACCAACCATCTGGATCTGGACGCGATCGCATGGCTTGAGGAGTTCCTTATCAACTTCCCCAATACTGTCATCGTCGTTTCCCACGACCGCTACTTCCTCAATAAGGTCTGCACCTATATCGCGGACATCGATTACGGAAAGATCACACTCTTTGCCGGAAACTACGATTTCTGGTACGAGTCTTCCCGCCTGCTGATCCGTCAGATGAAGGAAGCGAATAAAAAGAAGGAAGAAAAGATCAAGGAACTCAAGGAGTTCATCTCCCGCTTCTCGGCAAACGCCTCGAAATCCAAGCAGGCCACCAGCCGTAAGCGCGCGCTTGAGAAGATCCAGCTCGATGAGATCAAGCCCTCGAGCCGCAAATATCCCTATATCGATTTCCGTCCGGACAGAGAGATCGGAAACGAAGTGCTCACAGTCAGCGGCATCAGCAAGACTATCAACGGCGTGAAGGTCCTCGACAATGTTTCCTTTGTCATGGGACACGACGATAAGATCGCTTTTGTGGGAAGTCAGGAGCTCGCCAAGACTACTCTGTTTGAGATCCTCATGGGCAACATGGAGCCTGACGAGGGGACCTACAAGTGGGGCGTGACAACTTCCCAGGCTTATTTCCAGAAAGACAACTCCAAGGAGTTCAGGGGCGAGCGCACCATCACAGAATGGCTTACAGGCTACTCTCCCATCAAGGACGTGACCTATGTAAGAGGATTCCTCGGAAGAATGCTGTTCGCCGGCGACGACGGCGTTAAAAAGATCGGCGTCCTCTCCGGAGGCGAGAAGGTCCGCTGCCAGCTCTCAAAGATGATGATCAGCGGAGCTAACTGCCTGATCTTCGATGAGCCCACAAACCATCTGGATATGGAGTCCATCTCCGCCCTCAACGAAGGAATGATCAAGTTCCCCGGCGTCGAACTGATCGCTTGCCGCGACCATCAGGTCGTACAGACCACCGCGAACCGCATCATCGAGATCCTGCCCGACGGCAGCATCATCGACAAGGTGACCACATATGACGATTACCTTGAGAACAATGCCGACGCGAGAAAGAGAACTGTCTATGAAGCGTCCCGCGAAGAGGACAGCAACTGATCCATACAAGTCGATCGAAGCAGCCGGCTGGACATCACAGCCGGCTGCTTATTCATACCTTTAAAAGAGGTTTCGATATGAGTCCTATAGACCTTCACACCCACTCAACAAAATCCGACGGCACATTTTCTCCAAAAGAGCTGATCCGCTATGCTCAGGCAAAAGGACTGTCTGCTGTCGCACTGACCGACCACGACACAGCGGACGGCATAGAGGAGGCGCTTTTGACCGCTCAAAAACTCAGGGAAGAAGCGTCGGAGTCATCATGCACCGGCTCGCGCATCGTCCCCGAAGTCATACCGGGTGTTGAGCTCTCCACGGAGTACAGGGGCAGGGACATCCATATCGTCGGACTATTCATCGATTGGAAAAATCCCGATTTTATTGGCAGACTCCGGGAATTTGCGGACGCAAGGATCTACAGGAATAAGAAGATGTGCAGTCTTCTGACCGAAGGCGGCTATCCCGTGAACTACGACGAACTTGCGCCGCGCTTTCCGGACACCGTCATCACCCGCGCTCACTTTGCGCAGTTCATGTTGGAAAAAGGCTTTATTTCCTCAATTGATGAAGCCTTCCGCAAGCTGATCGGCGATGACTGTCCCTTCTTTGTTCCGAGGGAGAAAATATCGCCGCAGGACGGTGTCAGCTTTCTTATGCATTACGGCGCGGTACCGATCCTGGCCCATCCGCTTCAGTACAAAATGAGCGATGATCAGCTGTGTGAACTGCTCACTTCTCTCTGCGGATACGGCCTTTCGGGGATCGAGGTCTTCTACTCAGGTTATAAGCCCGCGGACACCGCATATCTTTCCAGGCTCGCCGAGAAGTTCAGCCTTTTGCCCAGCGGAGGAAGCGACTTCCACGGAAGCCGCAAGAAAGGCCTTGACCTTGGTACAGGATACGGCCGCCTGTATGTTCCGGATACTCTTCTGCCGCCTCTCAGGGAAAAAGCCGCGCCCGCAAACAGATAAGATGAATAAACTGCCGCTCACACAGGCGGCAGTTTTTTTCACCCCAAAATGCTCTCCTCATACTGTCTGCTGTATAAGGAGTAGTAATATCCTTTTTTCTTCATGAGTTCGGAATGCGTTCCTCTCTCCTCTATTTTGCCGTCCCTGACCGCCAGGATCAGATCCGCGTTCGTGATAGTAGACAGCCTGTGAGCGATGACAAAACAGGTCCTCCCTTTGGTCACCACTGATATCGCCTGCTGGATCGCTTTTTCTGTCAAAGTATCGATGGAAGAAGTTGCCTCGTCCAGGATCAGAAGCCTGGGATCGGCAAGCAGGGCCCTTGCAAAAGACAGAAGCTGCTTCTCACCTGTGGAAAGGCGGCTTCCGCCTTCACCGACTTCGCTGTCAAGACCTCCCATCCTCTCCACAATATCTCTTGCAGACACCATATCGAGAGCTCTCAGGATCTCTTCGTCCGTCGCGTCGGGCCTTCCGTATCTGAGATTCTCCCTGACTGATCCGGAAAATAGATGCGGGGATTGAAGCACATAGCCGAGATGGCTGTGAAGCCACAGCTGGGACCTCTCCCTCGCGTCCCTTCCGTCGATCAGAAGAGTACCTTCCGTTGGCTCGTAAAAACGGCAAACAAGATTTACCAGAGTGGATTTCCCTGCTCCGGTCTCCCCGACGATCGCTATGTTTTGACCGCGGGGAACCTTGAGGCTGAAATGCTCAAGCACGTTCTCCTCCCCGTCAGGGTAGCGGAAAGTCACGTCTCTGAATTCAATATCTCCGAGCAGTTCCTCCCAGTTCTCATATTTAGGGTTGAAACTGTCTCCGTAGCGTTCGATCACCTCCGGTGAGTCCGCGACATCCGCGGGTTCGGCCAGAAGATCTGTAAGTCTCTCAATGTTGACCTGAATGGCGATAAAGCCGGATATATTCTGAATGATGAACTGAAGCGGCTCAACCATTCCCACTGCATAGGATACAAATACGGAGAGGGTTCCGATCTTCAGGAGCCCTTCTCTGGTCAACGCCCCTCCCTGCCAGAGGACGACGGCGAGCGCCGCGGAAGACATCAGGGTCACTGTGGAAATGAGCATCGCGGAGTATCTCACCGCATGCACCGACTCCCTTCTGAAATCCTCCGTCACTTCTTCGAACTCCTGCTGCATCTTCTTTTCAATGCTCAGCAGTTTGATTGTCCTCGCGCCGATGATCCCCTCGTTAAAGCTTCCCGTGATCCTTGAATTTATTTCGCGGATCAGCCTGTTCGCCGCTACAAGTCTTTTCTGAAACAGCCAGATCAGTGCCCCTGCCGCTGCAAGAAGGAAGATCATCCAGAGCGCAAGCCTCAGCTCAGTCATCATCATTACGAAGATGGCAAAAAGGATATAAGATCCGTTCCAGATGCAGTCCATCATTCGCCAGGATACTGCTTCTCCTATCTTCCCGGTATCGCTCATTACTCTGGCATGAATATAGCCGACGCTGTTGCGGTTAAAATAGGAGAAAGACAGAGTCTGCAGGTGATTAAAAGCTTTGTTCCTCAGATCCCTGTCGATGCTCATTTCCACTGTCCCCGAATCCACCATAGTCCTGTCATTAATAACTGACTGGAATGTCAGGACCAAAAGATAGAGCCCTATAAAAACCGGCATCCCTTCCAGCGTCCTGCCGGCGACGAAGTGATCGAGCGCATAGCGGCCAAACAGAGGATACGACACATCGATCACACTGCAGATAAGTGCCAGCAGGATCATCCTGATCACCCTTTTTCTGTATGGACGCAGGTAAGGGATCAGACGCGGAATACCGAACAGGGGGAGAGATACTGTTTCACGTTCTTTATTCATCCTGTTCCTCCTCTCCGGCCGCATTCATCTGCAGATCATAGATCCGCCTGTATATGCCCCCGAGCGCAAGGAGCTCCTCGTGTGTTCCCTTCTCCATGACTCTGCCTTTTTCCATGACAATGATCCGGTCCGCATGCATGATCGTCGTGATCCTGTGCGAGATCAGGATCACCGTTGCCTCCGCGGTATCCTGCCTGAGTGCGGCGCGGATCCTTGCGTCGGTCTCCGCGTCGACTGCTGAGAGAGAATCGTCAAAGATCATGACAGGGCATTTTCTGATCAGCATCCTTGCAATTGCCGTCCGCTGCTTCTGGCCTCCGGAAAGTGTTACGCCGCGCTCTCCGACGAATGTCTCAAAGCCAGAAGGAAATCTGTCGACTGCCTCCAGAAGATCAGCGGTCTTTGATGCCCTTCGAACGTCTTCTCTTTTGTAGCTTCGGGATGTGATCGCGATATTATCTTCTATGGATCTGGAAAAGAGAAAAGGCTCCTGCAGGACCATCCCAATCTGAGAGCGCACATAAGAGCTGCTGATCTCAGACAGGTCTGTGTCTCCGATCATGATCCGTCCGCAGCCTTCCTGCAGCGGATACAGCTTTTCCAAAAGATACATCAGCGTAGATTTTCCCGAACCTGTTCCGCCGAGTATGCCCACTGTTTCCCCGGCAGGGATCTCAAAAGAAACATCTGAAAGTGCTTCCCCGGAATCTCCTCCATAGCCAAAAGATACATGCTCAAAGCGGATGTCCCGGTCCATGGGCGGCCTCAGCGCGCCCTCCGGCTCAGTCTCCTCTTCCGCGTTCATGATGTAGAGGATCCTATCGATGGAGATACCGGCTTTGCTCATCTCCGAGATCACGCGGCCAAGAGATCTTACAGGCCATATAAGCAGGCTGTTATAGGAAACAAATGCGATAAACTGTCCCGCTGTCACAGTGCCTCTGACACAGAACACCGCTCCCATGATATTGACGATCAGATACTGCAGTCCCGTCATTACATCTCCGGTGACCCAGTTGAGGGACAGTATGCGCATCAGGCGGATCCAGAAACCGGTGTAATAATCGTTCTGCTTCTCAAATCTATCCCTCTCAAAGCGCTCCCTTCCAAACGCGCGGACTACCCTGACGCCCGTCAGGTTCTCCTGCGCTATGGCGGAAAGGCGCCCCTCCTCAGAATCCGCCTTTTCAAAAGCATCTCCTATCTTTGCATAGAAGAAAAGCGAGTAGCCGATCACGACCGGGATAAAGATCGAAGCGATCTTTGTCATGAAAGGGTCGATCCCCCACATAAAGCGGATCGCCATCGCGATCAGGACTATAACCCTGATCAGAGATGTGAGTTGTTCAGATATGAAAACTTTAACTGTCTCTACATCCGAAGTGCAGCGCTGTATGATATCACCGGTGCTGTTAGCGCCGTGCCATGTATAAGGAAGCCTCAATATTTTGGCGTACAACTCATCCCTGATCCGCTTGACGAAACGTTCCGCGGCCACTTCATTGAAATAGCGGAAGCAAAAACGAAAGACTGCTCCTGTCAGCGCTACAGCGATGACAGATACGGCGATCAGGACCGGCTGCCGTCTGAGCAGTTCCACCCCTCCTGCGTTTTCAAACCACAGCAAAACAGACGCCGGAAGATTCGGCGTCTTGTCACCAATCACACTGTCCACTGTAAAACTGATCATTCCGGGCAGCACCATGTCCAAAAAGGACACCGCTGAAGCAAACACCATACTAAGCAGAAAAAAGCCGGTGCTCCCTTTAAGAAAATACATGACCAGGGATGCGGAACTTTTAAACTGTTTTTGTCCTCTTCCTGTTTCCTTCATTTTCCGTACTATATGTCTGAAAACTTAACGTATAAGCGGGCGCTCTCAGAGTTCTCTGACCGAGAGGATATTGTCAAACAGTTTCTCATCCTCCAGCACTACAATACACAGCTTCTCTCTTGTCCGGGAAATCCCCTCGTAGAGGAGATTCAGCGCTTCATCCGCCGCCTCGCCTCTGCAGCGAAGCCTCTTCTCATTATCATAATAAAATCTGCTGTCCAATATCAGCAGGATACAGTCAAATTCGTTTCCGACGATCTCCTCTTCTCCAAGTCCCGCGCAGAAATTCCCGCCTTCCCCGGGAAGGGTGATCTTGCGGTATCCCTTCTCTCTGTAATAGGACAGGATCGCCGCCGCCTCGTCCCTGTTTGCCGCATAGAGCACATCGATGCAGCTGTAGTCCACGTTTCTGGCCTTTTCCTTTGTGTGGAAGAGATTCTGCAAAAAAGAGAACATCGGCCGGTTGATCCGGATATTGCCTGTGAATTCAAGAAGGAGCGTACCGTATCTGAGGATCCTCTTCTCCGCCTCGGCAAGTTTGCCGTAAGTGTCAGTAAGAACATGGGGATCATAAGCCATGATACAGGGGATCCCTCGCTTCCAGACATACTCAATGATCCGTTTCATGACATCTTCAGGGATCCTGTTCGCTTCATCCAGGAACAGATAGTCCCATTCATCCCCTTCCGCGAAACAGTCGGCAGTTCGTATGAAGACGTTTTTAAGCCTTTCATCGAGGACTTTGTGCCCTTTCTGAAGATTTCCTCCTGTAAGAAGAAGCACTCTCTTCCTTTTGGAAAGAGTCATGGCGAGGTCAAACAAAAGAAGCGTTTTGCCGGTTCCGGCAGTGCCTTTAACCGCAATGACCGGGCACGCCGTACCGGGACTGCTCTCTGAGAACACTTCCAATATTTTTCGCTTGAATTCTGCCTGCTGATTAGTGAGAAAATAACTGCCGCTGAGGAACCTGTCAGGCTCCGCGGCCGGTGAGATCAGGTAATCTGATGCCCTGAAGTACTGGTCCAGATCCTTTTCCACATACCCTGAGAATGCCGGACGGCAAAGCACATCCGCCAGATCCTCCATTCTGCAGACGCGCATATGTCCTCTGTCATTGAGGTTATATACGGTATCGGTCTCCATCACATAGGTAAAAGAGTAGATCGTGCGCGAAATATGAGAGAGGTAATATCTGTTCTGGGATAACTGCTTCTGGATCCTGCTCTCCTCGACGTTCTCACTCTTGAGTTCGATATTAAGGACAGCATCCCCGTCTTCGGAAATCTTGAGCAGATCAAATTCTTTGCTTATATGCGCGATCGTAAAGGAAAAATAAAAGCCGTCCAAATGACAGACCCAGTCTTCTCCCTCCTCTGCTCTCTCTTTAAGCACCGCGGCTACACCATCTGTCAGCGCGCGGAGGGATTCCGCCTCATGTTCGCTGTATTGTTTCTCATACGCACTTCCCGTCAGTTCTCTGGCCAGTTTGGAAAATCTGTCCCCGCCCACAGCTCTTGACAGGAGGTAAAGGTTCATTGCTTTCATGGTCCGTTCCTGTTTGCCGAACCGGCAAGGGTACACATTATTCTCTCATGGCATATCTGTATCCCAGCGGTTCTCTTCCCTCCCTGAATACCACCATCATCTCATTGGTAAGGCTCAGGTCATGAGGCTGACCCTCAACGTCTTTCCTCTCGACCCAGACAGCCTCCTTGAGTTCATTTCTGTCCAGTATGATCTCTGTGCTGCCGTCGACATCGCAGTAAAATCCGGCCAGAAGATCGTCCACTATGCCCCACGGCTGGGATTTGTAATAACGGATATTCTTAACCTTCAGCCCGACTTCTTCCATGACTTCCCTGGCAACAGTCTCCTCCAGAGTCTCTCCGATTTCGTTGAACCCGGCTACCAGCGCGTAAAAAGTATAGCTCCTCCCAGCATATTTTGTCATAAGGATCCTGTCTCCGTCCGTAACGCCGATTATCACAGCCGGAAGGATCCGGGGATAGATCGTTCTTCCACAGTGCGGACAGCACAGCGCCCTTTCTGTCTTTGAAGGGACTGTCTTATGCGCGCATGTGCCGCAATACCTGTTATCGTGGTACCATCTTGCCAGTTGTCCCGCCGTGTAGGCCTCAAATATGAGATGTCGGTTTTCGTCGCCGAGATAATAATCCGGACGAAGCTTTCTGCTGTCTATAGCCACAAGATCCCCGGGAAACGCAGATGCCTGCGGGTCCTCTTCCGTGACCATGAACAGAGGATGATCATCAACGGTGAACAGAAACGTATAATCGAGACCGTCCGGCATTTCCGCCGCGACAGGAAAACTGATCCGTCCCTGCGTCAGACGGACCATGATATTCTCCATTTTCTGCCCCGTAAATATCAGGATCGGGCTGTTCTTCTCCGGCCCGATCCCCGCCCTGAACTGATTATCCATTCTGTGAGGTGCAATATCCTGGATCATAACGTATATCTTAACTCCTTTTCGATCACATATGCATGATAAGCGCGATGACAAGACCCAGTATTCCCCCGGCGAACACCTGCATTGGCGTATGGCCCACGAATTCCTTGAGCGTCTGTTCCGGCGTTAGATTCCCGGCCCCCATTTTTTCAAAGAGTTCGATCATGTCATTGATGACTACGGCCTGCTTGCCGGTCTCTCTGCGTACACCTCTGGCGTCATGCATGACTATGATCGCCATAAAGACTGCTACCCCGAAAACAGGTGATCCCCATCCCGCGGTAAAGCCGGTTGCAACTGCTACGGAAGTTACAGTCGCGGAATGGCTGCTGGGCATTCCTCCGTCTCCAACCAGTCTCTCCCACACGATCTTTTTATTGACGATCAGATGGAGGATCGTCTTGATGACCTGCGATATCACCCAAGCGACGGCTCCCGTCTGTATGATTTTGTTCCCGCATATTTCACTGATCATAGTAAGCATAATATTCACCCCGCAATATCAACATATAAAAATCTTAACATAGAATCATCAAAATAGGAAAAAAAGATCGCTTCACCACAAGGCAAAGCGATCTTCATAATATCCATTCGATCATAAATTTTCTCTCACGTATTTTTCCAAAGATGCCGCATCTTCTCTCTCATTATCTCCTTCAATCGAAAACTCAAGAAGATCTCCCTTTTTAATATTCAGGCTCATGACATTGAAGATCAGTTTGGCATCCCCTTTTCTCGCGCCATTGCGTACGGTCACTTTTCCGCCGCTGCGGATCGCTTCCTTCACAAACTCTCCCGCTCTCTTGATATCCAATCCGTTTTCGAGACTGGATACGCACTGGAATCTTACCATTGCCTATATCCCCCCGACTAAACATCCTGTAAGATCACTTGCTGTTCTCTGCTGCCCTGAGTATTCTCTCTACATTCTCTCTGCCGGTGCGAATACCGAAATTACAAAATATAGAAAACGCCATTCCGGCCACAATGATCACTATGCCGGTTACTCCTACGGCAATCGGGTGAAAACTGCCTCTGAACCCCATATAAGCCACAGCTACGCCGATGGCGGACAGGACCAGGGAATAGGTTCTCCACCTGCTGATCCTCTCAAGCATTTCAGATTGCTTTTTTGCTTCTTCGAGCAGTTCCTGCTTACTGAGCTGGGCCATTTTTTCATCCTTTCACAAACAGATTCAATTCACATAAAAGGGGGATTCTTTAATGAATCCCCCTTCTCGTTTTTCAGTTTCCGGGGTCTTCCGGATCAGAATTATTAATAGGACAGACCGGGGTTGAAGAAACCGATCAGAACGCCGACGAAAGCGATAAGAACCAGAAGTCCCATAACTTTCAGAGGGCTGAAGCGCTTCTTGGCCATAAGCCACCAGCAGAAGATAACGAAGATCGCTGTAAGAAGTCCGGGGAATACGCTGTCAAGCTTTTCCTGAAGGACCATGTAAGCTTCGCCTGCTTCATTGTAAAGTGCAAAACTTGTTCTTACGGAAACCCATGTAGCGGATACGGCACCGATAACGATACCGCCGAGGGTTGTGACTGCCTCACGGATCGCAGTACCGATATCGCCTACAAGGAACTCGACGGCCTTAGTACCCATGTCATAGCCCTTGAAGTACAGGAAACGCATTCCGAAGTATGCGAACAGGTTCCAGATAATGATGTAGAAAATAGCACCCATGGGTGATCCGCCGCCGGACATACCCATTGCGATACCAAGAAGGATCGGGATCACGGTACCGACTACCAGCGAGTCACCGATACCTGCGATCGGGCCCATCAGACCTGCACGAAGACCGTTGATGGTCTCGCCGTCGACGTCTTCCGCGCCGTTTGCTCTTGCTTCTTCAAGACCTGCTGTAACGCCTACGATAATAGCGCCCAGCTGAGGCTCTGTATTGAAGAATGTTCTGTATGTGTCCATGGACTCCGCCATCTTGTCGGGATCATCCGCATACAGCTCTTTGCAGAGAGGGAGCATGGAGCAAAGGTAACCGAATGTCTGCATGTGCTCCTGAGAGAAGCATGTCAGGTTACCGTAATACCATCTGTGAAAACCAGAACTTAACGCTTTTTTGGATAATTTTTTCTCAGCCACGATTAGATATCCTCCTCATCATCATCCCATCCGTTTTCAGCTGCCGCACTGGACGCTGCTGCTGCAGGCTTTCTGAGTTCGAGCATCTTCAGTTTGTAGATGATCATAGCGAACATGCCTGCGATAACAGTGGAAGCAACCAGGTTGATTCCCATGGAAGCTGCCAGTGTGAAACCTGTCAGATAAGGTATAAAGTCAAGAACGTTGCGGACGATCTGCTTGAGCAGGATCGCAATACCTACGCAAGGAAGGAGCGCGCCGACTGTGAACAGGGTCTTCATCGGGATTCCGTCCATGGGAAGTTTTTCCTTGATAAGGTTAACAACGGGCTCTCCTGCCATGCACATGATCACTGTAGGGATCAGGGAGAAGCAGATGTGGGAGATCCAGGGAAGTACATAGTCAACGAGAGGAAGCTTGTCATATTCTCTCTTGTCTACCCATGCCCAGCCCATGTGCTGCCAGATCAGGTTCATGGTTGCTGTGCCGTAGAACAGAACTGTACCGATCGTACCGACCATGGTTCCGAAGGAAGTAGCAAGCGCTGTGCCTTCTGCGGAAGCAGGATCAAGGCCATAGCTCTTAAGAGCGATCATTGCCAGCGGGATGCCGATGTAGGATACGGCACGAACGTCTGCGGAAACAGTTCCGCCGGGAGTAACCAGAGCGATGTAAACGACCTGCATCGCCGCGCCGACCATGATGCCGGTAGGGATGTCGCCGAGTACTATACCGCAGACAAGACCGCCGATGAGGGGTCTGCCCAGCGTATAGTTACCGATGGATGTTCCGCCCAGACCAGGCATACTGGAGAGGGAAGCGAATAATCCGAGAATAATTGCCTGAAATAAATTTATGGACATTTCTTTCTCCTTTTCGTGTATCTATTTTGCAGATCCGATCAGTCTGTGTAACCGAACTGGCCTCTGAACTTCTTCCAGTTGCCGATCGCGGTCTCTTTCAGAAGAGCGAACTCAACTTCATAACCTGCCTTGGAGATAGCTTCGAGCGCGTCAGCCTCTTCCTGTGTGATGGACTGGTTGTTGCCGAGCTTAACTGCGCCGGGACGATCATTGCAAGGACCGATGATGACGGTCTTGACGTCGCTGGGAACGATGCCTGCATCGACAAGGATCTTCTTCATATCGATAGGATTCTTTGTGATCAGGAAATACTTGTCCTTGGACTCCAGAACCTTGGGAGCCTTGGCGATGAACTCGTCAAGCTGCCATACGAATGTCTTCTTGTCGGAAGCGCTCTTGTAAGCTCCCTTCAGAACGGGGTTCTTGGCTGCTGCATCGTTAACAGCGATCAGGCCTGTGCAGGGATATTCCAGAGACCATCTTGTAACGGTCTGGCCGTGGATCATTCTGTCATCAACACGTACGAAAGAAATCATATTTTACCTCCTGTAAAAATAACTGTTGCGTCAGATCTGATTACAGATCTTCTTCTTCGTCGTCATCAACTGCGACAACGAACTCCTTGATCTGATCTTTGGCACCTTCAATGATCTCTTCCTTGAGTTCCTCGGTATCGACGTCGTCTTTTCCGAGAACTGCCGTAAGGACCAGGGGAAGGTTCATTCCGCCGATCATTGTTGTCCTTGCGAGAAGACCTTTCTCTGCAATGACATTCGCTGCGGTTGCGAGGGGAGATCCGCCGACAATATCAGCGAACATGATGATCTCATCATCTTCACCGACAACAGAGAGAAGCTCTCTTACATTGTCTGCGAACTCGTCAGCGCCCATGCCGTTCTTGAGGCTGGTGGAAAGAACATCCTCTCTGTCTTCGCCGCCGAGCATAGTGATCGCCGTGTGGAGACCGGGAGCAAATTCACCGTGACTGACCAGTACTACGTATTTCAAACTGCGTATCCTCCTTTCTTTCTGCACCCACTGCGCGCAGAATATTAAATTTTAATAAATTCTGATTAAAAGTATATAAAAACGGCGGCACATGCGCATCTGTCATGTGTCACCGTTTTGCTCAGACAAATGTCACTTTTACAATGACATTTGTCATATTCGTCTATTACTATTGTCTCTGCTGCATATACTTCAGGTAATTATTGATCGTCCTGTTCCATATGATCTGTTCCATCTGAATATTGGAATTGCTCTCCAAAATAGAGCGCACCGCAAGTCCGACTTCCTCCTGCGCGTTGTCAAATCCCCGGAATCTGGTCCTTGTTACGGACTTTTCCATCGCGCTCTCCAAAATATCAAGATTAAATTCAGCGCCTGTGCTCTGTGTGATCCTCCTGCGTGTCTCCTCAGACTGCGTCACTTCCGGCAGGACCGATATGCCCGCGGAATACTCAAAGATCTCCGACTGGATCTGCGGATCCGTTGTCAAAAGTTTCATGAATTCCCAGGCCATCTCTTTCTGTGTGGTGTTCTCACTCATAGCTATGGACAGGGTGTCAAGTCTTGAATAGTTGTCCCCGGAGGGTCCGGCCGGCATAGTCACGCAGTCCCATTCGAAGCCCGAGTATTTCTTGAAACTCATCTCCTGGGATTTATAAGCCCGGTACTCCGAGAAAAGCATAGGCTGAAAGACGACGTTTCCCTGTGAAAAATTCCTCTCGGACAGAGAATTGCCGCTGCCAAGCGCACTCAGTTTTTCAAGAAAAGCGATTGCGTCTCCAATCTCGCGAACTGTGAAATCGCAGCTCTTTCCCGTCTCATCAAAGAGTTCCACTCCGTTGGCGTCAAAGGCGTCGATCCAGCTGTAATTCACTGTTCCAAACTGATCTATGATCCCTGTTCCGTCAGTGTCTCTCGTAACTATCCTGCAGATCCGGTAAAAATCATCCCATGTCCAGTCTTCCGCGGGAAGATCGATCTTCTCCCGGTCCAGGATCGTTTTGTTGACAAACATCATATTCGGCGCGCACTCGATGGGCAGCGCATACTGCTTGCCTCCGAATTTTCCGTACTCGTAAGCTGTCCTGTAGAAAGTATCCGGATTAAAGGAATCGTCTTCTCTTATCAGTTCATTGAGATTTTTCAAAGCGTTGATCTGCGCAAAAGTACTGAAATCGGCTTCAGGCACAAAGAACACGTCAGGTTCAGTGCCCTTCATCATCTGTTCTGACAGCCACTCCGAGTAGTCCGTCTTCATGATACCGCTCTCATACTGCACCTTCACGTCCGGGTGCTCCGCCTCGAAGCGGCTGATCGCATCATCGATGATCTTGTTGGCATAACCGCTCTGCACGCCCCAGTAACTGTCCGAGAACACGCCCAAAGTAAGGACTGTCTCTTTTGAATCGCGGATCCTTCTCACCTGGCCGGTTATGATAAAAAGCGCTGCTGCTGCGATCAGTATGCTTATCCCGACACGAAGCCTTCTGCTCTTAATAAACTCCGAATTCATCTGGCTCCTCACTCTTCTTCATCAAAGCTGCGGATCACCGCACCTGTCTGAACAGCCCATATCGCAAGCTGGGTCCTGTCACGGAGCCCGAGTTTGCTCAGGATATTGCTCAGGCTGTTTCTCACGGTTCCCTCCGACAGATTGAGTTTGGCCGCGATCTCTTTGTTGGAGAGGCCGCTCCCCACAAGCACGATGATCTGCCACTCATTATTCTTGAGGCTCTTTGACTGCTGCTCATCGACCGTGATGGCCAGGTTGGTCTGCGCCATCCTCGAGAAAAGCCTCACGACCTTGGATGCGATGTCTTCATTGATCATCGCTGTTCCCTGATATACCTTTCTGATCGCGTCGGAGAGTTCCTTCATGGAAATTCCCTTGAGCAGATATCCGCTTGCGCCGTACTTAAGCGCGTTAAAGACATACTCGTCATCATCAAAGGTTGTCAGGATGATGATCTTGATATCCGGATAATTCTCCTTAATGATCTGGGTGCAGATCACGCCGTCCATCTTGGGCATACGGATATCCATCAGGATCACGTCAGGTTTCTCTCTTTTGACGCACTGGATCACTTCCTGTCCGTCCGCAGCCGTATCCGTGACATGAAAATCCGGCATATTGTCCAGTATGATCAGAAGGCTCTGTCTGATGAGTTCCTGATCGTCAGCAATCAAAATCTTGATCATTTGTTTCTCCGTTCCCGCGCAGCAGCGCTTGAATAATCAGCGGTTATCCGTCTCAGTTCCCCAGCGGATCGGAATTCTCGCATGGACTGTAAATCCCTTGTCTCCCTTGTACTGCAGATCTCCTCCAAGCATCTCGACACGTTCCTGCATGTGATGAAGGCCGAATCCGGGTTCGATATTCTCACAGCCCTTCCCGTTGTCGAAGATCAGAATATGAAGATCCCCGTCAACCCTTGTGATCTCAATGCGGATCTTTGTCGCCTGGCCGTGACGTATCGCGTTAGTGATGCTCTCCTGCACGACTCGGTATACCACATCCTCTTCATCCTGATTAAAATGGTTGAGATCCGCGTCAAAAAAGTATGTGATCTCTACGCCTGTGGACCTCTTTGTGGTATCGATCATCTTGAGCAGCGCGTTCTCAAGGTCCATGGTCTCGAGAGCGTCGGGATGAAGTGCCTTAACGGAGCGCCTTACATCGATGATCCCTGTCCTTGCGACCTCCGCAATAGCCCGCAGCTGTTCCTTAGTGGCATCCGGAGCGATATCCATCAGCACGATACAGGCCTCGATCCCGGATATGATTCCCGTAAGAGAGTGTCCAAGTGTATCATGGATCTCTCTGGCCAGACGGTTTCTCTCCCTGGTCTCCGCCATCCTGACGGCGTCACTCGAGTATTCCTCGAGCTTCGTATTTGCTTCCTTAAGCTCAAGGTTGAGCTTTAAGATACTCTCCTTCTCGCTGGTCTGCGCCAGTACCAGGAGCACCATGTAGAAGATAAACACAAACATGTTGATAAGAGTCAGCATTCCCAGAATGCTAAGGAAACGCACATAGTGGTCCGCTCTGTAATACTCCCAGGAGACCGACAGAGGAATTACTCCCAGCCAGTCCTGCAGGACATTTCCGTTCATGAGAAGATAGAATGTCGACACGGCAATGATATAGAGCGCCCTCTTTTTCCAGTCAATGGTGTAGCGCATGATATCCGCCAGGAGAAGGACGACCATACCCGTATAGCCAAAGCCCGTAACATAGCTGATTCCGATAGTTATGATGAATTCCACGATGAGTTTGCTCACGAGTTCCGGGTGGTTGTTGCATTCCACCGTGAGCATTATGACCAGGCATCCGAACAGCATCATGCCCGTGACGGGAAACACCCAGTTCTGAGGCGGTATACGGCCCGCGCTGAGCAAAAAGTCAAGCGCAGTTCCCTCATTTACATATCCCCAGAGCGCATGACTCGAGATGAGAGTGACAAACAATACGATCACCAAATTGAGCAGGATCAGGATCCCGAACATGAATTCCGGAATTTCACCCACTTTTCCAAGATCTCTTTTTACGGCTGCTGTTTTCTCTAACATTGCGCTTTCACCCTTTACTGCCAGCGGTCGACATTATAGTATTCCACGTTCTCCTTTGTGACCAGTTCCACCGGCACGGAGATATAAGATTTCACTTCTTTGCCCTCAAGCAGGTCGTAGATCGCGTTAGCGGCTTCTTCACCGATCCTTGAGGGGAACTGCGCGACACTGGCGCACATTTTGCCCTCATAGATCAGCTGCTTGGCATCCGGCGAAGCGTCGATTCCGTAAATATCCACTTTATCGAGAAGACCCCTGGTCTCAAGCGCGGCAGCCGCACCCAGACTGGAAGGATCGTTGAGGCAGAACACGCTGTCAAATTCCGTCCCCTGGTCGATCAGTTTCTCCATCTGCGGCATCGCGATCTCCAGCTGTCCCTCGCATGGAACCTCTTCCACTACTTCGATTCCCTCATGTCCTTTTATTGTATCAAGAAATCCCTGTACCCTCTCACGCCCGGACGTGGCAGCTTCATGAGTCAGGATAACGACTTTGGAATTCTCTTTATTTTGCAGAAGATAGTCACCCAGCAGGCACCCTGCTTTGTAGTTGTCCGAAACGATCGTGCAGTCCACAAGCTGTTCATCGCTTACATTGGAGTCCACAACAATGACCTTGACGCCCTGCTGCCGGGCCCTTTTGAGAATATCCGTCAGTCCGTCCGAGTCGACCGGCGTCAGGATCAGGACACTGATCCCCTCGTCCAGCATCTTTCCGATCTGCTCCACCTGCCTGGACACGCTCAAGGCCGGGTTCCTTAATATGAGCCGGTCCCCTTCCGCCTCCACTCTGTGACTGATCTGTTCGTTGAGGATCTCGTAGAATTCATTGTTCATCGTCATATAGCTGGCGCCGATCAGTCTGGACCCCTCCTTCTGATTGGCGGAAATGTCCGGACGCAGGACAGAGTATCCCGCGATCAAAAGAGCCGCGGACAGGGCAAGTAGAGCCATGATCAGCTTGTACATTGTACGATACTGTATTTTCAACCTCTGATCTCCTTACTGCTTTCGTTTTTAGAAAATCTGCTCCAGGACATCCGCGATCCCGTCGTGGTCATTGTCCGCCGTGTGATAAGAGAAGCGGTCCAGGATCTCTCCAGGAGCGTTTCCCATCACATAGCTGCGCCCCACGGCTTCGAGCATCTCGACGTCGTTGAAATTATCGCCGAAAGCTATGGTCTCATCGGGTGAGATCCCAAGATGTGCGCAGAAGCGTTTCACAGCTTCCGCCTTTGAAATTCCCTTCGCCATGATTTCCAGGAGTATGTCGCTGGATTTTACCACAGCGACTTCGGGAAACGCCCTCTTAACTTCCTCTTCAATTCTCAGAATTGTACCCGGAGCGCAGATGCACAGGAATTTGTTGACGCCCCTGCCGGGAGCGAGATCCTTCACCGAGCCCTCTCTGGACTGCGCCTCCACAATGCTTTCCTCCCGCAGGATCCTGGGATCACTCCTGTCGGGGCTGAGCCAATCGTCCCCTGAGTAGATGCACCAGCTCATGTCATACGCTTTTTTGACAAAAAACTGCTCGATCCGCTCCGCCAGACCGCGCTCGATCTCCTTGCTGTAAAGGACAGTCCTGTCACGGTCCATGATCAGCGCTCCGCTGTAAGAGATCAGCGCGCACTCGAATCCGTTTCTCTTCATGATCGGATAGATTCCCGAAGGACTTCTGGCCGATACAATGACAAACGGTATGTCCTTATCGAGAATCCTGTGGATCCATTCTCCGGTCCGCGGCGTAACCCTGTGCACAGAATTCAGAAGTGTCCCGTCGACATCACTGAATACTGCTTTCACTATCAACTTATCTGACATATCGATCTCCTGTACTGAATGTCTTCGAACCATATTTAGAATACCTATTTAGAAGCGGACGGTCAATTCTGCATTTGTAAATTGCTCAGTAATGGAGTAGAGTAAATGATGTAGAATCTTTAAACAAAAAGAGAGGTGCAGACATGACATTTAAATATCCCGCAGTTTTTCAAAAGAACGATGACGGCAAGTATACTGCCTACTTCCCCGATCTGGCTATGTGCACAGCTAAGGGAGATACTCTGGACGACTGCATTAACGATGCGATCGCCGAGTGCAGGGACTGGATCCAGACGGAACTTCTGGAGACGCTGGATATGCCTCCCGTGTCCGATTATGATGACATCCCGCTTAGGGAGAATGAGCACATTCGGACCATCGGCGTCATAGTCCGCCTGTACGAGGGCTGGGACGAGTAAAGACTGAGGAAATAACGATCTCTGTTCTGATATTCTAAAAACAGACAGGGCTCCGCTTACTGCTGCCGCAGTACATCCGGAGCCCTGTTTTTTTCTGCCTTGATTAACCTCTGACCTGCCCGCTGCCGCTGATCAGGTATTTGTAGGAAGTGATCTCCCTAAGGCCCATAGGCCCTCTCGCCTGGAGTTTCTGCGTGCTGATTCCGATCTCCGCGCCGAATCCGAATTCAAATCCGTCCGTAAACCTTGTGGATACATTGACATATACGCAGGCGGAATCAATTTCGCTCAGGAATTTCTCCGCGGCCTCCTGATTCCGGGTCACAATGCAGTCGGAATGTCCCGTGTGATAGCGGTTGATATGGGCAATGGCCTCCTCTACCGAGTCAACAGTCTTCACCGACAGCATCAGAGCCAGGTACTCCTTGCCGAAGTCCTCTTCAGTCACCGCCTCTGCCAGAGGAAGCAGCGCTCGGGAGTCCTCGTCCGCTCTCAGGAGCACGTTGTACTCTTCCATGGTCTTCGCGAGCATGGGGAGAAAGCTGTCAAGGACATCTCTGTGCACCACTAGCGACTCCGCCGCGTTGCAAACACCGATCCTCTGAGTCTTTGCATTGATCAGGATCTTCATCGCCATCTCCAGGTCCGCGTCTTTATCCACATAAATGTGGCAGTTGCCTGTGCCGGTCTCGATGACCGGGATCCTGCTGTTCTCGACGACAGCCCTGATCAGTCCTGCCCCGCCTCTGGGGATCAGCAAGTCTACATACTGGCGCATTGTCATCAGTTCCCTTGTGGCCGCCCTGTCTGTCGTGGCGATCAGCTGGACCGCGTCGGGGCAGATCCCGCATTCCTCAAGAGAGTCGCGAAGTACATCCGTGATCGCGATATTGGAATGGATGGCATCGCTTCCGCCCTTTAAGATCACGGCGCTGCCGGCTTTGAAACAGAGCGCGAACGCATCCGCTGTCACGTTGGGCCTTGACTCGTAGATCACGCCGATAACTCCCATGGGAACGCGGACTTTGCGGATCTTCATGCCGTTGGGCCTTGTGAACTCGTCCATAAGTTCTCCGACGGGATCAGGAAGCTGTGCTACCTGGCGAAGTCCCTCCGCGATCTGTTCGATCCGGCTTTCAGTCAGGGTCAGTCTGTCGATCAGTCCCTCGTTCATCCCCGCAGCCCTGCCAGCCGCGATGTCTTCTCTGTTAGCGGCAAGAATGCCTTCCTGCCGTTCCACCAGCTTATCAGCAGCTGTATACAGCGCTTTGTTCTTGATATCCGTGCTCAGCTTCTGAACATCATATTTGACTGCGGCCGCCGCTCTGCAAAGCTCTTCTACAATACTCACGATAGTTCACCTCGTCCCGGTCGTTATACTCATTAACAGTTACCGATATTTTGCATAATTCATATTTCAACATTATAGCCGTATCCACGCCTTATGCACAAGTTTCCTTTTGTCTATTCCGGCACGCAAAAGCGCTTTCTTATGGCCTCCGCCACACGGATCCCGTCCATGGCCGCTGACATAATGCCCCCGGCATATCCGGCGCCTTCCCCGCAGGGATAAAGTCCCCTGATCTCTGCCTGCAGGTCCTCGCCTCTCGGGATCCTGACAGGAGAAGAAGTGCGGGTCTCCAGTCCCGCACAGAACGCTTCGGGTCCGGCAAATCCTTCGATCTTCCTGTCAAAATATTCCATTCCCTCTATGAAGTCCCTTGTCAGTGCCCGCGGCAGAAGATCGCTCAGATCTGCCTCTCTCCACCTTCCGCGTATGCACAGGTCCTGAGTCTTCAGATACTCATCAGCAGCACCATCTGACGGAGCGCGGTCTGTGCCCTCTCCGGATTTCTCAGTCTGCAGGAACCTGTCCCTCAGAGTCTGATACCTCTGTACGGGAACGGATCCGTTTCCAAGCCGGAAAGCCTTCTCTTCCAGTTCCTGCTGGAACAGCATTCCCTGCAGAGGGTGAGTGCCTCCGAATTCCTCTGACCCCACGGTGCACACGATCGCGCTGTTGGCTCTCCCGCTGTCTCTCGCGTGTTCGCTCATGCCGTTTACAGCGATCCTGCCGGCTTCCGATGATGCGTCCACGATATAGCCGCCCGGACACATGCAGAAGGAATAGACTCCTCTTCCGGAGGAAGACCTTGCTGTCAATTTGTAGCTGGCAGCTGAAAGGCCAAGTCTCTCCATCTCCTCTTTTTCACAAACACCATACTGGGAGCGGTCGATCAGCCGCTGGGGATGGGATACGCGAAGCCCCACCGCAAAATCTTTCTGCTGCATGGGAATTCCCCTCTCGTACAGCGCGCGTATTGTATCCCTTGCGCTGTGCCCGGGAGCCAGAACGACTGTATCCGTCTCAAGCAGACCGCCGTCTTGTAAAATAACCGCCCGGACTGCGCCTTCGCGGATCTTAAGATCCGTCACCTGCGCCTCGAAGCGGACTTCTCCTCCCGCTGCGATGATCCGTTCCCTGATGGCCGGGATCACAGTTCTGAGTTTATCTGTTCCAATATGGGGCTTCCCCTCATAAAAGATATCCTCAGGTGCTCCGGCGGAAACGAAGATCCGCAGAACTTCCGCGCTCCTTCCGGTCTTATCGTTGATCTGCGTGTTTAGCTTGCCGTCTGAAAAAGTGCCTGCGCCGCCCTCGCCGAACTGGATATTGGATGAGGGAACCAGAACGCCTGTCTCCCAATACTTCTCAATATCGCGGCTCCTCTCCTCTACAGACCTGCCGCGCTCAAGCAGGATCGGCCTGTAACCGTGTTCTGCAAGCATCAGAGCGCAGAAAAGCCCGGCGGGTCCGGCTCCGACCACCACAGGCCGCTTTTCCATCTTCTCGCTTCCCGCCTCGGGAAATCTGTATTCGGAAGGCTGTACTGCTGAAATGTCTTTGCTGCGAAGTTTCGCAATGCGCTTTTTTTCCGCGCTCAGTCCTATTCCGAGATCCGCGTCCACAGTATAGATATCGAAAAGCTGAGGTTTTTTCCTTGCGTCGATGGAATGCTTGCGAATCTCAATTCTCAGAGGCTCTCCACCTCCCAGCCGGAGTGTTTTTCTTACCCGGCCCTCCAAATCCCCTCTGCTGTGTCCGCACGGAAGCTTTAACTGTGAGATCCTTATCATTTACCGCCGCTCCTTTCCCCTGCCACGCTCTTTCCGGCGATCCAACCGCTGGTAAAAGCCCACTGCAGATTGTAACCGCCGCAGATTCCGTCCACGTCCAGCAGTTCACCGGACAGATAAAGCCCTCTGCAAAAGACAGACATAAGATCCTTATCGGTTTGGCTCAGCGGGATCCCGCCTGTTGTCACCTGGGCCTGTTCAAATCCGCCTGTTCCGGTAACACGCACTTTGAAGCTTCGCATATCCTGCATAATGCTTATCAACGTATCCTCGTCAACTTTAGACGCTTTCTTTTCCGCCTGCAATTCCCGTTTTTTCAAGAGCAGGTCCAGCACCTTTCTGTTCACAAGTCCAAGGAAGAATACGCCGAGCATACAGTTTCTGTCCTCGGACAATCTCCTTTCTTTTTCCGCCTCCCACATTTGGTCCGTGAAGTCAGGAAGAAAATCGATCTGCGCAAAGACCTTTTTTCCTTCATCCAGGGCTCTCGACGCTTCGGAACTGATCTGAAATACGGGAATTCCGGAGATCCCCGTCTGAGTGATCTGCAGTTCTCCCCGCTCGGCGCGGAATGATTTCTCTCCGCACACAAGTGTGATCTTCGCGTCGCAGCGGACACCCGCCGCGGCTTTTAAATCTTTGTCGTCTGACATAAGAGGCACCAGTGCAGGCAGCGGCTTGTTTACCGTATGTCCGAGGCTGCGGGCGATCTCATAGAGGCTTCCGTCACTTCCATACTGCGGTCCTGCTGCTCCGCCGCCCGCGAGAATCACTTTTTTGGCAAAACAGTGACTTCCTTCATTCGTCACGATCCGGAACACCTTTCCTTCTCTGCCCTCTGTCTGCTCAATGTCTTTTACCCTTATTCCGGTGATGATCTCTGTTCCTGCCGCGCGCAGTATTTTGTCAAAAGCATCCGCGATCGTAGACGCCTGGTCTGTCCTGGGGTAAACATATCCGTTCCTGTCGTGGAGATAAACTCCCCGTGATTCCCAGAAACGGATATTATCCTCCACGGAAAACCGCGCAAAAAAGGCGGAGAGGTCCTCTCCCCCGCCTGTATGATAACAATTTTCATCCACATGAAGATTTGTAAGGTTGCAGCGTCCGTTGCCGGTGGCACAGATCTTCCTGCCGACCCTGTCATTCGCTTCCAGGATCAGCGTACGGGCGCCGTTTTCAGATGCCGCGCAAGCCGCCATGCAGCCGGAAGCTCCTCCTCCGATCACTGCCACGTCATAGACCCGGGTACCGGTCATCAGCTCATTTCCGGCTGCGCTTTTTTTCTTTGCCATGCGGTGCACTCTCCTTCTGTCGTTACTCCCTCGTGATTCCCAGAGATTGAAGGGCCTTCTCCTGTCTCTCTTCCATCACTTCCGCTTCCTCCGGCGTCATATGATCATATCCGCACAGATGGAGCATGCTGTGGGCTATAAGAAAAGCGAATTCCCGCTTCTTACTGTGACCGTATTCCGCCGCCTGCTCTTTCACTTTCTGCGCGTTGATGACAATGTCACCCAGCATCACACAGTCGTTATCCGGGTTGATGCAGCTCTCATCGATGCTCTCTTCAAAGGCGGCAGGTTCTTCGAAATCCAGTCCGGGAAAAGAGAGGACATCTGTCGTCCGGTCGATCCCTCGAAATTCCAGGTTCAGGCGGTGCACCTCCTCCGCGTCTGTTACGACAAGGGAGATCTCGGCGTCTTCAGGAAACGACTCTTGCTTCAGCACTTCTTCACAGACCTTTAGCGCGATCTCTTCCGGGTAAAATTCAAATCTTTCTTCTGTTTGGATATCTGTGTTCAAAACGACCATGTTTTTCGTAATCCTCATATGCCTTGACGATCTTCTGCACCAGCGGATGGCGGACTACATCCTTCGCGGTAAGATTGATAAAGCTGATCCCATCCACATTTTTAAGCACCTTCATAGCTACGTCGAGCCCTGACCTGGTATTAGGCGCCAGGTCCTTCTGAGTGGCGTCGCCGGTTATGATGGCGTGGGACCCGAAACCGAATCTTGTCAGGAACATCTTCATCTGTTCCGGCGTCGTGTTCTGGGCCTCGTCGAGAATGATATAGGCGTTGTCGAGCGTCCGTCCTCTCATGTAAGCGAGAGGCGCCACTTCGATCAGGCCGTTCTCCATGTTCTTCCTGAAATTCTCCGCGCCCATGATCTGGTAGAGCGCGTCGTACAGAGGCCTCAGATAGGGATCTACCTTACTCTGAAGGTCACCGGGAAGAAAGCCGAGTTTCTCGCCCGCTTCTATAGCGGGTCTTGTCATGATGATCCTCTCTACCTCTTTGTTCTGGAACGCAGTGATCGCCATCGCCATAGCAAGGAAAGTCTTTCCTGTTCCCGCAGGTCCGTTCGCGAATACGATGAGGTTGTCCCTGATGGAATCTATGTACTTTTTCTGTCCCAGTGTCTTGGGCTTGATCGGCTTTCCGCTGACTGTGTGGCAGATGATATCTTTGTCAAAATCCGCCAACTTGCCGGATTCCGGCTCGTCTTTCATTTCGATAGCGTAATCCACGCTCTGGTCCTCGATCTCTCCCCCGGCTCTCGAAAGTCCCGCCAGGTTTTCGATGATTCCAACCGCTTTACGCACATTGGGCTCGTCCCCCGTCACCTTGATCACGCCGTCCCGCGCGATCACTGCCACGTCAAGATCTTTCTCGATCTTTCTTACATAGTGATCTTTGCTTCCAAAGATATCCCGCTGCTCCTGCGCGGTTAAGTCCAGAATTTCCGTCATTTTTCCTCTTTTTCTAAAAAGGGAGCGCATACCGCTCTTTGCGCGGTGCACGCTCCCGTTGCAATGCCATTTCTAAATTACTTCGCGGACAGATATTCGTCAATACCCTTAGCGGCAGCCTTTCCGGCACCCATAGCAAGGATAACGGTAGCAGCGCCGGTAACAGCGTCGCCGCCTGCGAATACGCCTTCCTTGGATGTCTGTCCCTTCTCCTCGTCAGCGACGATGCAGCCCCTGCGGTTCGCTTCGAGGCCGTCGGTCGTGGAAGAGATCAGCGGGTTCGGAGATGTGCCGAGGGACATGATGACTGCGTCACACTCGATATAGAACTCTGAACCGGGAATTTCCACAGGTCTGCGTCTTCCGGATGCGTCGGGCTCGCCCAGTTCCATGCGGATGCAGGTGATGCCTTTTACCCAGCCGTTCTCGTCGGCGTGGATCTCGACGGGGTTAGTCAGAAGATTAAAGATGATTCCCTCTTCCTTGGCGTGATGGACTTCCTCGCGTCTTGCAGGGAGTTCCTCTTCACTTCTTCTGTAGACGATATGGGTCTCTGCGCCCAGACGAAGAGCCGTCCTGGCCGCATCCATAGCAACGTTGCCGCCGCCCACGATGACCGCTTTTTTCGCTCTCATGATAGGGGTTCTGGACTGATCGCTGAACGCCTTCATAAGATTGCTTCTTGTAAGATATTCATTGGCTGAGAACACGCCCATCGCCTGCTCTCCGGGAATTCCCATGAACTTGGGAAGGCCCGCGCCGGAGCCGATGAAGACAGCCTCATAGCCCTCATTCTTCATAAGATCGTCGATGGTGACTGATTTGCCGACAATACAGTCCGTCTCTATTTTGACGCCGAGGGACTTAACATTCTCGATCTCTTTCTCCACTACCGCGTCCTTGGGAAGACGGAACTCGGGAATACCGTACACGAGAACGCCGCCTGCCTTGTGCAGCGCTTCGAAAATAGTGACTTCATAGCCCATCTTAGCCAGATCGCCTGCACAGGTGAGACCGGCAGGACCTGAACCGATGACGGCGACCTTGTGTCCGTTAGTCTTCTCCGCACCCTGGGGTTTAACTCCCATTGCGCGCGCGGTGTCGGCAACATATCTCTCAAGCTTACCGATTGAAACGGGCTCGCCCTTGATCCCTCTTACACACTTGCCTTCGCACTGCGTCTCCTGGGGACATACGCGGCCGCAGATCGAGGGAAGGGAGGAAGATCTTCCGATCACATCATAAGCGCCCTTGACATCGCTTTCCTTGAGCTTTGTGATAAAGCCGGGAATGTCGATATTCACGGGACATCCCTGTACGCATCTGGGATTCTTGCAGTTAAGGCAGCGCTGTGCCTCAGCCTCAGCCTCTTCTTTATTATAGCCAAGGCAGACCTCGTCGAAATTCGTGGCTCTTACCTTGGGATCCTGTTCCCTTACAGGAACTTTCTTCATCATATCCATAACAGTATCCTTTCTAGAACGATCTATATGCACGAATCCGTCAGTTTCCGCAATTGCCGCAGCCGCCGTGGTGCGTATCGCCCTCTTTGGCCCTGAGGTACAGACGTCCCTCTTCTGTGGCGTAGAGTTTCATCCTCTGCATTGCCTGCGCAAAATCAACCTGGTGTCCGTCGAACTCAGGTCCGTCGACACATGCGAATTTCACTTTTCCGCCTACCATGAGACGGCAGGCGCCGCACATTCCGGTCCCGTCCACCATGATGGGGTTCATGGATACGATGGTCTCGACGCCGAGCTGCTTCGTGAGCTGGCATACGAACTTCATCATGATCATGGGGCCGATAGCGATCACTCTGTCAAAACGCTTTCCTTCGTCCCAGAGTTTCTGAAGCGCCACGCATACATTTCCGTGAATGCCATAGGAACCGTCATCCGTACATATGTGAAGATTGGATACTTCGCTCATCTCCTTTTCCAGGATAATGATATCTTTTGTCCTTGCTCCCTGGATGCAGTCTACTTCGACTCCCTGGTTCTTAAGCCATTTGAGCTGGCAGTACACAGGAGCAGTTCCGACTCCGCCCGCAATAAAGCAGATCTTCATCTTTTTGAGTTCTTCCAGGGGCATTTCTGTCAGATCAGAAGGTTTGCCTAAGGGGCCGACCATATCCGCAAAACTGTCTCCTACTTCCAGGGAAGACATTCTGTATGTATCTCCGCCGATGACTTGAAATACAATCTGAACAAGTCCCTTCTCACTGTCATAATCACAGATAGTCAGAGGAATCCTTTCGCCTTCTTCGTCCACGCGGACGATCAGGAATTGTCCGGGAAGGGCATACTTGGCAATTCTGGGAGCCTCGACATCCATAAGGTAAATGTTGGGGGCCAGATTCTCCTTCTTGGTGATCTTGAACATAAAAACCTCCATGTGTTCTGCTTAATAGCATTTGATAAACTAAATCCGATTTATAATAGCACTTCTTCCCGTTAAAGCACAATAGCGCGTTTATGATTTATGCGGTTAAATTATGGTGCAATTCAGTCTTCCGTGATCTTATAAGCTCCGGTCACCGTATTGCTCTTTAAGCCGTAGCGGTTAATGAAGAAGGCCTTGATCGTATAGATTCCGGGTCTGAGCGTGATGGGCCCGCTGTACAGATTGCTCTTTTCCGTAGGTTCCGTTCCGTCAAGTGTATAGAATACCGCTCCCTCGCCCTGGCTTTCTATGTAAAGTTCAAGGATGTCTTCATAGGTTCCGGGCGGATCCCTGAATACCGGGTCATAAACCAGATAATTGTAATATTTGCTCTTTACCGACTCCACGCCGCTTCCTTCAAGAAGGGTCGCGAGTTTGCCGAATTCCTCTTCCCCGGTGCAGATCGATACAATCCTTTCCCACGCGTCGTCAAATTCCTGCTGCCCTTCATGTGTGTTCTTCACGACACGCATTGCAATGCTCAGCGCCTGGTCGCTGTCCCCTGCCTGCTGCATATATTCAGCCTTTTTCAGATAGAGCTGATCATCGTTATAAGAGCCGTCCTCCGGGGATTGCAGCGCTCTGTCGATCAGCCGTGAAGCCTCTGCGTAAGCCCCCTCTTCTGCCGACTCGGCGGCCTTCCCCGCAAGTACCTCCCTGGAACCGGCGAGTTTCCTCCGATATCCGAAAAACGCGGCTGCCAAAGCGATCGCAAAGAGAAGGAGGAGTATCGCCGCCTTCAGTTTCCTTGTCATATCACATATCCTCCAGGAGCTGCTCAAATGTCGGCATGTCCATCAGGACCTGTCTGGCCCTGGTCCCGTTGTCTTCACTGACGACACCTGCGTCCGCAAGCTGGTCCATGATCCTGGCGGCTCTGTTAAATCCGATCTTGAACACACGCTGCAGCATGCCTATGGAAGCTTTATTCTTCTCAATAATGAACCTTCCCGCCTCAGCGAAATGCTCGTCATATCCCGAATTATCCCTGAGTTCCGCGCCCGAACCCTGTTCTCCGGATGCCGCGATACCATCGATCTCACTGGATATACTTGCCATCGCGCTGTCATCCGTTACATTGTTCGTCTTTATGTAATCGACAACGCTCTGCACTTCCTCATCCGAAATGAAGGCGCCCTGAATACGGGCAGGCTTCTGGTAGTTCTGAGGATAGAACAGCATGTCTCCCTTGCCGATCAGTTTCTCTGCACCCGCCATGTCGAGGATCGTTCTGGAATCCACCTGGCTCGTGACTGAAAATGCGATGCGGCTGGGCATATTGGCCTTGATAAGACCGGTGATAACGTCCACGGAAGGTCTCTGTGTCGCGATGATCAGATGAATGCCTGCCGCTCTCGCGAGCTGGGCAAGACGGCAGATCGACGCCTCCACTTCATTCTTGGCGACCATCATAAGATCTGCCAATTCGTCTACAATGACCACGAGCCTTGAGAGGACCTTTTCATTCTCTCCGGCTTCGCTCCCCTTGGCGCGGACCATCGCGTTATATCCGTTCAGGTCTCTGGTGCCTGCCGCCGCAAAGAGTTTGTATCTGCGTTCCATCTCCGCGACTGCCCAGTTCAGGGCTGCCGACGCTTTTTTGACGTCGGTAACGACCGGGATCATCAGATGGGGGATGCCATTATAGACACTGAGTTCAACCACCTTGGGATCGATCATGATCAGCTGCACCTCATCGGGCGAAGCCTTGTAAAGAATACTCATGATGATCGTGTTGATACATACTGACTTACCGGACCCCGTTGCGCCTGCGATCAGAAGGTGGGGCATCTTGGCAATATCCGTGACGACAGTCTTTCCGCCAAGGTCCTTGCCTACGGCAAAAGCCAGCCGGCTCTTGGCACCCCGGAACTCCTGGGTCTCAAGGATATCCCGCAGCGAAACCACTGAAGGATGCTTATTGGGCACTTCGATACCGATGGCCGGCTTTCCGGGTATCGGCGCCTCGATACGGATATCCACCGCCGCGAGACTGAGTTTGATGTCGTTGGCAAGATTCACGATCTTGCTGACCTTGACGCCCTGTTCGGGCTGAAGCTCATACCTTGTGATGGAGGGTCCCTGGCTGATATCGGTGATCGTCACATTGACGCCGAAAGTCCTCAGGGTCTCCTGAAGTCTGAAAGCGGTCTCCTTGAGTTCCCTGTCCGTCTCAGCGTTGTGTCCGGCCTCTCCTTCCTTGAGAAGCTTGAAAGGAGGGAAACTGTACTTGCGGTTCTCCTTGCTTCTGGTCTGACCGCTGGCCACTGTTCTTCCCGCGCCGCTGTTTTTGTCATCGCCGCGGTCTCTGTGAACTTCGATGCCCTCCAGGTCCTCGTCGGCGACAGATTCCCGCGCCTCCGGCTTATCCGTTTTCTGCCTGGCTGTAACTGTAGTTCTGACTGGAGAAGACGAAGCGGCTCTGTCCTCCTGAACCGGAAGCGGTGCTTCCCGGTTTTTAGCCTGCGTGAATTCTGCTTCCTCCGCTTCTATGGCTGCCATCTCTTCCTCAGAGAGCGCATCGGCGCCCCATGGAAGTTCATCTTCGGCTGCCGGAGCAGTTCTGTCTGCGTTTCTCTGCGCCTGGGCGTTAAAGGTTGACATTCCCCCCGCATCCGCGATGTCAGGAGTATTCAGGGCGGTAAATTGTTCCGCAGAGTTCTCCTTGGCGTAGATCTTCATCATCCCTCTCTCATTTTCCTCCTTGCCAAAAGGAAAATGGAGCTGGTCGTCGTTCTTGTCTGTATCTTTTGTCCTTGTAAAGACCGTCATCGTCGCAGGCCCGGATCTGCCGTCGTAGAGGCTGCCGTCTTCAGGATCGATCCTGATCAGATTCTCCGATTCCACTCTCACCGTGTTCGCGTCCGGCCGCAGGATGCGTCCGTCAGGATTATCCTGACTGTCGTTTACGGGCGATGCGCTTACGCGTATCTCCTCCGCCCTGTTTGTACGGCCTGTGTCTCTGTCAAGAAAGCGAATTCCGTGAGATGTGGCAGTCCTGATCTTCTCGGGTCCGCGGTCTGTTTCCTCCGCCGCTGCGGGCTGTGTTTTCTTCTTTTCTGTTCTGCTAAAGAGCGAAGAGCCCTCATCGAGTCCGAAGTCTTCCTCCTCTTCGTCTAAGGCAGGACTGATCACCGTGGAGCTCATGTCAAGCTGTTCTCTCTGACGGGACTCCTGCAGCATCTGATCCCGGCGCTTTCGTCTCTCTTCCCGGTTGGCCCGCTCCTGTTCGAGGAGTTCCTCGCGCTCTTTCTTCTCCTTTTCCTTCGCTGTGGCGATGGCCTCGCGACGTCTGGCGGAGGCTTCTCTTGCCTCCTGCGCCCTGGCTCTGCGCTTCTCCATAAAGGACGGGTCTCCTCTGCGGATCCGGTCCTGCTGTGCCTTTCTGTATTGCTCCACAGGTGAGAACTGTGTGAATATCATCAGGAATATGAGAATGAGAAGGATCAGCACAAATACAGATCCCACATTCCTAAGGAGCCTGAACATCCAGTACGCGGCAGTGCCTCCGATCACGCCGCCGCCCTCCTTCGAAGCCGCGCAGCGCTGATAGATCTCCGCCGCATTGTAAGTTTCAGTCTTCCCCGGCTCGCCGCTCCAGAGCTCAAACGCCGTGCACACGCAGATCATGAGCATCACAAGAGCCGCTGTCCTTGCGGGAAGCGTTCTTCTGCCCATATTTGATATCACAAAAAGAACCGTAATAAATATAAAAGGCGGAATGACATACGCCGCGGTTCCGAACAGTCCGAACATCACTGATGAGAGAGCCTTTCCGGCGACTCCCCCGTATCCCAGCTCCGCGATCATCAGAAAGACCATAGCGCCGAAGAGAACCAGAAGGCGGATATCCCGCTTAACTTCCTGTGCTCTCATCTCTTCAAGCGCAAGTCTCTCGGAATCAGCTTTCGTCATTCTCTTCGGCGCTCTGCTTCCGGCTTTTCTGCCTGAGCCTGTCTGCCTTTTCCTGCTGTTAGTACTCTTCTTCGCTTTGGATGAAGCCATACGTTTTGTAAACCTTCCTTGTTTGCTGCCGTTGTCCGCCGTCAAAGATCCGGTGACCGCACCGGTCAGATGTCAAAATCGTCCCCGTCTGCGATCTCCAGGTCAAAATCATCCTCATCTGAATCCGTCAGATCGAATTCCATGCGGATATGAGATCTTCTCGGAGGAGCGGGAAGCGGGTTCTTTAACAGTCTGAACCCGTTCTCTTCTCCGTCCCTTGCGTTTTCCTGATCCTGTATCTGCATTTTCAGTCCTCTGTTTCACATATTTCGCGCATATGTGAACTGCTGTTTATGTCAATGAAGCAGCTTTATGTCTCAACATAAAGCTGCCCTGATTGATTCCTGTTATATATGACGTGCCTGCAGGCCCTGTCAGTCCTCATCCCAGTTGTGATAGACGTTCTGTACGTCATCGTCGTCGTCAAGAATATCCAGGATCCTGTTGATCTGCTTCATAGTAGTCTCGTCCGTGACCTTGACATAGTTCTGGGGGATCATAGTCACTTCCGCGGAAACCATGGGAATGCCTTCATCCTTGAGGGCCTTCTCCACCGCGTCAAAATCTTCCTCAGCGGTCAGGATCTCAAAACTGTCCTCTTCTTCCTTAATGTCGTCCGCGCCCGCGTCCAGAGCGATCATCATCAGGTCGTCCGCGGAAAGATCACAGTCCTCTTTGTCAATGATGATCTGGCCCTTCTTATCAAACATGAAAGATACGCATCCGGGAGTCCCGATGCTGCCGTTTCCCTTAGTAAATGCGGACCTGACATTGGCAGCCGTCCTGTTGAGATTGTCGGTCAGAGTGTCAACAATGATCGCAATGCCGCCGGGGCCGTAACCTTCGTAGGTATTGTACTGGTAATTGACGTTGCCGAGATCTCCCGCCGCCTTCTTGATCCCGCGCTCGATCGTCTCGTTGGGCATGTTGTTCGCCTTCGCCTTGGCGATGACCTTAGCGAGTTTGAAGTTGTTGTTGGGATCAGCGCCGCCCTCCTTGACCGCTACCGCGATCTCACGGCCGATGATCGTAAAGATCTTGCCCTTGGCTGCGTCGTTCTTTTCTTTCTTGTGCTTAATGTTTGCAAATTTGGAATGTCCTGACATAATTTCGCTCCTCACTGTCATATGATAATTCCGCGGCTGCTGTCCGAACAGGGCCGCGTTCTATTCTGTACGCAAAGATACAAATTAGAATATACCATTATCCCGCGAAGCCGTCAACCGAGGGTTCCTCCGCAGATCACTCTCGGTACTCTCGGATTGATGTCGCAGGCCAGTTCATAGTTGAACCTTCCCGACAGTTCCCCGAGCTGCTCCATGGTTATGGATTCTCCCTGATCTCTCCCGATCAGAGTAACAAGACTGCCTTCCCGGGCTTCAGGAATATGCGTGATATCCACCATCGTCTGGTCCATGCATACTCTGCCGAGGATCGGCGCTTTTTTGCCGCAGATCAGTACATATCCCTTTCCGGACAGGCTTCTCGGGTATCCGTCTCCGTAACCCACAGGGATCGTAGCGATCCTTGTCTTCTCCGCTCTGGTCGTGTAGGTGCCCCCGTAGCTGACACTCACCCCCGGTCCCACCTCTTTTATGTATACGATGCGGGAGTATAGCGTCATGACAGGGCGGAGCGGAACGATCGTTTTACTGACCTCTGAGGAAGGCCACAGTCCGTACAACGTGATCCCGGCTCTGACAAGATTCATGTTCGCCTCGGGGAATTCGATGATCCCGGCGCTGTTGGAGCAGTGGCAGAGAGGGATCTCAAATCCGAGTTCTTCGCGGATACGGTTCCGGAAGCCGGTGTAGAGTTCGATCTGCGCGTGCGTAGGTCCGTGATCTTCCTCGTCAGCCTTGGCAAAATGGGTGAACATGCCCTCTACGATCAGCCCCGGGGTGCTCAGCGCCTTACGGACAAAAGAGAGACCCTCGTCATCCGGCCTTATCCCGATCCGGCCCATTCCCGTATCAAGGGCAATGTGTATGAGGATCGGTTTTCCTTCTTCCTCCGCCGCAGAAGACAGTTCCTCAAGCATATCCTCTCTGAAGCAGGACGGCCGGATCCCGAGACAGGCCAGTTCCCTGTAGCAATAAGGGAAAACATAGCCGAGAAGGAGGATCGGCTTCTTTGCGCCGTTTTCTCTCAGTTCTTTTGCTTCCTCAAAGGTCGCCGCGGCATATCCCCACACGTAAGGGAGCTTCTCCATCTCTTTCATGATGGCGACCGCTCCGTGACCGTAACCGTTCGTCTTAAGGACCGCGACGATCTTCACATCCTCCCTGATGTTAGCGCGCATGCTCTCCATATTGAAGAGTACAGCGTCCATATCGATCTGGGCCCACACTCTGTCATATCCGGCTGAATCACCGGTCCTGCAGGATGAAATTTCCAGGTTTTCCATCTTATTTCCTCCCTTTCGGCATTCCCGTCCGAGGTCATTTTGTGTTTACTTAGTCAAAAGTCTGAAGGCGCCGCGCTCAGCTCTTATCAGGTCTCCGGCGGTCATTGAGCGCTCTCCCAGGCTGTCTCTCGCGGCGTCTCCCGCTTCGGCGTGAATGAAAGCAGCCGCCTGTGCCGCTCTGTATCCCAGGTCTTCGCCTGTTCTCACACCAAACAGCATTGCCGCAGTGATGCCCGTCAGCACGTCTCCGCTGCCGGCTGTGGCCATACCGCTGTTGCCCTTGGTTATCATGCTGATCTGCCTTATTCCCGCGGATGCGATCATAGTTCTTGCGTCTTTTCCGATGACTGTACAGCTGTATCTGCCGCATATTTCCCGCAGAAGCGCCGTCCTGTCCGCCGCCGCCTCCTTCACGCTCACATGCGCAAGGTCCGCGAACTCCGCCAGATGCGGTGTCAGAATGCAGGCTGTCTCTTTCTTTCTGCGGCGCATCAGTTCATCAAGCTGCGGATCAGACGCTATGAGTCTTAGCGCATCCGCATCGATCACAATTCCCCGAATAGCTTTTCCCCGTTCTTTAGTGTCTGAGACTGCTTCCAGAAGCGTTTTAAGAAGAATACGTGCCTCTTCCCCTCTTCCGATGGCCGGTCCGATCGCCACGGCATCCGCCCACTCAAGATCATTTCTGAGGCGCTCTGAGAATTTAAGAACTGCTTCGGCCCTTTGCTCCGATTCTTCAGGCAGCGCAGCATACACCGTCAGCATTGCCTCAGGCAGCTTTTCCTGAATGATAACGCGGTTTTCCTCCCTGGTAAATATCTTTACCATACCCGCACCGGCTCTCATGCAGGCCTCCGCGCACAAAAGAGCGGCGCCGCACATGGAATAACTGCCGGCTATGATCAGTATTTTGCCAAATGTTCCCTTGTTTCCTCCCGGTTCTCTGCCACTGATCAGTTCCGCTATATCTCCGCGCTCCGGCATGACCATCTCCGGCACATCGCCGCCGGCACAGGTAAAACTCCTGTCATGGATCCCGATCTGCCTCAGGATCGTTTCTCCGCAATAGGTGCAGCCCGGATACAGAAAATGTCCTCTCTTATAATAGGCGAAGGTCACGGTGAAGTCACACTGTACTGCACAGCCCATCACGGATCCGTCCTCCGACGAAATACCTGACGGCAGATCAAGCCCCACCACAGTACAGCCGGTCTGCGCGCGATATACACGTACTGCCTCCGCGATCATGGCGGCTCTGCCGGTCAGAGGTCTTCCGAGTCCTGTTCCGAATAGTGCGTCAACAATGACGTTCGGTTTGAACGCCTTCATCCCTTTCTCGTCAAATGCCTCCGGCCTTGCTCCATAAGCCTCGAGGATCTTTCTCTGTGTCCTGGCCGAAGTGCCTTCGGGAGGCTCCTTCGGATCAAGAAGCAGAAACTGCACTCTGTATCCCCTGTCAATCAGGAGTCTTCCGACAGCCAGGCCGTCTGCGCCATTATTGCCGGGACCCGCCAGGATCGTTACTCCGGCAGAAGCCGGAAAGCGCTTCGTGATCTCCTCAGTGACCGCAAGCGCTGCCCTCTCCATAAGGACAATGGACGGGATTCCCAGCACTTGCGACGTATTCGCGTCCGCTTCGGCCATCTCATGTCCAGTAAGCAGATATTTCATTGTCCCTTCCTCTCCCTTTTATACTCTGGGCTCCCCGGATCCGTCAGATCCCGCCCCACCAAAAAAGCCTTTCCCGAATCACTCCGGGAAAGGCGTTCGCATGCTGATCCCGATACAGCCCAGGCTGTATCAGCTCTCATTCTCGTGGCGTCTTATGTTGTAGGACAGTTTCATCAGACTGTCCTGAAGATGCACGCTCTCCACCTGAATCCTGTCCGGAACCTTCAGATCTACATGGGCAAAATTCCATATTGCCTTGATCGGAGTCTCCGTCAGTATCTGCGTGATCTCAATGGCCGCCGCTTTGGGAACGGTGAGCACCGCAATATCAATATGATTCTCCACAATGAAACCCGTCATCTGATCCATCGGATAGATCGGAACATTTGCAATCTTTTTCCCATAGAGCGAAGGACTTATGTCAAACGCCCCCTTAAAAGAAAATCCCCGGTTCTTAAGATTCATATAATTGACCAGCGCCTGTCCGAGATTACCCGCGCCGATCAGGATCATATCATGCTGCTGATCCAAACCAAGGATCTTACCGATCTCTTCATAAAGATAACTGGTGTTATATCCATACCCCTGCTGACCGAAGCCGCCGAAATTGTTGAAGTCCTGCCTGATCTGCGAGGCAGTGACGTTCATGATCCTGCTGAGTTCCTGTGATGAAATTCTCTCGACGCCCTCATTCTTAAGATCGCCGAGATACCTGTAATAGCGAGGCAATCGTCCGATGACTGCCTGTGAGATCCCCCGTTCTTCCACTATGCCTCTGTTGTCCTTTCTTTTACGGCTTTGTCCTTTCCGCGCTTTTTTTATGCGTGCCGGACTAACGTCGTTCCCTTGTCTATTTTATTATATCGGCTCGTCAAAAACACGTCAATTCCAAAAACCTTAACCGTTACTGACCACCTTCGAGGTTTGACTTATTGCTCTGTTTTCTATATCATTGGGAATACCGGCATGTCCGGATGAATGATAAGACGAAAAGAGAAAATACTTATGATCCTAGCGTGTCATCATATAAGTAAAGAATACCCGGAAAACGTAGTTCTGAGAGACGTCACCTTCCACCTGGAAAGGGGTGATAAGGCCGCTGTGATCGGTATAAACGGAGCCGGCAAGACCACCCTTCTCAGGATCATCGTCGGTCAGGAAACTGCCGACGAGGGGTCTGTCTCCTTTGAGAGAGACTGCAGCTACGGCTACCTCGCCCAGAACCAGGGACTCTCCTCAGAGCGCACTGTCTATGAAGAAGTGCTGTCGGTCAAGCAGTACCTTATCGATATGGAGAAGAAACTGTCGGAATACGAGAAGCAGATGGAGGTCCTCAAGGGAGAGGCCCTGACCGGTACCATTGCGGAATACACGGATCTCCTCCACCGCTTTGAACGCGAGAACGGTTATGCCTATAAGGGCGAAGTGCTGGGAGTCCTCAAAGGTCTCGGTTTTACTTCACGGGACCTTGATCAGAAGGTATCCACCCTGTCCGGCGGGCAGAAGACCCGTGTTGCGCTCGGCAAGCTTCTTCTGCAGAAACCTGACCTGCTTATGCTGGATGAGCCCACGAACCATCTGGACATGAACAGTATCCGCTGGCTCGAGACATACCTTATGAATTACAAAGGCACTGTACTGGTTGTCTCCCATGACCGCTACTTTATTGACAGGACCGTCAGCAAAATCATCGAACTTGAGAACGGCCGCAGCATGATGTTCGGGGGCAATTATTCCGCTTACGCCGAGCGCAAAAAAGCGCTGCGCGAGCAGCAGTACCACGCCTATATGAATAATCAGGCCCAGATCCGCCATCAGGAGGAAGTCATCGAGAAACTAAGGCGCTTCAACCGCGAGAAGTCCATCCGGCGCGCGGAGAGCCGCGAGAAAATGCTCCAGAAAACAGAAGTCCTCGAAAAGCCTGTGGAGCTGCGCGACGACATGCACCTCATCTTTACGCCCTGCATCAAGAGCGGGCGGGAGGTCCTGAGTGTAGACGATCTTGCCAAGTCCTACGGAGAGAAAAAGCTCTTCTCGGGGATCTCCTTCAAGATCCGCAGGGGCGAACATGTGGCACTGATCGGCGACAACGGCACGGGAAAGTCCACGATCCTCAGCATTTTAAATGAAGTGGTCGCTCCCGACAAAGGTGTGATCCGTCTGGGGACCAACGTCCATATCGGCTATTACGATCAGGAACACCACGTGCTCCATGACGATAAGACCGTATTCGAGGAGATCTCCGACGAATACCCTTCCATGACCAATACCCAGATCAGGAACCTGCTCGCCTCTTTTCTCTTCACAGGCGAAGAGGTATTTAAGAGGATCGGCGACCTTAGCGGCGGCGAAAAGGGCCGTGTATCCCTCGCCAAACTCATGCTCTCCAAGGCTAATTTCCTGATCCTGGACGAGCCCACGAACCATCTCGACCTCGTATCCAAGGAAGTGCTCGAAAACGCGCTCAACTCCTATGAGGGGACCGTTCTGTACGTCTCCCATGATCGCTATTTCATCAACCACACCGCAAGCCGGATCCTTTCCCTCACAAAGACAGTACTGCTCAACTACCCCGGCAACAATGCGGAGAAGGCTCCTGAGCGCTTTATCGGTAATTATGATTTCTACCTTGAGAAATCAGCCCAGGTGGAGGAAGCACTCCTTCAGGATGCCTACAGGGACGGACAGGGAGTACAGGACGCCGCTTCAGCGGGGAAACCTCAGTCTTTTGCCTCGGGAGAAGGTACCGCACCGGGAAGTTCTGAATCCTCCGAAAAGCTCAGCTGGGCGCAGCAGAAGGAAGAACAGGCAAGACAGCGCAAAGCCGCCAATGACCTGCGCAAGTGCGAGGAAAAAATAGCTTCCGCCGAGGAACAGATCTCCTCCCTGGATGAGAAAATGGCAATGCCGGAGAATTACTCGGATCCCGAAAAGTTCGGGGAGCTTGCCCGGCAGAAGGAACAGCTCGAAGAAGAACTTGCCCTGCTCTATGAGCAGTGGGAACAGCTCAGCGAGAACGCAGAATAAAAAACGGGAACTGTGACCCAGGCGTCACAGTTCCCGTTTTCTTATGCCGATCAGTCAGATCACGCATTCATTTTCTTATCAAGCGTTTCCCTTATCGCAAAGATGAACTCTTCTGTTCCGAGCTTCTGCACTTCGGGGATCGTCGTGATCAGAGCGAGGTCGCCGGTCATCTTTCCGGACTCGATCGTCTCAAGAGTCGCCTCGTCAAGCTTGTCGGCAAAATCCTGCAGAGCCTGGTTGCCGTCCAGTTCGCCCCTCTTTCTGAGAGCGCCGGTCCACGCGAAGATCGTCGCTACAGAGTTGGTAGATGTCTTTTCTCCCTTGAGATACTTGTAATAGTGTCTCTGGACAGTGCCGTGAGCAGCCTCATATTCAAAGTATCCCGCAGGGGAGACAAGGATGGATGTCATCAGAGCGAGAGAGCCGAAACTTGACGCCATCATATCGCTCATAACGTCACCGTCATAATTTTTAAGCGCCCAGACAAATCCGCCCTCAGAGCGCATAACACGGGCTACCGCGTCATCGATCAGAGTGTAGAAATAGGTTGTTCCGACCGCCTCAAACTTCTCTTTATACTCCTCGTCGTACAGTTTCTGGAAGATCTCCTTGAAATGTGTATCGTAGGTCTTGGAAATAGTGTCCTTGCAGGAGAACCAAAGATCCTGTTTGACACTGAGCGCGTACTCGAAGCAGCTGCGCGCAAACCCCTCGATGGACTTATCCGTATTGTGGATACCCTGAATGATGCCGGGGCCTGTGAACTTGTGGATCGTCTTGCGCGTCACAGTTCCGTCCTCAGCGGTAAAAATAATCTCTGCCGTGCCTGCTCCGGGAACTCTGATCTCAGAGTTCTTGTAAACATCTCCATATGCGTGGCGGGCCATCGTGATAGGCTTTTTCCAGCTGCGGACATAAGGCTCGATCCCTTTTATAAGGATCGGCGCCCTGAAGACTGTCCCGTCGAGTAAAGCGCGGATCGTCCCGTTCGGGCTCTTATACATCTTCTTCAGATGATACTCCTCGACTCTGGCGGCATTGGGAGTAATGGTCGCGCATTTAACGGCAACGCCGTATTTCTTTGTGGCTTCCGCGGCGTCGATCGTGATCTGGTCATCGGTCTCGTCTCTCTTTTTAAGCCCGAGGTCGTAGTACTCTGTCTTGAGATCGATGTAAGGAGAAAGAAGGTTATCCTTGATCATCTTCCAGATGATCCTTGTCATCTCATCTCCGTCCATCTCCACCAGGGGTGTAGTCATCTGAATCTTCTGCATAATCTGCTCCTTCCCGGGAGGTCAATCCTCCATATCTTTCTTATAGATATCATACAGGCGGTTCTTGACCATATTCTCGTAAGCATTCTTCATATGCTCACTGGCCAGCCGCTCCGCAAGATCTGCTTTACCGGCCCGGATCGCCTCCATGATCGCTCTGTGTTCCTTGTTGGACGCTGTGCTTCTCTCAATCGTGGACAGCGTCTTCCTGCGGATCCGCATCACATAGGAATGATAATCGATCAGCTGATGCTCAAGCATCTTGGAACCGCATGCGTCATAAAGGATGTGATGAAACTGGTTGTCCAGCTCCGCCATCTGCTCCATATGTCCTTTGCCCGCGTGGAACTCGGCCAGATAGACGTTTTCTTCCATGGCCTCGAGCTGTTCCGCCGTGATCCTCTCTGTCGCCCAGCGCGCGCAGAGTCCCTCGAGCAGCGCCCGGATCGCGTAAATATCGCGGACATCGTTCTCCTGAATACCGGTTACAAATGCTCCCCTGTTGGGAATGATCTGTACCAGTCCCTCCAGTTCGAGCTGTCTGAGCGCCTCCCTTACAGGCGTTCTGGAAACCCCAAGCTCCTTGCCGATCCGAATCTCCTTGAGTTCCTCGTGTTCCTTGTATCTACCGTTCAAAATATCGTTGCGGATCTTGTGAAACACTCTTCCCCTGAGAGAATACTTATCGGAGACTTCTCTGTTAAAGTCGTACTCGCTGTTCATTTAATCTCCATTCTGCGGGTTCCCACCCGCAAATTACCCCATTTACTGTTTTGCCATACCCGACGCTTCCGCATCTTGCATAATTGTATACATTTAGTGCAATGATGTCAATCTCATACAGAAAAAAAGAACCCGGTGCAGGCACAGCGGGGTGCCCTTCCGGGTTCTCAAGCATTATTGATTTAGTTTATTTCACGACAATATTGATGATCTTGCCGGGGACATAGATTTCCTTGACGATCTTCTTGCCCTCAACAAAGGATGCTACTCTGTCATTGGCCTTAGCCGCTGCAAGCGCTGTATCCTTATCGCATCCCGCAGGAATTGTAACAGCTGCACGGACCTTGCCGTTGACCTGAACGCCGACTTCGATGGTGGCGTCTACAGTCTTGGACTCATCAAACTCGGGCCACTCGGAAACCGTGATAAAGCCCTCTCCGCCGATCATCTCATAGATCTCTTCCGCAATGTGAGGAGCGAAAGGAGAAAGGAGCTTCAGGAAGATCACAAGGTCTTCCTTAGAGATGCTGCCTTCTTTGTAGATCTCATTGATCAGAGTCATCAGCGCCGCTATTGCGGTGTTGAACTTCTGCGCCTCTATATCGTCCGTGACTTTCTTGATGGTCTTGTGCAGAAGAGTCTCGTAAGAAACCTTCTTCTTCTCATCCGTGATCAGATCTGTCAGGCCTGCCACACGCTCAAGGAATCTCCGGCAGCCTTTCACAGAACTGTCATTCCAGGGAGCCGCGCTGCCGTAGTCGCCCATGAAAAGGACATATACTCTGAGCGTATCAGCGCCGTACTGATTGACAATATCCAAAGGATCTACAACATTGCCTCTGGACTTACTCATCTTCTCGCCGTCAGCTCCGAGGATCATTCCCTGTGCGGAGCGCTTCGAATAGGGCTCGGGAGTGTTTACCTCACCGATGTCGTAAAGGAAGCGGTGCCAGAACCTGGAGTAGATCAGGTGCCTTGTGACATGTTCCATGCCGCCGTTGTACCAATCCACGGGCATCCAGTATTTGAGCTTGTCCATATCGGCAAATGCCTTATCGTTGTGGGGATCGCAATAGCGAAGGAAATACCAGGAACTCCCTGCCCACTGGGGCATTGTATCTGTCTCTCTCTGCGCAGGACCTCCGCACTTGGGGCATGTGCAGTTGACAAATTCCGGGATCTTGGCAAGAGGGGACTTTCCGTCCTCGCCGGGCTCAAAGTCCTTGACCTCGGGGAGTCTGAGCGGAAGCTCTTCATAAGGCACGCCTACAACGCCGCACTCAGGGCAGTGGATCAGCGGAATAGGCTCTCCCCAGTATCTCTGACGGTTGAAGGCCCAGTCCTTCATCTTGAACTGCACGCCTGCGTGTCCGATGCCCTTCTCTTCAAGGATTCCGATCATCTTAGCGATGGAATCCTTCTTGTTGGTAAGGCCGTTGAGGTAATCGGAGTTTATCATCTCTCCGTCGCCTGTATAAGCTTCCCTGGAGATATCGCCGCCCTTGATTACTTCAATGATCGGGATGTCAAAAGCGTGCGCGAAATCCCAGTCTCTCTGGTCGTGCGCGGGAACTGCCATGATCGCGCCCGTGCCGTATCCCATCATTACATAGTCGGCGATGAAGATCGGGATCTTCTTGCCGTTGACGGGGTTGACCGCCTCGAGTCCCTCGATCTTAAGACCGGTCTTATCCTTGACCAGCTGTGTTCTCTCAAACTCGGTCTTCTTGGCGCACTCGTCTCTGTAAGCGTTGATGGCGTCCATATTGGAAATGCGGTCCTGATACTTGTCGATCATCGGATGCTCGGGAGCCATGACCATGAAAGTCACGCCGAAAAGCGTATCGGGACGGGTCGTATAGATCTCAAGTTTCTCATCGACGCCGTCGATTGTGAAATCCACAAAAGCGCCGGTGGATTTGCCGATCCAGTTAATCTGCTGCTGCTTGATAGCCTCGGGATACTCCACTGTGTCAAGGCCTTTCAGGAGCTTGTCGGCGTATTCGGTGATCTTAAGATACCAGACATCCTTGGGAAGCTGGATGACGTCGGTATGGCAGATGTCGCACTTGCCGCCCTGGCTGTCCTCGTTTGAGAGAACGACCTTGCAGTGAGGGCAGTAATTGACCAGCGTCTTGTCCCTGAACACAAGGCCGTGATCAAACAGTTTGAGGAAGATCCACTGCGTCCATCTGTAATAGTCATCCTTGGATGTGTCCACTGTCCTGGACCAGTCGAAAGAGAAACCGACGCTTCTGAGCTGGTTCGAGAACTTCTCGATATTGGCGTCAGTGATCACCCTGGGGTGCGTATTGGTCTTAATGGCATAGTTCTCGGTGGGCAGGCCGAAAGCGTCGTAGCCGATCGGGAACAGGACATTGTAGCCCTGCATCCTGCGCTTTCTCGAAAGCACTTCCATACTGCTGTACGCCTTGATATGACCGACGTGCATGCCGGCTCCGCTGGGATAGGGGAACTCCACAAGGCCGTAGAATTTCGGCTTGTCGCTGAAATCCTTCGCCTCAAAGAGCTTGGCATCTTCCCACTTCTTCTGCCACTTGGGTTCAATCTTCTTAAAATCGTATTTCATGAAACGCAGCTCCTTCAAATAAAATCATTTCCGGATGAAAATCCTTTACTGGCAGGATAACATCTTGTACATTCTAATCCCCTGCTATTGCTTTGTCAAACTTTGCGGGTCTTTTGCGCAAAAACAGCGGGGCATATCTTCAGGATATGCCCCGCTTCGTATTCCATTTCTTAATGTCCCGCCGTTTGAAAGAAGGTCCGGCTGATCATGATCAGTCTTCTGTGCCCTCTTCAAGCTGCTTCGCTCTTGCCTCAACTTCCTTGGCCTGGATATCCGCAGGAGCCTGCTCATATCTGCAGAACTCATAAGCGTAATCTCCGCGGCCGCCGGTCATGGAGCGAAGGACTGTGCAGTAGTCGAACAGTTCGGACTGAGGAACTTCCGCCTCAACGACCTGCTTGCCGCCGCCGATAGGATTCATACCGAGAACTCTGCCGCGTCTCTTGTTCAGATCGCCCATGACGTCTCCGGTGTAAGCATCCGGGATGGTGACTTTGAGGCTTACGATGGGCTCAAGCAGAACAGGGTTTGCTTCCATGAAGCCCTTCTTGAACGCCTGTACGGAAGCGGTCTTGAACGCCATTTCAGAGGAGTCTACGGGATGGTAGGATCCGTCATACAGCACGCAGTTGACGCCGACAACGGGATAACCGGCAAGCGGTCCTCTCTGTACGGAATCAATGATACCCTTCTCAACTGCAGGGAAGTAGTTCTTCGGAACGCTGCCGCCGACGACTTCGTCGCTGAACTCATAAGCCACAGTCTGGTCGCCCAGAGGGCTGTATCTCATCTTAACGTGACCGTACTGGCCGTGTCCGCCGGACTGCTTCTTGTACTTGTACTCTACGTCGGAAGTCTTGCGGATGGTCTCTCTGTAAGCTACCTTCGGAGCCATCGTATCGATGTCAACCTTGTATTCGTTCTTGAGCATGCTCTTGACAACTTCAAGCTGCATGTCGCCGATGCCATACATAAGAGTCTGCTTGTTGGCAGCGTCGTTCTCCATTCTGAATGTAGGATCCTCAGAAGAGATCTTAGCCATCGCCTGCGCGATCTTATCGACGTCGTTCTTATTCTTAGCCTTATATCTGATATAGGTATAAGGAGTTGAGATCTCAGTCTTGCCGTACTGGATCGGAACTGCCTTGGTGGAAAGGGAATCGCCGGTCTTTGCTTCACCGAGCTTAGCAACTGCGCCGATATCGCCTGCGTGAAGCTCAGGAACCTCGGAGGTCTTGTTGCCCTGCATGATGTAGAGCTTGCCTATCCTCATCTCTGTCTCAAGGTTTGTGTCATAGACAGTATCATCTGTCTTGAAGACGCCGGAGCGGATCTTTATGAGGGAATATCTTCCGATGAAAGGATCCACGATGGTCTTGAAGATATAAGCGCTCTTGGGCTTGGAGAAATCGAAGTTCGCCTCGAAGATCTCATTGGTCTTGAGGTTGATGCCGCTCACCTTGCGGTGCTCGGGGCTCGGCATATACTTGACGATATCATCCATCAATGTGTAAACGCCGCGGCAGATAGTGCTTGCGCCCATCTCTACGGGAACGATGGAACCGTCGAGGACCTGGGATCTCACAGCAGACCTGATCTCTGCCTCTGAGAACACATCGCCTTCAAAATAGCGCTCCATGAACTCTTCACTTGTCTCCGCGACTGTCTCCATCAGAGTATCGCGATAGTTCTCAAGGTATTCCTGGCTGTAATCCGGCACTGCGCACTCTACAGCTTCCTTGCCCTTCCACTCATACGCCTTTTCAGCGATGACATTGACATATCCCGCAAACTTCTCGTCCACACGGAAAGGGAAATTGAAGGGAGCGATCTTCTTGCCGTACATCTCGGAAAGCTGCTCTACCACTGAACGATAGGAGACATTGTCGATATCCATATCAGTAACAAAGAACATTCTGGGGATGTTGTACTTCTCGCAAATATCCCATGCTCTCTCAGTGCCGACCTCGACGCCGGCCTTACCGGAAATAACAATGATTGCCGCGTCGGCAACACTGATCGCCTCTTCTACTTCACCTACGAAGTCAAAGTATCCGGGAGTATCCAGAATATTGATCTTGCAATCCTGCCACTCGACGGGAATAAGAGAAGTCTTGATGGAGAAACCTCTCTTCTGCTCTTCCTTGGTAAAATCGCTGACGGTATTTCCGTCCTCGACCCTGCCTACTCTTGAAGTTACACCTGCCAGATAGCACATAGCCTCTGCCAGAGTTGTCTTTCCTGCACCGCCGTGACCCAGAAGAACGATATTTCTGATCTTATCGGTTGTATAAACTTTCATTTCCAGACCTCCACTATACCAATATTTTGATCATCTGCGGCCTCTGTGCTTTGGAGGCAACAAACAGTCTTGTATATTTTAACAATTCTTCATGCTGTTTACAAGGAGTATATCTGTAAGTTTTCACATCCTGCGGCGTTAAATACCCGTTTATCGCGGTTGACTTTCCTGCTTTAAAGTAATATAGTATAAGCGCTGACTGATTGTGATCAGCTGCCGACAACGGAACACAAACGGTTCCGCCAAAATATCCGGGAACAGGAAAGTGCAAAAACATGAACGAAAATACCGCAAATAATACAAGAAATACTTTTGGCTTTGTCGGGCTTGGCCTCATCGGCGGATCCATCGCCAGAGCCATCCGAAAATATATGCCTGGCGCGAGGATCCTCGCGTTCACTCCTCATCCGGAGACTGTACAGGAAGCTGTAGACGACGGCGTGGTCAATGAGTATGTGTCCGCTGTCGGAGAAGGGTTCTCAGTCTGCGACGTGATCTTTCTATGCGCTCCGGTGGAGCGTAACGCGTCTAATCTGCAGCTTCTAAAGCCCTGGATCAGAGAAGGAATGATCCTGACCGATGTCGGCAGCACAAAGGCTGACATCCACAGAGCTGTGAGGGCTGCAGGCCTTCAGAAGAATTTCATAGGCGGCCATCCCATGGCAGGCAGTGAGCGCATCGGCTACAGGAACTCCAAATCCGGCCTTCTTGAAAACGCGTATTATATCCTCACTCCCGAGCCCGAAGCCGCAGAGGATGACCTCAACTGGATGTTCTCTTTTGCTCAGGCCATAAAGGCGCTGCCTCTGGTAGTCTCACCGGAGAGACACGATTACGCCGTCGCCGCGATCAGCCATGTACCCCATGTCATCTCGGCGAGTCTTGTAAATCTAGTCAGAGAAAGTGACGACGCGAGCCAGTTTATGAAAACCATAGCCGCCGGCGGATTTAAGGACATCACCAGGATCTCCTCTTCATCTCCCGTGATGTGGGAGCAGATCTGCATGACAAACACGGATAATATCCGTATCCTTCTGGACCGCTACATTGAAAGTCTGCTGGTTTTCAGGAACTTCCTGGACTCAAGGGACAACAGTTCCATCAATGAGTTTTTTGACAGCGCGAGGCAGTACCGCGAGAGTTTTGCAGACATCACAAGCGGTCCGATCAACAGATCGTATATCCTGCATGTCGATATCGAAGACCGCCCCGGCGTCCTGGCCGAAGTTGTCATGTACCTGGCGATCGCCGGCATCAACATCAAGAATATCGGAATCACCCACAATCGAGAGTACCAGCAGGGCGTTCTGCGTGTGGAGTGCCACTCCTCCGACGGTCTTTCAAAGGCCCGCGAACTTCTGACTAACAGAAACTATTCTGTCTACTGACCCGGGGCATCCCCTGAGGTCCTATCAGCGAGGCTTCAGTTATATGAAAATGATTCAACAAAGAACATCTCCCCTTCGCGGCGAGATCACTGTCCCGGGAGACAAATCCATCTCTCACCGGGCAGTCATGTTTGGCTCTATAGCGGGCGGAAATACAGAGATCACCGGGTTTCTCCCCGGCGCTGACTGTCTCTCTACCGTTGACTGCTTCAGAAGGCTCGGAGTGGATATCGACACAGATCCCGGCAGCGGGCGCGTCACAGTGCGGGGAAAAGGAATGCGCGGCCTAAGGCCCGCCTCAGATCCCGTCAGTCTCTATACCGGAAACAGCGGTACCACAACAAGGATCATCTCAGGAATACTTGCTCCGCAGCCCTTCACATCTGTGATCTCAGGAGACGCATCCATATCTTCGAGGCCTATGCGCAGGATCATTTCGCCCCTGTCACTTATGGGGGCGTCTATAACAAGCGTCCGCGGAAATGGCTGCGCTCCGCTCAGGATAGAGGGACGAGCGCTTCATGGGATCACCTATCGCAGTCCCGTAGCTTCCGCCCAGGTCAAATCCTCTATTCTGTGCGCGGGTCTGTACGCGGAGGGTGTGACGGAGGTCATTGAACCCTCTCTCTCAAGGGATCATACCGAGAGGATGCTCCGCGCATTCGGAGCTGAGATCGATTCATTTGAAGAAAAGGACGGATGGCACGCCCGCGCCTCATCCTGCCGGGAACTGAGCGCGCGCAGCATCGTCGTTCCGGGTGATATTTCCTCCGCCGCCTACTTCATCGCGGCGGCTTCCCTTGTCCCGGGCTCCGAGATCCTGATCCGCAATGTCGGGATCAATCCGACCAGGGCAGGGATCATTGATATCGCGGTCCGCATGGGCGCCGATATCACGATGCTCAATATCCGCAATGACGCCGAACCTTCCGCAGATCTTCTCGTGCGGCACGCTCCTCTTCACGGCGTCACATTCGGCGGCTCCGTGATCCCGACCCTGATCGATGAGATCCCTGTGATAGCGGTCATGGCTGCCGCTGCCGAAGGTACGACCTGTATCAGGGACGCGGCCGAACTCAGAGTTAAGGAAACAGACCGGATCGTCACTATTTCCGAAAACCTCAGGGCGATGGGCTGCACTGTGATCGCCAATGACGACGGGCTGGTCATAGAAGGCTTCGGCGCGGAGAGCGTTTCTTCCCTGAAAGGTTCCGCGATACATACAGGCGGCGATCACCGGATCGCGATGGCCTTTTCTGTCGCGGCTCTGATCGCGGAAGGCGAGACACTGATCGACGATGAGCACTGTGTGGAAGTCAGTTACCCCGGGTTCTACCGGGATCTGAATGCTCTCTGAGATTCATCTTAATAACACATATAGTTAAACGGGCGCCGTCTGCGGAAGGCGCCCGTTATATTATCTCATTTTATTTCCTGTTTCTTTTTTGTAAAAAGATACCTGCCGCGCATGCTGATGCGGCTGCTAAAACAGCGATCCACAATACAGTATGGTTCCCGTCGCCCGTAGCTGTTCCGGTCCGTGTCTTTCGTCTTATCGTCTGCGCTTTATCTTCAGTATCCTGATGCGTGCCGACCACTTTTTCTACGCCTGTTTCCGGTGCTTTCTCAAACAGTGTCTCAAACACAACATATTCTCCGTCCTTAAGATCTGCTGAATTGAGCCTGAAGGTCACAGATGCTTTCCCGCTTTTCTCTGAGGCGGTAAAAACTGTCTCTCCTGTGATCTCTCGTCCTTCGCTTACAGCAGGTTTTCCGGAAGCCTTGTCCATCAAAACACCTGACAGGCGATATTTTGTCCCCGGCGTCAGATTCCTGTAAGTAACTGTATCTTTGATCTGTACAGTGCCTTCAGCGGCGATCTCCTTATCACCGTCGGCCATGTCTTCTGCAGATGTGCGGATCCACGGGAAATCGATGCTCTGCTCTTTGTCTTCAAGGTCTTCGTGGACGAACACTTCCTTACCGCGGGAAGTCACTTTCTCAAAGGCAGTGACAGACCTCCCTTCGATCAGGGAAGCGTCAAACTCGAACACGACGGTCACGCTTCCGTCAGCACTCCCGGGCACAAACTCCTGTGAGACCGTTACAGGTTTTCCACCCGCAGTCACGGGAGATCCCGTCTCTTTATCCATGAGGGTTCCGTTCACAATGTATGTCTTTCCGGGGATCAGGTTAATGTATCTCACCTCATCAATGATCTTTACGTCTTCATCAGCGTTTGCGGTATGGCCTCCGGTGTCGCTGTCCAAGGCTGTGGTTTCCCCGTCAGGGAAATGGATCGTCTGCTCTTCATCCGCGATATCCTCATGGGCAAACAAAAGAACCCTCGACTCAGGTTCCCGCACGATATATTCAACTGTCTCGAATACGACGACGCTTCTGCCCCTGAGTTCTTCGGAATCAACTTCAAAATATACATCCACACTTCCGTCTCTCTCTTTTGGCGTGAAGATCCGCTCCTCCTCTTCTTTGCCGTTCTCATCCACCATCGCGGCTTCGAGTTCCAGGGCTTCTTCATCACCCAGGGGCTTTAACATCACTCTTCCGCGCACGGCGTATTCGGCGCCCGGCACAAGATTCTCATAAAAGACCCTGTCTCTGATGAGCACTTTTCCGCCGGCCATCATTGTATGTTCCTCCGTGTCCGGATCAGCCGCCGTGGTGTGTCCATCCGGAATATAAACGGTCTGGCCTTCGTCCTCAGGATCTTTGTGCTGCGCGACCAGAGATGTGTCCAGATACAGTTCTTCAAAGACGACGAGTTCATCGCCGGAGAGCCCTGACGCGTCGAAATTAAAGACCAGTTCCTCTTCTCCCTCGGGACTCTCAGCAATAAATGTCTTTTCCGCTCTCACTTCTTCACCGTTTACTGTCAGGGGCTCTCCTGTGGATCCCACTATGAGCACGCCCTTGAGCGTATACTCTGTTCCGGGCAGCAGTTTCTCGTATGAGACGGTATCCCTGATCTCGGCCTCTTCTCCCGCAGCCATGATATGGTCTCCGGCGGCGGGATTAACTGCCTCAGTTCCAATCCGAGGAAAGTAAATATGCTGCGGCAGATCTTCGAGGTCGGCGTGGACTGCAAGATCCTTTCCCTCGTATTGCAAAGTTTCAAATACAACTGTTGTCTTCCCGGCAAGCGAATCGTCCGCCTTGAAAGAAAATGCTATGTCTACAGTGCCGTTGATCTTATCTGCAGTGAATTTTTTCTCCGCGGTGACTTCATGCCCTTCCGCGTCTTTGACAGTTTCGCCGGTTTCCTTGTCGACAAGGCGCCCCTTTATAACATATTCATTTCCAATGATCAGGTTTTTATAAGACACATTGTCGAGGATCGTGATCTCTCCTCCTGCAAAGGCATTTTGGGAACCGGTTGCCTGATCACAGGCCTTTGTTATCACACCGGGCTTATCCGGAGTATCCGTTACCTCAAAGCTGCCCGAAGACGTTCTCTTCCCCTGTATATCGACAAGTCTTACATCTCCCTTTCCTGAGACATCTTTGATCTGTCCGACATACATTTTAAAGCCGCCGAACGTGCCGTCGTTAATGTAGCCGGGGGCAGCTTCCGTTTCCGTGATAGTGATCGTCCCAAGAGGAAAGACGACCTCTCCTCCTCTTTTGTACAGTGTACCGGAGACAAGATTTTCGTTCCTGAGCATCGCGGTGTATTTGTTTCCGCTCTTCAGAGTCTTTATGACCCAGCTGGCAGAAGGTTTTGAAGGAAGAGAAGAGGCGTTATAGTAGCCTTTATAGTAGTTGACAGTGAACTTTGTCCCTTCAAGACTGTTGATCCTCCCTCCTTCTGCGCCCTTACATTTCTTTTCGATCATAAGATTTGCGGGAACACATTTGGGGCTGTCATATGCTGTTACAACTGTGGTTTCTCCCGCACCTGCGGTAAATTCATATACCCTGTCTGAAAGTTCGAATCCGTCCGGAGCCGTTCCTTCGATCATATAGTAAGTACCGGGGCTCAGTTCAACAGTACCAGAAACCCCGTCTGACCCCGTGACCAGAGTGCCGCCGCTCACATATCCCGCGTCTCCTCTTAAACGCGCCTCATGTTCAGATGTGTAGATCCAGTAGACTGCGTCTTTGAGTCCGTAGCAGCTGCTGCCTCCTGACATGCCGGGATCAGATGATACTTTTCTGACCTTGACGCCGGGTAAGAGCGAGTAACTGCCAAAGCCGAAGTTCTGATTTCTGTATCCATATCCGGAGCGGCCGTTCTTTTCCGTGACATATCCGTAGTACCCTCCGGGAACCGGCAGGTCCTCGATCGCTTTTACATATCTGTATACCAGATTTTTCAGTCTGTCGTTAGTATTTTCAAATCCTTCTCCGGCGTCGGACTGGGAATATCCAAGCCGCGCGTAGATCTCAGACGCCGCGACATGTGTGACAATATTGTTTGCGCCGTAATCAGAAGTACCTGTTATTCCCTCGATCACATCTGAACCGGGACCGCTTGGTCCGTAATAGAGGGCTTTCACAAACATTGGTGCCGAAACCTCATACACTTCCCCTGCTGTCACGCCCTCCATTTCGCGCCCGTCCAGATGCGGATCCAGGCAGTAGGACCATCCAACCAGTTTATCACCTAAATACATGCCATAGCAGAAAGTTGACCATTTGTCTTCGCCCTCCCCCAGAAATCCGAAATCAGCATACCAGTAGCGGTATTGATCGTGGTGAGTTATCCTGAGCAGATCCGAAACGTTTCTGATCCCTCCGCCTCCTTTCGTCCAGTCAGGTTCAGGTGCAGCGGTCAGCACCGCTTTTCCGGCTTTCTTTTCGGCAGTGCTTTCCTTGGGTTCCACATTCGGTTCTCCGGAAATATCCCCTTCAGGCTCATCATCGGGCTCTTTTTTTTCGGGCCCGGCTTCGGGCTCCTCTCTTTCAGGCTCTGTTTCGGGCGCGACTTCCCATTTCTCTTCATGAACTGTTGCAGCATAAGAAGAATTCTCTGCTCCTTCCGCATTCTTTCCGGTAACCTCGTTTTCATCATCCGCAGCCGCCTCTGTCGTACCCGCGTCAAAAGATTCCGCGGCGCAGACTGTCCCCGGAACCGACGTCGAAATGACCGCTGCCGCAGCAATAGCCGCTGCAAGCATCCAGCTAAAAAACCTCTTCATCTCTTTACTCCTGCTAGTAATGACTTATGAATTGTGACTTTATGAAAACGGGCAACGAGAGCGGCAATTGATGCCGGACCGGTGAAACTGGGAGAACTACCCGGTATTGTTCTTGATACAATGGATGATCTGCGCGGAAAAATGCGCATGAAATGCAGCTTTTAGAAAACAGCCTCATTGTTCCGGCGGCAAAAGACCACTGCACGATCCGGAACCGATAGAGAGATTATAGTTGATACTTCAGAAAAATGTGCCTGTACGCATGAAAAGGCATCAAAAAAACGCGGCATATCATCAGATATGCCGCGTTTTCGACCTGTTTTCGTTATTATACTCAATTTTTTTCGGCGGATTTTCCGCCGAAGCCGGTCAGCTTCCGAAAAGTGTGTTGAGAATTCCTCTTCCGAGGCTGGATCCCAGATTGCCGCCGAGGGTCTTTCCGAATTTTCCGCCGATAGTTCCGCCCACAGTCTTTCCGACTTCTCTGCCGACCGTACCCGCGACAGTGCCTCCGATCGTCTTGGCAGCGCGCTTCTTGGCCGCAGCTTCCTTCTCGGCCTCTCTGGCGGCCGCCGCCGCCTCTTTAGCCTGCTGTTTGGCAGCTTCCGCCTCTTCTTTCGCTTTGAGTTTGGCGGCCTCTGCTTCTTCCTTCGCTCTGGCAAGCGCCGCTTCCTTCTCAATTCCGAGACGCAGAAGGATCTCATATGCGGATTCAGGGTCGACCGCTTCCGCGTATTTGCCGTAGAGAATGCTCTCCTTGATCTTCTGGTCCCTCTCATAATCGCTCACAGCGCCCATTCGGCTCTGCGGAGGAAGTATGGATACCTTCTGCGCGACGCTCGGCGTGCCGTCTTCCTGAAGGAAAGAAACTACAGCTTCGCCGGTTCCCAGTTCAAGGATCGTATTAAAGGTATTGAATTCGGGATTGACCCGGAACGATTCCGCTGCAGCCTTGACGGCCTTCTGGTCAGCGGGGGTATAAGCCCGGAGCCCGTGCTGGACCCTGTTGCCGAGCTGCGCGAGGACTCCGTCCGGAATATCCCTGGGATTCTGCGTGCAGAAATAGACTCCTACTCCCTTGGAGCGGATGAGTTTTACTACCTGCTCGATCTTCTCTAACAGAGCCTTGGGCGCGTCATTGAAGAGCAGATGGGCCTCGTCAAAGAAGAATACCATCTTGGGCCTTGAGAGATCGCCCACTTCCGGAAGCATCTCGAACAGTTCAGAAAGAAGCCACAGAAGGAATGTTGAATAAAGTCTTCCGTTGTTGATCAGGCTCTCACTGTCCAAAATATTGATCATGCCCTTGCCGCCTTCTGCGGCCAGCCAGTCGCGGATATTGAGACCGGGCTCACCGAAGAATGTCTCGCCGCCGTCGATCTCCATAGCGACAACTGCGCGAAGGATCGCCGCAATGGAAGCGGGACTCATCTTGCCATACATAGCCTCATAATCCTTGCGGTTATCATTCACATGATTGAGCATGGACTTGAGATCTTTGAGATCGATCAGAAGAAGCCCGTTGTCATCGGCGATCTTGAAGATGATCGACAGGATGTTGGACTGCAGCTCATTGAGTTTAAGAATGCGGGACAAAAGAAGCGGCCCCATCTCAGAAACTGTTGTCCTTAGCTGAATGCCTTTTTCTCCGTAAATATCCCAGAATGTGACCGGATATCCCTGATAGAAAAATCCATACTGCGCAAGACCGAAGCGCTCGATCCTTTCACGCATGTTCTCACTGTCCTCACCGGGAGCCATCATTCCGGCAATGTCGCCCTTTACGTCCGCAAGAAATACGGGAACTCCCATATCGCTGAACGCCTCAGCCATGACTTTGAGAGTCACGGTTTTTCCTGTTCCGGTCGCTCCCGCGACCAAACCGTGCCTGTTTGCCTTTGCGGGCAGAAGGCAGATCTCCTCTCCGGCATCATTAAGAGCCAGCCAAATTTTGCCATCCTTATACACTTTGTCACCCCCGTCACATAAAACTGAATAGGTTGTTTTTAGTCTGAGAGCATCTCACCCCTGAAAGCTCTCAGTTCTTATACATTACGTACTCTTAGTATACACTAAATCTATTCTTCTTTGGCTTTTTCTTTTTCCTCTTTGCGCTCCTTTTCAACCCGTTTCTGAACGTGGTAGAAGCTTATTCCTTCCATCTCTTCCACAAGTTTGTCATAAGCTTTGAGTTCCTCGTCCCAGCTGCTGTAAGCAGGATCTCCTCTGTGATCTGTAAGGATCCCCTCTCTCGTGAAATACATTCTGTTTCTCGCTCGCTTCCAGGATCGTATAGTAAACTTCCGGCATACGAATGCCGTCAGCACCGATATTGATGACTTGATTATTCCCGTATTTCTAAATTTCATCACTCAGCATCCTTATAATTATATCGGTTTTTCTTCTCCCTCTTTCGCTCTTTTTCTATTTCCGAATACGAGGTTCCCTCCATATCTTTGATCTCCTGCTCATAAGCTGTGATCAATTCATTCCATGACTGATATGCGGGATCATCGCGATGATCTGTCAGCTCGCAATTGCCTGTCATGTATTGTGCCAGGTAATCCGTCATTTTTGCGGACCCGAAAAGATTCAGGTGATCGCCTTTATCAAAAGTATCTTTCTCCCAGTCAATGTGAAGTTTATCTGTATCACTATTGCCATCAAGAAAGGCAACACCATTTTCCTCTGCCAGTTTCTCGATCCCTCTGTGCATCCTGATATTGTAACTGACAGGAGAAGGAACGCCGTAAAGAATCAGTTCTATATTATTCTCGTCGCACAATTCTTTGATCTTGTCAAAATAGTAATACTGTTCGCGGGCAAATTTATCGACATGTTCATCGCTGTAATCATAGTATTCTCCACCGGTATACGGCTTAGCGATCTCATTAACTGAAAATCCCTTAAAGTAATTCCTTTGAATATAGCCGTCGACTACGTTCTTCCAGACATAGTGGTATTTAATAAAAGGGGACCTGTATCTGATCGCTTCCGCCAGGCGTGAAATATATGCATCCAGATTTTTGTGATGCTTTGATATATTGTTTGCTTCCCAGAGGATCACTTTTACCGGCTGGTCCTTGATCGTCCTCCGTATCGTGTAATAGGTTTCAACCGGCATCTGCATCTCACAGCCGATATTGTAAGAGGTGATTCCATAGTTCTTATACAAATACATGGGATCTACGCCGCATATACCCAGACTGTTGCCTACGCAGATCACATCGATCTGTCCTTTTGGTTCATTTTCAAATCCGGCCAGTCTTGAATCTCTCTCCGCAATAAATCCTCTGGAATACCAGCTCCCTCCGTCGAAGAAAAAGCCCAGGAATACCGTTATGATGAGAAATATGCTCACGAAGCCTGCAATCTTAAGTAAATTCTTCATCTTGTCCTTATTTCAAAAAAGCTCCAGGCCCGCGGTAAAATCGCAGACCCGGAGCCCGAATTCTTGCGGGACTTTAATACTATTTTTGTTTATTATTATATTTCTCGTCCCACTCTTTGTTCTTCTTCTCAGTGTAGATGTCCAGGTAACTCTTTCCATCCATCTCTTCAACGAGTTTGTCGTATTCCACGAGTTCCTCGTCCCAATCACTATAAGAGGGATCTCCCCTATGGTCCGTCAGGTTCAGGTTTTCCCGGAAATAATTCCCAAAATACTTCACGACCTTTTTTGCGCCGTTCAGATTCATGTGATCGCCGCCGTCGTTGGTATCCTGTGTCCAGTCAATCCCCAAATCATCCGCCTTTTCGTTCAGGTCGATATAGGTCACGCCTTTTTCTTTCGCGAAAGCCTCCATGGCGTCGATCCGGATCTGATTATAGTTCTTGGCGGAGGGCATGCTGTAAATAATGATCTCTATTCCTCTCTCATCACAGAATTTTTTGATCCGGTCAAATGTCATGCTGTTTAAAGCAGATATGGTCAGCTTGCTGTTGGAATCACCAACATTGAGATTCAGATAATCCTCTTCACCGTCGTATTCCCACACATTCTGATTGATGGTATAACCTCTGTGATACTCCATCAATCCTTTTTCTTCCACCAGAGATTTCCAAATATTGTGGTATTTCAGAAAAGAAAACCGATGATAGAGCGGCTGAGAGAGGAGCATCTGCAGATCCTGTCCCATTGCATAGCGGAAAAGCGTCAGCGATTCGATCATAAGATATTTCGGCTTCTGCTTCTCACATGCTTCAACCACGGCGTAATAAGCTTCGTTCATACGCATTCCGTCTGCGCCGATATTGAAAGAGGTATATCCCTGATCTCTCCAGAGTTCCATGGGCGAAAAGCCTGCAGTGCTCAGACTGTCTCCGAGATTCAAAACATCGATCGTATTCTCCGGCTGTTCCATCATCTGTACAGTGCGGGCGTTTCTGTCCTGGATCAGTTTTTCATCAAACCATTTCGTGGGTTTCATCATTGCTGACGCAATCACAAGCGCGAGTAATGTAATGCCCCCGAAAAGGATCAGTTTAACAATACTCTTTCTGCTGTCCTGTGTCATATCAGAACCCCGCGTAGATCAGATCTACAGGCTGATAACCTGTTCCATATGCTCCAAACAGCAGGATCGCGAAGATGATCAGATAATACACGCTCCACTTGTAGGGAGTGCGCGCATTCAGTATTTTTCCTCTCACATCGACGCCGTGTTCCTTAAGGAAGCCGACGATCCATACGATGACGCTGCCTACGCAGATCGCCCAGACGTCTCCCGTCGTGATCGCGTCGGGCCAGTACTTCCAGATCGAGCTGATGTGGAAATTCCCGAATATACTGAAGAACATGTGGAATCCTGCCTTTAGGTTAACTGCATTGAAGAACAGTTCTCCCGTAAAGATGATCACCCAGGTCTTGAGGATCCGCAGTGTCTTGAGCCACCAGACGTTCGGGTCGAGCCCCATCTTTGCGTAATTTTTCTCCTTGATCGGCTCCATCGCCACTCCAAAGAGAAGGATCACAAAGTAGTACATTCCGTAGAACAGGTATTTCCACCCTGCTCCGTGCCAGATGCCTGTCGCCACCCATACGGGAAACAGCGCCATCGCGCTCGTTCCTACCATGGCCCAGTACTTTCCGTATTTCTTTCTGGCTGTTTTGTTCCAGTTCTTCACCATCGGGGATACTGTGATCGGATAGAACACATAGTTCTTGAACCAGTTCCCGAGACTCATGTGCCAGCGTCTCCAGAATTCTGCCGCGCTCTGCGCCGAGAAAGGCTGGTTGAAGTTCTCCGGGAGCGTCACGCCGAACATTTTGCCGCTGCCGATGACGATGTCGATACTTCCGGAAAACTCAAGGTACAGCTGGATCGTATACGCGATCGCCGCCAGTATGATAAAGCTTCCGTGGTAATCCTTGTAGTTTCCGAACAGATGTGTTGTGAGGTAGCTGAGTCTGTCGGACACTACCATCTTCTTGAACAGACCCCAGATGATCCTGAGGAAACCTTCATTGAGGTTCGCCATATTCAGGGGCTCGCCTGCAAACAGAGCATCCGATGTGTCGGGATATCTCGCAATGGGACCTTCCATGATCTGAGGGAAGAAGCTCAGAAACAGGGCCAGTTTGCCCAGATGCTTCTCAGCCGGATATCTCTCCCAGTATACGTCGGCGATATAGCCCACCGCTTCCAGTGTGTAGAACGAAATTCCCATAGGGAACATCACTTTCACCAGCGGCAGCTGCGTACCGAGCTTGCCCAATAAGATATTCATGTTATCGATCACGAAGTTCAGGTAGTTAACATAGAACAGAATGCCCAGCAAAACAAGGACTCCCACTCTGAGAGCAAGCACTCTCTTCTTCTGGAACTCCTTCTTCACTTCGCTCTTCTGTTTGCGGTCCGTGCACTCCGCCTGCTTCTCCTTGCACTCGGCGCCAATCTTATCCAGCCACAGGCCTATTCCCCATGTGAACGCTGACGTCGCCATCAGCAGAAGCACGAGGTATTTGCTGAATGAAATATACAATGCATAACTGGCAGCGAGCAGAACTCCCCACCTTGCTTTTTTAGGTGCCAGCTGGTATATGATCAGAACAAGAGGCAGAAATACCAGCAGGTACAGATTGGTATGTATAGCCATTTACTCAGTTCTCCTGAAGCCTCTGTATCATTTTCCACATTGCTGCTGCAGAGTTGAAGTTCTCAGGGGTCATCTCCGCCGCGTCTACTTCGATATCAAAATGCTCCTCGATCTCGGAGATCAGAGTGATGATTCCGAAGGAATCAAGAATGTGATCGTCAATGAGAGCAGTCTCGTTCTCATAATCTACAGAGTCGTCGATGTCCTGCAGGATTTCCAGTAATTCTTCCATAATTTCCTCCTAGTATTATTCATATGTTGTAAGTAACATGCTTATCATAACTTATTTGCGGCAAATCCGCCATATCATTATAGGATCTGTTTGTCCTCAATATTTTGCCATATTGAAAGTATAGGACTGGATCTGATCCCTTGCCTTTATAAAACCGTCTTTCTCTCCGAAGAGAACTACAGCGGGAAGCTCATGGCTCAAAAACAGGGACATTCCCTCATAGAAGCTGTAGGCGCCGGTCTTAAAGAAGACAACGCGGTCACCAAGCCCGATTGTTTCGGGAAAACTCCGGCACAGCAGGTCGTTCATCGTGCAGAGGGAGCCGTAAATGCTCCAGTCCTTCTGCGCTCTGCCGCAGGGCTCGTCAGCGGGGATCACAGCCATCTGCGGTCTGTACATTCCCTTGATCTGGCCGTCGTAATTGAGCTGGTGAATACCGCCGTCCACAAGGCAGATCGCGTTTCCATTGTTCTCCTTGATATCCAGCGCGGTCGTCACATAGCATCCGCACTCAGCAGCGTAAGCTCTGCCCATCTCGATGGTGACAATGCCTTTCCACTTCATATCCTGCACCATCTGACGGAACATCTCAAGGTGCTCCGGATCCCGCAGATCCTCTTCCTTCTTCTTCTGGTCCTCGAAATAGGAAACAGCAAATCCCGTGCCGTATTCAAGTTCGGGAACTTCGAAATTCGCCTCGGCGCTCAGTCTCTCAAAGAAAGCGTCCAGCATGGCAAGTTCCTTCTCGTGCTTCTTAAGCTTTTTCTTCTGTGTCCCTGAGAAGAAATGAATTCCAGCGAATTCGATGTGGGGATAATCCACTCTATTCTTTATAAGTCCAAGGATCGTGTCCTCATCCATGCCAAACTGGCTGTCGTTGGTAAGTCTGGGGTAGACTCTGAGAGTCTTTTCATGCGCGTCCGCCCACTCGGACAGCATCTTAAGCTGAAGCGGGGATTCCGCGGTATACCTGGCAATGTCCTGACCGTATTCGAGGATCTCCATCAGGTCTTCGCGGATCTTTAAAACGCCGGAGATATAGAGTTTCTCCGCCGGGATCTCAAGATCCCTGCAGATCCTGAATTCGCCCATGGAGCACACCTCAATGCGCTCCACCTGCCTGGACATCTCAAGGGTCAGAAAAGGGTTGGTCTTCATTGAATATGTAAGTCCGATCTCTCCTCTGAACGCGTCGCGGAATCTCTGCACGCGGTCTCTTATGCAGTCGAGATCAAACAGATACAGCGGTGTACCGAAGCGGTCAGCCGCCTCTTTGATTCTGCTCAGTTCCATAAGTCATAACCTCTCTTATTTCGCAGCCAGAAGTGTCCTGAAGTAAGCTCTGTCGATCTTTCCGTTCTTATTATAAGGCATGTCGTCGACTCTGTTGATCCTTCCGGGCACCATGTAAGCCGGTACCTTCTCCTTGAGACGGATCCTCACTTCCTTGGGATCGATATCGCCCATATACCAGCAAACGATCCTGTTCTTGGGCTCATCGAAGAGGCATACTGCTCTCGCGACGCCGTCCAGCGCCATGAAATTGGTCTCGATCTCCTCGAGTTCGATCCTGTGTCCCATGTGTTTGATCTGGAAGTCTCCGCGTCCGGCAAAATAGAGCTCGCCGTCCGTTCCGTATGCCGCCAGGTCGCCTGTCTTATAGACGCGCTGCTCGCCTTCGCCGAAGTCATACATGATGAACTGCTTCGCGGTCTGCTCCGGATTGTTGTAATAGCAGATCGCCAGGGACTCGCCTGCGCAGCAGATCTCTCCCGACACGCCGGGCTCCGTCACTACTTTGCCCTCTTCGTCCATAAGGAAAACGGTTCTTCCGGGGAACGCGCCGCCGATGGGCAGCTTGTCCGTCTTCTCGAAAGTTCTGTTGATCCTGTAGTAAGTGCAGTTGCAGGTGATCTCGGAGGGGCCGTAAAGATTTACATACTCAGTCTGCGGAAGAGCCGCCTGCCAGATCTGCAGATGCTTGATCGGCATCACTTCGCCGCTGAACATGATGATCCTGACCTTCTCGGGCACTCTGTAGCGCAGTCCCTTGAGTCCGGATACAATGCAAAGGGCTGAAACCGCCCAGATCAGTACAGTCACATTCTTGTCGCAGAGATAATCTAAAAGCCTCGGGGGCGTGCTGAAGAACTCTCTGGGAATGAGGACGACCTCCGCTCCTGTGAACATTGCGGAATACAGGTCCTTGACAGATACGTCAAAATCAAAAGGAGCCTGGTTTCCGAGGATGTCCTCACAGGTAATTCCGAAGATCTGAGTGAAATGACCGATAAAGTCGATAACCGACTTATGGCCCACAATGATGCCCTTGGGATTTCCCGTGGATCCGGATGTGAAGACGCCGTAGAGCGGGTCCTCTCCCTTGATCTGTCCGCGGATCTCAGCGAGTCTTTCAGTTTCCTCATTGCTGATCTCGCCGGCTTCCGCATAGAGCTGCTCGAGATAGAGCACTTCTCCGGTATATCCGGACGCAGTAAGCTGATCCCTTCTGGCTTCATCCACCACTACGATCTTTGATTCAAGCACATCAAGGATCTTGCGGATCCTCTCCGGCGGCTGCTCGGGGTTTACGCTGACGTAGAAGCCGCCCGCGTAAACAACGCCGTACATGCAGGAAAGCGTAGCCGTACTCTTTTCAGCCAGGATAGCCACAGGCTGCTTGAGGCTGATCTTCCCGCTCAGGATCGCGCCGATCCCCCTCGCCTTCGTGACGAGTTCCGTATAAGTAAGGCAGACCGATCCGTCGTCAACTGCGGGACGGCTGCCGTATTCTTTCTCAGTCAGTTCAAGTCTGTCAAGTATAGTTTCCAAAAGTTATACACTCCTTCCAATATCAATAATTGACTTTAACCGCATCTAATCTACCATAATCTCTAAACTACATTTTTGCAAGCCTATTGTGTTAATTACCGGCAAAAACTCGACAAATTCTTTCTTCTGCATTATACTGAAAATTCAGAATTTGTCACTTTCGGGAATTGATCAAAATTGGAAACAATTTGTGATCGCCGTAAAGCCGCCGTTCGGTCATTTATTAAGGACTTACAGGACATGCCGCAGGAACCCTCTACAATCACTAAATCAAAATATAGCGTCCCCATACGGTCGGCGCTTAAGATCATCGCATTTTTCATGATCCTCGCATTCCTTCTTGTCGGAGCCGGGATCCTCTTAAACCCGGGGCAGTGGTTTTTGGAGGGAAGGATCAAGGACAGAAATGCCCGGGACGCGGAGATCACAACGATACCCCGGGACTGTATCGATATCTATAATATAGGAAACAGCCTCGCAATGGTGGGCATCTCCCCCATGGATCTCTGGAAAGACGAAGGATTTACATCCTTTAATCTATGCAAAGGCGCGGCGAAGACATCGGAGGCATATTATCTGCTAAAGCACGGACTCGATTACCAGCATCCGGATCTCATACTCATTGAGTCCAATATGCTGTTTCGAACCGACGATCCTTTATCCGATCTCGGCACCGGACTCACGGAGTTCTTCGAGTATTACTTCCCTTTCTGCAGATACCACAATCTGTGGCAGGCCGTCGGATCGGCTCCGAGCCTTCGCGAATACTATATGGGATATCTGATCAGTGAGCATATCCTGCCTTACACAGGAGATACAGGCTACTTAAAGCCCACAGATGAGAGGAAAAAGATCGAGCGCCTCTCCACTTACTACATGGACAGGATCCTCAGACTCTGTGAGAAAAATGATATCGATGTCATCTTCTACAGCCTCTGTTCACCCAAGTGCTACGATACCACAAGGCTCAACTCCATCAGGGACTACGCGCAGTCCCGCGGACTTACATACATCGACCTCAACCAGAACTGGGAAGAGATCGGAATCGACTGGAGTCACGACACCAGGGACGAGGGCGACCATCTCAATGAATACGGCGTCGCTAAAGTCACTTCTTATATAGGAAACTTTCTCAGAGAGAATTACAGTCTCACAGATCACAGAGGAGAGCCCGAATACAGCGACTGGGATACTCTGTACACGGCATATGAGAAAACGCTTGAAAAAATGGAGGGCGTCAGTTACTACATGCTCGAAGGCGATGAGATCTACGACTGACCAATAATGAAAGAAAACGGATGGTTCCTCAGAACCATCCGTTTTTTTGACATACTTTATAGATTCCGTCGTCCACATTTGCAGGGGCGATCTCATCCGCAGCCGCCTTGAGCGCATCATGTCCGTTGCCCATCGCGACCTTGTAAAAGTCCGGGGCAAACATATCAAGGTCATTGATATCATCACCGAATACCACTACGCTCTTCTTATCTCCGCCGACAAGTTCCAGGCATCTCAGGATCCCTTCCCTCTTGCAGTCCTGCTGGATCAGCAGATATTCCGGCTCAAACCACAGGCGTCCCAGGGGTTCTGACGCGGGCAGGATCTTTAAGATGTCTTTCTCGCAAGTCTGCGGTATAGAAATGTACATCTTATAGATGATCCCTTTTTCTTCAGGAGTGTAGTTTTTGTCGATCACATAGGTGGTCGGCTCTTTTCTGATCCCCGCCTGGTCATAGAACCTGAAGTCCCTGGTCCTCACAAGTTCAGAGTCCTCGTCGGCGACCAGAACGCCGTAGCCTTTCTCCAGCGCCTCATAATACAGTCTGAGAGCGTTCTCATATACCAGCGGGCTGTTCTCCACAAGCATTTTGTCGATGACGATCGCCTTGCCGCCATTGCACACCATATTGTCAAACCCGTTCTCTTCAAAGAACTTCCTTGCTTTATAGTGTGCCCTTCCGGTGTTGATCGCGACGAAATGACCGGCGTCTCTGAGTTTTGAAAGAGCAAGCGCCGCCGAAGGAACGATCTTTCCCGTATTTCTGTCCGTCAGCGTCCCGTCGATATCAAAGAAGAAGTACTTTTTTTCCATGATCCCGCTCAGCCTCTCAGTTCTCTGTACTGCTCCTGAAGGCTGCCGTAAAACTCTGTGCCGTCAAAAGTCGCGAAGTAGTCCATCTCAGTCTCCGCCCTGCGGATCTCCTGTACGCTTCCGTCCTCTTTCAGAAGAAGTTCAGCGCTGCGCAGTCTTCCGTTGTAGTTGTAACCCATCGCGAAACCGTGCGCGCCGGTATCGTGAATAAACAAGTAATCTCCCATGTCGATCTTGGGGAGCAGGCGGTCCACCGCGAACTTGTCATTGTTCTCGCACAGAGAACCCGTGACATCATACATGTGATCCCGGAGCGCGTCTTCCTTGCCGAGCACCGTGATGTGATGATAGGAGCCGTACATAGCGGGCCTCATCAGGTTAGCCGCGCACGCGTCCACGCCGATGTATTCCTTATAGATATGCTTTTCATGGATCGCTTTGGTGATCAGCGCGCCGTAGGGAGCCAGCATAAAGCGGCCCATCTCGCAGTAGATCGCCACATCTCCCATGCCCTTGTCGCGCAGGACAGCGTCGTAAACTTCCTTAACTCCCTCGCCGATCACCGCGATATCATTAGGAGTATCATAGGGGGAATACGCTATGCCGACGCCGCCGGACAGGTTGACGAAAGCGATATGCACGTCGAAGGTGCGGTGCAGTTCAGCTACAAGTTCAAACAGCTGGGCTGCCAGCATCGGATAATACTCGTTAGTGACAGTATTACTTGCCAGGAAAGCATGGATTCCGAAGTGCTTAACCCCCTTTTCTTTGAGGATCCTGACTCCCTCGAAGAGCTGCTGCTTCGTGAAGCCGTACTTGGAATCGCCGGGGTTGTCCATGATCCCGTTGGACATCCTGAAGACGCCGCCGGGATTATAGCGAAGGCTCATGGTCTCAGGGAATTTACCTCCCAGAATCTCCTCCAGGAAAGGAATGTGCGTGATATCATCCAGGTTGATGATAGCGCCGAGTTTAGCCGCATACGCGTACTCCTCTGCCGGCGTATCGTTGGAAGAAAACATGATGTGATTTCCATCTGCCCCGACAGCGTCGGCCAGCATCAGCTCCGCAAGGGAAGAGCAGTCGAATCCGAAGTCATAATCGTTAAAGATCTGCATAATATAGGGATTCGGCGTCGCCTTCACGGCAAAATATTCACGAAATCCCGGATTCCAGGAAAACGCCTTTTTCACCGCCTCCGCGTTCTCGCGGATTCCCTTTTCATCATACAGATAAAAGGGGGTGGGCCATTTCTTCGCTATCTCTTCTGCCTTCTCTCTGGTGATATAGGGTGTTTTTTTCATGATTCCTCCATTTCCCGGAAGATCCGGTGATCCTCCATTCTTTATTCACGCGGTCAGAGCTGCCAGTCTATAGGCGTCTCTCCGTGTGCTTGCAAAAATTCGTTGCACTGGCTGAAATGCCTGCATCCGAAAAATCCTCTGTAAGCCGACAGCGGACTGGGATGCGGAGCCTTAAGTACCAGATGTCTGGGATTTGTCACCATTACGGATTTGGTCTGAGCCGGTGAACCCCAGAGCATATAGACGATCGGCCTGTCCTGCTGCTCCACCGCCTGTATGATCGCGTCCGTGAACTGCTCCCAGCCGTGCCCCCTGTGGGAATTCGCCTGATGAGCCCTGACGGTCAGCACCGTGTTCAGAAGCAGGACTCCCTGCTGCGCCCATTTGGTCAGGCACCCGGTCTGCGGCATTTTGCAGCCGACATCGTCGTGCAGTTCCCTGAAGATATTTATCAGTGAAGGCGGGATCTCTTTCTGGTCCTCCGGCACTGAAAAACAAAGGCCGTGGGCCTGGTGTACATTGTGGTAGGGATCCTGTCCGAGGATCACTACTTTGACCTTCCCCAGCGGGGTCAGGTGCAGCGCATTGAAAATCTGGTCCGCAGGCGGATATACGGTTACGTTTCTGTATTCTTTCTGCAGGAATGTATAAAGCTCCCTGTAGTAGGGTTTAGCGAATTCCGCTCTGACAGCGGGAAGCCAGTCGCCCGTGATCTGTGCCATTTTCTTTCCTCTGTTTTATCTAAAGATCAGAGTGCAGCCTCCTTAAGGAGCGCCAGCACAAAGGTCCATACATTTTCCACGGAAGAGATCTTCATTCTTTCCCTCACCGTGTGAACGTTTTCCAGGTCCGGGCCGGTGGAAATGCAGTCGAGTCCTTCCAGTTTGCCTGCCAGAATGCCGCACTCAAGGCCTGCATGGATCACATCCACTTTGGGTTCTTTCCCGTAAAGCTTCTTATAGGTGCTCACACAAAGGTCGCGGAGCGGTGAATCTTCTCTGTACTCCCATGCGGGATAAGAGCTGCGAACCTCCGGCTTCCCGCCGAATCCTTTAGTGATACATACGAGACGGTCCGCCAGATAAGCTGCCTGGGAGTTCACCCCGCTTCTGACCATTAATTCAATCCTGACTGTATCGCCTTCGGTACGGATAACGCCAAGGTTCAGGGATGTCTGGGGCATTCCGGCGATCACATGGCTCATGTGAGTGATACCGTTGGGCAGAGCCATCAGGTACATGAGCAGATTATCCGTGTTCTTCTTGGAAGCAGCTTTCACCGTTTCCGCGTCCGTCCACTCAAAATCCCACTCCATGCCGGGATCGGTGACGGAATACTCCTGTTTCATCGCTTCCGCCGCTGCAGAAGTCGCAGCTTCTATCTCCTCGCAGGAAATCTTCTTCGAGAACAGAACCTGCGCTTTAGATCCGGTCGGCACTGCGTTATTGGCGTCTCCACCGTCTATACGGATCAGGTTAAAAGGAAAAGCTTTGTAGAGAACGCGCAGCATTCTTGCCATAAGGACATTTCCGTTAGCGCTTCCGATATGGATATCCGCTCCGGAGTGGCCTCCCCTGAGTCCGCTGACGCTGATACTAAGTATCTTGCCCTGTCTGTTCTTCATTTTCAGAGGCATCCGGCAGACCACATCCGCACCGCCTGCGCACCCTGCGGTGAACACACCTTCGTCCTCGGAATCCAGATTCAGAAGTCTGCGGCTTCTGAGGCCGGAGATGTCGATCGCGTTCGCGCCGATCAGTCCTACTTCTTCATCGGATGTGAATATGCATTCCAGATAGGGATGAATGATCTCATCGTTCTCCAGCGCTGCAAGCATCATGGCTACTGCGATTCCGTTGTCAGCCCCCAGTGTTGTTCCGTCTGCACTCATCCAGTCCCCATCGGCAACGATGCTGACCGGTTCAGTCAACAGGTCGATCTCCTTATCAGGTTCGCTTGCAAGGACCATGTCGATATGTCCCTGAAGCGCAATGGGCTCCGCGTCCTCAAAGCCTTCCGAGGCCTTTTTGGAAATGATGACATTATTGGCATCATCCTGCGTGTACTCAAACCCTTTTTCCCGTGCAAACGCCGCGATATAGTCACTGATCTCCTTCGTATGATGGGATCCGTGAGGAATCGCAGAGATCTCGCGGAAATAGTGGAATACTCTGTCAGCGTTGGCCCTTTCAAATTCAATGGGCTCCTCTTCCGTTATTACCGGCGCTGTATTCTCACCGTCTGCCGCATCAGGCTGCGTCATAACATCTGCCTTTGCGGTATTTTCAACGCGGTTCTTCTTTCCTACGTTAGGTTTTCTCTTAGGTGACTTGCGGGTTTTTCTGAATAATTGCATATTATCTCTCCTGCTGTTCAGTTGGCATTAACACATCTATCTGTATTCCGGTCACAAACGGACCGGTATATCTCTTCCTTTGAGATATTCCTTGACCTCCCGGATCTCCAGTTCCTTGTAATGGAACAGGGATGCCGCCAGAGCTGCTTCCGCGCCTCCCACTGTCAGCGCGTCATAGAAGTGCTCCAGCCTGCCGGCTCCTCCCGAGGCGATCACGGGGATTGACAGGCGATCGGAAATAGCCCTTGTCAGTTCCAGATCATACCCTGCCTTCGTACCGTCGCAGTCCATGCTGGTCAGAAGAATTTCTCCGGCCCCGAGTTCCTGGGCTCTTACCGCCCACTCAACGGCGTCGATCCCTGTGTCGATCCTTCCGCCGCTTCTATAAACTGTCCATCCGCCGTCTTCTTTTCTTCTCCTTGCGTCGATCGCGACTACAATGCACTGGCTGCCGAAACGCTCTGCTCCCTCGGCGATCAGTTCAGGCCTCAGGATCGCCGCTGAGTTCACGGAGATCTTGTCCGCTCCCTCTCTAAGGATCGCCTTCATATCCTCCACGCTGCGGATCCCGCCGCCGACGGTAAAAGGGATAAATACCCTCTCGGCGACTCTCCTCACCATGTCCGCCACAGTCTTTCTGGCGTCGCTGGTCGCAGTTATATCAAGGAAGACCAGTTCGTCCGCTCCCAGCCTGGAGTAGGCTTCTCCGGTCTCCACGGGGTCTCCCGCGTCCCGCAGCTGCACGAAATTGATTCCCTTTACAACCCGCCCGTCCTTAACGTCCAGGCAGGGGATGATTCTCTTTGTGAGCATCGGCGCTCCTTTCTGTCAGACCAAAAACGTCCCTTCAGTTATCAGATATTAAGGAAATTCTCCAGCATCTTCATTCCGACTGATTCACTCTTCTCAGGATGGAACTGACATGCGAAGACATTTCCTTTCTCCACTGCCGCGTCTATTCTGACACCGTACTGCGTAGTGGCAGTCACGATTGAGGGATCCTCCGCTCTCAGATAATAGGAGTGGACAAAATACACATAGACACCTTCTGAAAGGCCCTTAAAAAGTCTTCCGGTATTGGGAAAAGCAAGATCATTCCACCCGATCTGAGGAACTTTTCTTCCATCCCCTTCCGGGATCCTCAATATTTTGCCCTTCAGTATGCCCAGACCTTCCGCGCCGGGACTCTCCTCGCTGCTCTCGAACAGAAGCTGAAGTCCCAGGCAGATTCCAAGAAGAGGGATCTGCCGTCTGACGACCTCCCTGAGCACTTCATCCATGCCGTATTTTCTGAGGCGGGTCATGGCGTCGCCAAAGGCTCCCACTCCGGGCAGGATAACGTGATCCGCAGAGAGGATCACTTCGCTGTCTCTTGTCAGGACAGCATCATGGCCCAGAAACTTTACCGCATTCTCGACGCTCTTGATATTACCGGCACCGTAATCGATGATCGCTACCATATTCTCAATCCTCTTTGACCGCTGATCCCGGAGCAGTATCCGCGACAGCTGCCTTCTCAAGTTCAAACCAGAATGAAACGCCGTTGTCGTAATTGATCACGCCGTATCCCTGATGGAGCTGGTCCATGATCGCCTTGACGACCGACAGTCCTACGCCGGATCCGCCATAGGCTCTGGTCCTTGCCTTGTCCACCTTGTAAAACTTCTCCCACAGATGAGGGACCGACTCCTCGGGGATCGGTTTTCCGGTATTGAAAACAACGACCCGAACACAATTCTGCTTCTCTTCAAAATGAATGTCAATCACTTTTTCTCCATCGCAGTGATTCACTGCATTGGAGAAGTAATTCATAAAGACTTCCTCCGTCCAGAACTCGTCCGACCAGACATAGAGCGGTGAACGTTCTTCCATTCTGACGATGATTTGTTTCTGCTCGGCGAGCACTCCCGCATTGTTCAGGCATCCCCTGATAAAGCCTACAATGTCAAAGCGCACCATTGTAAACTGCGTGTCGCCGAATTCCAGCTGATTCAGGGAAAGAAGCCTTGCGACCATTCTGTTCATCTTGTCCGCTTCATCGACGATCACATCGGTATAGAACCGGATACTGTCCGGATCCTCCGCGACTCCCTCGGACAGCCCCTCGGCGTAGCCCTTGATCAGGGCGAGCGGCGTCTTGAGTTCATGGGTCACATTGGAGAGAAATTCCCGTCGCATCTCCTCGGTTTTCTCTTTCCTCTCTATATCCTCCCTGAGCTCGTTGTTCGCTGTCTTAAGTTCCGAGATCGTCTTCTCCAGTATCTCTGAGAGCTCATTGATATTCTCGCCGAGCTCCGCGATCTCAGTGCGGCTGTGTCCCTTGTATTTGGCGCTGAAATCCAGCTTCTTCATCCTTGCTGAAATCTCTGTCAGTTCCCGGATCGGCTGTGTCAGTTTCCCCGCGAGAAAGAGAGCAAAAAGAGCTCCCAGAAGCGATATCGCGATCCCGACATATCCCATGAACCTGTTCGCGATCGCCGTGCTGTTATGGATACTCTCCAGCACCGTGCTCAGCAGGCAGAAGCTTCCGTCGTCCAGGACCCCGAAGAGCTCCATGATCTTCAGATCCATACGGCTGTCATAGATGATTCTTACACTGTAATTATCAGTATCAGAAAGCGTCCGGTATACATAATACTGACTCCGGATCTTTTCCCTCTCCTCAATGGACGGTGTCTGGCCAAAGAGGTTGTCCCACATTCTGCGCACCATCGCGGAACTGTCCGAAGCGTACATCTTCACAGTGGAGCTCTCTGCATCCATCACGATCAGGCTCACATTTTCCGTTCCGGCAAGAATGCTCACTTTCTCGTCAAACTCGTCGGAATCGATCGAGTTGTTATTACTCGCCTCGTTGACTTCATTGAACATCTGCGTCAGAGCGATCCTCTTCTCCCTGGTATAATATCTCTCCAGAAATGTGCTGTTGATGATCCAGCACAGGCTGATCGCCCCGAGCATCAGAAAGAAAAAAATGAGCGTGAACTGGATCTTTATGGAATACCGGCCCCTGCCGGATCTTTTCTCAGTGGTACTCACGGTCTGTCATGCCTCCGCGCCTTTTCGTCCGGCGCATTTTACGCCTCCAGTTTATAACCCATTCCCCAGATCGTCTTGATCAGTTCTCCTTTGGCTCCCAGTTTGCTCCTGAGTTTCTTGACATGTGTATCAATGGTCCTTGCGTCGCCAAAATAGTCATAATTCCAAACATGGTTGAGTATTTTTTCTCTTGAAAGGGCGATCTTATTATTCTCCATGAAGTATTCCAGCAGTTCAAATTCCTTGAAACTCAGTTCCACAGGCTCGCCGTCGATCGTGACCTGATGTGCCGATTTATCAAGAACGATGCCGCTCAGCTCGATCCTGTCGTTCTCCTCTTTGCCGCCCGTTCTTCGAAGGATCGCGTTGACTCTGGCGACCAGAGTGCGGGGGCTGAAGGGTTTTGTGACATATTCGTCCACGCCCAGTTCAAAACCTCGCAGTTCATCCTTCTCATCAGAGCGCGCCGTTAGCATGATCACAGGGACCTGAGACGATTCGCGCATTTCCCTGAGCACCTGCCATCCGTCCATTTTGGGCATCATCACATCTAAAATAACAAGCGCGATGTCTTTATTGCTGTAAAAGAGATCCATGGCTTTCTCTCCGTCTCCTGCTTCGAGCACTTCAAAGCCTTCCCGTACGAGAAAGTCCGACACAAGTTTGCGCATTCTCGCCTCATCGTCCACCACAAGAATCTTCTGTACTGCCATTTTTATTTACTCCTCATTCATGTTCCGGACTATTACCGGTCCGCATCGGTTTTGCAGATTAAAAAATGAACCCCGCAAAACGGGCCAGCCTTCTGCGGGGTATAACTTGCCTATCAGAGTATCCTGTACGCTCAGGATTTCTTACACGGTCACTGTTTCCGGCCTGTAATTTCACTCCGGATGATAAAGCGTAAACACGGCGACGCTTCTTTCTTTCAGCGTGAAGATCGGACTGTGTACAAATCTGCACTCTTCATGGAAATACTGTTCGTCGTCCGCGTCAGTATAGATATTTACGCCCCACGCCAGTCCTCCGGACAGAGCGGGGAGTCTGATCTGCTGTTTCTCCCAGTACGCGTTGATCGCCATATAGACCACATCGTCCCCGGAGTCATCGGGCAAACGCCCTGCGAACAGAACGCCCAATACTTTATTGCCCATTCCTATCACATGGTTATCCGGATCCGCGCCGCAGCATGTCACCGGTTCAAGCCCGCAATGCGCCGGTCCCAGCGTCCGGGAAATGACCGGGTGCTTCTTTCTGAACGCGATCACGTTTTTGACAAAGTTGAAATGGTCCCTGTTGGCTTTAAGATAATCCCAGTTCAGCCAGGAGATCTCGCTGTCCTGGCAGTAACCGTTATTGTTGCCGTACTGCGTATTTCCAAACTCATCACCGGAAAGGATCATAGGTGTTCCGCGGCTGCACAGAAGGACTGTCATGGCGTTCCTCATCATCTTCTGCCGCAGAGATTTGATCACCGGATCCTCCGTGTGCCCCTCCACACCGCAGTTCCAGCTTCTGTTGTCATCGGCTCCGTCTGTATTGTTCCAGCCATTCGCCTCGTTGTGCTTGTGGTCGTAGGAGAACAGATCGTGCATAGTAAATCCGTCATGGCAGGTCACAAAATTCACCGATGAATTGTAACCATTGTAGGGCGCCTTACCGTACATATCCATTGAGCCGGTGATCCTGGCCGCCGTTTCAGGCGCGTGCCAGTAATTGCCCTTGAGGAAATCTCTGATGGAATCCCTGTATCTTCCGTTCCACTCGGACCACCTGTTGTAGGCAGGGAAACTGCCGACCTGATACAGGCCGCCGGCGTCCCAGGGCTCCGCGATCATCTTGGTCTTCATAAGCACCGGGTCCGTACTGATCATCCTAAGAAGCGGCGGATCAGTCATAGGCGCGCCGTCCTCATCCCTTGTCAGGATAGAAGCAAGGTCGAACCTGAAGCCGTCAACATGATATTCCGTCACCCAATATCTCAGGCAGTCTACGATAAAGCGGCTCACCTGGGGGTGATTGCAGTTGAAAGTATTACCGCAGCCGCTGAAATTGTAATAATCTCCTCCCGGCGTCTGCGTGTAGTAAATATTGCTGTCGATCCCCTTGAAGGAGAAGTAAGGGCCGTTTCGGTTTCCTTCGGCAGTGTGGTTGAACACTACGTCCAGAATGACCTCGATCCCTTCCTTCTTGAGAAGCCTGATCAGCTGTTTGAGCTCCGTTCCCTCTTCGTTGTACTCGATCGACGCCGTGTAGGCTGTATTGGGGGCGAAAAATGCGACCGTATTATAGCCCCAGTACTCCAAAAGCATCTTGCCGTTGTGGCTTCTGGCGTTGATGCGCTCGTCAAACTCAAAGATGGGCATCAATTCTACAGCAGTAACTCCCAGTTCCTTGAGATAAGGTATCTTCTCGATGATCCCCGCGAAAGTGCCGGGATACTGCACGTCGGATGTCTTGTGCCTGGTAAATCCCCTGACGTGCATCTCATATATGATCGAATCTTCCATAGGCGTGTGCGGGAACTGGTTCTCCGTCCACCGGAAGTTTTCCTTCACAACTCTTGAATGGTAATCCGCCTCAGTCTTTGCTACTCCCCACGCCCTCTGCCCTGTGACAGCTCTGGAATAGGGATCGAGAATTAGTTTATTGCGGTCAAAATACAGCCCCTTTGTAGGATCAAAAGGTCCGTCCAACTTATATGCGTACTCAAAGTCCTCCACATCCAGCCCCGACACAAAGATCGAATAAGTGCTGCCGACCCTGTAAGATTCCGGGATGCGGATGATCGCATAAGGTACAGACTGCTTTCTTTTGAAAAGGAGAAGGTCGCAGGAAGTCGCGCCCACGGACGAAATAGTAAAATTCACTCCACCGCGCAGCGCTCTTGCGCCGTTAAGCCGATAATTGCCGGGTCTTACATAAAAGCCGGAGATCTCATCAAGTTTCTCCCTTCTATGTTCCCTGACAGACATGTGGGCCTTGATCGTTATGCTGTTTTTTTCTGTTTTCTTACCGGACTGCACTTCCAGCAGCCTCCGGACTACGTCGAAACGCCTCATAACTGATTATTAACGCCTCACTTAAACGTTTTATGAACAGGATCGCGTACCTGAACCTGTATACTCTAAAGTATTATTTTAACAGATAATGCAGCGCTTGGAAAGTTGTGACTGCGTCAAAAAAGACCCGAAAGAGCCTTTGTTCTCTTTCGGGTCCTGGTTTTGTACAATCTCAGTCTTTACGCGGGATAAGCGCCGTTAGCAGTATCTGCCTTGGTCAGATCCACTTTCTCCTGCTGTGCCAGGCGGTATTTGAAGAAATCTACCGCGACCTGAGGGAACAGGGCATAGGACAGAACGTCCTCATCCTGCTGCTTCCACTGTGCGCATTCTTTCTCGAACTGAGGCAGCTGCGGAGGAATGAGATCTGCAGGTCTGCAGGTGATTCTCTCTTCGTCGCCGATGACCTTCTTGACAACTTCCTCGTTCATGGGCTTGATGGTCTGGCCGTACTTGCCGCGGATCAGGTCCTTGGTCTGCTCGGTAGCCATCTTGTAGCGCTCGCCCATAAGTACGTTCATGACAGCCTGTGTGCCGACGATCTGGGAAGAAGGAGTAACCAGCGGGGGCTCGCCCAGGTCCTTGCGGACTCTCGGAACTTCCTCAAGAACTGCCGTCAGCTTATCGGAAGCGCCCTGCTCTGCCAGCTGGCTCACCATGTTGGAAAGCATTCCGCCGGGAACCTGGTAGATCAGAGTTCTGATATTGACGCCGAGAACCTTGGTGCTCAGAAGGCCGTTCTCAAGGCACTCCTCACGGTAAGGTGTGAAGTAATCAGCGATTTCTTTGAGGAGAGCCTGGTCAAGACCTGTATCTCTCTCAGTTCCCTTAAGCGCGCCGACCATAACCTCGGTTGCAGGCTGGGATGTTCCCAGTGCCAGGGGGCTGATCGCGCAGTCGATGATATCGACGCCGGCTTCGATGGCCTTGAGGTAGGTCATGCTTCCGCAGCCGGATGTATAGTGTGTGTGCAGCTCGATCGGGATATCGGTACCTCTCTTGAGCGCTTTTACAAGCTTTTCAGCATCGTAAGGAAGAAGCAGTCCTGCCATGTCCTTGATGCAGAGGGAATCCGCGCCCATCTCCTCGATCTCGCGGGCGATGTTCATCCAGTAATCTTCTGTGTAAGCGTCACCCAGTGTATAGGACAGCGCGATCTGTGCGTGGCCGCCCTCTTTCTTTGTCGCCTTGACGGATGTCTCAAGGTTTCTGAGGTCGTTAAGGCAGTCGAAGATACGGATCCTGTCGATTCCGTTCGCGATGGACTTCTGGACAAAATATTCAACTACGTCGTCACTGTAGTGGCTGTAGCCGAGAAGGTTCTGTCCGCGAAGAAGCATCTGCATCGGAGTCTTCTTGAATTTCTCTTTGAGCTTTCTGAGTCTCTCCCAGGGATCTTCCTTGAGGAAGCGCAGGCAGGAGTCAAATGTAGCTCCGCCCCACATCTCAACGGCTTCGTAGCCTACCTGGTCCATTTTATCTGCGATGGGGAGCATCACTTCGGTGGGCATTCTGGTCGCGATCAGGGACTGATGCGCGTCACGAAGGACGGTCTCCATAATTCTTACCGGTTTTTTAACCTGTTCTGACATATTTACCTCCATTAGACAATTCCGAATACGGCCATGAATACACCTGCAACGACTGCAGTACCGATGACGCCCGCGACGTTAGGTCCCATGGCGTGCATCAGAAGGAAGTTGGAAGGATCATACTCCGATCCGACTTTCTGGGATACACGCGCTGCCATAGGAACAGCCGAGACGCCGGCAGAGCCGATCAGCGGATTAACCTTGCCGCCGGTAGCGATCTTCATCAACTGGCCGAACATGACGCCCGCAAATGTTCCGAACGAGAACGCGATCAGGCCCAGTGCCACGATCTTAAGGGTGGTGACATTCAGGAAAGCTTCTGCGCTGGTAGTCGCGCCGACAGAAGTACCCAGAAGAATGACAACGATGTACATCATCGCGTTGCTGGCTGTCTCCGTCAGCTGTCTGACAACGCCGCACTCGCGGAAGAGGTTGCCCAGCATCAGCATACCTACCAGAGGCGCCGTAGTGGGAAGGATCATGCAGACGACGATCGTTACGACGATCGGGAACAGGATCTTCTCAAGTTTGGAGACCGGACGAAGCTGGCTCATCCTGATCTTTTTATCCTTCTCAGAAGTAAAGAGCTTCATGATCGGGGGCTGGATGATCGGAACCAGCGACATATAGGAATACGCCGCGACAGCGATCGGCCCCAGCAGTTCTGTCTGTCCCAGCTTGGAGCAAAGGAAGATGGATGTCGGGCCGTCCGCGCCTCCGATGATGGAAATAGCTGCAGCCGCTTTTCCGTTGAATCCCAGCGCGATCGCGCCGAAGTAAGCGGAAAAGATACCGAACTGTGCTGCCGCTCCCATAAGGAAGCTCGAAGGACTTGCGATCAGGGGACCGAAATCCGTCATAGCGCCGACGCCCATGAAGATCAGGGAAGGCAGGATCGCCCACTCGTCGAGCTGGAAGAAATAGTACAAAAGGCCGCCGCTTGCCGTCTCCGTGGGAACTGCCATGATATCCGGATAGATATTGACCAGCAGCATGCCGAAAGAGATCGGAACGAGCAGGAGGGGTTCAAATTCCTTTGCGATTGCAAGGTACATGAACACGAGTGCTACGCAAATCATGAGGTAGTTGCCCCATGTCAGGTTAAAGAATGCGGTCTGATGTACTAAGTTATCAAGAGTACGTGTAATATATTCCATATAACTTAGACCTCCTTGAAGTCAGACGATCAGTCGATCGTAGCCAGCAGAGTGCCTGCCTCAACGGGATCACCGACGTGGCAGTCGATGGAAACGACAGTGCCGTCTTCAGGAGCGACCATGGGGATCTCCATCTTCATGGCTTCTACGATAACGATCGCGTCGCCCTTCTTGACCGCCTGGCCTACGGACGCCTCTACCTTGAAGACCTTACCGGCTGCGCCGGCTTCTACTCTGTACTTGCCTGCGCCGCCTGCGGGAGCTGCCGCCTTGGGTGCGGGAGCTGCCTTGGGAGCCGCCTTAGGGGCAGCCTTGGGAGCTGCGGGAGCTGCTGCGCCGTTCTCATTCTCTTCTACTGTAACTTCATAAGCTGTACCGTTGACAGTAATGATATAATTCTTCATTTTCATTTCCTCCTGAGATTATTTTCTTCTGGCCTTGCGGATCGAGCGGACTACAAATCCGTCTGTACTCTGTTTTCCTTCAAATGCGGCGACAGCCGCTGCGATCACTGCAACAAGCTCCATGTCGTCAGCGAGTTCTTCCTCTTCTGCGACTGCAGCTGCGACGGGCGCGGGAGCAGGCGCGGACTTAGCCGGTGCCTTGCTCTTGGCCGGCTTCTTCGAAGCGTCGCCCACAATTTTGCCGAACAGAGCGATCACCAGTGCCAGAAGGATCAGCACTGCAAATGTAGTTCCCATACCCAGCAAGGTATTGAGGGCCGCCTGCTGGATCTTCTCACTCATACTGTAAATGACGTTGGTCGTGATGCCGGTCACGGAATACCCCTGGTCCGAGCTCTCCATGGTAAAGACGACGTCGGCGTCATGCTTGGAGCCCTTGACGGTAACCGTAACTCTTCCTTCCTTCTTTGTGAAGGAACAGGAATTTCCTTCAATCCCCTGTATTTCCCCGATATCGACAAGTGCATTCTCCCAGCTGGAAAATGCAGGGCCGTAGATCGGATCATCCATCTGTGCCTCAGCCTGTCCGGTCGCCACTGCATCGTTCATCGACAGAACGAACTGACTGGCTGAGTCATACCACTGCTGCTGCTGTTCCTCTGTGAGTTCTACCTCTGAAGAAGCTGTAGAATTATTTTCGGAAGAGCCGCAGGCCACAAGATTGAAAACACAGGCGATAACAAGAAGTGTTGTTATTAACCATTTTTTCATATTTCGTGTCTCCTTCTTACTTCGCGCTGTGCTTCTTCGCAGGGAATTCCTCTCTCTTTGTATAAAGCACTTCCATTGCGCCGATCAGATACTTGCGCAGATCTTCGGGCTCGATGATCTGATCCACATATCCCCTTGCGGCCGCGCTGTCGATGCTGTTCTGCAGAGCGTTATATTTTGCCGCGGTCTGCGCGACTTCATCAGCGGTTCCGGTGCAGAGAACGTGAGCCGCCAGTTTGGCGTCCATAATGCCGATCACAGCGTCGGGGAACGCGATCGTAAAGTCCGCGCCGCAGGCCTTGCTGTTCATGACAGCATAAGCGCTTCCGACTGCCTTCTTAACGATGACATTGACCTTGGGCACATTGGCGCCGGCAAAAGCAGCTGTGAGCTTGCCTGCAGCGTCCGCCACCTTCTTTTCCTCGCTCTCAGTCGCCGCGAATCCTGTCACATTGGTGAGTGTGATCACGGGGATCTCAAAAGCGTCGCAGAATCTTACGAAATCCGCCGCCTTGTAGCAGCCGGAAGCCGTAAGGACCGTCTCATAGGTATTCTTCTCTTCGCCGTTCTCATCATATACTGCGCTTCTGTTGGCTACCGCGCCGACCGTTGTGCCGTTCAGTCTGATAAAGCCTGTAGCCATCTCAGGAGCACAGTCTCTCTTTGTCTCAAAGAAGAGGCCGTCATCGGCTACATCGCTGAGAACGATCGCGGGATCCGCGTAACCGCCCGCAATACTGCCGCAGGCGCGGTTCAGATCGTCTGTGCAGTCAGCGACAGCTTCGTCTTCATTATTGGAAGGAAGCATGGATACCAGCGTTCTGATCTCGCCGAGGATCTCCTCTTCCGTTCCCACTGCGTCGACACTACCGTAAGCAGCCTTTACAGCTGCGGCTGCAGTATCATTCTTGTCCTCTTTGTTCCCTGCAAGCGTATTAGGCGCATTCACATAGAGCTTTGCATCCTTTGCCATAAAAGCAAAGTCTGTAAGTGCGGGTACAATAGCAAGACCGCCGCCGCAGTTTCCGAAGATCGCCGTGATCTGGGGAATCAGGCCGGAAGCCTTTACCTGTCTGCCGTAAATAGTACCGAATGCGTTAAGCGCGTCCATGCCTTCCTGCAGGCGGAGTCCGGCTGACTCGATAAGGCCAACCACCGGCGCACCTGTGCGGATAGCCAGATCATAGATCGACGCGATCTTTCTCGCGTGCATCTCTCCGACGCTCCCCCCCAGTACAGATGCATCCTGACTGTAGACATAGACCAGATTACCGTCAATCACGCCATAGCCGGTGATCACACCGTCGGAAGGTGTCTGCTCAGGTTTCAGATTGAAATCAGTCGCTCTGGCTGTAACCTTCGCGCCGATCTCAACGAAACTGTTTTCATCGAGCAGGGCGGTTATTCTCTGTCTCGCTTTTGAAGAACTGCTCATTTTTTCGACCTCCATATCAAAAATATCCTATTATAAACACTATGAGTATAACATAGTTTAAATAATAACAATATGTGATTTCTATCCTTTTTTTTAATGATTTTTATAAATCTTTCATACCCTTTCACGAAAAGTTTCCAGGTGAAATCAAAAAAACTCTCCCTTTGTCCGCGCTCAGATCTCAAGCCGCATATCAACTTCTTTTTCAGCTTCTTCGCGGAACTCTTCCATCTGTTCGGATCCGAAATCCGGAAGATCCTCGAGGGAACTGATCCCGAAGGATCTCAGAAACTGTTCCGTAGTTCCGAACAGGAGCGGTCTTCCTGGCGCTTCCTTCCGGCCTTTCTCCTCGACAAGTCCGAATCCCACAAGTTTGCTGATCGCGAAATCACTGTTGACGCCGCGGATACTCTCCACCTCCGCGCGAGTCACGGGCTGCTTGAACGCGATAATGGACAGAGTCTCCATCAGTGTGTCGGTCAGGACCTGCTTTTTGGGCTGCTTCGCTATTTTGACAAGATACTCGTAATACTCAGGCCTGCTGGAGAGCTGGACGGCGTCCTCAAACCAGTTGATCCTGAGGCCGCTCCCTTCTTTGTCGCAGCGCTTCTCCAGTACGCCTACGGCTTCGCGGACCTCGTCTTCGGAGAGTTCAAGAACTGCCGCAAGAGTGCTTATCTCCACCGAATCCCCCATAGCGAACAGGATCGTCTCAATCGCCGCTGTAGTCTCATTCAGTTCCATTTTTTTCCTCCTGTTCCGCTTCGTCCGCCGGAATAAGCTCCACTAAGGAGATCTCTCCGGGATTAAAGATCCGGATCGGCAGTGTGTGCATTCCGAGACCGCAGGTGAGCACCATGGAACTCAGATGCTTTTTTCCATCGGTTCTGGCACAGTAAAAATACTGCCCGCAGCTGTATCTGGGAAAGAGATTGGGCCTTGTCCCCATCACCCCTCCTATCACGGGAAGACGCATAAGGCCGCCGTGGACATGGCCGCAGAGGCACAGGTCTGCCCCCCACTCCGCGTAAGTCGGAAAATAGACCGGAATGTGAGATACAAGCACAGTATACGCGGATCTGTCGGCTTCTCCGATCAGCTCGCGCAGTTCTTCGTCTGAGAGCCTGGTCTTTTTAAACTTCCTGTAGTATTTCATCGGAAGTTCCAGCCCCTGAAGCAGGATCCCTGAATCTTCGCCTCCAAAAGGACACACTGCTCTGTTGTGAAGCATCCGCACGCCGGCTTTTTCCATCTCTTCATTAAATATGTCATCATAGGCTCTCAGTTCTTCGAAGTATTCAAGCCTGAGTTCGTGATTTCCCTCAGCGAAGTAGACCGGGCAGATCTGCGTCAGCCTCCTCATCAGTGAGAGACTGTTCTTCATCCAGTCCGTGCCCGGATCTGATGCCGCCTGTCCGTTTCCGGCAGATTTCCGGTAGAGACTGTTCACCTTCCCGTATACGATCAGGTCTCCGCCGACGATCACCGCGTCGGGAGACAGCTCTTTTATCTTCTCAGCCAGCTTTTCATTATTCTCTCCGTAAGCCTTTTCGTGAAGGTCAGCTATATATACCAGTTTCAGCCGCTTTTTTATCCTGGAAGAGCGCAGCCTGTAGGTGCGCACGACAAAGCGCCTGTTATCAATGATCATTGAGATGATCATGACTGCGATCAACACTGCCAGTATTTTAATTATCAATACTATCATGAATCCACCGCGTTTCCTTTAAGATCATTGTCGAACGGGTCTATGTTCGTCTCAGCCTGCAAAAAAAGTTCCCTGATTCGAGATCAGGGAACTTTCTGCTTGCAGATCAGCCGTCAAATCAGTTATATTTTCTCTTTCTGGCTGCTTCGGACTTTTTCTTGCGCTTTACGCTAGGCTTCTCATAATGCTCTCTCTTGCGGATCTCCTGCTGGATACCGGCCTTCGCGCAGCTTCTCTTAAAGCGGCGCAGTGCGCTGTCCAAAGTCTCATTCTCTTTTAAGATTACACTTGACATTCGTTCTACCCTCCCTTCAGTCCCTTCAGCTTGACTGATTGGGTTTTTCTATATGCCTTTTTCAAACATACAGTGAAATTATAGCATAAAAGTTTGACGTGTCAAGCACAAACTCACTCGTCTTTTTCCTCTTCTTCCGCTTCAGGGACCTCCGCATTCTCCACGCTCTCCATACTCTCTACAGGATCGGGAAGTTCCTCATTGTGGGCAAAATATCGCTTCTGGGCGTACCTGAAACTGTCAAGAAGGTATCTCTGGGCGTTCAGGGCCACATTGCTGTTGACCGCGGTTACTTCAAAAGCGTGAAAACAGCCGTGATACACTCTGAGAGATACCGGAACGTCTTCCTTTTTCATCCTGGCAAAATACAGGACAGTCTCATCCTTTACCGGCTCCAGATCGCCGACGATACTGCAGGCGGGGGGCATTCCTCTCAGGTCTGTCTCTCTGCCGGGCGCCGCATAGACGGGTATCTCTTCTTTCATGTCTCTTAAATACAGATCCCAGGCGGCCCGGTTCTTGCGGCTGTCCCAGACCGGCGCATTGTTATCCTTTGCCGATTCGCTCTCCATCCGGTCGTCCAGCATGGGCTCGATCGGCATCTGGAAAGCGATATGCACATCTTTCATATCCCTGGCGCGCAGGCACAGAGCAGCTGTAAGGCCCCCTCCGGAGCCGCTGCCTCCCACAAAGATCTGGTCAGGGTTGATCCCCAGTTCCTCAGCGTTGTTCTTCATCCACAGAAGTACGCTGTAGCAGTCCTCGAGAGCTGCGGGATAGGGAGCCTCTATGGATTTTGTATAATCCGGGAGAACAGCCACACAGCTTCCGTCGCCGCAGAACATATCCACGAGAAGGCTCTCCTGTTCAGGAACTCCGTAAGCATAGCCGCCGTCATGGAGCCACAGAAGACCTGTCGCATTCTCTTCCTCCCCGTCCTCACAGCGGACCACCAGGATCCTGAGAATACTGCCGTCGCTTCGTACGATCGCTTTTTCTTCAGCCACAGTGTTCCTGCTTTTCCATTTTCCGCGGTATTTTTTAATACACTGGCGGTCAAACTTTTCAAAAGCCGTCTCGCTCGCGGCCGTATAAGTGAGCTTCAACAGCTGCGCAGAAGGCCTGAGTTCTGATCTTATATCTGAATTGCGCACTTTACTCATACTCTATCTCCGTTTTTAACATAGTCCGCCCACAAGGGCGGGAAACCTCGCGCCGGATCAGATCACCCGCGCATTTTTGAGGATCCTTTTCCCAGCTTTTAGAAGAAGCGGTTTCTTTGTGGTCCCGCTCAAAGCCGCAGAGGCAGTTTTTCTTTTCTTACTGATTTTTTTACCGGGATCCGCGCTCTTTCGGGCGTTTTCTTCCGCAAGTTCAGCTTCCCTTTTTTCTTTCTTAACAGATCTTCTCTCCAGTTGAAGCACTCTTAAAGTCGTTTTAGGGACGCTTCCTCCGGTCAGCACTTTGTATCCCCAGTAGGCGCCGAGCAGTAAATGAGCTTTTCTAACATTCTTCTTCGAAGTATTCTCTTTCATCTTCATAAGCCTCATCTTCCGGCCCTGTCTCCGCTTCCGGTTCCACCTCAGGTTCTGCTTCCGGTTCCACCTCAGATTCCGCTTCCGGTTCCGGATTTTTACTTGAAGCATCTGTCTGCGGCGGCTCAGCAGCCGACTGCGCCATTTCAATGATCATCTCATCGGAAGTCTTCCGCTCCGGAACCGGTTCGGGAGCCTCCTGCGCCGTCAGTTCCATCACCGGTTCTGAAACACTGTCCTCTTTTCTGAATTTTGCCAATACGCGGTTCCAAAAATCTCTGATCCACATATTCACCTCTTTTTAAAAGTGCGAAGTCTCTTAACCATTAATAAACAGTTTACTGCCGATCAGTTCTGCCCTGTCTGATCCTGCTGCTGCAGCTCATTCAGCTTGTCGTTAAGTTCCTGATCCCACGCAAAGACGAGTTCTTCTCCGTCGTTGACTTTTTCATCCTTCCAGATGAATTTGCCGTCTTTGGTGATCTCGATCGTACCCTTGCCGTCGCCGTAGACCGTCTCCGTACTGACACCGGTCTCCGACTCCGGATCAAAAGCCTGTTTCACGCAGGAAGCACCGCTGTAGGTGATCACATTATTATTGTTCTCGCCGAAAATTTCCCAGGCGTAATAAGTCTGACTATCTTCGTCCATATGTCCTACGCTAACATATACGTCGGAGTCTTCATCCGTAAACGTAAGCAGCATAGAATATCCCTTGCCGGTTTCTTCGGTATACGCGCCCGACTTCGGCAGATCGCTGTTCTCGCCGTCAATATCCGCCGTCGGCGCAGTCATTGCTTCCGAAGCGGTAGAGCCCGCTCCTCCCGGTCCTTCTTCCATCCAGGAATCGTCTGTCGCCGCGTAAGGGGCTGTTTCTCCCGCAGATGAAGCCGCGCCGGTCGAAGAAGACCCGCAGCCTGCTATCGCCAATACGGCCGCAGCTGCAATGCCTGTAACAATAATCTTGTTTAATCTCATTCTTTATTCCTCCTGATATGTTGAAGGCAGTTCTTATTTTTCTTCTGCCCTGTTAACGCTGTTCATTACCCAGTTCATATCGATCACTTTCTCATCCCCGAAGCGGTCGATCAACGGTTTATAGTGATCGCCGACCGCGTTATAAATCTCCGGGGGCAGCGCCACAGAAGCAAACGCATTCCCGTTTTTCATAAGGGCAAGGCGCCAGCCTGTGCTGTCCTTATAGAACAAAAGATCGTCAAATTCAGCTTGCGGCTGGGACTGCTGCAATTCGCTGCCGACCATGACCTTGCAGATCTCCACTACCCGGTCGTCGAGGCCTGCATCGAATATCGCTATCTTCTCCTGCAGGTCATACAGGCTTCCGACTACGCGGTTTCTGTAGCCTCTCTGCGCCGGATCGAAGCCTCGTTCTCTGGCAGCTTCTTCCGAGCCTTCGTCAAAAGCTGCTTCAGCGTCCTTCATTGCCTGCGCTCCGGGCGCGTAATAGATCATGACCTTATTTTCCATCTCATGGTAAAGGCACGGATACACGACGTCGATCTTCTGTCCGCAGAAGGGACATGTTGTCCTGAACAGTTCTCCGCTCTTTACTTTTTTCCCCAGTACAGGGTCAAGGTCCGTATTGATCCTGACCCAGATCTCAAAATCATGCAGCGCTCCGCATTTGGGACATTTGATCCTCTTGATCTCTTTCTCTGACATTGTACCTTAGACTTTCCTTTCAGCCCGTTCGCTTGATTATTGATCGTCAAATTTCGATATGAGAAAAGACTTCTCCGATACTCTCGTTGAATGTGAGGTCCGCCCAGTCCTCCTGGCCTGTGTGATCACGATTTACGATGATCAGGTATCCGCCGCTGTAATAGCGGACCAGTGAAGCCGCGGGATAGACCGTAAGGGATGTTCCTCCCACGATCAGGCAGTCTGCTTTCTGAATAAGGCGCTCCGCTCCTTCCCATGCGGCCACGGGAAGAGATTCACCGTAAAGCGTTACATCAGGCCTGATCATGCCGCCGCATGCGCAGTGCGGTACAGCCTCGTCGCTGTCATAGATATAACTCTCAGGATATTTCTTTCCGCATCGGTCGCAATAGTTTCTGAGCGTCGAGCCGTGCACCTCGTATACTGTCTTACTGCCGGCCTTCTGGTGAAGGCCGTCAATATTCTGGGTAATGATCCCGTCAAGCTTCCCTTTTTCCTCCATCTGAGCCAGTTTGACGTGCGCTCTGTTGGGAAGGCAATGCCTTGCGTCCATTTTCTGGCGGTAGAATTCAAAAAACACCTTAGGCTCATGGTAGAGGCAGCTGCTGCTGAGAAGGTATTCGGGCTGGTACCTGTCGAACCTGACGTCGTGCTGATTGTAAAGGCCGTCCTTACTTCTGAAGTCCGGAATGCCGCTCTCTGTGGAAACGCCCGCGCCGCCAAAGAAAGCAATATGCTTTGACTGCTCTATGATCTCGTTAAGAGCCTCATATTTCTCTTCTCCCTTAAGGGAACGAAGATAAGCCGCTTCTTTTCTTCTGTCGGAAAACCTTCCCAAGTGCTTCATAAAGACCTCCCTTCACTTCGTGACACCCGCTCAAGACCGACGGTGCCTCTGTCTCAATAGGCGTTGTCAAGACTCCCCGAATCCGCAGATTCAATGACCTCGCCGGAATCACGGTTCACATAATCGACCCGGATGTGATCCGCATCGCCTGCAGTATATATATGATACAGCGTGCCGTACATCACAAGCTCATTGGCCGTCTGACGCTCCGGGATCCCGATCTCCTCTGTGGACACCGTCACGGTAAATACGCTGTAATCATCATTATATTCAATCTTTTCAATCGAAGAGCCGTAATCTTCACTTACGATCTCCGCGATACCCCGATCTACTGATTCCCTGAAGTCGCTAATCAGCTCATCATACTGGCTGCGGTTCATGACAATGGTAAGACTGCCGTCCTCCTCGAGGGTCGCGCTCTCATATCCATTCCTGTCCCTGATCTCATCAGCTTCTTCCTGCGTGCTGACATTCTCATAGACAGTCGGGATCACGAGAGTTACCTTTTCTTCCTCCTGCGGCTTCACTTCCACGGTGCTCTGCGCCTCTGAAGACTGTTTTTCCTCGGATTCTCCGCCCGGTGCGTCCGTCTTGCCCGAAGTCGTGTTTTCGGCAGCGGGCTTTTCAGTCTCCGCTGTGCCTGCTTCCTCCGCAGGAGTACCGGGCTGCGGATTCGCGGCGCATCCGGTCATGATCACAGCAGCGGCGGCAATGATCATGAATCGTCTGATCCGTTCTGTAAGACTCCTTATGTTCTTATTTATCTTCTCCTGTATCATTCTCAGGTTCCTTTCCGGCCTCGAAAGTGTATCCGTTTCTTCCTTCTATATTTCCTGCGATCCAGCTCTTGGTATCCGCAGCTCTTCTGTACGCTTCCTCAGTCCCCTCCGTATACTGTTTCCCGGTGGGAAACTCCAGAAACACATAGTAAAAACTCCCGTCGTCTCCCCTGAGCATTCCCGCGTATCCCGAGTTTTCCATACCGCGTTCTTCTGTATATGAGTCATACAGGACAATGGAATACACAAATCCTCCGACGCCGTCGGTCGCTGTCATACTGCTGTTTTCAATGATATCCAGAGCGTATCTGCCGTCGTCCGGCTCCTGAAAATAGTGATAACTCACCCCGCTGTCCCATTCCTGAGGCGGCGTGAGGCGGATAAACTGTGTGCAGACATTCCCTTCCTCGAAAAAAAGATCCGTTGAAGCCGCGGGCTCCACCGCTTCATTTTCCTCCTGCTCCGAGTCCTCTTCTATGTCAGTATCGGCATACTCTGAAAGGAGCCCGGCAGTAGTCCCGGCGTCTCCCGCGTTATTACTCTTATCGCCCTTCCCGCATGATATCAGCAGTGCGGCAAGACCTGCAGCCGCAAGGACCGCTGCCCATCTGTTTTTTGTCATACATCGTCTCCGCCACTAAGACCCGGTGTTCTCATTATGAATCATATCCTACCACTGACGGGTCAAAATTTCCACCGAAGTATTTACACAGTCGTGTACATTATAACCGTATATCGCTTTAGAATCCATAAAAAGAGGCGGTGAAGACGGGTCTTTTATAAGACTCATTTCTTCACAGCCCCTGTACAGCCGACCGATTTTCCTTTTTTACATCTGGTTAAGTGCTTTCACATAAGGCTTCAGCATAAAATAGTATCTGCGGCCTTTTTCCTTGCCATAATGCTTGAGAAGCGCATAGCGCAGAGAGTTGAGATTCTTTCTCTTGTTTTCGGCTCCGATCAGGAACTGGGCGAATTCGCTGATATTCTCCTCGCTGAGTTCCTCCTGGGGCACATCACTGTGCCTGAAGATCAGAACGCAATAATAGAGGAATTTTTCCGCTTTGTCCCAGTCCTTCTTCTCGATCGTTAATGTGCCGGATTTGAGGGACTGATAGACATCTTTTCCGTCATCTCCGTAGAACTGGATCAGCTGGTTATGAAGTTCCGCCAGATTCTCCATTCCTATGCAGCTGACGATCGCCGTGATCTCGTCGGGATCGGGGATAAATGCTTCAGCCTTTTCGTTTTCCGAAGACTTTTCTGTTTCATCTTCGCTGTCGTCGGAGGAGATATCTGCGTCGCCGCCGGCGGGTTCTTCGCCGGTCAAAATATCGGCGGACCCATCATCATCTTTCCCCTCATCTGCAGGGTCAGCGCTCTCCGGCTCCGGGATCTCAGAAGTTTGGGAAGCTTCATCAGATTCTGCATCAGCGTCAACCGCGGCCGTCTCTTCAAAGATATCCGCCGGCTCCTCTTCGGGAGACTCCTCGGTATACTCTTCAGAATCCTCTTCATAATCCTCATCAGAAAATTCTTCTTCCGGATACTCATCCGCGGTCAGATCAGGTTTCTCTTCGTCATAATCCTCTTCCGGATCCGTTTCCGAGGCCATAAAAGCCTCAGACGCGGTAACCATTGTCTCTTCCCCGGCCTGTTCTTCCCGTTCGTCGCTCTCTTCATGATCAGGCACCCTCACAAGTTTGTGGAGGATCGAGCTCACTTCCGCGGCGACATCGCTCCTGGCAGTGGTGCCTCTTCTGCGGCTGCCGGTCCGGCTGTCCTTACCGGCAATCCTCTTTACGGAATACTCTTTTCGTCTCCAATACTTCACCGCCGCGTCGTATCCCGTGTCGTTTGTCACGATGATGAATTCGTCACCCGGATTTTGTGCGATGAGGAAGCCCAGTTCCGAGCAGAGCTGGAAATCAAGAGCGTTTGTTCCCTCATAGCATTTGATAAAAGTGACTTTTCTGTCCGATTCCTTGAGTTTGATGAGACTGTCATAACTCATATGGGGGCTGTTCTTTGTATAAAAAACGATCAGCTCCGCCCTGTCTGCCGGAAGTTCCAGCAGCGGAATCCAGAAATCTCCGACATTCTCGCTGTCGATCAAATAATGTTTCATATGATATACCTGGTCGGTCGGCACTCATGCATTATACCCTAATGAACAAACCGCGCGCAAGTATTCTGAACATATTAAAAATGATCTTTGCTGATAACCTGAACAAACTTTTTTAGTGATATTCCATGAAAAAAACATGTATAAACGTTTAACTTTCTGATAATAGTGATATAATTTTTATAGAATTCTACTGTTTTTATTGGGGTAGAAACGGCAGAAACCAATATTTGTATTTGGAGGTAACAGTTTATGGCATCAAAGATTTATGAGTGCATCGAAAAGATCGGAACCCGTATCATTGAGGAAAAAGAATTCCTTACTGAGCTCGACCGCGAGATCGGCGATGCAGACCACGGGATCAACATGGCCAGAGGTTTCACGGAAGTTCTGGGAGTCCTGCCCAAGGACAGCGACAATATCGGCGAACTCCTCAAGAAGACCGGCATGACCCTGCTCTCCAAGGTGGGCGGCGCGTCAGGTCCTCTCTACGGCACCGCTTATATGCAGGCCGGCAAAGTCTGCGCAGGCAAGACATCTCTTACGCCTGAAGACGGCAAGGCTATTTTTGATGCAGTGATCGCAGGGATTCAGAAACGCGGCAAGGCTGTAAAAGGTGAAAAGACTATGCTCGACGCCATCATCCCCGCTTCCGAAGCTTATGCGGCAGCCATCGACGGCGGCGCTTCACTTCCGGATGCTCTGGACGCGATGTGCAAGGCGGCCGAGGAAGGCGTGGAATTCACAAAGACCATCATCGCCACAAAGGGACGCGCGAGCTATCTGGGAGAACGCAGCATCGGCCATCAGGATCCGGGCGCCACTTCCGCCACCTATACACTTGAGTCTATTCGTGATTTTGTAAAGGGGATGTGATCTTATGGTAGGCATCGTTATTGTATCCCACAGTTGGAAAGTCGCTGAGGGTATTTATGACCTTGCAATGCAGATGGCTGCTGAGAATGAGCACATCATTGCAGCCGGCGGAATGGAGGACGGTTCAATCGGCACAGATGCGATGAAGATCCAGGAGGCGATCGAGAAAGCAGACACCGGCGACGGCGTCGCCGTACTCGCCGATCTGGGCAGCGGCATCATGAGCGCCGAGATGGCGATCGAGATGCTTGAGAGCGACATTAATGTCCGAATCGCAGACGCCCCGATCCTCGAGGGCGCGATCAGCGCTGCGGTAACCTCCACATCAGGGGCTTCTCTCGATGAAGTGATCGAAGCCGCAGAGGAGGCAAGGACCGCATCCAAGCTCAGCTGACGCTTTTCATTCACGGCATTTTCAGTATTTCATTTTGGGGAATGAATACTGACAATCATAAATGCATGAAATCAATGTATTAACAGGAGGTATCCAAATGAAGAAACTTATCAATGGGGTCGACAATGTAGTTGATGAGATGCTCCGCGGTATGGCTGCCGCATGCCCTCAGTACGTTGAGCGCGTGGAAGGCACGGACGTCATGATCCGTACCGGCGCCAAGAAGACCGATAAGGTCGTTCTGATCTCGGGCGGCGGATCCGGACACGAGCCGGCACACGGCGGATTTGTAGGAAAAGGAATGCTGGACGGCGCAGTTGCAGGCGCAGTGTTCACTTCACCCACTCCCGACCAGGTCTATGAGGCCATCAAGGCAACTGAGTGCGGCAAAGGCGCTCTTTTGATCATCAAGAACTACACGGGTGATGTCATGAACTTCGAGATGGCAGCTGATATGGCATCCGACGAAGACATTGAGGTCGAAAAGGTCGTCGTAGCAGACGACGTCGCTGTTGAGAACAGCACATGGACAACCGGCCGCAGAGGCATCGCAGGCACGATCTTCGTTCACAAGATCGCAGGCGCCAAGGCGGAAGAAGGCGCAAGCCTTGCGGAAGTAAAGGCTGTAGCTGAGAAGGTTATCGCCAATGTGCGCTCCATGGGCATGGGCATTGAGCCCTGCACGGTCCCCGCAGTAGGAAAGCCCGGATTCGAGCTGGAGGATGACGAGGTTGAGATCGGTATCGGTATCCACGGCGAGCCCGGAACCCACAAGGAGAAGATCGGCACAGCTGACGCCACTGTTGACCAGCTCCTTGACAAGATCCTCGCGGAAGGCATCTATGGCGCAGGTGACAGAGTTGCCGTTATGGTCAACGGCATGGGCGCTACACCTCTGAGCGAGCTCTACATTGCCAACCTTGAGGTCTCCAAAGTCCTCGCTGACAAGGGCATCGTCGTTGCCAAGACTCTGGTAGGCAACTACATGACTTCCCTCGACATGGCCGGCTTCTCCATCTCCCTTCTGAAACTGGATGATGAGCTCGAAGCTCTTCTGAATGCACCGGCTGACACGCCTGCGTTCACTCAGTTCTGAAGCACCTGACCCGTCAGGGCCGATCAGCTACTGTAAACAGTTGCATCCGAATCTGATCGCATTTATAATTAAGCACAGAGCAGGGCCGGCAGTTGAACTGCCGGCCCTGCATTAATTTTCAAAAAGAGAGGCTTTTACATGGATCTGAGATATTTACTGCTTCTTCAACAACTGCGAGAGTCATCCGGTGATCTTATGACTTCCTTTATGATGACGATCACCAATATAGCGATGTTCGGTTCGGCCATCCTGTGCGTGATCATCTTCTGGACAGTCGACAGGGTCTTCGGATACTGGCTCATCACCAATACTGTAAGCGGTCTCTTTTTGAACAATGTCATCAAACTGACCGCTTGCATCTACCGCCCCTGGGTACGGTGGCCGCAGCTGGATCCTCCGGAAAAAGCCATCGAGAGCGCTACAGGCTACTCCTTTCCCAGCGGACACACTCAGGTAGCGTCTTCTTTCTTCGGGTCATGCTCTCTCTCGATGTGGAATAAAAATAAGGCTGTGTCTTTTTTGTGCGCCGTGGTCATCTTTCTTACGGCATTATCCCGCAATTATCTGGGAGTTCACACTCTGACGGACGTACTGGCGTCTATCATGATCTCCGTGATCATGATCGCGGTCAACGCCCGCCTGTTTGAAAAAGTGAAGAAAGACCGTTCCCTTCTTAACAAGCTGATCGCCGCCGGATGTGCCGCGGCAGTGCTCGCTATTATATATTTCACTTTTAAAACTTATCCTGTGGACTATATTGACGGCGATCTTGTTGTAGATCCCACCGTTATGAAAAATGACGGCTATGCGGCCGCCGGCGCCTTTTTAGGCGTTCTGGCAGGGGCTTACATCGAGATCCGCTACGTGCACTTTACAGCAGAAGGTACGCTCCCTCAGAAGATCCTCCGCGCATTATGCGGCGTGCCGTTTGCCCTTGTTTGGATGCTCGTCCTCAAAAAGCCGATCTATTCCCTGGCCGGTACTGCCGCGGGACATGTTATCCTCTACACTGGTCTGACCCTTTATATCGTCGCCGGTTATCCCGCTCTGTTCACAGCTGTCCGCAGGCGCAGAAACATCGGACAGGCCGCAGAAAAAGGATGATCATGTGAGATTTCTGAATATCCCGAATAAGATAAGACCAATACAGTAAACGACTGCCGCGGCTTCAGCTTTTGCTCCCGCCTTTTCATTTCTTATCCATTTATAAGCGCTGTATAGAAGGAGGACGGTCAGGTAAGGCAGTGTAACGGTCAAAAAAGCGTTGGCCTTCATGGCCGCCTGCAGATCCAGTCTCGAGAGCGCTAGGATCATCCGGGTGACGCCGCAGCCGGGACACTCCAGTCCCGTCAGTTTGTGAAATACGCAGGGAACCGATGGTCCTCCCATTCTCAGCCAGATCAGGCAGGCAATCCCCAAAAGACAGACAAGCAGCAGAAAGCGTATCTTTCTGCTGCTGTATCTTTCTCTATAAAGACCTTCCGGTCCACTCTCTTTTACCATATCCGGACGCATCCGCTTACTCCAGCACTCTGTTGACAGTATCCTGCATTAGAGCGATCGAGACGATCCCGAGCCCGAATATGCCGAGAACAAGATAAAGGACATTGTTAGATGTATGGGTCTGTGCGATGTAATCACACTTCTCTCCCATCCTGTAATACCAGTAGAGTCCGTAAATGCCGCAGGACAGGACCGTAAGTATTATTACCAGTCCGCCGCCGGGCGCGGTCTCATCCTGCGCAAGCTCATTGATCTCATCGTTGAGCCTGTAGATCCAGTAGAGCATGTAAATACCGCAGGTGACAAACGACAGAATAATCGCTATCGGAATGCTCCTCGGAGCCACGTCCGTGTAAATGATCTCCTCCTTAGGCCCTCTGTCTGCATCACTTCCGCTCCGGGTCTCAAGAGGTGCCCCGCAGTGTATGCAGAATCTGCTGTTGTCGTCGTTGCCTGATCCGCAGTGTCCACACATCTTCATGTCTTAGATCTCCTTAAATGCTTCCGCAAAGTTTTTAATATAATCAGCTGTTCCCTGGATCCCGAGCCGGCTGGAGTTGACGATCAGGTCATAAGCCCTGGAATCTCCCCACTTCGTGTCGCTGTAGAAATTGTGATAAGAGCGGCGGTACTTGTCTGTTTCCTTGCGCTCTTCATCTGCCTCCTCCACAGAGATCTGCTGGATCCTGGCCAGTCTCTTATTCTTCTGCTCGACATCGCCCACTACGAAGACACGCAGCACATTGGGATTGCCCTTCAGAACAGAATCCGCGCAGCGGCCTACGATCACACAGCTCTCGCCGCTCTCAGCGATCTGCCTGATATATTCGAATGTCTTTCTCGCGACGTTGCTCTCGGGAGAATCCTCGAAGGCGCCGATTCTTCCTGAAAAGGGGAAACCGACTGGCTTTTCGTCAAGCTTTTTGACATAGTTTCTGTCCATGCCGCTGATCTTCGCAGTGCCCTCAACAAGTTTCTTCTTGTCATAGCACTCGATTCCCATTTCGTCAGCGATCTTCTTGGCAATGGCATGTCCGCCGCTTCCGGATTCTCTTCCGATTGTAATGATGATCTGGTTTTTCATAAGCTCTCCCCCTTTTTGTAAAGCAAGGGACCGGCTGAAAGGACAGCCGGATCATTTCTGTTATCTGTTATTATTATATCAGACTTCAGACGATTAAGCATCATCCACGACACAGATCTGCTGATTTAGCGGGATTCTTTCTCCTCGTCGGGCGCCGTCAGAATACTCTTTACTCCGTTTACAGCCAGCATGCTGATATACTTTGACAATTCTTCCATGTCTGTCTTTCTGCCGCTCTTAAACCATTTCTGGTAAACGGACACCAGACCCGAGATGATATATTCCAGCATATATTCCTGCAGTTCGAAGTCTTTGCTGTTTCTGTCAAAATACAGCGCCATGATCCTCTCTTTTAAGGACGTGATGATCTTTTGCAGGAAATAGACCTGATTTCTGTTCGTAAGGATCGTCTCATAGAAGTCCAGATCGGAAGCGATGATCCTGGCCAGCGTGTTAAAAGTGGTCTGGGGATCCTGAAGAAGAGTTTCGAAATCAATTATCCGGAGGGTATCTTCAAACCTCTCAACGATCTCGTCTTCCATTTCCTCCGCGACCATATAGACGCTGTTGTAATAACTGTAAAAAGTCTTTCTGTTGATCTCGGCGGCATTGGACAATTCCGTCACAGTTATCTCCTCGATCGGCTTTACCGACAGAAGTCTTGTCATAGCACTGTGAATAGCCCGCTTTGTTTTCATCACTCTTTTGTCCATATTGACGTCTCCCCGAACCTTTTCTTACAATTCTCTCTCAAAATTCCCCAACATACTGTAAATCTGTGTAAAAAGAAACAATTTCCGACTTCATTGATGCTTCTTATACACTCAGCTGTCAACTTAGGGTTGTTTAGAATATTGGTGCATTTGTATAATAATACACAAATGTTTCTTATTCCATAAAAACCTATATAAATAAAGCAGGGGAAAACCAAAATGAAAGACTATGTGATCTGCATCGACGCGTCGGTGGACATCGACCAGAAATATATCGAAGATAATAATATCGTGATCATTCCCATGAAATACATTCTCGGAGAGACAGAACACCTGATGGAAAACCGGCTCTCCGACGCCCAGCTCCTGGATTTCTATAACGCCATGCGGGCCGGCGAGATGACGCACACCAGTCAGATCACTCCCTATTTTTACCAACAGGTATTCAGGCGCGAAGCTTCTTCGGGCCGCGATATTCTCTACATCTCTCTGTCCGGGGGACTCAGCAGCACCTGCTCCTCTGCCCGCACTGCCGCGGAAGAGATCGAGGAAGATTTTCCGGAGCTCGAGATCGAGATCGTCGATTCATTGGCTGCTACCGGAGGAATGGGCCTTCTCCTGATGAGCGCTGTCAAGGCCAGACAGGACGGCGTATCCCTTTCAGAAAACGCGAAGGCGCTCCGCGAAAATGCACTCAGGATCTGTCACTGGTTCCTCGTAGATGACCTCAAATACCTGCGTAGAGGCGGACGGATCTCTGCAGCAACTGCTGTAGCCGGCACCGTTCTCAACATCAAGCCGATCCTCAAGATCGCCGACGACGGGACCCTGATCAGTATAGCCAAGAAAAGAGGACTAGCCAAAGCTTCTTCATTTCTAACTGAGTGTTATGAAGCTGCTGTTGACAGATCTCTGCCCAAAAATGTGATCATCGCGCACGCCGACTGTGCGTCCGAGGCAGAGGCGATGAAGAAGCGCGTCCTCACATCCACCCCTGACGCGGATGTCCTGATCTGCGGCCTGGGCCCGGTCATAGGCGCCCACACAGGTCCCGGCATGCTGGCAGTGATCCACTGGGGAAACAGGAACTATATCTGACACGCACAAAAAAGCGGCGGGATCCAACATGGATTCCACCGCTTCTTTAATAATAACATTTCCCCTATATTCCCATCGCGGGAAGATCAGTCGTCGAAATCGTAATTCTCAGTATTCTTTTCCTTAAAGATCTGATAAACCTCTTCGATCACCGAGTCTTCACAGGTAATGAGCGATAATTCCTCATCTTCTTCAGATTCAATCTGCAAAATAGAGACCTCATCATCTTCATCCTGGATCAGCACTACATAACGGTTCCCTTCGTATTCGACTGTATCCAGCAGTTCGTATTCCTGCTCCTCTCCGTTCTCATCAACAAGGATAATGATATCGTCCATAATTTCCCCCCTTTTTTGAAATGAACATTTTCTTCCCGTATAAACATTTTCTTTTTTATTTTGGGTATATTTTAGCATGTTTCGCCAATTTGCACACTTTTTTCTTTAATAATTATAAAGAAATGATAATATTGCTAAAAAAAATATGTATTGAAATCGTTTTCATGTCGTATTCTATTGTCGTAACTATTAATCTTTGCTAGTTTTAGATTGAGAGGGAAAAACTATGGCAAAAAACAAAGGTAACGGCGGTTCGCAGGCATTTGCGGTCGCCCAGCAGATCGGTAAGTCTCTGTTTCTTCCGATCGCAGTATTGCCGCCCGCAGGTATTCTGCTCGGCATAGGCAGCTCTTTCACAAATCCTACGACAATTGCTACTTACGGACTGTCAGGTATTCTGCATGAAGGCAATATTCTTTACATGTTCTTCCAGCTGCTCAACGGCGCAGGCAACGCAGTGTTCGGCAACCTGGCTCTGATCTTCGCCCTGGCAGTTGCGCTCGGCATGGCCAAGAAGGAAAAAGGTGTAGCAGTTCTATCCGCGGCAATCTTCTATCTGATCATGCTGACGACTATGAACGTACTGCTCACCATCGACGGATCCATCCTGGCAGACGGCAGCCTCGGCCCCAACGTCAAGGACGGCGCGATCGCTACGGCTCTTGGTATCCAGACCCTGCAGATGGGCGTGTTCGGCGGTATCCTTGCAGGCCTTCTGGCGGCTCTTACCTGCAACAAGTTCTATAAACAGGTTCTGCCCCAGTCTCTGGCCTTCTTCTCCGGCACCCGTTTCGTACCGATCATGTGTATGGTATTCGGTATCGTAACAGGCTTCATCTGCTACTTCATCTGGCCCGCGATCCAGACCGGTATCTATGCACTGGGCGATCTCGTCAATGCGGCAGGTCTGTTCGGAACTTTCATCTACGGCTGCATCGAGCGTGCTCTGATCCCCTTCGGTCTGCACCACATCTTCTATATGCCTTTCTGGCAGACAGGTGTCGGCGGATCCAGAGAAATCGCCGGCGAAATGGTTCAGGGTGCCCAGAACATCTTCTTCAGAATGCTGGCTGACCCCAATACCCAGGTATTCGACGAGTCCGCGAAGTTCCTCGCGGGTAAGTATCCTTTCATGATGGGCGGACTTCCCGGTGCTGCTCTTGCTATGTACACCTGCGCAAGACCCGAGAAGAAGAAAGAGGCAGGATCCCTGCTGTTCTCCGTAGCTCTTACATCCTTCCTTACCGGTGTCACAGAGCCTATCGAGTTCACATTCCTCTTCCTCGCTCCCGTACTGTTCGGTATCCACGTAGTATTCGCAGGTATGGCATTCCTGCTCTGCGACCTGTTTGATGTCCTGATCGGAACCACTTTCTCAGATGGTCTGATCGACCTGATCCTGTACGGTATCCTTCCCGGCAATGCCAAGACTCACTGGATCCGCGTGCTTCCTCTGATCGCGATCTACTTCGTGCTGTACTTCTTCGTATTCCGCACTTTCATCCTCGCGAAGGATCTCAAGACTCCCGGACGTGAAGCTGACGACGAAGAAGTCAAGATGATCTCCAAGGACGAGTATCGTAAGAGAACCGGTGTCGGCGTTGCAGGCGGCAAAGCTGCTGCTGCAAACGTAGATCCCAAGTCCGCAGCGATCCTCAAAGGCATCGGCGGTCTCGACAACCTGACAGGCGATATCGACTGCTGCGCCACAAGACTTCGTCTTACGCTCAAGGATGCCTCCAAGGTTGACCAGCCTCTGCTCAAGGGAACCGGCGCTTCCGGCGTCGTTGTAAAGGGCAACGGCATCCAGGTCATCTACGGACCTTCCGTAACAATCGTTAAGTCCAATTTCGAAGAGCTCGTTGAGAAGCTCCGCAACGGCACCATCCCGCTGTCCGCTGTCCAGGATGAAGAGCCCGCTACCGCAGCTCCCGCAGCTGCTGCTCCCGCTGCTCCCAAGATGAAGGATGAGGTTCTCGGTGCCTGCCTGACAGGTAAGATGCTCCTCATGAACGAAGTTGAGGATGAGGCATTCGCAGGCCGCATGCTCGGCGACGGCGTTGCCATCGAGCCTTCCGTAGGTGAGCTGGTAGCTCCCGCAGACGGCGAGATCACAATGGTATTTGATACCAAGCACGCTGTGGCTATGACCACAACTGACGGCGCTGAGATCCTGATGCACATCGGTATCGACACCGTCAAACTCGAAGGCAAGAACTTCGAGGTCTTCGTTGCTGACGGCGACCAGGTCAAGAAGGGCCAGACCCTCATCAAGTTCGATATCCCTGCGATCAAGGCTGCAGGCTACAAGTGCACAACTCCTTGCATCGTGACCAACTGGGAGGACTACAGCACACTTCGTCCTCTTAAGACCGGCGATGTTAAGGTCGGCGACGACTTCATCGAACTGCTCGGCTGATGCCCAGGCCGCGAGTCAAATCGCAATTAAATTAAACAGTTCAATAAAAAGAGATGCTGCATATGCGGCATCTCTTTTTTGTCACGTCAAAATATAGTTATATGAAAATCATCTCCTGTCCCTGAGTTCCCAGAACGCCACTGCGCTGGCAGCAGCAACATTCAGGGAGTCCACTCCGTGGAACATGGGGATCATGACTGTATAGTCACACGCCGTAATCGTCTCCTCCGCAAGGCCGTCTCCTTCAGTTCCCAGGACTACAGCCAGTCTGGGTTCTGTCATCAGCCCGGGATCCGATATGGACACGGAATCCTTTTTCAGCGCCATCGCCGCAGTCCGGAAGCCGAGTCCTCGAAGCATCTCCATTCCCGGATGGGGCCATCCGGGATCTCTGCGGTCTCCGAGAAATGTCCAGGGAATCTGAAAGACAGTTCCCATGCTCACTCTCACCGCTCTTCTGTAAAGAGGGTCCGCGCAGCCGTGTGTCAGGAGCACCGCGTCCATGCCCAGTGCCGCCGCTGACCGGAAGATCGCGCCCACATTAGTGGGATTTACGACTTCCTCCAGAATACATATCCTTGTCGCTTCGCGGATCGTCTCTTCCACGGACGGAAGTTCTCTGCGCTCCATCGCGCACAGGCATCCCCGTGTCAGGGGAAATCCCGTCAGATTTCGAAGGACCGCTTCCTCCGCCATATAGACCGGTATGGGATCGCCTCCCATAACCTTTATTCTTTCAAGTACTCCTGCGCCTTCGCCTTTCACCTGTCGGCTGTCCATGAGCATTGAAACCGGCTTATATCCGGCGTTCAGTGCCCTTTCGATCACCTTTGGGCTCTCAGCAATAAAAAGTCCTCTGTGAGGCTCTCTGCAGTGGAATAACTGGGTTTCGGAAAGCTCAGTGTATATCTGCAGCCGCGGATCCTCCAGACGTTCCGTCTCTGTAATGTAATACATGTCTTTAATCCTTCATCCGGTCCCTCGCCATGACCTCAGCCTTTTGGCGCAGCTCTGTCTCTTCAATGACTTCCTCATAGCCTGTAAGAGCCGCAAAAGGAGCAAACTGTGCCGCCCGCATTTCCTCCGCCATCCTAGGATGCCTTTGGGAAGTGTGATGCGGCATATCGATGATATCGCGGTAATCGTCCGCGCCTGTGTTCTTTGTATAACTCAAGCGTTGTGTCCTCCGATCTGGCTGTTACGCTCGATCGCCGTCGCGCCCTCCTCCAGATTCATTCCTTTTACAATGGCGTTATTTCCAAAGCGCTTGCGAATATCCAATATGGCTTTCTGCATACGCTTTTCTCTGTCCTGCTCAGCTTTACGGATTTCTCTCTCCTTTTCCAGCGCTTCGTAATCCGTAAACAGATCCATCTGCTCATAGATCTCTTCCTTTTCCTCCGCTTCCTGCTCCGGAAGCACTCTGGCGGCCGCCACTGTCAGTCTTCTCACAAGAAGGATCGGATCCACGATCCTGTCGTAGAGTTTCTCAGCCTCCTCCATAATGATCCTGGAAGAAGATGTCGGCCTTTCCAGTGTCACTGAGCCGTGGGCGTGTTTCGGAACAAGGCGCCCGTACCAGTCTTTCGTGATCTCTCCCCTGTAGTTCTCCCTGATCTCAGGGATCTCCAGGCTCTCCATGTCGTAACCCACAGTCAGCACGATATGATCGGTGACAAGCCCCTTATCCACCAGTTTAAGGATCAGCTTGTCCATCATTTCCTTCATGATGAGTTTCCCCTTGGCCGCTGTGTAAGCGCAGTGAAGGACCTGACCTTCGCCTATGCTATTGTCCGCAGGCCTGTAAGCCTTGATCTGCGCGATCGTACAGGGTTCCCATCCCCATGCGTGATCGATCAAAAGCTCCGCGTTGACCCCGAATAAACTGTACAGGATCTCCTCGTTCTGCACCGAACACCGCGCCACATCCCCCATTGTGAGGACTCCGATCTTCCGCAGTTTCGCCGCATATCCTCTTCCGACCCGCCAGAAATCAGTAATTGGCTTGTGTCCCCACAGCTTCTCCCTGTAGGATCTCTCGTCCAGTTCAGCGATACGCACACCATCCTCATCCGCCTCTATGTGCTTGGCAACTATATCCATCGCTATTTTGGCGAGGTACAGATTCGGTCCGATGCCGGCTGTGGCAGTGATCCCTGTCTCTCCCAGCACATCTCTGATCATGGTCTGCACCAATTCCGCGGCTGTCATTCCATAAGTGCCCAGGTACTCTGTGAGATCCATGAAGACCTCGTCGATGGAGTAGACATGAATGTCCTCAGGAGCGATGTACTTCAGATAGATGTTGTAGATCCGCGCGCTGTAATTCATGTAGTACTTCATGCGGGGCTTTGCCGCGATGAAATCGAGTTCCAGCTCCGGATGAGCGGCCAGTTCCTCACTGTCGCAGGAACGCCCCGCAAAATCACTGATCCCCAGTTTTCTGAGTCTTTTAAGGCGCTGCGCATTATGAAGTTTTACTTTCTCTGTGACCTCAAAAAGCCGCGCGCGGCCCGGGATCCCGATGGCCTTGAGAGACGGAGATACTGCCAGGCAGATCGTCTTTTCTGTCCTGCTGCGGTCTGCCACCACAAGATTAGCCGTCAGAGGGTTCAGGCCGCGCTCATTGCATTCCACCGAGGCGTAGAAAGATTTAAGATCTATGGCCGCATAGGTCCGCTGTCTTGCCGGTTTGGTCATTCGCTCTCACTGCCCTTCCTGTTCGCTCTCGCCGTATCTGTGCCGCAGAGAGGGATCGCCTCCTCTCATCCTGGGATGCTCCTCCTCTTCGATGATCGAAAACTGCAGGATCTGTTCTATTCTCTCAGCTTTTCCCTTGAGGTCAAAATAGTGCCTCATCGCTCCCCCCTCGTCCCACCAGAGGGAAAAGGCCTCCCGGGAAGATGTGTTCTGACGGTGTTCCATTTCCACAAGGATACTTGTCATCTCTTCCCGGAGGCCCTTGAGCTCATCCTTATACATCTGCGCATCATACTGCGATATCGTTCTCATACTCTAACGTTTATCCTTCCGGATCCGCCTCAGCACACGGCTTCTGTTCCTCTTTCTCTTCCAGATCCTGTTCCCCCTGGCTCTGCGATACAGATCCCCGCGCGATCTTCTTGCCGTAAACCGGGATGCAAGGCTTCCAATCCCATATCTTCCAAGCCTTGGTCTGTGGACCAGGTGTCTCTTTTCCACAGGTGCAGGTTCTTCCGGTTCCGATTCCGGCTCAGGTTTGGGTTCTTCCGGTATTTGTTCCTGCTCCGATGCCGGCTCTTCCGGTTCCGGTTCAATCATAATCGGTTCGGGCATCGTCAGCTCAGGTGTCAGTTCAGGTTCTTCAGGAAGCGGCTCCGCCTCCGCGGAACTGTCCTCCGCGGAACTGTCCTCCTCCGGATCCACGAGGTCAATGAGGATCTTCCCGAAAGCCTCCTCCTGGGTGATGCGGATCTTCTGGTGCTTCATTAGTTCAAGGATCACAAGAAATGTCACGATGATCTCTTCCTTGCTGTCCTCGAGTTCGAGCATCTCCCTGAAGTCCGCATGGGGATGGCTCTGGAGATAGGCCCGGATATAGAGAGTTTTGTCAGCGACGCTGATCACTTCCCTGTGGATCTTTCCGAACCCGCTTCTTATGGGATCGACGCGGCTCTTCCTGCGCTTCATCACATCGGCGAATACGTTTCTGAGGCTCTGCGCCGTCCGATCCCCGATCAACTCTTCATAATTGAGAGGAGGCACGTAGCTGCGCACCTCCTCCGGAAGATCCTGTTCTCTGAAATAGCTCAAACCTGCATGCCGGCTCTTTTCCCTGAGTTCCTCCGACATGAACTTGTACATTTTGTACTCCAGAAGACGTCTCACCAGTTCATCTCTGGGATCCTCTTCTTCGCCCTCCTCATCTTCCTCTCTGGGAAGGAGCATACGGCTCTTAATATCGAGAAGTGTCGCGGCCATGACAAGGAACTCGCTGGTGACGTTCATGTCGCTGTGTTCCATCTGCCTTACATATTCCAGATACTGATCGGTGATCGTGACAATAGGTATGTCATAAATGTCAATTTTGTTTTTCTCGATCAGATGCATCAGAAGGTCCATCGGGCCTTCGAACACCTGCAGTTTAAGAGGTATAGGCATTACTTGGCAGTCTCCTCCTGAGTTGTTGCCTCTGCTGCGGCCGCCTTGTCAGCGGTTTCTCCGGCTTCAGGCTTCTCTTCAGCAGTATTTCCGTCTCCTGCCTCTGCAGCAGTATCGCCGGCCGCTGCTCCGGGTCTGTTTTCCTCCAGATCCGTCACAAGCCATTTCCCATCTTTCTTTACGAGCGAGAGGATTGTTTTCTCTTCGGAAGGCTCGCTGCTCTCAAGAGCTTCCTGCATCTTGCTGATGACAATGGGGATCAGATCATTATAGATCTTTTTATTCATTGCCTTCTCGCCCTCTTCAGTATAGATAGTTATGAGTTCATCGTAGTGCTCAGTCTGATACGCACTGATCAACTCGCCCGTATCATCTGACACATTCGAAGAAGCATCGGGATTATATCCCAGAGTGATCCTGGCCGTGACAGCAGCAGTCTCTTCCTGCACCTTGATATCCTGGATCTCAAAACTCTTATAGGCCTTATCCACTACATCCTTAACGTATTCGTTGACCGCGTTCTGCGCTTTCTCATCCAGATCATCCTTCTCGATTCCCATAGCCGAATAGAATGTGTCGGCGAGATAGTCCGGCTGCATTAATTTCATAGTATCGCTTTTCATGAAATCTTCCGTGGCGTACTGGGAAGCCTTCTCCATGTCGTTAGCGACCATAGCGTTCAGGAAGCCTTCAACAGACTCTGTAACCGCCTTTTTATCAGAGTTACAGCCGGTTGCCAGAAGCATAACTGAAAAAACAGTCACAAGTACTGTTATTAATCTCTTACTCATCTCCATCCTCCTATACCAGAACTTCTGTCATTGTTTTTAGAATAGCAGTTATAGCCCGATTCGTCAAAACAATGGTGTTTTGGAGGCTTGTTTCATACTTCTATTTTCCTCAGAAAACAAATATGATCCCTGTAAGGATCCAGCCTTGTGTCTTTGAGGTACCCGGCCGCTTCTTCCCGCCGGTTCCAGTAGTGCATCGGGAACAGATGCCTGCACTCCACTGTGCTCATGAATTCGATGATCGCGTTCGGGGCGTTGTCCTCAAGTCTTGGGTCAAGCGGGATCATCGCCGCGTCGAAGCACCAGCTGCTGATCTTCTCGATCTGCCTTCGGAAGATCTTAAGAGAATAGGCGTTCTGATCGTCCTGTGAATCCTTCCAGTGCCATATGTTGAGATCTCCGGCGTGGAAGAAATTGTATCCTTCCGCGCTGACAACATAAGCTACTCCCTCGTCGTTGGACCGGATCGCATAGACAAGTGTATTTCTGATCCTGTAATGCCTTCCGGGCTGTACATGGAAGATATTATCTCCCTTCTGCTCCGGTGCCGTACAGCAGTCCAAAATGTAGCAGATATTCTGATACATTCCGCGAAGCGTCCATATCCTGGAGGAATAGTGATCCGCGTGTCCGTGAGTCACGAAGACGAACACTTTTTTGCCCGGGTCAAAATCCGGCAGTTCCCCCGAGTACCAGTCAAAGATCAGCACTGTACTCTCAAGTTCGATCACAAAACCGCTGTGATATATGTGTGTTATCTTCATACTCACTCTTCTTCCGCAGTAATCCTGCCGTTAAGCCATTCCGCCGCCGCGGCAAGTCCCTCTGCCGAAAACTCGAATTCGCTGCTCGTCATTGTTTCAGGGTCCGCCGCGCCGTAAGCGTACGGCTCCGGCCACACTGTCGCCAGAAGGACCGCAGGGTCTCTCTGGTCAACAGGAGTGTAATGGACATTCTTCAGAGGCTCTCTGGCCAGCCTGTACCGTGTTCCGCCGCAGCTGCCATAATATGCCTCGCCATATTCATAAAAACTGATCGAGTACAGTTCTTTCGGGTCTATTTTCATTCGGTGATTCACTTTCTCCCGTGGCACTTCTTATATTTCTTTCCGGAGCCGCACGGGCAGGGATCGTTGGGAAGGATCTTCTTGCCGCTTCTCTTATAGGTCACATTGCCTTCCGTAAGATAAACCGGCTCTTTTTTCCGCTTCAGGGCTTTCTGATAGGCTTCTTCCATGCCTGCTTCCAAAGCTGCTCTGGGCACTTTGATCTCATCGAAAGTCTCCAGTTTGTCCAGGATCGCGTTTCTCATGCCTTCGGCTCCCAGAGTCTGCAGCTGATCCAGGAATGTGACGGCTCTGATATATGTGTGAGGATATTTCTCAGAGACATAGAGCAGTTCTTCTCCGTGGTTCTCTATGTATCTGGTCATGTACCACTCATAGGACAGCACAGTAAGTCTGTCATTGTTGTCCGCATCCTTGTCTCCCGCCATGGGCGCTCTACTCTCCGCGGAGAGGAAACTCTCCATCATGGCGCTCACAGCATTATCCTCGTGATATTCATAGGACTCCACCGAGCGGTATGCGTTCTCTATGATGGGATAGTGCTCACTGTCCAAAAGATAGCCCTGTTCCTCGATCTCCCTGACCAGAGAACGGAAGGGAATGCGGAAAGTGCGTACTGTCAGCGCTGTACTCAGATAAGAGATATTCTGTGCCAGCTTTCTCTGCATAACTGCATCCATGGTAACAGTCGCGAGAAATCGTTTGTAAACTCCCATATCCACTGTGAGCTCCATTGCGCCCAGAATGGCGTCCAGATAGAGCGTCCGGACGAAGCAGCCGTCCAGGATCTCCACGGAGCGGACGATACGGGATTCTTCCCAGATCGAGATCTCTTTGCGGTACATGTCCCTGGCCTTTTCTCTCTGCCCCAGGCTCTCGAGACTTTCTGCGTATACCGTATAGTAGAATGGATGGTAGTCCTTAGGAGGGAAGATACCACCAAGCAGTTCCACGGCTTTCTTATAATCCTTCTGCGCGTGGCAGGCCTGTCCGAGGCTGATGATCGTGTTCTGGTCATCCGGATCTGCTTCCGCTGCCTTCTCCAGATATTCCCTCGCCTCATCGTAACGTCCCTGGGACATCAGGCACCTGCCCAGCATGGAGAGCACGTCGGCACTGTCCGGCAATACCTCCAGCATCTCTCTGCAGAGTTTCTCCTGACCCGCGTAATCGCCGTCATACTCTCTGTAGAGAGCCTGTCTCATCTGTTCCCTGATCGTCAGCGGCAGCTGTGCCGTGTACTGGTCGATCTGTTCCATATAATCGTGGAGATCACTGCGCACAGTGATCATTCCGTCTCTTTGTTCTGCCATAATCTGCCGCTCATTCCTCTGTATCTGTGTTTTGTGCCGCTTCGGTGGTTTCCGTATTCTCTGTATTTTCTGCCGCAGCATCTGCCGTCTTCTCTGCTGCGGAATCTCCGACTGCAGACTCGCCGCCGGGCATCTCGAGTTCTGTGACTCTCACATCCTTAGCAGCTTCCATCATCTTCTCCAGTTCCTTGGTATCCGTCTTGTCGCCGATGTCGTCGGACAGGTCCTCGATCGTGATCTTCATCATATCGTCGTGGGTCGGATTCTCCATAGCTGCGACGCGGCGGGCCTGGTTTGTGATGATGTCCTCGAACATGTTGCGAACTTCGCGCGCGTTGGCAAAATTCTCCTGCCTCATCATCTTCCGTCCGATAATGCGGGCGCGGATCTGCTTCTTCGCGTCCTCTTCCACAACATAGTCATATTTCTGACAGTTCAGATAGAAGATCGCTTCCAGTTCATCAATGGTATAGTCCGGGAATTCGAAATACTTGTTGAAACGGGATTTCAGGCCGGGATTGCTGTTAATGAACTTTTCCATCGGCTTTGTGTAGCCCGCGACAATGACGACCAGGTCGTCTCTGTGATCTTCCATGGCTTTGAGGACTGTGTCTATGGCTTCCTGGCCAAAGGCGTCGTCTTTCTGTGCAAGCGCGTATGCTTCATCAATAAACAGAACACCTCCCATAGCCTTCTTGATCTGTTCCTGGGTCTTGAGGGCGGTCTGTCCGACATAGCCCGCCACAAGGCCGGAGCGGTCCACCTCGACGAGCTGTCCCTTGGAGAGCACGCCGATCTGCTTGTAGAGCCTTCCGATGATCCTGGCGACAGTAGTCTTGCCTGTTCCGGGATTGCCTGTAAAGACCAGATGAAGAGATACAGGTACTGATCTGAGACCGGCATCGCTTCTCATTTTCTGTATTTTGACAAATGCCATGAGTTCCTTGACGTCATCCTTGATCGTCGTAAGGCCGACGAGAGATTCCAGTTCCTCCATGGGATCTTTCTCAGGCTCCTGAGGCTTCTGCTCCTCTTCCTGTCCCTCGGGACCCGGGCCGCCCGCCGCAACTGCGGACTCTCCGCCCTTAGAAGCGCCCTGAGGCATCCCGACAGGTCTCACTTCCCCGGTCTCATTGGTCAGCTTCATGAGCTCTTCCATCTTCTTTTTATTGGATTCGTCCATATTCTGGGCGATCTCCTCTGTGCGGGACATCAGGTCCTGTGCCTCCCTGAGGGCCTTCTTCGCGTCCTCTAAGGGATCGGGGCGTTTCCGTCTTGCCTGATCAAGAAGTTCGGCTGCAGACGGCTTCCGGGAGGAATCTGTATCCTCGAAGATATCTTTTGACTTCTTCCTGATCGATGAGCCGAACATATCTCCGTACAGGCCCTTGAGCAGATCCTTCTCTCTGTTTGTAAGCTCGTTAAGTCTTTCAAGGTCTTTCTTAGTTCTCTTATCCACCTGCGCTCTCCTTTCCTCCTGCCGTCCGGGCTTTATTCAAGCGCCCGCGCTATACTCTCTACATCCGGCAGAAACAGGAAACTGCTCCTGCTCTCCTCGTCCAAAAATCCCTCCCGGACCATGACGTCCAGCATCTGCCGAAGGGGTTCATAATAACCGTTGAGATTAAAAACAATACATGGCTTATCGTTGTGACCCAGCCTCACCTGGGACATCACCTCTGAGATCTCTTCAAGTGTCCCTGTTCCCCCGGGAAATGCGATATAGGCGTCCCCGTATGCGATCAGCTTCTCTTTTCTCTCCGCCATTGTCTCTGTGACGATGAGCTGTGTGATCCCGTCATGCTGCAGGCAGCTGTCCACGAAAAATCCCGGTTCAATACCGATGACTTCGCCGCCCGCCTGAAGGACCGCTTCCGCCAGTTCACCCATAAGTCCGATCCTGCTTCCGCCGTAGATCAGCCGATGACCTGACTTTCCGATCCATGTTCCGAGTTTGATGACTTCCTGTGCATACCCGGGATGATTACCCGAGGCAGAGCCTAAATAAACCGTAATATTCATATAGTTTGCTTTCTAAACTGTATTTGTGCGCCCTCACCGCGCCACGAATCTTATTTTAACACTAATCTGTGCAGCTTAGCACCAAAATAATGCAAATAGCGTTTATTTTTGAAGCACCGCACATGTTTTAGAAGAATCTGCAGGATCGAACCGCGTGAACGACAAAAGACCGGCGTACCGGGAATCACATGGTTCCCGGTGCACCGGTCTCACAATTCAGATGATTATTTGATCATGCCTTCCAGAACAGCCGGAGCCGCATTCAGAGCACTGTCAATGCCCGCAGGGTTCTTGCCGCCCGCCTGTGCCATAGTGGGACGTCCGCCGCCGCCACCGCCGACTTCCTTGGCGATCGCTTTGATGAGGTTGCCCGCATGAGCTCCCTTCTTGACTACATCGTCTGTCGCCATGGTCATCAGGTTGACCTTGCCGCCCTTCTCTGAGATGAGAAGGATCACGCCGCTGCCGAGTTTCTCCTTAAGCTGGTCGCCCAGGTCGCGGAGTCCGTTCATGTCGACATCCTTGACGGAGGAAGCCAGGAACTTCACGCCCTTGATCTCCACTACCTTGTCCATGACGTCGCCGAGAGCGTTCTGCGCTTCCTTGGCCTTGAGGGACTCGTTCTCGCTCTTGACAGCCTTGAGCTCATCCTGAAGCTTCCTGATGTGGTCAGCCAATGTGTCAGGAGTTGCCTTGACCATGGCAGCCGCCTCATGCATCTTCTTCTCAAGATCCTCATAGTAAGCGCGTACATTGTCGCCGGTCAGCGCCTCAATTCTGCGGACGCCTGCCGCGACGCCGTTCTCGGACAGGATCTTGAACTGGCCGATCTGGCTTGTGTTCTTTACATGTGTTCCGCCGCAGAGCTCGGTGGAGAATTCGCCCATCTTTACTACGCGGACTTCGTCGCCGTATTTCTCGCCGAACAGAGCCATTGCGCCGCTCTTCTTGGCGTCTTCAATGCCCATGATCGCGGTCTTGACATCGAGACCTTCTGAAATCTTCTCGTTGACAAGATCTTCAACAGCCTTGATCTCATCAGCAGTCATAGCCTGGAAGTGGCTGAAGTCGAATCTTGTGCGGTTCGCATCCTGATAGGAGCCCTTCTGCTCAACATGAGTGCCGAGGACTACGCGGAGCGCCTTCTGCATAAGGTGCGTAGCGCTGTGGTTTCTGCAGATATCGCGGCGGTTCTTCGCATCGACTTTCAGAGTGACCACATCGCCCATCTTGAACATGCCGCTTGTCACCACGCCGATGTGCGCGATCTTGGAGCCTGCTACATGCTCAGTCTTCTCAACCTTGAAAGTGCTCTTTCCGCATACGATCTCGCCGATATCGCCGACCTGACCGCCCATGGTGCCGTAGAAAGGAGTTTCCTTTGTAATGATCGCAGCGCGCATGCCGTCTGTCACTGCCTCGGCAACAGAATCGGGCTCTTCATCAGCTGCATCATGAAGCTCTGCCAGCGCAATGATCTCGCTGTCCTGAACGAGCTTGTCATAGCCGTCGAACTCGGAGTTGCAGGAAGCATCCATCTGATCATAGACAGTGGCTTCCTTGCCGCTCATGGAAGTCTTGATCCAGCTGCCCTTGGATTTCTCACGGGCCTCTGCTCTTGCCTTCTCAAAGCCTTCGGTATCAACTGTGAAACCGTTCTCCTCAAGGACGTCCTGTGTGGAGTCGATCGGGAATCCGTATGTGTCATAGAGAAGGAACGCGTCGTCGCCGGAGAGCTGTGTTTTGCCCTCTGCGCGAAGTTTCTCCATCATTCCTGCCAAAATATCGAGACCCTGGTCAATTGTCTTAGCGAAGCGCTCTTCCTCGATGGCCAGGTTCTTGAGGATGAATACTTTCTTCTCCTCGAGTTCAGGATAACCGCTCTTGGATCCCTCGATGACGGCTTCCGCGAGCTTTGTCATGAAAGCATCCTTGATGCCGAGCTTTCTGCCCTGACGGATCGCGCGGCGAATCAGACGGCGGAGAACATATCCCCTGCCCTCGTTGCTCGCCATGATACCGTCGGAGATCATGAAGGTCGCGCTGCGGATGTGGTCTGTGATGATACGCACGGAGACATCCGTCTCGTGATCTTTGCCGTACTCGCAGCCTGCAAGCGCGCATACTTCATCTCTGAGCGCGCGGACAGTATCCACGTCAAACAGGGAAGCTACGTCCTGAACAGCTACTGCCAGACGCTCCAGGCCCATGCCTGTGTCGATGTTCTTGTGCTCGAGCTCAGTGTAGTTGCCGTGTCCGTCGTTGTTGAACTGGGAGAATACGACGTTCCATACTTCCATGAAGCGGTCGCCTTCGCCGCCCATGACGTCCTCGGGACCGTTCCCCCACTTCTCGCCGCGGTCATAGTAGATCTCGGTGCAGGGGCCGCAGGGACCTGAGCCGTGCTCCCAGAAGTTGTCTTCCTTGCCGAACTTGTAGATGCGCTCAGCCGGGATGTGCATGTCGTTGAGCCAGATGTTATAGGCTTCGTCATCGCCTTCGTAAACGGAAGGATAGAGTCTCTCGGGATCGAGGCCGACCCACTCGGTCAAAAACTCCCATGCCCACGGAATAGATTCTTTCTTGAAATAGTCGCCGAAAGAGAAGTTTCCGAGCATCTCGAAGAAAGTGCCGTGACGCGCTGTTTTGCCTACATTTTCAAGGTCGCCTGTGCGGATGCACTTCTGGCAGGTGGTCACGCGCCGCCTGGGCGGGATCTCTTCCCCTGTGAAATAGGGCTTTAAGGGAGCCATTCCGGAGTTGATGATCAGAAGGCTCTTGTCATTGTGAGGGACCAATGAGAAGCTGTTCATTCTCAGATGTCCCTTGCTCTCAAAGAACTTCAGGAACATTTCGCGAAGTTCGTTTACGCCGT
>CAMOIJ010000004.1 GCA_946615865.1 uncultured Lachnospiraceae bacterium | reverse complement strand
GGTACGCACGGTGGTGTGAGAGGACGGGGGCTAATCACCCCCTCCTACTCGATTATTAATAATGATACATTTCATCAGCCTGCGAACATGGTCCCTTCAAAAGCCTGATCGAGCCGGAGCCCGTTCACTTTCTGAGGCCATTCCTCGGTGACGATAAAGCGGTAAATGACGCCGTCGGCAGTCTTGACATCGACCGTATCTTTCCCGTTAGTCCTGAAGAGACGGCACTTGGTCCCTTTGGCAAGAACCGCGTTCTGCTTCGTGACCGCGCCTGTCGCCGGATCTATGATATCGGCGGGAAGATCCGTGAGGCTGGTAAGCTCCAGATCGGAGTCGATCAGGTACTGATCAGATAAAAGAACAGGCATTCCGTCCTCACCGACTTTGTAGCGCCCGGTGGCGGAGTAGGTGCTCATCAGATCCATATGGGTGTCGAGGCAGAAGGAGTCCGGCGAGGAGATGAACTGCTCGTCCATATACCACAGGTCGGGATCGCTGCTGTTGCGGCGGAAGCGGGCGGAGAATCCGGTACCGTTGAGTTCACCCAAAAAGACGGGTTTCTCACCGCTCAGATCAAATACGCAGGTAATGCGGTAATCATTGTCGGTAATAGTCTGTACGTAGAGATAACTCTTTCCTGCGGCGGTATGGATAAGAACTCCGCGGGCATTAAAGAAATAGGTCTCGTACAGGCACTCCTTGTCGCCTGTCGCGACCCTGAGCGCTGTGTAGGAACCGAGATCGCCGCTGCTGTCAGGGCGGGCGTTCAGGCTCACCTTCTCGGGCGTTCCGTCTCCGTTCAGGTCCGCGATCACAGGATAAACAGTGTCAATGGGCAGTGTGTAGGCACCCTTATGAGCTGAGTAAGCGTCTGTGAACAGGTCGGGATATTTTTCAAAGGGAATCTCTGCTTCTATAGCACCCTCTTCCGCGGTACCGATCGCGCCGGCATTAAAACGGAATATCACGCCGTTGTCGCTTACGACCCAGGACGGGAAGTAATTGACAGACGCTAAAGCGACGGAGACGGATTCCTCGCGGTCTCCGGCAGAATCGCCGGTACTGAGAAAACGAAGGTTCTCGTTGATGGCGGCTGTCAGCGCCTTTTTGTTGTCCGGATCTTTGATAACGTTCTCAAGGGCAACTGTTTTGCCGGTCGCGGAGTCGAGAGTGATCCCTCTGAATGTCGTAGTTCCGCCTGCGGCGCCCGGAAGAAAACTGTAGCAGGATGTGAAGAAACTCACAGCTTTGTCGTCCTGGCGCACCGGAACGATCCTGCTCTCAAAGGTTGCCGACGGCCTGTCTTCGTCTGTGACTCCGTGTTCTGTGATGTACTGCCTGGACTTATCGGAAAGCTCCTTGAAGTCTTTCCTGCAGGAAGCGCTGATCTGTGTGTTGAGCTCTGAAAGGGCGCTGCTCAGGGCAGGGAACTTCCCGGCTGATTCTTCGGAGAGAAGGACGGCCTGAAAATAGCCGTCAGCAATGCTCTCGTAATTATCCGATTCGATCAGATAGCATTTGGAGAGTATAAGTTCCGGTACTGCGGCTTCCGCTTCTGTTCCGGCTTCAGCGGCAGTATTCGACGCGGCGCTCACGCCGACGGAAACCGCCAGGGGGCTCGCAAGTGCAGTCAGCAGTAAACTGATGCACAGAAGGGGACAAATTATTACAGATTCGCGCTTTTTCATGACTCCTCCTTTATGTGGACAAGTATGTCCTGTTATCATAGTATCACAGATCAGCGCAAAGCGTCAGAATATCTTTTGGAGGAAGATTTTACATGTGAAGATCAGGACATACACAGGTGCGGTTTTTCCATGTATAATAAAGAAAGTTGATGATATGCTTAAATAAGTACCGTCGCAGAGTTTTTAAGCCTGCGCCGCGTACGCGAAAGGAATGGACTGACAGATGTCTAATGAGAAACTGATCAACGAGAGGATCCGGAAGATCACCGAGAGGATACTGGAGGACTACAAGAACGGAAGAGACATCGATAAGATGGATGTTTTCAGCCAGCCGGACAGCGATGCTGTGATGGATATTGTGAATAAACTCCTCAACATTCTTTTTCCCGGCTACTACAGGGAGAAGAACTACAGAAGCTACAATGATAACAGCCGGATCAGTATCCTGATCGAGGATGTGGTCTACAACCTGGCGAAGCAGATCGCGATCGCGCTGCGTTTCCGCGATGAATACGCACAGACGCCGGAACCGGAGATCAAGGATCTTGCGGAGGAACTGGCGATCACCTTTATCAGCAGGATCCCTGCCATCAGGGAACTTGTCGACACCGATATGGAAGCGTTTTACCAGGGAGATCCCGCAGCTTACAACAAGGAGGAGATCGTGCTGTGCTATCCGGGGCTTTTGGCAAGCACCGTGAACAGGCTGGCTCACGAACTGTTCCTGCTAAAGGTGCCGCTGATCCCCAGAATGATGACGGAGTACGCGCATTCCCGCACCGGTATCGATATTCATCCCGGCGCGACGATCGGCAGGTATTTCTTCATGGATCACGGGACCGGCATCGTCGTTGGCGAGACATCCGTCATAGGAGAACATGTCAAAATATACCAGGGCGTCACGATCGGCGCTCTCTCCACAAGGGGAGGGCAGAGCCTGCGGGGCGCTAAGAGGCACCCCACGATCGAGGACGATGTTACGATCTACGCCGGCGCGTCCATACTCGGAGGTGAGACGGTGATCGGCAGGGGATCGGTCATCGGCTCCAACGTGTTCATCACAAGCAGCGTCAAACCCGGGACAAGGATGAGCGTCAAGACCCAGGAGCTGGTGATAAGACACAAGGAAGAGATCGAGGGACCCAGGGATACCCGGCCGGAGGACGCTAAGCCCGAGAACTGGTATTGACATCTATTGCTAACACTATTTTGATAAGAGACCGGTTTACGGGAGAGAAAACACGAGGAGGGTATAAGATGGAGAAGATTTACGCGGCGATAAGAGATCTTACTGAATACGCGCTCGCGACAGAACTGATCGCGGAAGAAGATGTGATCTACACAGTCAATTCCCTGCTGGGGGCGCTCGGGATCGACGATTATCCCGGGGACAGGGCCGAGATCATCGGGGGAGCGGCGGCGCTCGACCGGGCGAAGATCGAGGACGGGACTCTTTTGGAGGGGATCCTGGCGGTGATCCTTGACTATGCGTCCGAAAAGGGGATGATAGACGGCGCGTCCGTGGTCATGAGGGATCTCTTCGATACGAAGATCATGGGCATTCTGACACCCAGACCGAGTGAAGTCATCGCGAAGTTCCGCGGGATTTACAATGAAGATCCCGTCAGGGCGACTGACTGGTATTATGATTTCTCCCGGAATACAGATTATATCAGAAGATACAGGATCGCCAAAGACAGAAGGTGGAAGACTCAGACGGAGTACGGCGAACTCGATATCACTATCAATCTCTCCAAGCCGGAGAAGGATCCCAAGGCGATCGCCGCGGCAAGAAACGCCGCCCAGAGCAGTTATCCCAAGTGCCAGCTGTGCATTGAGAACGAGGGATATTACGGCAGAGTGAATCATCCGGCCAGAGAGAACCACAGGATCATTCCGATCACTATCCAGGGCGGTCCCTGGGGATTCCAGTATTCCCCTTATGTCTACTACAATGAGCACTGCATCGTGTTCAACTCCCGCCATATTCCCATGGCGATCAACCACGACACTTTCTGCAAGCTCTTTGACTTTATCAAGGCTTTCCCGCACTATTTCCTGGGATCGAACGCTGACCTGCCGATCGTGGGAGGATCGATCCTGAGCCACGATCATTTCCAGGGAGGGCATTATGATTTCGCTATGGCGAACGCGCCTGTAGAGCGGTCATTCACTGTCAAAGGCTTTGAAGATATCTCAAGCGGGATCGTGAAGTGGCCGATGTCCTGCATCCGCCTCTCCGGCCCGGAAACGGACCGCATCATCGCTCTTGCCGATCATATTCTGGACGCGTGGCGCGGATATACGGATGAGGAAGCTTTCATCTATGCTTTTACAGAAGATACGCCGCACAACACGATCACGCCGATCGCCCGCAAGCGGGGAGGGCTTTTCGAACTGGATCTGGTCCTTCGCAACAATATCACTACTGAGGAGAATCCGCTGGGCGTCTATCATCCTCACGCGGAACTTCATCATATCAAAAAAGAGAACATCGGCCTGATCGAAGTCATGGGCATGGCAATTCTTCCCGCGAGACTTCTCGGCGAGATGGCGGACCTCAAAAAGGCGATCCTTGAGGGAGAAGACTTCCGGAAAAATCCCGTGCTGGAAAAACACGCGGACTGGGCGGAAGAATTCATGGGCCGCTATGAAAAGATTGACGAGAGCAATATCGACGGGATCATACAGAAGGAGATCGGCGATGTGTTCCGCCGCGTTCTTGAGGACGCGGGCGTGTACAAGAGAACGTCGGAGGGACAGAGAGCTTTCGACAGGTTTGTGGAGAGTTTATGAGACAGGAACTAAGTGATAAGTATTCGAATCTCTGCGCCGCGCTGAGCCGGGAGAAGAAACTTGCTGTGGCTTTTTCGGCAGGCGTCGACTCGACGCTCCTGCTCAAAGCCGCGGTGAATACGCTGGGAAATGAAAATGTGCTCGCGGTCACAGCGCTGTCCGCGTCCTTCCCGGAGAGAGAGGCTGATGAAGCGGACGTCTTCACCCGCGGGATCGGCGTGAGCAGGATTACAGTCGAAGTGGACCAGCTTTCCATTCCGGGCTTTCGGGAGAATCCCGCGAACCGTTGTTATCTCTGCAAAAAAGTGCTCTTTACGCAGATGATGGAAGCTGCGCGGGAGAAGGGATTTACAGTTATGGCCGAGGGGTCGAATGTGGATGATCTGTCGGACTACAGGCCCGGTCTGAAAGCGATAGAAGAACTGGGCGTTATGAGTCCTTTGCGCGAAGCAGGGCTGACAAAAGCGGAGATCAGGGAACTCTCTTCAGAACTGGGGCTGCCCACCTGGAACAAACCTTCCTTTGCCTGCCTGGCCACCAGATTTGTTTACGGGGAGACCATCTCAGACGAGAAACTCAGGAGAGTGGAACTGGGAGAAAGGCTCCTGCAGGACCTGGGATTTAAGCAGTTCAGAGTGAGGATCCATGGAGAAGAGGGACGCCTTGCCAGGATCGAGGTGCTGCCCGGAGATCTTGAGAAACTTCTTAAGAAAAGACAGGAGATCACCTCGGAATTTCGAAAGGCCGGATTTGACTATGTGGCGATGGATCTGGAAGGATACAGGACCGGAAGCATGAATGAAGTGCTGAATTGAAGATAAAAGCCGCTGCCATCAAAAAGCAGCGGCTTTTTATGTACTTATTAATCTGAAACTTCCTGAAGACCGGTTATATCAGCCCTTGCGAGGATGGAGTAATTAGTGTAGTAGACTACAAAGCCCGGCTTGGCCCCTCCGGGTTTTTTTACATTGCGGCGGAGCAGGTAATCGATCTCTACCTTTCCCTGCTGGCGGCCGGCGGAATACCAGGCGGCCAGGGAGGCGGCTTCCTCAAAAGCCCTGTCAGGGATCTCGTCCATGGAGCGGCCTCCGGAGCGGAGGATCACATGGGATCCGGGCATGTCGTTGGCGTGCATCCAGATGTCGCCGGGCTCTGCGAAGTGGAAAGTGAGCTGGTCGTTCTGGGTGTTATTCTTGCCGACATAGATGTCGTAGCCGTCGCTGCTGATGTAGTGAAGGGGCTTGCCGACGGGAGTGCGGGCGCGGCCTTTTTTGCCGGATTTGTCAAAGCCGGGCCGCTTTTTCCCTCCCCCTGCGTGCCGGCGAACAAGTCCGCTGTCCTCGAGCTCCTGCCGGATCTGGGCCAGGTCGCCCTCGCCCGTGGCGAGATCCAGGGATGTGCGGATGCTCTCGAGATGGTCGATCTCCGATTTGACTTCTTCGGTCAAGGTGGTCAGAGCCTCATAGGTCCTCTTGAGCTTGGTATATCTGTCAAAATATTTCTTCGCGTTCTGGGTCGGCGTCAGCATGGGATCGAGAGGAATGCGGATCTTCTCGCCGGTGTAGTAGTTGTCCACTTCACAGGACTTCGCGCCTTCGGGAATGGAATAGGCGTAGGCGTTGAGAAGCTCTCCATAGATCCGGTATTTATCGCGCTTTTCGGTATCGCGGATCTGCTTGCGCTGCAGGTCGTATTTGTGAATGTCGCGTTCGAGAATTGTCTGGACGACATGGCGAAGGTCCACTGATTTCTGACGGATCCTGGTGACTTCATTCTTCTGGTCATAAAAAGTTTCGAGAAGTTCGGACATGGAATCGAAGCGGACTTCCTCAAAGCGCGCGGCGAAGTCTGTGAAGATCCTCATGGAGACTGCCGCATAGCCTGAGGGAGCTCCGCGGCGGCTTCCGTCTTCTTTCTTATAATAAATGGAAGGCGCAAAGGTACCTTCGGCCGTATCCCGCATAAGAGCACTGAATTCTCTCCACAGGGATGCGCGGTCTGTATCCGTCATCGAGGAGGCGCTCCTGTCATTGGAGATAGCCGCCCTGTGGCACAGCTCCTCCGCCATCTGCGTGGAAAGACCCGTGTAAGCGGAGAGCAGAAGCTTGGCGGGGGGGATCTGCTGACTGCGCATAAGAGCGTCGAAACCCTCAGCGGTCTCTTCGAGAGGATTCTTTTTGCTCCTGGTGTCCGGGACAAAATAGGGCCTGCCCGGAAGCACTTCTCTGACGGAACTGACCAGCGAGGAGATGTGTTTGATACTGTCGACGATCTGTTCCTGATCATTTAAAAAGATGATATTGCTGTGTTTGCCCATCAGCTCAATGACAAGTGTGTGGCGGCACAGATCGCCCATCTCGTCGAGGTGTTCGACTTCAAAGCGCAGAACGCGTTCGAGGCCCGGCTGGGTGACAGAGAGGATCCTGCCGTTCTGCAGGTGCTTGCGGAGCAGCATGCAGAAGGATGGCGCCTGAAGCGGGGCCTGTCTGGATTTTGCCGTGAAATAGCAAAGAGGAAGAGAGGCGTCGGCAGAGAGGTAGAGCCTGCACTGTCCGCCCCCTCTCTCGGCAGCGGGCTTCAGCGTAAGGACCAGTTCGTCGCGGTCCGTCTGCGCTATTTTATATATTCTGGCGCCTGTCAGTCTGTCGGAAAATTCTTTGCGCAGACAGGCGGTGGTAATGCCGTCAAAAGCCATGGAATCAGTTTCCTTTCATTATGTATGAGGTTCAAATCATCTGATTATATCACAATGTCCGGAACTTGTCGCCGGCGGCGCCCGAGCTGAGGCGTCCTTGCTTTACAAAGGCGCTAAACCGCTGTAAAATCGGCTATATATGATCTTTAGCATGGAGGACTTTAACTATGATCAAGAGCATGACAGGATACGGCAGAGCAGAGTATGCTGACGAAGACTTAAAGATCGCAGTAGAGATCAAGTCGGTGAACAACCGCTATCTTGATATCGGGATCAAGATGCCCAGACAGCTGGGTATGCTTGAAGCGGGGATCCGTGCGGAACTCAAGAAGTACATAAGCCGCGGCAAAGTGGATGTCTATATCACGTATGAAGACCTCAAGGAAGCTAATATGCAGGTCAAGTACAACAGCAAGATCGCGGGAGAGTATCTGAAATATCTCAGGCAGATGGCGCAGGAGTACGGTCTTGACAATGATATCAGAGTATCCACGCTTTCAAAATATCCGGATGTCCTGACTATGGAAGAGGAACCCATGGATCCCGTTCAGCTCTGGGACAGACTGCGGGCAGTAGTCGACGAGGCGGCGGAGAATTTCCGCGAGGCCAGGGTCAGGGAAGGAGAATTCCTCAGAAACGACCTGATCGGCAAGCTCAATGAGATGCAGGGACACGTGGATTTCATCACAGAGAGATCTCCGCAGATCGTAGCTGCTTACAGGCAGCGTCTCTACGACAAGGTGAAGGAACTGATCGGAGACGCCGTCATCGATGACAGCAGGATTGTTCAGGAAGTTACGATCTACGCGGATAAGGTATGCGTAGACGAGGAACTGGTGCGGCTGCAGAGCCATATCAAGGCTACGAGGGAAGCGCTGGACGGAAGCGAGGGCGTCGGCCGCAAGCTTGACTTCATCGCTCAGGAGATGAACCGGGAGTCCAATACGATTCTCTCCAAGTCCGACAATCTGGAGGTATCCGACAGGGCGATCGAACTCAAGACAACTGTGGAGAAAGTCAGGGAGCAGATCCAGAATATCGAGTAAGGAAAAAGAATGGAAGCATTCAGATTTATCAATATCGGTTTTGGCAATACCGTCAACGCGGGCAAGATCATAGCCATCGTCAGTCCCGACTCCGCTCCTGTAAAGCGCCTTGTTTCCAAGGCAAGGGAGGACGGCCGGACAGTGGACGCCACACAGGGACGCAAGACAAAGGCTGTGCTCATTATGGAAAATGACCGCATTATACTCTCAGCGCTGCTCCCGGAGACGATCCGGGGAAGAGCCCAGGGCACAAGGGAAGATATGAGCAGAGAAGATGAGGAACGGCCGGACTAAAGAGAGCAGGCTGAGCAAAACCGGGAAGGGGAGAAACAGACTTATGGCAGAGAATGAAAGAGCCGGCAAACTTGTGGTCATATCCGGGTTTTCCGGAGTTGGAAAGGGAACTGTCGTCGGCAGGCTCCTTAATGACTATGACCACTATACGCTTTCCGTATCGATGACGACCAGAAAGCCCAGAGAAGGGGAAGTGCACGGGGTCAATTACTATTTTGTCAGTAATGAAGAGTTCGAGGAAATGATCAGAAACGGCGGGCTCTTAGAGTACGCGGGTTACGCGGACCACTACTACGGGACGCCCAGATCATTTGTAGAAGAGAATATGGCAAACGGAAAAGACGTTATCCTGGAGATCGAGGTCCAGGGGGCCATGCAGATCAAGAAGGCGTTTCCGGACGCGGTCCTGATCTTTATAACCACTCCGAGCGCCGCGGTGATGGCAAAGAGACTGATCGGAAGAAAGACAGAGACAGAGGAGCAGATCGACAACCGCTTTAAGAGAGCTGTAGAGGAAGCGGAGCACCTGGTGAAATACGAGTATATCGTGATCAACGACGACCTTGAGGACTGCGTGCGCGAGGTGAACAGGATCGTCGAGACCGGAGAAGGCGGCGTCAGATTCGACCCGGATTTCAAGGAGAAATTCCTCAGGGAGCTTCTCGAGATCATTGAAGGGCGCGCTCAGAAAGCCCGGAACAGAGTGAGTGGAACCTGAAACGGTACAAATAAGGAAGGCAATTAACTCCAAAGTGACTGTACAAAAGAATAAAATCTGTGATATAGTAACAATTTGGAGAATTGGAGACGATCAGCGCTTTATGTGGATGCGCTGATATCGGAGCGTATATTAAGAAAGGAACAGGTACAAACATGATTCATCCCTCTTATGTGGATTTAATGCAGGTCGTCAACAAGGGCGTTGAGGAGGGAGAAACTCCCGTTATCAACAGCCGCTATTCCATTGTTATGGCAACGGCCAAGAGAGCAAGACAGATCGTAGACGGCGATGAGCCGCTGATCGACAATGCAGAAGGTGAAAAACCGCTCTCTATCGCCGTTGAAGAGCTCAATCAGGGCAAGATCCGCATTCTCGCGGAAAATGAGCCTGATGAGGAGACTTACGAGGAAGAAGATGTTGTCTTTGAAGAGACCGATGAGGAAGAGTATTTAGAAGGAGATGTAACTGCCGAATGAAGATCCTTTTTGTATCACTCGGCTGTGATAAGAACCTTGTAGATTCCGAAGAAATGCTCGGTGCTCTCAGAGAGAGAGGCTATCAGTTTACGGATGATGAGAACGAGGCGGATGCTGCGATCGTCAACACCTGCTGTTTCATCATGGACGCCCAGAAGGAGAGCATAGAACAGATCCTCGCGCTGGCGGAGCGCAGAACGGAAGGGGCGCTCAAGGCCCTGATCGTGACCGGCTGTATGGCACAGCGCTATAAAGATGAGGTGCTCAGGGAAATCCCCGAAGTGGATGCCGTAATAGGGACCACTTCTGAGGGCAGGATCGCGGAGATCCTGGATGAGATCCTTCATAAAGGAGGACCTGCGGGTTCGGGCGGATATCTCCTGGTAGACAGCGAGGACAAACGGACAGGAACGACGGCGGAGCGCGTTGTAACCACAGGTGGTTATTACAGCTACCTCAAGATCGCCGAGGGGTGCGACAAGCGCTGCACCTACTGCGTCATTCCTTCGATCCGGGGGCGCTACAGAAGTGTTCCGATGGAACAGCTTCTTGATCAGGCGAGGCTTCTGGCTTTAAAGGGAATCAGGGAACTGATCCTGGTGGCGCAGGAGACGACGCTTTACGGCACTGACCTGTACGGACACAAGGCGCTGCCTGAACTCCTCAGGAAACTGGCTGATATTCCGGGGATCGAATGGATCCGCCTGATGTACTGCTATCCCGAGGAGATCACGGAAGAGATCGCTGAAGCCATAAGGGATATACCTCAGGTTCTGCATTATATCGACATGCCGATCCAGCATGCTTCTGATGAAATTCTCAGGAGAATGGGAAGGCACACTGACAGACAGGAATTGACTGAGAAGATCGCGATGCTCAGGGAAATGATGCCTGACATCTGTCTGCGCACGACTCTGATCACCGGATTCCCCGGCGAGAAGGAGGAGGACCACAGAGCGCTTCTGGATTTTGTCAGGGAAATGCGGTTCGACCGTCTTGGCGTGTTTACTTACTCGAAGGAAGACGGAACGCCGGCGGCTAAGATGTCGCCCCAGATCCCGGCACGCGTCAAGAAGAAGAGGCAGAAAGAACTCATGCTGCTTCAGCAGGAGATCGCCTTTGAAGCTGCTCAGGAAATGGAAGGCCGTGTCGTAGACGCTTTGGTGGAAGGGCAGCTCGTGGGAGAACATGTGTATCTGGCGAGAACATATAAAGATGCGCCCGGCATAGACGGCGCTTTGTTTATTGAAACGCAGAGAGAACTAATGACAGGTGATCTTGTGAAGGTTAAGATCACAGGATCCAGAGAATATGACCTTATAGGAGGATTGTACTATGAATCTGCCGAATAAACTTACGGTTTTGCGTATGGTACTGGTGCCTTTCTTTGTCGCGACCCTGCTGATGTCACAGACCAATGAACCACTCAAGTGGGTTGCTCTGGTACTGTTCGTCGTTGCGTCTCTTACGGATTTCGCGGACGGCTACATCGCCAGGAAATATAATCTGATCACGAATTTCGGAAAGTTTATGGATCCCCTGGCGGACAAGATCCTGACGATCTCCGGCATGATCGTCCTGATCGAACTGGGAAGGATTCCTTCCTGGATCGTCGTGATCATTGTCGCCAGAGAATTCATCATCAGCGGATTCCGTCTGGTTGCAGCCGAAAACGGCGTTGTTATCGCAGCCAACTACTGGGGAAAGTTTAAGACGAATTTCCAGATGGCCATGATCATTCTGATGATCATGAATATCCCTCAGCTGCAGCTGCTCACAAACATTGTGATGTGGATCGCGCTGGCGCTCACGCTGATCTCGCTTTGGACTTATATTATGGCCAATAAACAGGTACTTGCGGGAGACATGTAAGGAGAACAGCACCGCTGATTCGTCAAGAATAAATAAGCAGAAAAAAGCCCTGCCGGGAAGAGGTCCCGACAGGGCTGTCTTGTATCTTCACAGCAGAAAGGCAGGAACAAAGCTATGAATGGAAGATGCATCATGATGTGCTCCGGAGAGTTTCATCCCATGAATATCGACAGAAAGCCGCAGGATTTTGTGATCGCGGTAGACGGCGGACTAAGATACTTAATGGAATGCGGGATCGAACCTGATTTCCTGATGGGAGATTTCGACTCACTCGGGGAGGATTTCGCGGATATCGTGGCAAAATATCGCGGGATGGGTGAAGAGCATTTCCTGCAGCTCCCGGTGGTCAAGGACGACACGGACACGATGGCCGCGGCAAGGCTCGGAATACAAAGAGGCTATAAGGAATTCCTGATGTACGGCGCGATGGGAGGAAGACTGGACCACACGATAGCGAATATCCAGACAATGGTCTGGATCCTGCGAAACGGAGGGCGGGCTTTTATTCTGGATGGCGATACCCGGGTGACGGTGGCAGGCCCCGGTATATTTAAGATCCCGGAGGATTTCGAGGGAACAGTATCTCTATTCGCGCTTGACAGGAGCCTGAGCGATGTGACGATCAAGGGAATGAAATACGAAATAGAAAATGCCGCAGTCCCGAATGACTATCCGGTTGGCTGCAGCAATGAAACTCTGCCGCAAAGCGGCAGTAAAGGCGCATATTATTCGATCGGAGAGGGTACGGGACTCCTTGTCATGACGGAGAAGCTGCTCAATCCGCACCGCTGACCTGCACTGTTTTGACAAGCGGCGTGATCAGACACGGTCTACGCGTATGACAGCCTGATAACCGGGCAGTTCGCGGCCGATATAGTCAGTCAGGTCAAGAAGGATATTATCGTCGGTTTCTTTATAGGAAAAAGGAAACTGCGCGTCGAAGGACACCGCAGGTATATCATCTCCACGAAGGATGCGGAAATCGTGGAGTCCCGCCTCGGGATCCATGGACTTGAGCTTTTTGAGCACTCTGCTCCTCAAAAGATGAGCCTGGTGATCTTTGGAATCCACGGGATCCATGTGAATGACGCTCATGACGCCGAGCTCCCGGTCGAGTCTTGTCTCAAGACGGTCGATGATCTCGTGGGCATGCACCAGAGTAAAGTCAGAGGGTATTTCGGCGTGTAGGGAGACGACCTGGTGCCCGGGACCGTAATCGTGGATCATAAGGTCGTGCATATCAAGAATCCCTTCCGTGTGAAGGACCATCTCTTCGATCCTGGCGCTGAGCGTCGGGTCGGGGGCCGTTCCGAGAAGGGGCGTTACGGTGTCAAACGCGGAGCGGATCCCTGCGTGAAGGATGAAGAGCGAGACAGCAAGTCCGCACCACCCGTCCAGATGAAGTCCGAATTTCGCTGACAGGAGCTGACATAAAAGGACAGCGAAGGTGGCCGCACAGTCGCTGATGGAATCCATGGCTGTGGAGCGCAGTGCTACGCTGTCGATCTGTTCCGCAAGACTGCGGTTGTAGAAAAACATGTAGAACTTGACGGCAATAGAAACAAGCAGTATAGCAGCCGCCGCACCGGAATGCACGGTCTGTACAGGGTAGAGGATCCTGTTAAGTGAACTCTTGGCAAGGTCTGCGCCTACCAGGATAATGGAGATGCTGATCAGAAGTCCTGTAATGTACTCGACCCTGCCGTGGCCAAAAGGGTGATTGCGGTCAGCTCTTTTCCCCGCGAGTTTAAAACCGATCAGAGTGATCACGCTTGAAGCCGCGTCTGAAAGGTTGTTGAAGGCGTCTGCGGTGATAGATACAGAGCGGACAAGTAATCCCGCGAAAAGTTTCCCTGCAAAAAGAAGCAGATTAAGAAAAATACCGACTGTTCCCGAGAGGACGCCATAGCGGCGCCTCACCTCGGGAAGGTCGGTTTTTTCATGATCCGGAATGAATAACCTGGATAGTAAAGTGATCAATTTAACCCTCGCTGAAAAGCAGATCTGAATAAGTCGGGAAAGGCCATACACTTCTCTTTGTGATGGTCTCCAGTTCGTCCGCGTAACTTCTGCACTCGTTCATGTCGGGCACGAGAACATCGTGACAGTAGTGCATCGCCTCTACGGACTCTGCGGGAACACTGCGGAGATCTTTCTCCAGCTTCAGGCAGGCGTCATGCAGGCAGTCGGACAGCATGCAGTTGTTGCGGGCATTGTTTTCTTCATATTTAAAAGGAAGACCCAGTTCCCGGCGCTCCGTCAAACCTTTGCACAGGTCCGCGCCGTATTCAGACACGGCCGGAAGGATATCCTTGCGGATCATGTCGATCATAGTGCGGGCCTCGATCTCGATGGTCGCATTGTAATTTTCCACATGGATATTGTAGCGCGCGTCGACTTCCTCCCTCGTGTAGATGGAGTGATCCGTAAAGAGGCGGACATTCTTCTCGGCGATATAGGCGGGAAGAGCATCCACGGCAGTGGAGAAGTTGGAGAGTCCGCGCAGTCTTGCCTCCGCGAGCCATCCTTCGTCGTAACCGTTGCCGTCGAAAATGATCCTGCGATGCGCTGTCAGCTCGCGGCGGATCAGATGAGCTATGCAGTCGTCAAAATCTACCGCTTTTTCAAGCTCGTCCGCAAACAGCATCAGTTCATGGGCCATGACGGTGTTCAGAACAATGTTGGGACCCGCGATAGAGAGCGAGGATCCGGGCATACGGAATTCGAACTTATTGCCGGTAAAGGCCATGGGGGATGTACGGTTCCTGTCGGTGTTGTCCTGGGGGATCGGCGGCATCACGTCGACGCCGATGTCCAGAGTGCGCTTCCCGGGGCCTTTGAGAGTTGTGTCATTGATGATGGAATTGACAACAGCGCTCAGCTCAGCACCAAGGAAGATGGAAACGACGGCGGGCGGCGCTTCCTGCGCTCCGAGACGGTGGTCGTTGCCGGGAGTCGCCACGGTGGCCCGCAGCATATCCTGATATTCATCGACGCCCTTGATAAAGGCTGTCAAAAACAGAAGGAACTGCGCGTTCTGGCGGGGAGTAGACCCCGGTTTGAAGAGGTTCTTCCCCGTGTCCGTGGACAGGGACCAGTTATCGTGCTTGCCAGAGCCGTTGACGCCGGCGAAAGGCTTTTCGTGCAGCAGGCAGACCAGGCCGTGACGATCCGCGACTTTCTTCATGATCTCCATAGTGATCTGGTTCTGATCGCAGGCGGCGTTGGCGTCGCTGTAAATGGGCGCCATTTCATGCTGGGAGGGCGCCACCTCGTTGTGCTTGGTCTTGGAGAGGACGCCCAGTTTCCAGAGCTCATTGTCCAGATCCTGCATATATGAGGCGACTCTGGGGCGGATCGCGCCAAAATAGTGATCCTCCAGTTCCTGTCCCCTGGGAGGCTTGGCGCCAAAAAGCGTCCTGCCGGTCATGATCAGATCTTCGCGCTGATTGTACAGCTTCTTGTCAAGCAGGAAGTACTCCTGCTCGGCGCCTACCTGGGCGATGACTCTCGTTGTAGTCGTATCGCCGAAGAGCCGCAGAATGCGGACGGCCTGTTTGCTCACAGCGTCCATGGAGCGAAGAAGAGGGGTCTTCTTATCCAGCGCGTGGCCTGAGTAGGAGCAGAAGATCGTCGGGATGCACAGGGACTTTTCCTTGATAAACGCAAAGGAAGTGGGATCCCAGGCCGTGTATCCTCTGGCCTCGAAGGTGGCGCGCAGACCGCCGGAGGGGAAGGAAGACGCGTCGGGCTCGCCCCGTACCAGCTCTTTGCCGGAAAACTCCAGTACGATCCTGCCTTTATCCTCGGGAGAGATGAAACTGTCGTGCTTCTCCGCTGTCACGCCTGTCATGGGCTGGAACCAGTGCGTATAGTGAGTGGCTCCCTTTTCAACGGCCCACTGCTTCATGGCTTCCGCTATTTCATTTGCTGTCGATATATCGAGGGGAGTTCCGTCGCTGACGCTTTTCTTCCACTGTTTGTAGCAGCTGGGGGAAAGGCGCTCCTTCATGGTATCCTCGTTGAACACCATGCTGCCGAAGAGCTCCGGAAATTTCCCTGATTCATTGCTCATATATATTTTCCTCCAATTCCTGTTTGAACCTTCTTTAGAAGACAAATACTGATCGAATTATAAAACAGTTACATATTATCATAAATACGCGAAGATATTTCATGAAATCGGCGGTTTGCGAAAAAAAACACAATTTACGCGGTAATGGAATCGTGATAATATAAGTCTCGATTTACATAAAGGAGGCACGAAGTATGATAGATGCGGGACGAAGAGGCAGAAGTTCGGCGAAAAAGAACATTCTGCTCAGGCTTGCGGCGATGTACGGAGTCTCTGCCATCCTGGGAATGGGTACTTATTACGGATACAGGTTTTACTGTGAGAGCAATAACGGCGGTTTTCTCAAGGGAACGGTCGTGGATGGCGAAGATGTCTATGGAATGTCTGTCCAGGCGGCGCAGAATCTTATAGAGGACAAGTATGCGGACTCCGAGATCGTTATCACAGAAAAAGAAAACGAGGATCTTCGCGGAAATCTCGCCTTCTACGGATATGAGATCGACAGTGAGAAACTGCAAAGCGAACTGCAGACCGTATTTGATCAGCAGAAGAGCAGCTCGAATGTGCTCCGCAGTATATTTGACAGGTATGAATGCAAGATAGACGCGCGGCCGCAGGAAAACACGGAAGTTTTCGAAAAGCAGGTGAGAGCGGACGCCCTGGAGGTGGCGCGGTACCCCTCTGAAGACGCCTGCCTGTACTATGACAGCCAGACTGACGCGCTTGCGATAAAGGATGAGATCCAGGGCAATGAGATCCCGGACAAGGAACTTCAGGATTTTGTCAGGGAATGCATCAGACAGACACTGGACTCTGATGAAGACCTCCATGAGAGTTTCGAATTCCCATGGGAGCTTTGCGCCAAACCGCAGATCTACAGAGACGACACGGGACTGATCGGGAAGAGGGACGCCGTAAATGAATACGCGGGGGCAGGTCTCACATACACGTTCGGAGAGGAACAGGAAGTATATGACCTCATGGACATCAGTGAACAGTTCATGGAGATCAAGGACGGGAAAGCGGAACTGAGCGACGAAAAGATCGAGGATTTTGTAGAGAAACTCGCGGCAAAATATGACACGCGCTATATAGAAAGAAAATTTGAATCTACGCTCAGAGGTGAGATCACGATCAAGGCCGCCCGCAATGATTACGGATATACGATCCTTCAAGAGGACGAGGCAGAGCAGATCAGGGAGGATATCGAATCCAGAAGCCATGTGACAAGAGAGCCCGTATATCTGGAGAAGAACGCCTGGGGCAACCCCTATTATCTGGCAAGAAACGGAGTCGATGATCTTGACGGAACTTACATCGAAGTTGACCTCTCCGCGCAGCACGTCTGGTTCTATAAGGACGGGGAAGTTTACACAGAGTGCAACTGTGTTTCCGGAGACGTGACCAAGGACCACGGCACTCAGACCGGCTGTTTTCCCCTTGCCTACAAGGAGAGCCCTTCCGTGCTGACCGGCGGCAACGGCGAGGACGAATATGAGACGAAAGTCAATTACTGGATGCCGTTCTATGAGGGACAGGGTCTTCACGACGCGACCTGGAGATACTCCTTCGGCGGGAACATTTACAGAGGAAACGGATCACACGGCTGTGTGAACATCCCCCTCAGCGCCGCGAGGGATATTTACGAGGCGGTCGACACCGGAACAGCGATCATTATTTTTTACTAAACGGCACATAAACCAGGTTGCGAAAGGATCAATCGTGAAAAGAGACAGAATTGTGATTAAGGTCGGAACATCGACTCTGACAAATGAACTTGGAAACAGCAATCTCCGGACAATGGAAAAACTTGCCATGGTCCTTTCGGATATCCAGAATATGGGGCACGAAGTCATTCTCGTCTCCTCAGGGGCTATTGCGGTGGGCGCCAACAAGATGCACATGAAAGAGAAGCCGACCACAATGCGTATGAAACAGGCGGCGGCCGCTGTCGGACAGTGCGCGAATATGTTCCTTTACGACAAATTCTTCGGCTACTACGATAAAACGGTTGCGCAGATCCTTCTCAATGCCGAGGATATCGCGCAGGAGGAGAAGAAGGAGAACCTCAGCAATACTTTTTCCGCGCTCCTTGAATCGGGCGTGATCCCGATCGTCAACGAGAACGACTCCGTCAGCTACACGGAGATCGAATCGGAGGAGAGACTCTTTAGTGATAACGATGTCCTCTCAGCGGTTGTAGCAGTTCTGTGCCAGGCGGATAAGCTGGTCATTCTCTCCGATATCGACGGATTTTTTGACAAGGATCCCAGGCTTTACAAAGACGCCCAGCTGATCCGTCAGATCGACAGGATCGACGACTCTGTTTACAAGCTGGCGGGCGGAGCCGGTTCACGAAGGGGGACCGGCGGAATGCGCACTAAGCTTCAGGCTGCCGATCTTGCTACAGCGCAGGGGATCGACACAGTGGTGACCAACGGAAAGGATCCGGCGATCCTCTACAAGGTCGTTGAAGGAGAGCCGGCCGGAACGATCTTTAAGGGGCGCAGATAAAGACGCGCGGAGCAGCGGAAACTGTTAAAGTACAGCTCGTTAAATTGATGGCGGTACTTCCCGATTGCGCATAAAAGTAGTAAAATACGAAGAAAGAGCAACTGCTATTTATATTGGAATGAGGAGAATCACATGAAACAAAAGCCAGTAGTTTTAATGATCCTGGATGGCTATGGCCTTAACGACAACCCCGAAGCGAACGCTATCGCCATGGCAAATACTCCGGTCGTCAGCGGGCTTATGGAGAGCGTTCCTTTTGTAAAGGGATATGCCAGCGGTATGGCGGTAGGACTCCCGGACGGGCAGATGGGCAATTCCGAGGTCGGTCACATGAATATGGGCGCCGGCAGGATCGTTTATCAGGAACTTACAAGGATCACCAAGGAGATCCAGGACGGAGTATTCTTTGAGAATCCCGAGATCCTTGAAGCGATCAACAACTGTAAAGTGAAGAATTCCGATCTGCACATTTACGGACTTTTGTCCGACGGCGGCGTTCACAGCCACATTACTCACCTGTACGCCATCCTTGAGATGTGCAAGAAGAACGGACTTGACAGAGTATATGTCGACTGCTTCCTCGACGGAAGAGATACTCCTCCCCAGAGCGGCAGCGATTTTATCGCGCAGCTCGAGGCGAAGGAGAAGGAGATCGGCGTAGGTCAGATCGCGATGATCAGCGGACGCTATTACGCGATGGACAGAGATAACAACTATGACCGCGTGAAGATCGCTTACGACGCTCTGACCAAGGGCGAGGGCCTTAAGGCTGAGAGCGCTCATGAGGCTATCACAGCTTCTTATGAGAGAGGCGAGTACGATGAGTTCGTAAAGCCCACCGTGATCTGCAAGGACGGAAAGCCCCTTACAACGATCAAGGACGGCGACTCCATCATCTTCTACAACTTCCGTCCCGACAGAGCAAGAGAGATCACTCACTGCTTCTGCGACAACGAGTTTGACTATTTTGACAGAGGACCCAGGAAGAAAGTTACTTACGTCTGCTTTAAGGACTATGATCCGGATATCCCGAACAAGGAAGTCGCGTTCAAGAAGGTCGACGTTACCAATACTTTCGGCGAGTGGCTCGCTGCCAAGGGAATGAAGCAGGCAAGGATCGCGGAGACAGAGAAATACGCGCATGTAACATTCTTCTTCAACGGCGGCGTGGAAGTGCCCAACGAGGGAGAGGACAGAATCCTGGTGCGTTCCCCCAAGGACGTTCCCACTTATGACCTCAAGCCTGAGATGAGCGCTTACGGCGTTCTCGACAAACTGGTGGAGGCGATCCATTCCAAGAAGTATGACGTGATCGTCATTAACTTCGCGAACCCCGACATGGTCGGCCACACAGGCGTGCTTCCGGCAGCGATCAAGGCGGTCGAAGTCGTCGACGAGTGCGTAGGAAAGGCTCTCGAGGCCATCAAGGAAGAGGACGGCGTTCTTTTCATCTGCGCGGACCACGGCAACTGCGAGCAGATGATCAACTATGAGACCGGCGCTCCCCACACCGCGCACACAACGAACCCGGTTCCCTTTATCCTGGCGAACTATCACGAGAACGTTAAGCTCAGAGAGGGCGGCGTTCTGGCGGACATCGTTCCCACTCTGATCGATATCATGGGATACGAGCAGCCCAAGGAAATGACCGGAAAATCTCTTCTTATCCGCGAATAACGCTCATTTGAGAAGAAAATTCACCTAAAATTCACAATATATAGGCAGGCAGGAACGAAATTTCCTGCCTGCTTTTCATATGTTGTGGTAAAATAGTGTGATATATGCATGTTTTGCATATGAAAGGGACACTTTGGAGAGTACTATTTGATGAGCGATAACGCAGGAAAAAAGTTAGATCGATATCTGAAGAAAAACGCGGCCCGTGCGCAGAAAGAGAGGAAGTACGGCTCGGCGCGGCTTCGAAGATGGAGAGGACGCGCTGTCTCCTGGCTGTATCTTGCCCCGAGCCTGATCGGCGTGGGGCTGTTCTTTGTGCTCCCCTTCGGAGTGGTCATATACTACTCTATGATCAACAATCCGGTCCAGCACGAGTATGTCGGTTTTAACAACTTTATCCGCACCTGGCAGAACAATGCTTTCTCGCTCGCGGCGCGCAATACGCTGCTGTTCTCGGTGATAGCCGTGCCCCTGGCTGTGATGCTGTCTCTGTGGCTTGCGGTGATCATGGAGAGCCGCATTCCGTTTAAGAGCACGTTCCGGACCTTTTTCCTGAGTCCCATGATGGTGCCCATTGCGTCCGTGATCCTGGTGTGGCAGGTGCTGTTTGACTACAACGGCCTTGTCAACGTGTTTTTGACCCGCGCCGGTATAGACAGGATCGACTGGCTCAAATCGGATCTGGCGCCGCTCGTCATCATACTGCTGTTTCTGTGGAAGAACCTGGGTTACAATATGATCCTGTTCATGTCGGGACTTTCGAGCATACCCAAAGATCAGATCGAGGTTGCGAGGCTGGAGAGCGCGACGGAAGGCCAGATCTTCTGGAAGATAAAGATAAGATACCTCTCTTCGACGATCATGTTCGTCATAATCATGTCATTGATCAATTCCTTTAAGGTGTTCAGGGAGGTTTATCTCCTTACGGGGGATTATCCCTACAATTCTCTGTACATGATGCAGCATTTTATGAATAACACATTTGCGTCTCTCGATTATCAGAAACTGTCCGCCGCCGCGATCATCATGGCTGTATTTATGATGGTTGTGATCGGGATCCTGCTTCTTGCGGAGGACCGTTTCGGAAAGGATCTTGAGCAGTAGGAACATGGGATTATTTAAGAAGAAAAAGAATGAAATCTCAAAAAAAGCGGAGTACACGGAGTACGACGCGATCAGCGACCGCAGAAAAACGGAGAGCAGACAGACTTTCAGAAGGACGATCGCCGCGATCTTTTTCGCGTTTCTGTTTCTGACGCCTACGGTACTTACATTCACGAACAGTTTCATGACCGCGTCGGAGATCAGCGCCAACTACGGCTCGATCTTCGCCCAGAATACTTCGGGAGGCAAAGTTTTCGTGTCGGAGGTGGTGAACCTCAAGTTCATCCCGGACATGGTGACATTCAGCCAGTACGCCACAGTGCTTTTCAAGAGCCCGGAGTACCTGATGAAATTCTGGAACTCTGTGATCTATGTCGTGCCGATCGTGGTCTTCCAGCTCTTTGTGGCTTCTCTCGCGTCTTTCGGATTCGCAAGGTATCGCGGGAAAGTGAAACAGCTGATCTTTTTCCTGTATATTGTACTGATGCTGATGCCCTATCAGGTCACACTTGTGCCCAACTACATGGTGAGCTCGGAACTGGGGATCGTCGGGACCAGGTGGGCGATCTGGCTGCCGGGTATATTTTCCCCCTTCGCTGTGTATATGCTCACTAAATATATGAGAAGGATACCGTATTCCCTCTATGAAGCTGCGTCTATTGACGGAGCGGGGGAGTGGCAGATCTTCACGCAGATCTGTATGCCGATCTGCAGGGGAGGCCTCGCTTCGATCGCGATCCTGATCTTTATTGACTACTGGAACATGGTGGAACAGCCGCTGATCCTTCTGGACAACGAGGAGATGTATCCGCTCTCCGTGTTTTTGTCCAGGATCAACGCGGGCGAGATCTCGCTGGCTTTCGCCGTAGCTGTCATATATATGGTCCTGCCGATGCTTTTTTTCCTGTACGGCGAGGAGTATCTGGTGGAAGGCATTCTGTACCAGGGCGGTATCAAGGAATGATGCCAATGCCCGTCACTTAAAGAGGTAGACAGGTTATGTACGAAATCGAAGATAAGAAAAACAGAGAACAGTATCAGATGGAGCGCTCGGCCGCCAGAAAGGACTGGATCAAGAATCTGGCGATCGTCTTTTTGTCGATCATGCTCATTCTGACCTTCTTCTCAAACACGATCATGAACTACTCGCTTCCGCAGGTGGCGACCCGGTACGTGCAGGAGGGAAGCATCACGCCCAAAGTGAGAGGTTCGGGAACCGCTGAGGTCGACGACCCCTACAGCGTCAAAGCGCCTAACGCGAGAGTGATCTCCGCTGTCAATGTAAGGCCGGGCGACGAGGTCAAGAAAGACGATGTGATCTTCGAGCTGCAGGATTCGGAATCTGATGAGCTCAAGGAGGCCAGAAAGGAATACGAAGAGGCCAAGGCCAATTTCCAGAAATCCCTGTTCAGCGGCGACCTGACCAACGACGCGGTGGAAAGGATCAGGAACGGCGAGTATCTTACGGACGACGAGATGCAGGAGATACTCGACGAAGTAAACTCCGATTACGAAGACGCTCTATATGAAGATACGGAAGCGGGTCTGGAAGTGGAGAGACTCAACGGGACCACTAATAGCACTTCTACTGTGGGAGACGATGAGGAAGCTGTCAAACAGGCCGAGAGAAACGCCAAGAAGCTCGCTGAAGCGCAGGCCTATAAGGCGGAGACAGAAGCGGAACTGACAAGAGCGACCAACGCCAGGGATACAACAGTAAAGAGTATCCAGGCGGAGCTGGAGCTCAAGTCGATCCAGAAGACTATGGAAGACGCTCAGGCCAAGGTGGAGAGCCTTGAGAAAGCGGAGAAGAGCGCCACTGTGAAGTCGCCTATCGACGGCAAGGTCGTCTCCGTTTCCTACAACGCGGGCGACACTACTTCCTCAGACACTGTGGGCGCGGTGATCCAGCCTGTGGGGAAAGGTATGACTGTCAGTTTCACCTGCACCAAGGAACAGGCCCAGATGCTCAAGACCGGTATGGAAGCCAAACCCCAGAACGAGTGGGCGTATTCGGACTTTAAGGCAACCCTCGTGAGTATTACCGCGGACGCCTCGGACAGTTCCGGCGGCAAAATATTGAAGTTTGAGATCCAGAGCCCCGACGTGGAGGCCGGAGATACTGTACAACTCAGCGTGGGAGAGAATACAAAGACCTATGACCTGACTGTTCCCAACAACGCTGTCAGGGAGGATAACAACGGTAAGTTCATTCTGATAGTCAGCAGCAAGGAGAGCCCTCTGGGAAACAGATACATTGCCACCAGAGTGGATGTTCAGGTTCTTGACAGTGACGATCTGCTGTCGGCCATCTCAGGACCCCTGAGCGGCTATGAATATGTGATCACGACTACCACCAAGCCGGTGGCTGCCGGCATGCAGGTGAGGCTTGCGGAGGATTTGCAGCAGTGACCGGAAAGAGGAAAAGGCGCGGGATAACTCCCTGGAAAAAGACCGCACTGAAAGTCTGTGTCCTGTGGCTCATTGCGGCAGCGGGGATCCACGGATACCGGGAACTGAAGGCACTGGGATTTGAGGACCAGAGGGAGGCCTCCAGGTGGGGAGCCCCGGACAGCTGTGCGCAGATCAGCGCTTTTCTTCCGAGGGAAGAAGCGCTGATGGAAGAGAATATCAAGGATCTGGAGTACAAGATCAACACGACTCTTGCCCAGGACTCGATCAAAAAGACTTCGGAGGGCAAGGACTCGAAACTGTGGCAGGACTGCTACAGCGGGATCGGGGAACTGAAGCTTGCGGCGGGGAGTAAGACGGTGACTGTTGAAGCGGTAGGAACCGGAGGAGCTTTCTTCACTTTCCATCCGCTCAAGCTTTCAGCGGGCTCCTACTACCTGTCCGACTCAGTGATGAAAGATGAGATACTCCTCGATGAGGAGACTGCGTGGAAACTCTTCGGTTCTTTTGACGTGGAAGGAAGAACCGTAAGAGTTGACGATATGCACCTGCGCATTGCGGGCGTTTACAAAAAAGGGGAGGGCACCCTCTATGATGAGGGAGGGCTGTCCGACTATGTGGTTTTTGTCCAATATAAGACTCTTCTTCAGTACGGCGGATCCGGGAACGGATACGACGGCGGCTCGCAGCAGATTCCTAATACAGCTTCCCGCCCTGCCGGATACGCGGCTGTAGCGCGGGCGGCGGACACATCTGAGGAGGAACCGAAAGAGGCCGGCGAATCCGCGGGGGACTCACAGGAGGCGGACGATACTGCGGGAGATACGAATAAGACCGACAATTCCGCAGGCAGTACAGAAGCAGGATCAGGCGGCCGATCCTCGGGATCAGGAGACGCGAATAGTACTGTCCCCGACGACACGCAGAACATGGAAAATGTCGGAACCGGCAACACTCACTACAAAGATACGGGTATGATCACAACCTATGAGATCGTGATGCCCGATCCCGTGGAGGGCTATGCGGCGGCAGCCGTGAAAAAGGCGTTCGGAGATGACTCCGGGGTGATCGTAGTGGACAATACCAACCGCTACAGGATCCCCAATCTCTATAAGGACCTTCGGAATTTTGCATTACTTGGAATGCGCACCAGGGCGGTACGTTACCCTTACTGGGAAAATGTGGCTCTGGGGTGGGAAACGATCTTCGCGGCGCTCTTTCTTCTTGAATGTATACTGATCGCTTTGACGATCCTTCTGATCCTGTGGATGATAATCCACTGGTACAGGAACAGAAGCTGGACGTTGGCGGGAAGTGTCCGGAACCTGCAGGACAGTGTCTATGAGAGACAGTCCATGAAGAAATATCCGGAATATTACATGGAAAGAGAGCAGGGCTCAGAAGAAGAGACTCCTCAAAGAGAGAAGGCCCGGGCTTCTGAGCGGAAGGACGATAAGCCCTCAGAGAGCGAACCGGAAAAAGGAATGCTTGAAGATAAAGGACTTGCTCCTTTTGAAACGATCAGGGATAACAGAAAGGCGGTGCAGTATGAAACGAAACACCAGGATGATCAGCGTGATGATGGCAATAGTGCTCACTCTGACCATGACGGCATGCGGCAAGGGAGGCAGTGACAAAAAAGAAACTGACGGCGGCAATGGAACTGTCTCGTCCGGTGATTATGTCTACAGCGCCCAGCCGGTTGCGCTTCAGGACAGCGATGGATTTCTCGCCGATTTCAATATGGAAAGCCTGACATACAAAGACGGCAGGCTTTACTCCTCCGGCTATTCCTACAGCTTTTCTGATTCCGGGACACACGCGATCGCGAATTTTGCTCCTGACGGATCTGATCTGCAGTACAGTCTGCTGATCGGAGGCGGCATGCAGGATGTGCTGGCTATGAGTATCGGCTCTGACGGCAATTACTATATCGCAAGGGTTTCTTATAGCGGTGACTCTGTAGGATTTACCCCCTCGGGTGGAGGACAGAGCGGACCCGGAAGTGAAGAAGGCCCCGGCGGAGCAGACCAGGAGGGTCCCGGAGGACCGGCGGAAGCAGGCGCCGAAGTAGTGGAAGAGGGCCCCGGAGGACCGGCGGAAGCAGGCACCGAAGTAGTGGAAGAGGGGCCTGTGGAGGCGTCCGAAGAAGGGCAGGAGCAGTCCCCCGCCGCAGAAGGAAAAGGCCAGGTCGCGGAGTTTTATACTGAAGGCGGAGATTCTCCCGCCAACGATCCTGCGCTTCAGGAAGATCCTTCGAACGGGATCACGTCCCCCGCAGACGAGGCAAAAGGCGACGGGAATCCGACAGACGCCGAAGAGGAACTGATCATTTCAGAGGCATCAGAGGTCGATCCGGCTTCCTCAGCGCAGACTGTAGAGAGCGTCTATGTCCTCTCCTGCATCGCGCCCGACGGCACTGAAGTCTGGACAGCTCCCGCCAAAGTTCCGGAAAACGCGGAAATGGACTATTTTGTCAACAGCGTCGCTTACAGTGGTGAAGGCCTTATAGTGAGCACTTCCATGGGCCTTGACCTTTACAATGCGCAGGACGGATCTTTCCTGAGGACAGTCAGCACCGACGACCAGTTAAAGAGCGTCACGCCGTATGTGCTGGAGGACGGCACGGTCGTGACAGTCACATACGGAGGTACCGGCGAGCAGATCACGGTGATCAACATGGAGACCGGAACTGTTGGAGACAGCTATCCGGTTCCCTCTGAAGCAGGAATGTCATTTGTCTTCCCCGGAAAGACATGGCAGCTGTATATGGCAGGCGCCAACGCAATTTACGGAATGAACCTTGACGGTTCCGGCATCACAAAGATCGTCGATTATGTGGATTCGGATATGGACGTCACGGCAGTCACCGGTCTTGCGGAGCTGGAGGACGGAAACCTTGCGGTAATCGCAGTCGATATGGACGGCAGCAGCGTGGTGGAGATCCTCTCCAAAGTAGATCCGGAAGTTGTAGCCGGCAGAAAGACGATCACTCTGGGAAGTTATTATCTTGACTATGAGGTAAGAAAACAGGTTTTCGCCTTCAATAAATCCAATCAGGATGTAAGGATCAGTATCGTGGATTACTCCCAGTACGACGGCGAGGCCGGAAACGAGGGACTGTCAAGGCTCAATACTGATATCGCTTCCGGCAGCGCGCCCGACGTGCTGGTGCTCTCCGCGGTAATGCCTGTCAGCAGTTATATCAGCAAGGGCGTTTTCGAGGACCTGACTCCTTATATGGAAAGCGATGAGGAGATTTCCGGCAAAGAATACCTGACTAACGTGTTTGATACGTTTAAGAGCGACGGAAAGACATATGCGGTCATTCCTGCATTTTATGTAAATACTATCGTTGGAAAGACCGAGGATATCGGGGACGGTTCCGGCTTCACACTCGATTTTGCCGATCAGCTTGCAGCCACCAAAGGCATAGCGCAAGGCAGAATGTTTGGTCTTGCCGGCAGAGAAGACATTTTCTACCAGGCTTTGGAACTGTGCGGCGACCAGTTTATTGACTGGGACAAATCCCAGTGTAAGTTTGACTCGCCCGAGTTCATTCGCCTGCTTGAGTTTATCAGCCAGTTCCCTGCCAAAATAGATGATGCCGCCATGCAGGAGGATACCACTGCGTTCTACAGAAACGGAAAGGCTCTGTTTGCAAGAGAGTCAGTCGGAACTTTCGATGAGTACGTAAATCTCCGGTACGGTTATTTTGGCACAGAGATCACTATGGCGGGTTTCCCGTCCCAGACACCCGGAACGGCGGCGATCTCCCCGCAGCTTGAGATCGCGGTCAATGCGGCGTCTGACGAGAAGGACGCCTGCTGGAGTTTCGTGCGCCGTTTCCTTCTTGATGAATATCAGAATTCCATCGAGATGTACTGGCCGGTCAGCATCAGCTCGCTGGATCGGCTCGCCAACAAGGCGATGGAGCCCATCTACTATACTGACGAGAACGGACAGAAGGTGGAGGACCACATCATCATGAACATCGGCGGCGAGAATGTAGAACTGCCGAGGATCACCGACAGCGAAGTCGACCAGATCTATGCTTTCCTCAGAGGACTCAGAAGCAAAGCATATTTTGACAGAAGTGTCGAGAACATCATAGTCGAGGAGGCGGCAGCCTTCTTTGAGGGACAAAAGAGCGCGAAGGATGTCGCGGGTGTCATCCAGAGCAGAGTCCAGATCTATATCAACGAGAACAGCTGAGCCCGTCGGGCGGCCTAAGAAAGGACAGCATTACATATATGGCATCAAATCACTACGACAATATCCGGGAGAGGACCAGAAATTTCTGCATTGTGGCCCACATCGACCACGGCAAATCTACACTGGCGGACCGAATGATCGAGCGGACAGGTCTTCTGACGAGCCGCGAAATGCAGGACCAGGTCCTGGACAATATGGAACTGGAGCGCGAGCGCGGCATCACGATCAAGAGCCAGGCAGTGCGTCTTGTCTATAAGGCAAAAGATGGTGTGGAGTATATTTTCAACCTGATCGATACGCCCGGCCATGTGGACTTCAACTACGAGGTCAGCCGCTCGCTGGCGGCCTGCGACGGCGCGATCCTGGTGGTGGACGCGACCCAGGGCATACAGGCGCAGACACTGGCCAATGTCTATCTGGCGCTGGAACACGACCTGGATGTATTTCCCGTGATCAACAAGATCGACCTTCCAAGCGCGATGCCCGAAGAGGTGCGGCATGAGATCGAGGATGTCATCGGCATCGAAGCGGAGGACGCCCCTTTGATCTCGGCAAAACAGGGCATCGGCATCGAGGATGTGCTGGAAGCGGTGGTGGAGAAGATCCCCGCTCCCGAGGGGGATGCGGAGGAGCCGCTCAAGGCGCTGATCTTCGACTCCCTCTATGATTCCTACCGCGGCGTCATTGTGTTCTGCAGGATCCGCGACGGTGTGATCAAAAAGGGCATGCAGGTGAGAATGATGGCGACCGGAGCGGTTGTGGAAGTAGTGGAAGTGGGATATTTCGGCCCCGGACAGTTCATCCCCTGCGATGAACTGGCTGCAGGACAGGTAGGCTATTTCACTGCCTCCATCAAGAATATCAAGGACGCCCGGGTCGGCGACACTGTCACAGAGCACACGCGCCCCTGCGCGGAGCCTCTTCCAGGCTACAAAAAAGCGCAGCCCATGGTCTTCTGCGGTCTCTATCCGGCGGACAGCGCCAAGTACCCGGATCTTCGGGACGCGCTGGAGAAACTTCAGCTCAATGACGCTTCGCTCTTTTTTGAACCGGAGACATCGCTGGCTCTCGGTTTCGGATTCCGCTGCGGTTTCCTGGGACTTCTTCACATGGAAGTCATTTTGGAGCGCCTGGAGAGAGAGTACGATCTGGACCTGATCTCCACTGCGCCCGGCGTTGTCTACAAAGTCTTTAAGACGGACGGGACGATGATCGAGCTGACCAATCCCTCGAATCTTCCCGATCCCGCCAAAATAGAGCACATGGAAGAACCTATCGTAAGCGCCGAGATCATGGTGACCACGGAGTTCATCGGGCCCATCATGCAGCTTTGCCAGGAGAGGCGCGGCCGCTACCTGGACACCGAATACATTGAGGCGACCCGCGCGGTCCTTAAATATGAGCTCCCCTTGAACGAGATCATTTATGATTTCTTCGACGCACTCAAATCAAGATCGAGAGGTTACGCGTCCTTTGACTATGACCTCAAGGGATATGAGACCAGCGAACTGGTCAAGATGGATATCCTTGTGAACAAGGAACCTGTGGACGCCCTTTCCTTCATCGTGCACGCCGCAGGCGCTTACGACCGCGGGCGCAAGATGTGCGAAAAACTCAAAGAAGAGATTCCGAGACAGCTTTTCGATGTGCCGATCCAGGCCGCGGTCGGCGGACGCATTATCGCCCGCGAGACTGTCAGACAGCTGCGCAAGGACGTCCTTGCCAAGTGCTACGGCGGCGATATTTCCCGAAAGAAGAAACTTCTGGAGAAGCAGAAGGAAGGCAAGAAGAGAATGCAGATCGTCGGAAACGTAGAGATCCCGAAGGAAGCGTTCATGAATGTATTGAAACTGGATGCCGGAAACTGACAGGAATGGTGCGGTATGAGCGAATATAACCGCGGCGGACCGGTCTCTCTGTACCTGCACTTTCCCTTTTGCGAGAGAAAGTGCAGGTACTGTGATTTTTTGTCGGGACCGGCCGGCGAAGATACAAGAGAAGAATATGTCGATCTGCTGTGCCGCGAGATTGAACTGCGGGCCGGCGAGATCACCGCGCCGTCAGAGAGCGCCGCGGCGGTAGACTCGATCTTCATCGGGGGAGGAACCCCCTCTTTGATGACGCCTGTTCAGGCTGCGCGAGTGATGGATACGATACGCAGCCGGTATCAAGTTCTTTCGGACGCGGAGATCAGTATGGAAATAAACCCTGGCACTGTGGACCCTTTGAAACTCCTCGGCTTCAAAGCCGCCGGCATTGGCAGGCTTTCCATAGGCGTTCAGTCTTTTGACGACTCCGAACTGCACCTGCTGGGCCGGATCCACACTGCCGCAGAGGCGCGGGAGACCTTTCATGCCGCGCGGGAAGCGGGATTTGACAACATCAATCTGGACCTGATGTCAGCGCTGCCCGGTCAAAATATCGAAACCTGGTCCCATACACTTAAGGAGGCGGTGTCGCTCGGACCCGAGCACATCTCGGCATACAGCCTGATCATCGAGGAGGGAACGCCTCTTGCCTCTTTACTGGATTCAGGAGAACTTCCGGATCTTCCTTCAGAGGAAGAGGATCGCAGAATGTATCACTTCACTAAGCAGTTCCTGGCTTCTGAGGGGTACCGGCGCTACGAGATCTCGAACTATGCCAAAGCGGGATATGAGTGCAGACATAACTGCGGCTACTGGACCGGCCACGAATACCTTGGCCTGGGACTTGGAGCGTCTTCCTGTCTCGGAAGTGAGCGCTTCAGAAATCCGGACAAAATGAATGATTACCGAAAGGCTGTAAACGATACGAACGAGTATGATCCTGTGAATGCCATGCGCCGTGAAAGGCAAACGCTTACGCGGGAGGATCGCATGGAGGAGTTCATGTTTCTCGGGCTGCGAATGACGGAGGGCGTCTCAGAAAAGGAATTTGAAAAGCGCTTCGGAGTGAAAATGGAAGATATTTACGACGGCGTGCTGCACAGGCATTTGGAGCAGAATGTGATCCGCCGGACACCTGATCACAGGATTGCGTTGACAGAATATGGACTGGATGTAGCCAGCTATGTTATGGCGGACTATCTTCTGTAAAAAAGTCGGGGAGGCCCCGGCTTTTTTGTCGGCATAGAGCCTTTTTCTCTCCCTTTACTGGCGGAAATCCCGCCAGTAAAGGGTCTGGCAAACACGTACCTATAGTCTCAGACCCTGCAGGTACCCTTTCTCACAACCCTTTATTGGCGGATTTTCCGCCAATAAAGGGTTGTGAGAAAGGGTATATCAGAATTTTTTTCCGGGAAAGCAGACTGAAAAATTCGATATTTTGATAAAATACAGCGGATTGATCAAAAAACAAACAAATATTTTTTTTTACTATTGAACTGTCGCAGGCCCGGTCTCTATAATTGTCCTATCTTACAAGTCCCGCTTGTTCTTAAGGGATTTGGATCAAACACATCTGAGCTTTCTTTCCGGTTCCGGGAAAAATCCTCAAGAAGCAAAACTTAACAGCAACAGTAGTAAGGCATTATTGTATGTAGGAGGTGGCATGTACAGCAGTATCATTACAGGCGCAGTCCACGGGATCGACAGCTATCTGATGAGGGTTGAGACCGATATTTCAAACGGACTGCCATCGTTTAACATGGTAGGTTTTATGAGCGGCGAGATGAGGGAGGCCGGCGAGCGTGTGCGCGTCGCGCTCAAGAATCTGGGGATTCATATGCCTCCGCAGAGGATCACAGTCAATCTGTCGCCTGCAGGCATTCCAAAGAGAGGAATGGTGGTCGACCTGCCTGTGAGCGTCGGACTGCTGGTCTGTCTTGGGTTTATCCCGAACGGAGCAGTCGACAACGTGCTTGTGGCGGGAGAGCTTGGGCTCAACGGCGAGATCAGGCCGGTGAACGGAATTCTTTCTATTGTAATGGAAGCTAAGGAAAACGGAATCAGTACCTGCATCGTTCCGAATGGAAATCTCAAGGAAGGCGCGCTGGTCCATGGGATCCGTGTTGTGGGAGTCCGCACTCTGGCCGAACTGGTCAATTACCTTAAGAAAACTCTTGAGGAGAGGGACCGGTTTCTTCCGCCCGCCGAAGTTGATGCGGAACAACTGCTGGGGCAGACTTCAGATAAGGGATATCCTGATCTCTCCCAGGTACATGGTCAGATTCAGGCCAAAAAAGTGCTGGAGATCGCGGCAGCGGGGTTTCACAATGTTTTGATGAGCGGGCCACCGGGTGCAGGAAAGAGTATGCTCGCAAGGTGCCTGCCGGGCATCATGCCGCCGCTCTCTAAGGAAGAGGCGCTGGAGATCACTAAAATATACAGTGCGGCCGGCCTCCTGCCGGAAGACACAGCACTGATCACGGAACGGCCGTTTCTGTCACCCCATCACTCGGTGACAAGAGCAGTTCTGATCGGAGGAGGAAATATTCCTGCCCCCGGACTTATCACACTGGCACATCTCGGAGTCCTGTTTCTGGACGAGATCTCTGAATACAAAGCAAACGAACTCAATTCTCTGCGGGAGCCCCTGGAGAATCAGGAGATCATAATCAGAAGGCTTACAGGAGCCTACCGTTACCCGGCGAGGCCGCTTCTTGTGGCAGCGGCAAATCCCTGTCCCTGCGGGTATTATCCGGATATGAACCGCTGTACCTGCACTCCTAAGGAAGTGCTGAAGTACCAGAAGAGGATCAGCGGCCCTTTTATTGACCGGATCGATTTCAGGGTACATGTCGGGAGAGTCGGCTCAAATGAACTGCAGGGAAGCGGCCATTCTGAGAGCAGTGAAACGGTCCGGATCCGGGTCATGGAGGCGATCGAGAGACAGAAACGCCGCTTCAGAGGTACTCCTTTCCACTACAATTCGGATATGACACCGGATGCGGTGGAACATTTCTGCCCGCTGAATTCACTGCTTACCGAAAAAATGCGGATCGTCTATGACCAGTTGGGAATGAGCGTGCGTTCCTACCACAAATGCCTGAAGATGGCGAGGACTATAGCTGATCTGAACGGAAGAGAAATGATCCTGGAGAGAGACCTGATGATGGCTGTCGGGTTCAGGCTGCCGGAGTATAACGAGGAAGAGAAAACTTCGGGAAGAGAATTCAGCAGCGACAAGAAGATCGTACCGGCGAACAGAAGAAACAATCCGAAGGAGGGACTGTAATGAAAGAGAGAGCGATCAACCCTTATGCTTTGTGGCTGTCAAGTATAAGAGGAGTGGGGAATCAGACGATAAAGACTCTTTTGGAGACCGCGAGCTGCGCGGAAGAGGTCTACCATATGTCAGAGGATGAAATCAGCATGTGCCTTGTGGACAAACTTAAGAGAAGAGGAGACGCCACCGGGAAGGCACTCAGCATATGCTTCTCTCAGGAGCGGGATCCGATCGAAGAAGCGGAGAATCTAAGGCGAAGGGGAATAGGATTCGTCAGCATAGAGGACGACTGTTTTCCTCAGAGACTGAGGGGTATTCCGGACTGCCCTTACGGTTTATATTATATCAGAGATCTCCCGCCGGATGATGTGCCCTCGGTTGCTATAGTCGGCGCAAGGAACTGCTCGTCCTACGGAAGGGAGCAGGCAAGGACCTTTGCGGAAAAGCTGGCGCTGAACGGGATCTCAGTGGTGAGCGGGATGGCCAGGGGCGTCGACGGCATAGCGGGAAGAGCGGCGGCCGGTGCCGGCGGACGTTCCTATGCGGTCCTTGGATGCGGCGTAGACGTGGTCTATCCGGAAGAGAACGCGGAGTTATACGATATTTTGAAAGAAAGGGGCGGGCTGATCTCGGAATACCTGCCGGGAACGAAGCCGCAGACGAAGCTGTTCCCAAGGCGCAACAGGCTGATCAGCGGTCTTGCGGACCTGGTTCTTGTGATTGAGGCCAGGAGAAGATCGGGCACAGTGATCACAGTGGATTCCGCGCTGGAGCAAGGGAGAGATATTTTCGCTCTGCCCGGGAGAGTGAGCGACGCGCTCAGCGACGGCTGCAATTTCCTGATCTCCCAGGGGGCCGGCATCGCATGCACGCCGGAAACGGTGATCGAGCATTTCTACGGCGTAAATGAAAGCGGGACGGACTTGTTCGAGCAGAAAAGAAAGGAAAGAAATCTTAGAAGAGAGGATCTGCCGGGAATGGAGAAGGTCCTCTTTGACGTTCTGGGGTATAAAGAGATCATGGAGCCGGATTTTCTGATCGGCCGGATGGAGAGCATACTCGGCAGACATATCGGCGTGGAAGAGTTTACATCCTGCATGCTGGACCTGCAGATGAGGGGGCTGGCCGCCGAGGTCGGCTCGGGACACTATAAAGGAGTCGGATAAACCTGGTCAAACGCCGGTTTCCATTTATAAGTTTGGACCAAACATTGATTTCAGTGTCAAAAAATTGTACAATCATTTATTGTTAAATTATTGAGTGATGAAAGACAAAAGTCTTAATAAATACTGAGAAAGGAACCAGGTATGGCACTGATCAAGAAACCGGTCACAGGCATGAAGGACATTCTTCCCGCGGAGATGGAGATCCGCGACTACTGCATCTCCGTCATCAAGAAGACATATGCGGAGTTTGGATTCCAGTCCATCGAGACGCCCTGTGTGGAGAATATCGCGAATCTTACGAGCAAGCAGGGCGGCGACAATGAGAAACTGATCTTTAAGATCCTCAAAAGAGGAGAGAAACTGAAGCTGGAGAGCGCGCAGAGCGAGGCGGATCTCGTGGACGGAGGCCTTCGCTATGACCTCACTGTTCCGCTGGTCAGATATTTCTCCAACCACCAGAATGAACTGCCGATGCCTTTCAAGGCACTGCAGATGGGCAATGTCTGGAGAGCGGACCGCCCCCAGAAGGGAAGATACCGCCAGTTCATGCAGTGTGATATCGACATTATCGGCGAGCCCAGCAATCTGGCTGAGATCGAGCTGATCCTGGCGACGACCACGACTTTGGGGAATCTTGGATTTAAGAACTTCCAGATCCGCATCAATGAGAGACGGATCCTCAAAGCGATGGCCGCTTACAGCGGATTCCCGGAGGACAGATATACAGACGTCTTCATTATTTTGGACAAAATGGACAAGATCGGCCTCGACGGCGCGGCGGGGGAACTCATCGAGGAGGGCTTCACCGAGGAGATGAGAGACCGCTATGTCAGCCTGTTCGAGGGACTTCAGAGTGCGCAGGACCAGCTGGCTTACCTCGAGGAGAAGCTCGAGGGCTTCATTGAGTCCGACGTGATCCCGCAGCTGCGCGAAGTCATGGAGAGTGTCGACGGCACAAAGACAGCGGATTTCAAGATCGTGTTCGATCCCACGATCGTGCGCGGCATGTCCTACTATACAGGAACGATCTTTGAGATCGCTATGCCTGAACTCGGCATCAGCTGCGGAGGCGGCGGACGTTATGACGGAATGGTCGGCAAGTTCACCGGCAAGGATGTCCCCGCATGCGGATTTTCCATCGGTTTCGAGAGGATCATCCTTATTCTTATGGAGCAGGGATTCCAGATTCCCGGCCGTCCGGTCAAGAAAGCATACCTCATCGAGAAGAATATGCCCGCTGACCGCCTGTGCGAAGTGATCCGCCAGGCCCAGAAGGAGCGCGCGGAAGGCACACAGGTGCTGATCGCCCGCATGGCCAAGAACAAGAAGTTCCAGAAACAGCAGATGGCGGAGAGAGGCTTCGAGCAGTTCGAAGAGTTCTATCGCAATCCGATCAGTAAATAAGAGACAAAAATACGCAGGGATCAGGTCAGAACAGCGCGGTCCCTGTGACAGGAGGAATACAGATAATCATGGCTGAATCAATGTTGGGATTAAAGCGCACATGCAGATGTGCGGAACTTAGCGAAGCGAACGTTGGCCAGACCGTCACCGTTATGGGATGGGTGGCCAAACAGAGAAATAAGGGCGGACTGGTCTTTGTGGACCTGCGCGACAGAAGCGGCATTCTGCAGCTGATCTACGAGGAGACAGAGTGCGGCGCGGAGAATTTTGCCAAAGCAGAGAAGATGAGAGCGGAATTCGTAGTAGCGGCTACCGGAACTGTCTGCAAGAGGGAGGCAGTCAATCCCAACCTTGCGACCGGTGCTATCGAGATCAGAGTTAAAGAGACCAGGATCCTCTCCGAGTCCGAGACGCCGCCCTTCCACATCGTGGAGAACAGCAATACCAAGGAAGATCTGCGCCTCAAATACAGAAGCCTGGACCTTCGCCGTCCCGATATGCAGAGAAGACTGATCCTCAGAAGTCAGATGATCCAGAACATGAGAGAGTTCATGGCAGGAGAGGGCTTCCTCGAGATCGAGACCCCCATCCTGTGCAAGTCCACGCCTGAAGGCGCAAGAGACTACCTGGTGCCCAGCCGCGTGCACCCCGGCAATTTCTATGCTTTGCCCCAGTCTCCGCAGCTCTTCAAGCAGCTGCTGATGTGCTCCGGCTTTGACAGGTACTTCCAGATCGCCAAGTGCTTCCGTGACGAGGACCTGCGCGCGGACAGACAGCCCGAGTTCACCCAGGCCGATATGGAGCTGTCCTTCGTAGACGTGGACGACGTCATCGATGTCAACGAGAGACTGATCCAGTATGTGGCCAAGAAGACCTTTGACCTTGATGTAGAGCTTCCCCTTCCCAGAATGAAGTGGATCGACGCCATGAACGACTACGGCTCCGACAAGCCTGACACGCGCTTTGGCATGAAGCTCGTGGACATCACGGACGTGGTCAAGGACTGCGGCTTTGCGGTGCTCTCCGATGCGGCAGCCATGAAGAACGGCTCTGTGCGCGGCATCAACGTCAAGGGACAGGGCGGCATGGCCAGAAAGAAGATCGACGCACTGGTCACTTTCGCCAAGGGCTACGGCGCAAAGGGCCTGCCTTACATCCAGCTCAAGGATGACGGCAGCGTCAAGTGCTCTTTTGCCAAATTCATGACAGAGGATGAGATCAAAGCCATCGTCGAGAGAATGGGCGGCGAAAAGGGCGACTTACTGCTGATCGCGGCCGACCAGAACAAGATCGTCTGGAACGTCCTGGGCGCTCTCAGGCTCAAACTCGGCGAAGAACTGGGCCTGATCGACCACAACAAGTTCAACTTCCTGTGGGTCGTGGAGTTCCCGCTGCTTGAATGGAGCGACGAGGAGGAGAGATTCGTCGCCATGCACCATCCTTTCACCATGCCCATGGATGAGGATTGGCACCTGATCGACTCCGATCCCGGCGCCGTCAGGGCCAAAGCCTATGACATCGTCCTCAACGGCGTAGAGCTGGGCGGCGGCAGCGTCAGAATCCACCAGAACGACATCCAGGAGAAGATGTTCGAAGTCATCGGCCTTAAGCCCGAGGAAGCCCAGGAGAAGTTCGGCTTCCTTCTGACCGCCTTCAAGTACGGCGTACCGCCGCACGCGGGACTGGCTTACGGCATCGACCGCTTCGCCATGCTGATGACCGGCGCGGAGAGCATCCGCGACGTCATGGCCTTCCCCAAGAACAAGGACGCCGTCGATCTCATGAGCGAGGCTCCCAATGTTGTGGATCCCAAGCAGCTGGAGGAGCTCTCCATTGCGATCCTCAAGGTGGAAGAAACAGAATGACAAGCTGCTACAGTATAGGATCCTGTGTAGAGGCATATTGAATCAGGTAATAAATAGGCGCAGGAAGTACAAACTTTTGGAATTGTACTTCCTGCGCCATATTTAGGCAGAAAAACAGACGCCTATTAAGCCTGAACAGAAAAATATAGGGTATGAGATATATTCGAAAATTGGTCAAAAAAATGGACAAAGCAGATTTATGGTAAACTTGTGTATTGATTTTTCCTGTAATTCAGTATAATTAAAGTAGTAATCTAAATGCTCTTAGCAGGTGCTTTTGTAAAGCGTTGACAAGAATAGAGTTTTGAACACAAATAATACAAAAAAGTTTCAAACACTAGATAAATATGACAGAAATGTTGTATAATTGGTTAAGACATTATAGGTATGTATTGTTCCGGAGTTCGTCCGGGTTTTATTTTAGAGTATTTAACTATTTAACAGTTATATTGATATATGTGCGGAGTTTCGTATATAATTAAGAGGAATTCCATCAGACAAAGTATTCGGACGAAATGCAGATATGTAACGGTGATTATGCAAATATATATAAAATATAGATGCTTAACATGAGGATGCCGATGCTGATGCGATTGCGGAACTGAAATCGAAGCCACCGTATCGAGCCTGAACAATGCAATACCAAAAGTTGAGGCTGTTTGAAGAAAACCAATCAGCAGCAGCTCTGCGACAGAGCTCATGGAGGAAATAATCTGAGTATGGATAATAGCACGATGATCAATGATAAAACGGTCGTCCTGCCGGGGACGGCGGAAATAACAGAGGCCGTAAAGAAGGACCGGTATATGCATCGGTTCAGGGCAACAGTGAGAAGCACTTTTTTGACACTTGTCGTAGTAGCAGCCGTTGCAGTACTGGTAGCTGTCCTGCTTCTTCCTATATTAAGGATTTACGGTAAATCCATGAACGGAACGCTGGACAGCGGTGATATCGTCGTATCCGTCAAGAGCGGCGACATGAAGACCGGAGATATCATTGCTTTCTATTACAACAACAATATCCTGGTCAAACGTGTGATCGCCAATCCGGGCGAGTGGGTGAACATAGACCAGGAAGGCAACGTCTACGTAAACAATAACAAGCTTGAAGAACCTTACTTGAATGAAAAGGCATTTGGAGAGACTAATATCGAACTGCCATATCAGGTGCCTGAAGGCAAGATCTTTGTGATGGGAGACAACCGGTCCGTGTCCATAGACTCGCGGAACACTTCGATCGGCTGCATCTCGGAAGAACAGATCGTCGGGAAGATCGTGTATCGCGTATGGCCATTTTCACAATTTGGAACAGTTCACTGACATAGCGAGATTGGGAGATATGAGATGAGATTACTTGATAAGATGGTGGAATACTTTATCAGAATGAATCGCAGAATGAAACGCTGGCAACGCGTTGTCTCGCTGCTGTCAGCAGTGATCGTTTTTGTTACGACATATACACTGATACTGCCGGCAATCACGCTGGATAAAGATACCGCTTCAACACAGGCGGGCATCGAGGTTGCTGACAGTGACGTTGATGTGGACGAGAACGGCACTATATACGAGAGCGAAGAGGAGCCTGCGCAAGAGGCAGCTGTCGAAGAAGATCAGAGTGAAGAAGAGGACAGCTCTGCAGAAAGCGGTTCGGAGGAGGCTGTGAACGAGGAGAGCGATCCGTCAGGCGCGGCTGCGACTTTCGATGCTGAAGAACAGGCGGAGGAAGCTTCTTCCAATTCTCAGGCAGCCGAGGAGAGTACAGAGGACACAACTGTTTCCACAGAAACTGCCGCTGAGGCTGCATCGGCAGCGACGACAAATCCTGCTAAAGAGGAGAGCCCCGAGGACAAACTGAAAGCGGCGATCGCAGCCGCTGCAGGCAAGAACGCGGATGAGATCGAACTGATCACAGAAGACACGCAGCTCGTCTATGAGAACGATGACTACTATGTGTACGCTGACTTCGGCAAGTCAGCGGGACTTCCTGTGGGCGTAAAACTCGACGTGAAGGAGATCACCGAAGAAAGCGATCCCGAAGAGTACGCCTTCTACTATGAGAAGGCTTTGGCGGAGATGCAGGACAAGTATGACGAAAAGACTGCCCTGTCTCTTGCAAAATTCTATGACATCACATTTAAATATGAAAATGTTGAGATCGAACCGGTCGGCGACGTCAAAGTGAGAATCGAATACAAGAAGGCCGTTGAGGTCGAGAAGGAGACGAAGGTCGATGCAGTTCACTTTGACACGAAAGACGAAAACGAGGAGCCTCTGGATGAAGAGAAGGCCGTCGTGATCGATGAGAACAAGGTAGATGCGGAGAGAACCGAAACAGAGATCAAAGCGGTTGAGTTTGAGTCCGACAAGTTCTCCGTATATGGAATCGTTTATACCGTTGACTTCAAGTGGCAGGTGAACGGCAAGACATATGAATTCTCTCTTCCCGGCGGCGGATTCATGAGCTTTGAAGCACTCCTGGAAGTCCTCGGTATTGCACAGGATCCGGATGCGGAAGCAAGCGAGAGCGAAACAGCAGCTGATGTTCTTACCATTGGCGACATCGAGATCAGCGAAAAGACAAAAGAATTTGTCGCAGACGTGGAGAAAGTGGAATTCAGCAAGCCTGAACTCGTATGGGTCGGGAAAGTCGACGAAGACAGCACTGTGGGCAGCCTGAAGGAAGCTAACAATCTTGAATGCCAGTATTCAGCAAAACTGACAGCAGAACAGATCGCAGAGATCAACGCACAGACCGCCAAGGCAGGCGACTGGGCTCTAATCAGTGTGCAGCCGTTCCTGAGTGAAGAAACACTGACAGTCACTATGAAGGGCGGAGAACAATTCACAATCAATGTAACCGATGCACAGCTCAAAAGGACCGTGATCACTGCTAGCGGAGATGCTTATGAGATCACAGTAACTTATGACACTGAAGCACAGATTCCGGATGGCGCAGAGCTGAAAGTCGAGGAGATCCTGCCGGCTGATGAGAGATACGCTGAGTATTATCAGAAATCACTGGAACAGGTTGGTTTAAGTGTATCAGATGAAGATACAGATTCTGAAGAACAAAAAGAATATGTTCGTGTCTTTGATATTGAGATTTGGGCAGATGACCAAAAGATTGAACCTGCATCTGATGTGACAGTGAGCATCAAGCTGCTTGACACGCCGAAGGAAGAAGAGTCAAATCTTCAGGTTCTCCATTTTGCCAAGAACGGTCTTGAAGTTATGGATACCGGTAATACTGAAGATGCACAGGGAACAAATGCTGAACTCAGCTTTGTGACAGATGAATTCTCAGTGTACACAGTAGTCGATGCCGATGTTGCAAATCTGAACCGTAGATCCTTTGTATTGGTTTCCGGAATCGCAAACGACCCGGGTGCAACAACAGGATATCCAGAAACTTGGGGCCAGGACTATTTTACAATTATAGTTAATGCGCATGCCGTATCTAATACAACAAAAAATAACGGTATCTCTTCTGCCGGCGTTCACACATGGGAAGAAGGAGGACAGTCTTTTGCCGGCGGTGAAGTGCCTGAATGGACTTTTGAGAGTGCCGGAAACGGAAAGTATTATTTATCAGTACGGGATAAAAACGGGAATAAAAAGTACCTGTCGAGAAATAATACGGATGCATCACTTGTTGACAATAGTAATAATGCCACTGCATTGAATATTGTAAAAAATAGTGATGGAACAGTGCTGATATATGAGTTAACGAATTACTGGGGAGAGCATAGGTATTATCTGAATAATGAAGGGAACGGTGAGTGGTCGACCCGCACATTTAAGTTCAGAGAATATCCGGATACAAATGCCGCATCAACAAGATTCAAACTCTGTGAGAAATCAGATGATTTTGACAGTTATGCAGCAGTTAAAACGGCTGCCTCAGAAATTACTACCAATGCTGAGTATGTGATCTATCGCAAATTTGCGGATGATGCAGGAAATGAAGCTTTATATGCACTCGCTCATGACGGTACTTTAGTGCGTGTATATGATGGTGGAGATGCAATCTATTGGAGAAAGACAGATGCAGACGCTGGTAAAAACATTTATTGGAATTATCAGATGGACGGCGCATCTCCTGTGTTATTCGCCCGCAATCCACAAACGAATGAGCCTGTGTATATCAATCCGAATCATTCTACAGGACAAACATTGTCTACTGAGGCAGACGGACTTACCCTGCTAGGGAAGGACAACGGCAGTTATGGTACAACAATTGAGCGATGGGACCAGGCCGCATATGATTATGCAGGACTTCATGTTACCCTCAGCGGCGATGCAGCAACTTTAACAACAGGTACAAGGGTTGCTAAGACTTCCGATGAGTTCTTCTTTGCAATCGCAAGTCAAATGCCCGGAGCTACTCCTGAACCTGTGGATACAGTGGACAGCGACAGCCTCGGCATTAAGATCACAATGTTCGACTATGGCGATAAAGATAAAGAGTACTCTGCCGGTACCAAGCTCGAAGAAATGACAAATATTGCAGGAAGTGACGAGTATACACCTCATGCTGCACATGCGCTTGTCAAACCATATTTGGAGGATGGTCTGCCTTCGAGCACTTCCAAGGGGCCGATGAACGGGTTATTTGATTCGGGAGGTGCAATTAAGTACTCTCAATCTGACGTTAATCATCTGTTTGTTAAGAGTTATTACGACGAAAACGGTACTTTCCGGTATCGTTCAGAAGATAACTATGCTTATCTCGGACTTGGTGGTAGTACGGACTTTACTGTTTATCGACAGGCAGCAACGCCGTATACAACTGATATTCAAGTAGGCCACACATATTATCACCATGGTCATTTCATGCCGTTTAATGATATTGATACCAATAATAATATTTCAAGGTTGATGAATCAGTACGGCAATGACTATCAGAATGGAACGGTCGTCGGTGAAATACCTGTAGAAGATGGCCGTACTTATGAGAGTATTTACGGGGTACAAGGAATTCCCAATTATTATACCGGAATGAAGATGGAAGCCAGATTCACACAGCCGCGAGACGGAGAATTGGAAAATGGTGATGAAATGATCTTCAAGTTTACTGGTGACGATGATATGTGGGTATACATTGATGATGTACTTGTCCTCGATATCGGCGGAATCCATGAACCTTTGAGCGGTACGATAAATTTTGCAACAGGAGTAGTAACTAATCCCAGCGGATCAAGTCTTTCCGGAACTACGACAATATATCAGATTTTTATGGATACACTTCATAATTCCGGAACGCCCCAAAGTGTAAAAGATAAGATTAACGCTATCAGCTGGAAAGATGTTAACGGTGACGGAACGCCGGATACATTTGCGGATTATACGAATCACTCCTTTAGTTCGTTCTATATGGAGCGAGGAGCCGGGGCATCCAATCTGGATATCCAGTTTAATCTGAAGGTTACACGTACAAATGAATTTACCGTTGAAAAAGAGCTGCCGGATGATATGGATGAGAGGTTCATCAATCATCTCTATAAGTTCCAGGCAACTTTTAAGGATGGAAATGAAGAAAAGCCTTTGAGGGCCGGCGCGACAAAATCGAATGGTGATGTTGTTTGTAATAATGTGGTCTACAGGGATCGTAAAGATGCAAATAATAATCCAATTGCTGTAGATGTAGATGAAAACGGATATTTTTATCTAAAAGCCGGCGAAGCTGCCGTGTTCTTGATGGCGGATGAGAGTATTCAATACAATGTCAAAGAAGTGGATATTGATGAAGCTCTGACAGACCATGTTGAGATTAATGGTGAAGGGGTAACGATCAATGATGGGTCTGCAGAAGCCGGTTATGCTTATGTAAGCGACCGTTCACTGGTAGGCGTTAAGAACTATCCGGTTAAACAGAATCTCTTGATCACAAAGTATATAACAGAAGATTCTGCACCGATGGAGGAGGGAGAGAATCCGGTATTTGAATTTCGTGTATACTTGGAGTCAATCATAACCGACGAGCATGGCAGCGTGGTATATGAAGACGATAATCCTAAAACGATGCTCATTCCGTATGCATACGGCCCCTATTATCTGGTCAAAGAAGTGGATGGCACAAGGCACTATTACACGCTGACAGGGGAGAACAACACTCCTGAAGACAAAGGAACGGAACCGGTAATTTGTTCTACAACCGGTCGAAGCGGTTCGATTAACAGTATTCCGCCTGAGTATACAGTAATCATTCCAAATCTGGCTGTAGGAACGAATTTCTATCTTGAAGAACGGCGTGATAATATACCGGATCCATATCAATTTGACCATGAGGATTTACAGGAAGACACTTATGACCCTTCAAATATGGGAGATAGTGAGGATGCTATTGAACGTACTATAGCCCGAGATGAAGAGGATCATCAGGAATTTGATCCGGATACTGTCGGCCGCATAAAGAGCGGAGTAGACGCTGAATCTCATGTCTACAATAAAAAGCCTTGGCCCAAAACCGACATCACATTGAAGAAGGTAGATAAGGCAAATATTAACAAAGAGAATTTAGAGGCGTCTGACCTGCTGGATGGAGCTGCGTTCATACTTGAAAAGTATAAACAGCTCAGTCCTACGGAAATTAAGGATGCAGAGTGGAACAGTGCACATAGTACTTATAATTACGGTACCAACGGTGTTTTCGAGTTTAAAGATATTCCGATCGGCATCTATAAAATTGTTGAAAAAGAGTATCCGACCGGATATGTAAAACTGGCTAAAGAACCTGTATTTGAACTCAAGAAAAAACAGGGTACCGAAGAGTTTGAAATTGTAATATTGGACGACGCGGGAGGACTTGCCAAGCTTGTTAACGGCCAACTTGTTATCGTTATTGGCAACGAGCCCGGAAAAGAACTTCCAGATGCAGGTGGGCCCGGATCACTCATTTATACATTAAGCGGTCTTGTATTGATCATAGCATCCGCTTTGATGTACGGCTTCAGACTGAGGCGTAGGGAAAGGAGGTTTAAATAACAGCCTCTGATCTCGACGAATAACTGACGCCGAATACTGAAGACGTTGATAATCGATAAACAGCCGGCTGTTTCAAATGAAATTAGTCGGGAGACAGGCGACAGCCGGCAGGTTTATCACTGTGTAAATGCTTTTGTGCAGTTAAATTATCACAAAGAAAGGAAAAAAGCATGAAAAAAGTAAAGAAGATTATGGCTCTTATGCTCGCCATGGTGATGGTATTATCTATGGCCATTCCTGCTATGGCACAAACTGTAGGAACAGCGGCTGAAGGTAAAGGATCAATTACCATTGAGAACGCAGCAAAAGGTGAGACTTATGGTCTTGTGAAGCTGTTCGATGCTACATTGACAAAAGATTCTACAGCAACAACAGATGCTTCAGGTATCGCTTATACCGGAACAATTCCGGATGAGCTTAAAAGCATTTTTGAAAAAGATGAAGCGGGTAATATCCATGTAAAAGATGGAGTGACCGACCAGCAGGTAACAGATGCTGTTACTGCATGGGCGAAAAAACAAACCGCATCTCCCACAGCTGTGAGTGATGGCAGCGCATTAACTTTCGAAGGACTTGATTATGGTTACTATGCGGTCATTACATCTCAGGGTGCTACAGTAACAATCGATTCGACCAAACCTACGGCTACAGTTGTTGATAAGAATACCAAAGAACCCTCTGCAACAAAAGAAGTAGACCCGGCTAAAGGAAGTATTGGCGATACAGTAACATATACCGCTACGTTCAACGCACCGAACTACCTTCAGAATGAAGAAACCGACAAATCTGAACAAGTAGTCTCTTACATTATTGAGGATACTCTCCCTGCTTTCTTGAGTGATGTCGCAATTACTTCTGTAAAAGTTATCGAGACTCCTGCACAGGAAGCTCAAGGTGAGGAAGGCGAAGATGGTTATGTGCCTGCAACAGCAGAAGTATCAACTGATTTGAGTTCTTCTTATACAGCTTTTACTAATAAGAAGATTGAAATACCGTGGGTAGCAGAAACTGTTCCGACCGAAGACCATAAATACACCAGTTTGTATAAGAACGGATCTCAGATTGTTATTACTTATACCGCTAAGATTACATCCGATGCAGCAATTGGTGCAGGTAATGTTAATAAGGTTAGCCTGAAACCCCAGGTTGACCGTGGCAATGGTAAAGTGCCCTTCTCCGAGACAGATAAATGGAACGATGAGGCTACAATCTATACACACGCAGCTGCACTTCAGAAAAAGGCACTGAGTGAAACCGGTGATAATCTTGCGGGTGCTGAGTTCTCGTTTAAGGGATTAATCGTAACTGGTAAACCTGGTATGTATACAGTAGTATCTTACGATCCGAGTTCCACAGCCAATGGCACAGTTATGAAGTGTGATGCCAACGGTAAACTTGTAATTGCCGGTATTAATGCTGATTCTGATAATCCGATTAAGCTTACCGGTACAGAAACAAAAGCTCCTGATGGATTTAACAAACTGCCGGGTACATTTGAGCTTACAACTATTGTGATGAGTACAGAAACCACTACAACACATGGTTCTCAAACTACTTATTATGATGCAGACGGTAAAATTGTTGATGTAGAAACTGAAGGAGGTTCTTCGATCACACGTAACGATATCACTGCAATCAGTGATATCCCTGCAGCTTCAATCCAGCCGGTAGTTAACAACAAAGGATCTGAGCTTCCTTCCACCGGCGGCATTGGTACAACCATGTTCTACGTAATCGGTGCGGTCCTTGTGATCGGTGCAGGCGTTATCCTGATCAGCCGCCGCCGCATGAACATGCAGTAAATGAACCGTAAGATTGTCAGGTAAAAGGGTCATCTTATAGTCAGAACATGAACTGAATATTTCGGGACTCCGGCTAATACCGGAGTCCCGATGTAAACAAATGCTTGGTCGGAAAATGCGTGTTTTCCTAAATACATAGTGCGGTTTTAAAGCATTATGGATTTAGTAAAACATACATTTGGTTACAGGAAGCAATATGAGCAGTAACAACCAGACAAAATATAACAATAATTCAATCGATATAAATTCCGGAAAGAAGGACAATCCGATCCTTCGCTGGGCAAAAGAGCGGCTCGTCACCCTGATTCTAATGGGAGCTATGTTCGTGGGAATCTGTCTTTTGGCGTATCCCTCCTTTGCAGATTACTGGAATTCATTCCATCAGTCCAGAGCGGTCATGACATATGCCGAGAACGTGGCAAACATGAACGAGGAGGATTATAAAAAGATTCTGGAAGAGGCTCGTGCTTACAATGCAGAACTGGCTGAGACCGGAATCCAATGGTCTATGAGCGATGAAAGGAAGGAAGCGTATCGAAATCAGCTGAGTGTCAGCGGAGATGGCATTATGGGGTACATCAAGATTCAAAAGATTGATGTGATGCTGCCTATTTACCACGGAACTGATGAAAAGATCCTCCAGACTTCAATCGGGCATCTCGAAGAGTCTTCGCTTCCGGTCGGCGGAGAGAGTTCACACTGCATGCTTTCCGGGCACAGGGGGCTTCCATCTGCAAGACTGTTTACAGACCTCGATAAACTTAAAGAAGGCGATACGTTTACACTGACGATTCTGAATGAGACTCTCACTTATGAGGTGGATCGCATCTGGATTGTGGAGCCGGAAGACCTTTCCCATTTGCTGATTGAAGACGGAAAAGACTATTGTACACTGATCACCTGTACCCCTTACGGAATCAATACACACAGGTTGTTGGTGAGAGGACATCGTGTAGATAATGTGGACGGAAATGCTGTGGTTGTTGCGGATGCGATCCAGATCCGACCAATCTATATTGCGCCGTTTCTTGCGATTCCGATCATTTTACTTCTTTTGATCTATGTTTTGATCGGCACAAGTGCAAAAGCAGTGATGAGCAGGAATTATAAGGATGAGTACCTGAGCGAGAAGCATCTGAGTAAAGCTGAGATTGAAACGGAAGATCGGAGTATGATCATCGATGCTGTAAATGAGTTTATGAATAAACGAGGCAGAAAATAGTATCAACAAAATGAGGGCTGGAAAGATGCATAATAAGAGCAAATTAATCAAAGGCGATAATTCTAAAGTCAATACGATTAAAAGGAAGTCCGGATCGATCGTCAGAGCGGTACTGGCCATGTCTTTGAGTCTGATCATCCTGATTGGAGCGATTCCTGTGGCTGCTGCAGAAAATGAGGATCCTGATCCTGACCGTGCAGGATCTATATCCATTACCTTTAAAGACCCTAAGACAGGGAAGGCTCTCGGCAGCGGGAACAAAGTCGCACTCTATAAAGTTGCAGATATGATCATTGAGGATGGCTATAAGTTTGCTTATTGCAGTGCATTTGCTTCTGCGGGCACCGCACCTGCAGCAGATGAAGAGCTCAATCCGTCTCTGGCAGAGAAAATGGCAGGAATAGCCAAAGACAACAGTGTTGCTGCAGATGTCTCATCTAAGAGCATAGATGCAGATGGAAAAGTAGAGTTTAATGACCTGAAGGTAGGACTGTATCTAGTTGTTCAGACTGCAAAAGGAACAGGTACTCAGGCTTATACGATTAATCCGTTCCTGGTCACCATTCCGTATCGTGAATCAAATGGGGCACTTGTCTATGATGTTAACGCAACACCAAAGGTTGGAATTGAACTTCCGCCGACACCCCCTTCACCGCCCCATAAACCTCCGCACCTTCCTCAGACAGGACAGCTGTGGTGGCCGGTGATGGTTCTCGGAGCAGCCGGTGTGCTGTTTGTTGTGTTTGGAATTGTCAGGAAAAAGAGAATGTAGATTAGTGTTTTGATTAACCGTCACCCGGAAATGGGTGACGGTTTTTAGGGTATCCAAAGTTTTTTAGGGTTTCCCAAATATTTTTAGGGTTTTTCATTAGGGTCTGGACCTCAGAATGCATACCTTTTTTAGGGTCTGTCAATAGGGGCTGGTTTTAGGGTCGATGAGTAGGGGCGGTCTGTAGGGGCTAACGGTATAAATGACAATCAGGGTCTGGTAATCACCAGACCCTGATTTATTGCTGCAGACATTTTGAATGGTTTTAGAGTGTCAGTATCGGGAACGGCCGCTCATCGTCATATACCTCACGGGCATGTTCTCGAAAGAAAGTGTATTCCTCATTAAGTCTTTTATATTCGATGAATGCACTCATATACATTAATTCGATATGATCACGATCCAGATCTTCCTGAAGAGAACGTACATAGTCAAGTAGTTCTTCGTGGTTGCGGCAAAGCGTGTCATAACGTTTCTGCAAAGGGGATTGTCCTTTTGACAGATGGGCGTGATGGTTTTTCATAAGACTTCCTCCTCTTCATAATACTGAGCCTGTGTGCGATCTGTGGAACCAAAGAGTGTGGGATTATTTCTGGCAGCATACAGAAAGCGGTTGCGGAAGTGTTCAAAGTTACGGAATCCGCGGCCAAGCCTCTTCAGATCTTTGACTTTACGATTAAGAGATTCAATCGGGCCATTGGAAAGGCGACTGTCATAAAGACCACCGGGGCCGTGCTTTTCAACCATGATAAATGAGTTAATGATGGGTTCTTTATATTTGGAGAGAAGGTGAGCAAAATCAACAAAAATCGAGTCCCCGCTGTGGAAGTACTCATCGATAATTTCTTAGATCTCCGTTGAGGCTCGTAGTGGCTGTCCTGAATTTCTGAAATTAAAACGGATATACTTTTCTTTCAGGTCACGCAGATTTCTGAGCCGGGGATCAATTCGGAACAGCGCGTCTTCATAATCATATGTATTCATAAGACGATGAAAGTGCGGATCCATGCGAAGATCCGTATGGTAGACGAGGTTATCGCGGTTTGACAGGATGAGCCAGCGGTATTTTCTGAGCATATATATAGTTCGTCTGAGACAGGCAGAGAAACAGAGCGGCCTTGTTCGGCGGATATTTTTTCTTCTCGTTCCCGGTCACGTTTCCGGAAGTTTTTCTCCAGCTGACGAATATACATATCGATTGAATGTATGATCCACTGAACTACGTGAAATGAATCGACAACAGAAACAGCATTCGGAAAGTATTTGTCGACAAAGCTTAAATAGGGATTATACATATCCGACAAAAGGTATTTGACCTTATTCCTTTCTTCCGGAGGGATAGCCGCAAAATAAGGCTCTGTGACACGACTCCGCCTGCTCCGGAGAAGATCAATAGGATCTCCTGTATAAAAATCCTGAATCACCAGGGCATACTTGCAGTCTCTATCCATATCCGTAAAGACTTCATCAATAGAAATGATATCAGAGAGCGGGAGCCGATCCATCTTAACATAGCGGTCAAAAACATCCAGCGCATGTGTATCAGAAGTATTAAATCTTCTGGCGATGGAAGCGGCGGATTCATTAAGATTTCTGAAAGCGAAAATAATCAGCATATCTGAAGCATTAGTGGTACGTCTGCTGCGGTCAACGAAACGAAAAGAATCGTTTGTCTCATACCTGCAGTCAGGATTAGTACAACGCCATCGACGCTGTCTGAGGAGAAGGATCAGTTCATATCCGTCTTGAAGTATCGGATGGCGAATGGACCTGGTTTTGATCCCTCTGGAGTGCATCCGGAAACCGCAGGAAGGACAGAAGTGAGAGGTGAGCTTATACTCAAGAGTAATCAGCTTTTGTGTTCCTTCGACTTGAATATTCGAGACATGAATGTCGGAATCTTCTAAGTCTAAAATATCTGTGATACTATTCATGTAACCTCCTTTCGTGATAAATGTCTGCAAACATATTTTATGAAAAGAGGCAGGGAGGGCCTATAAAAAAGCCCTCCCTTTTCCTGGGAAATCGAATATTTTTGTGATAAACCCTACTGAAAGACCCTAAAACCAGACCCTAAAGTTTGCCCCTACTGAAAGCCCCTATTGAATGACCCTAACGAAGGGAGACCCTAAAAAACTTTGGATATCCTATTTTTTTCCTTATATCGGATATTACCAGCTTTTAAACATGGTCGACAAGTATTTGGTCTTTGATGATGGCCTCTATGCAAAGAATAAATGGGCGTACAGGAACCGAATCCTGATTAATGGTGCGCCCGGTTATTTCCGGACAACGCTTCTGAAAGCAAATCCTGCTCAAAAGTTTAATGAAATCAGAATATCTAATGATATCAAGGAAAAAAACAGAAAAATCCGGACCTTGGATTTGGCATATAGAAAAGCACCTCATTATTCGGAAGTCATGCCTATGTTGGAACAGTTCCTGATGGCTGATTATGATAATCTGTCAGAGTATAATGTGGCGTCTAACAGACTTGTCTGTGACTATTTGGACATCAAAACGGAAGTTTTCCTTTCCTCAGAACTGGATACTGATAAGACTTTGAAAAAACAATATAGTATTTTTAATGAATGCAGAGTTCTTGGCGGCAATGAATACATCAATTCCATTGGTGGAATGGAACTCTACGATTTTGAAGAGTTTAGGGAGAACGGTATTGAACTTGCCTTCTTGAAAACAGTCGATATCACATATTCTCAGTTTAGCGGAGAATTCGTTCCGGATTTATCCATTATCGATGTCATGATGTTTAATTCTGTTCCGGAGATTCAGGATATGTTGAACCGATACACATTAATAAAGTCTTAATGGGAGTTCTATTATGAAACTGATTGAGCCGACAATAGAATTCGACAAGCAGATTCGGGAATATCGAAAAGAGTTCATCGATTGTGGTGATCCAATGGAGGGCGCAAGCAGACTTAAACAATATGATGACCCGCAAGAATGGATAGAGTTTTTAAACAAACTTAAAGATCCTAACACTGTTCCCCAAGGACGAGTTCCATTAACACAATACATGCTCGTGAGGGAAAATGACCAGAAAATAGTCGGCATGGTTAACATAAGACATTCTCTTAACGCCTATCTTGAACGGTGTGGAGGTCATATAGGTGTTTCTATTGTCCCAAGTGAACGCCACAAAGGATATGCGACACAAATGCTAAAAATGGCATTGACAAATGTAAGGAGCTTGGAATTGATATAGTGCTGTATGCAGTCAATAGAGGCAATGAGGGCAGCAAAAGAATAGTTCTAAAATGTGGTGGCACATACGAGTCTGATGTCTATGATTCAGTTGATGAAGTATATGTAGAGAGGTATTGGTTCGATCTTTCTGAGCGATAATACCGGTTTTAATGTGAAGAAGGTTAAGTAATTCTAAAAAGAACAAAGGCTTGTTTTGCCAATAGAGTTTAGCCCCTTATCATGCTATGAAACAAGCATATAGTTTTCAAACTGGTCAGGGGATATATAATTTATACCAGCTGTGGACATGTACTGTATGGCTGCATAATTGAAGCCCTCAATATATTCAATCACAGATCTGTATGCATCGCTGAAACCTTCGATTCTGAAACGGTCCGGCTTTCGCGTTTATCAGAGAGTGGAAAGATTCAATGCAGGCGCTGCTGCGGAGTTAATCTTTGTGGCTGTAGCTCAGCTGGAACTATTTTGTGGTATCACAATAGGTCTCTGAAACGTATTGGCTCCCGCGGTCTGAAGTATACCGAATTCATGATAACTTAACTTAAATATGACTAAAAGACTACCGCTCAAAGAAATCATTTCATTGGGTGGCAGTTTTCTTATTATTGTTATCGTCAGGAGATTTCTACCCTCTTGATGAAGCTTATCTACCCTCTTGATGAAGCTTATGCCATATTTGCAGGAATCAGTGAATTTAATCTTGACAGAGTCAAAGACCTGTCTGAAAGGCTTGGGCTTCCCTGCTATATCGAAGAGGCTGCATGGAAGTATGCGAGGGATAAAAGCGCCTTTAAAAAGAAATGCAGAGAATTTGGTATTCCGGTCGTAGATGAATACATTGTTCCCGATCCGCCCGGGGCGAAAGAACTGGCTGCTATAGAATATCCTGTGGTAGTCAAACCCGTAGACGGCACCGGCAATAAGGGTCTGAGCATATGTAATAATGAAAAGGAGCTTATAGCAGGGTGCAGGAGAGCAAGAGAAAACAGTGAAAGCGGCAATATACTGATTGAGAGATATATTACTGGGGAAGAATCCTGGCATTTCTATTTCTTGGCCGATGGTGTGATCAGGCATATTTACAGCGGCTGTGTTTTCAGACAGCCCGGATACCCGTCTTTCCTGTATCTGATCGGTACTTTTGCCGTTACAGAATACCATGAATTCAATGAACAGTTTTATGAGAAGTGTATCGCTTTTCTGAAAAATATAGGCTGTAAGAATGGAATTGCCTGGTTCCAGACTATTTAAGATAAAAAAGGCAGGTACTATGCGTTGGAGATGGCGCAGAGAATGAGCGCTGACTGCGCCGGTAAAGCGCTCAAAAAGTCAATCGGTGTCAACAATATTGAATGGATGCTCGATCTGGCTTTTGGGAAACAGCATACTGCTGAAATGATTCCGGAACCTGCAGAACCGCCCTATAAGTGTGTACCCTACGTCTACTATCAATTCGCAGACAGAGACGGAATAATTGCTTCCATAGAAGGATACAATGATCTGGACCCTGAAAGGTTTCAAGTCAGCCTTGTCGCGCATGAAGGTGATTTCATACCACAATATAGATTGTTGGCCCGCATTGTGTTTAATGTCAACACCCCTGAGGAGGTCTGTGAGTCAATCCGGTACATTAACGCTAAAACCCGGATTCTGGACATCGACAATAACAACATGTATATTCAGTTTACTGATTTCGATGTTCTGGAAAAACATGCAGAGGCACAGTTTGGTGCCACATCCGGTTCAACATACTGGGATAAATAACAGCAAGCTACATCACAAACTGCATGTCACAAGATCTACACTCCTGACCGGCACATAGGTGCAGACCGTCATACAAAAACCTTCTTCTATATTATTTTCGGTAAGGTAAGCTGCAGGGGCATTCTCTTCTTTGACATAGATCACGCCCTCTGCAAGGTCGGGGCGGAAGTGCTCAAAGGGCTCTGAAAGACCCTGTCCGGTCAGTTTTATATAGCTTTCACGGGCAGTCCAGAAACGTGTGAACAGGCGGCAGAGCAAGGAATTGCTTTTGTCGTCTTTTTGATGGTCGGAATGCGGCAGGAGATCTCTGAGAGATTCCTGCTCCTCGGCGGAGAAGAAATGTGACGCTATTTTCAGGGCGCGCGCAGGGTCAGCCGGAATCTCCTGAAGATCGATGCCGAGCGGATGGTCGGCCGCGGCGCAGACAACAAGACCCCCGGAGTGGGAGATATTATAATGAAAATCCGGATAGGACGGGAAATAAGGCTTGCCGTATTCGGAACGCGCCTCGGCAGCGAGTTCCCCTGGATCCGGAGTGGTTCCCAGATGTATCTGAAGAGCAGCAACTGCAAGCTTTTTCCCTGCTTCAGATTCAAGCCGGGACTTTCGCACAGCATTTTCGCGCTGCGCATGGGCCCCGGCCTCTTTTGACAAAGTCCGGGACCGCAGGTCGGCGAGCAAAATATGGAGATCCTGTATTTCTTTTGCAGACAAGGCAGTTTATCCTCTGAACGGCTGATATTGGAGAAGGTTCCTGACTTAGTATACTATTTGGGACAAAGGATTTACAGTACGGGCAGAAAAACATTTTACATTGCGGTCAAGTGTGCTATAATTTCAAAGGTTGTAGGCTTTTTTAGAAAACTTTTATAATTGTTTTTAAGAAAGCCTCTTCCAGGAAATGTTAGAAGGAGAATCATCATGAAAAAATCGAGAGCAGTCATCGCGCTGATCTTAACCGCGGTGATCACCGGACTTATGGCGTATACCGCACTGGTAGGTTTGGGCAGCGGGCACAGAGGATCTTATCACAACATCAAGCTTGGACTCGACCTTGCAGGCGGCGCCAGCATCACTTATGAGGCAGTAGGCGACGAAGACCCCTCGGCAGAGGATATGTCGGACACCGTTTACAAGCTTCAGCAGCGTGTTGACCAGTACAGCACAGAGGCGCAGGTCTACACGGAGGGCAGCGACAGGATCAATATCGAGATCCCCGGCATCTCCGGCGTCGAAGAGACCAACAAGATCCTCGAGGAACTGGGCAAGCCCGGCTCTCTGTATTTTATCAGACAGACAGATGAGAGCGGAAACCAGAACTATGAACTCGGAACTGACGAGAACGGCAATTACGGCTATGTCCTGACCAAGGATCTTGCGCAGATCATCGCGGACGGCGACGCTGTTCTGCAGGGCACGGACGTGGCGGAAGCCAAAGCCGGCTATCAGTCCGACAATATGAACAATCAGGAAATCGTGGTTTCCCTTACATTTACTGACGAAGGCAAGCAGAAGTTTGCTGATGCGACGACCAAGGCCTATGCGGCCGGCGAGAGCATCGGTATCTACTACGACGGAAAATTTATTAGCGTTCCCAGAGTTCAGGCGGCGATCACAGACGGCCGTGCGGTCATCACCGGCGAGAGTACGATCGAAGAGGCGGAGAGCCTTGCCTCCAATATCCGTATCGGCGGACTTAAAGTCGAACTGCAGAGACTGCGTTCCCAGATCGTAGGCGCCCAGCTCGGACAGGACGCGATCAGAACCAGTAAGACAGCAGGTATGCTGGGCTTCGCGCTGGTAGCACTCCTCATGTGCGTGGTCTACTGGCTGCCCGGCGTGTGCGCAAGTATTGCGCTCTGTATCTATATTTTGATCGTTGCGATCGTCATCAACGCGTTTGATGTCACTCTGACTCTGCCCGGTATCGCAGGTATCCTGCTCTCCATCGGTATGGCAGTTGACGCGAACGTTATCATTTTCGCGCGTATTCGCGAAGAACTGCGCGCAGGCAAGAACGTTAAGATGGCAATTAAGAGCGGCTTTGATAAAGCTCTCTCCGCGATCATCGACGGAAACGTCACAACTCTGATCGCGGCAGCAGTTCTCGCGGTCCTGGGATCTGGCACGATCAAGGGCTTTGCGTATACACTGGCGATCGGTATCGTCGTATCCATGTTCACGGCTCTCTTCGTGACAAGACTTCTCATGAACATCGCTTACGCCCTCGGCGCAACAGATGAAAAACTCTATGGAAAGGGAAGAGAAGTCAAGCTTATCGACTTTATCGGCAAGAGAAAGATTGTCTTCGCGATCTCCGGTATCGTGATCATCGCGGGACTGGCCGGAATGGCCATGAACGCCGGCAGCGGCAAGGGCGCCCTGAACTACAGCCTTGATTTCGTGGGCGGCACTTCCACTAATGTCACATTCAACGAGGACATGACCCTCGATGAGATCAACGAGAAGGTGATCCCGGTCATCACAGAGACCACCGGTGACACCAATCCTCAGGTGCAGAAGGTCGCGGGCAGCAGCGAAGTGATCTTTAAGACCAGGGAACTCGACGAGCAGAAGAGCACGGCGCTTGCGGTCGCTCTGCAGGATCAGTTCCAGGTCGACAAGGACAACATCACTTCCGAGACGATCAGCTCCACGATCAGTTCCGAGATGAAGACGGCCGCATTCAACGCTGTCATCGTTGCTCTTGTCCTGATGCTGGCTTATATCTGGTTCAGGTTCAAGGACGCCCGCTTCGGCGCTTCCTCTGTTATCTGCCTTGCGCATGACTGCCTGGTAGTGCTGGCAGCTTATGCCATCATCAGAATCAGTGTCGGCAGCACATTCATAGCATGCATGCTGACTATCGTCGGTTACTCCATCAACGCTACGATCGTTGTATTTGACCGTGTACGTGAGAATCTGGCTGTAAGAAAGTCGGGTACAACCCTTGAAGAAGTAGTCAACACGAGTGTCAGCCAGACACTTTCCAGAAGTATCTTTACTTCCCTGACCACATTCTTCATGGTCCTGGCGCTCTACATCTTCGGCGTGGCTTCCGTCAAGGAATTCGCCCTGCCCCTGATGGTAGGTATTGTGGCCGGCTGCTGGTCTTCCGTCTGCATCGCAGGTCCCCTGTGGCACCTGCTGCGCACCAAATTTGCTTCCGCTAAGGATAATGACAATTCCGGAAGCAAGGGCGGCAACGGCGGCGACACTGCTCAGGCTCCCAGGAAGAAGAACAACTCCAACCTGTCCAAGAAGGAGAGAAGACTCCAGAGACAGAAGGAAGCCGAGGAGAGAAATAAAGCGAAGATCACCGTCTGATCATAGTAAACTGACCCGAGGGAACGGATGGAGCGTCCGTTCCCTCGATTTTTCGCGTATTAATGATGGAGAGAGTCTTGAAGGAAAAGAAGTGGATCGTAATCACCAAGAGGGCGGATTTTAACAAAATAGCACAGGCCTGCGGGATCTCTCCCGTACTTGCGCGCCTGATCCGGAACCGGGATGTGATCGGGGAAGAAGCCACAGAAAAGTTCCTCAGGGGGACGCTGGAAGATCTTCACGATCCGGCGCTGCTGCCGGATGCAGAAAAAGCTGTCGATATTTTGGCAAAAAACCGCAGAGAGGGAAAGCGGATCCGGATCATCGGGGACTACGATGTGGACGGGATCTGTTCTTCTTTCATTCTCTGGTACACGCTGCGCAGCTTCGGGATCGAGGCGGACGCGAAGCTTCCGGAGAGGGTCCGGGACGGATACGGCATCAATGAGCGGCTTGTAAGAGAGGCGGCGGAGGATGGCGTCGACACGATCCTGACTTGCGATAACGGCATTACGGCAGTACAGGCTCTGCAGACCGCGAAAGATCTGGGTATGACAGTTATTGTGACGGACCACCACGAAGTGCCCTTCAAACTGCAGGAGGACGGCAGCCGGGAGTATCTGCTTCCGCCGGCCGACGCGGTGGTGGACCCGAAGATCCCGGAGAGCGTAACGGGAGGCTCATCCTATCCCTTTCCCGATATATGCGGCGCTGTGGTAGCCTTTAAGATCTGCCTGCTGCTCGCGGAAAGACTGACGGGCGGGGTTGACAGCGAAGAGTTCAGGGAACTGAGGCGCTATCTGATCCCTTTCGCAGGCATCGCCACAGTCTGCGATGTAATGCCGCTCAGAGATGAGAACAGGGTCATCGTCAGAGAAGGGCTGGGAGAGGCTTCTTTTTCGGATAATATCGGACTGCAGGCGCTGATCAGTGTGACCGGACTCGCGCAGACGCCTCTGACCTGTTATCACGCGGGATTTGTGCTCGGGCCCTGTCTCAACGCGACCGGAAGGCTGGACACAGCTTACAGGGGACTGGAACTGTTCATGGAGAAGGATCCTGTCAGCGCGCTGCAAAACGCGCAGCAGCTCAAGGAGCTCAATGACAGCAGAAAGAGTATGACCGCAGAGGGTACGGACGCCGCCGCTGCCCTGATCGAGGCTGAGAATATGCAGGACAGGCGCGTTCTGGTCATTCTTCTGCGCGGCTGCCACGAATCTCTGGCGGGGATCATCGCCGGCAGGATCAAGGAGAGTATGCACAGGCCGGCTTTTGTCCTGACAGACTCGGAGGAAGGCGTGCTGAAGGGGTCGGGGCGCTCCATCGAGAGTTACGACATGTACGCGGAGATGAACGCCTGCGAGGATCTGTTCATCAAGTATGGCGGCCACAAGATGGCCGGAGGACTCTCGATGAAGGAGGAGAACTTCGCCGAGTTCAGCCGAAGGATCGAGGAGAACTGCACACTCACGAAAGAGCAGCTGCAGGAAGTGATCAGGGTCGACATGGAACTTCCGCCGAGGTTTCTGGGGGTGGATATGACCAGGGAACTGGCGCTGCTGGAACCCTGCGGCACGGATAATCCCAGGCCTCTGTTTGTCACGAGGAATATCCGGCTTCTGTCGGCCAGAGTGCTGGGCAGGAACAGAAATGTGGTAAGGCTCGGCGCGCAGGATGACACGGGCGCCAGGATCGACCTGATCCGGTTCGGGGACGCGGCTGATTTTGAGCAGGACATTATCGAAACTGCCGGAAGAGGAGCTCTGGAAGGGCTTTTCAGAGGCGCCGGAAATGTTACAATAGATATGGTATATTATCCCGACATCAATGTCTGGAACGGAAGAGAGAGCATGCAGTACATTGTGAAGGACTACAGGATACACAGTTAGGAGACGGCATATGAAGATTGCGGAACTGATCGGCAAACTGGATTATCATTTCAATACTTTGGCAGGAGAAGTGATCATGGATCACGACAGGGTCCGGGCTTTGCGCGGGACTGAAGTGAGCGGGATCGTCAACGATTCCCGCAAGATCTCGAAGGACTGCCTGTTCTTCTGCATCGTCGGCGCGGTAAGAGACGGCCATGAGTTCGCAAGGCAGGCTCTTTTGGACGGCGCGGCCGCTCTGGTAGTGCAGAAGGACCTTGACCTGTCCGATCTGGAAGGGAAGACACCGGTGAAGGAGCCGGTCATCATCAGAGTACAGGACACAAGATACGCGATGGCTTACATTGCGGCGGCTTATTACGGAAATCCGGCTTCCCGGATGAAGATCATCGGCGTCACCGGAACCAAAGGAAAGACCACCACGACTTATATGGTGAAATCGATCCTGGAAGCCGCGGGATTTAAGGTGGGCCTTATCGGCACCATTGAGATACTATACGGGGATGTCAGGATCCCGGCGCACAATACGACTCCGGAGTCCACGGTCCTGCAGAAGACTTTCCGCGACATGGCGGACGCGGGCATAGAGGCTGTGGTCATGGAGGTCTCCTCCCAGGCGCTCATGCTGCACAGGACCCAGGGATTCTTATTCGACCTCGGCATTTTCACGAATCTGTCGCCCGATCATATCGGTCCCAACGAGCACAAAGATTTCGACGACTACCTGCAGTGCAAGAGCCTTCTCTTCCGTCAGTGCAGGGTAGGTATCTTCAATGCGGACGACAAATATTATAAGAAGGTCATGGACGGCCACACCTGCAGCGTAGAGACTTACGGGCTGAGCCCTGAGGCGGATCTGCACGCGGAGAACCTGCAGCTTATCAAAAAGCCGGGAGAACTGGGCGTCGAATTCGACGTGAAGGGCCTAATGGACTTCCATGCGGAGGTGCCGGCTCCCGGACGCTTCAGCGTCTATAACGCGCTGTGCGCTATCGCTGTATGCAGGCACTTTAATGTCACACCGGAGGATGTCCGGAAGGCGCTTCTGAAGGTACACGTCAGAGGCCGTATTGAGATGGTGAAGGTCAGCGATGATTTTACTCTCATGATCGACTACGCGCACAACGCGATGGCTCTTGAGAGCCTTCTTGCGACGCTCCGCGAATATGAGCCCCACAGGCTTGTGTGCCTGTTCGGCTGCGGCGGCAACCGCTCGAAACTGCGCCGCTTCGAAATGGGTGAAGTGAGCGGAAAGCTTGCGGAACTGAGCATCATCACATCGGACAACCCCAGGGACGAGGAGCCGATGGCCATTATTGAGGATATAGTTACGGGTATCTCCCGCACTGATGGAAAATATGTGACGATCCCCGACAGAAAAGAAGCGATCCGTTATGCGATCCGCAACGGGGAGCCTGGGGACATCGTCGTTCTGGCAGGTAAGGGACACGAGGATTATCAGGAGATCAAGGGTCACAAGTATCCCATGGATGAGAGAGTGCTGATCAGGGAGATCCTGGAGGAAGGCTGAGGAGAGAGACGAATAGGATTTGAGCAGATACGCGGAGATCATCATAGACATCGCCTATAACAAGCTGGACAGGCCGTTCACGTACAGGGTTCCCGAGAGGATGCAGGAAGTGCTGCAGCCCGGGAGCCTTGTTATGGTGCCGTTCGGCAAAGGAAATGTACTGCGCAAAGGCTATGTGATCACTCTGAAGGACGACTGCGGCATGGATCCCGAAAAGGTGAAGGAGATCGCGGAACTTCCCGTCAATGACAGCGGCTACAGCGAGGACGACGACGGAGCGACCGCGATCGCGCTTGCCGCCTGGATGAAACGCCGCTATGGTTCCACGATGGCTGCAGCCCTCAGGACTGTGCTGACATCGAGAAAACCCGGAAAACCTGTCAAAACCAGGGAGATCGAACTGATTCTCTCCCGGGAGGAGGCTCAGAAGCAGCTCGAGATCTATATAAGAAAGCACCAGGTCGCCAGGGAGCGTCTCCTTCGTGAACTTATGGAGGTCCCGAGGCAGCCCTACAGTCTGATAACAGGGAAACTGCATATCACCGCTCCTGTGATCAGAGCGATGTCTTTGGCCGGGGTGATAAAAGTCACAGAGGAGGAGTCCTTCCGCAATCCTGTCCTGTTTGATAAAGCGGATGAGGATCGAAAGGAGCTCAGTGAAGCGCAGAAGGCCATAGTGGACGGCGTTCTGGCTGACTTTGACGCGGGAAAGAGCACGGTGAGCCTGATCCATGGCATTACCGGAAGCGGCAAGACAGAGGTCTATATTTCTATCATCAAGGGGATCGTCGATCGCGGAAGGAAAGCGATCATGCTCATTCCCGAGATCGCCCTGACTTACCAGACGCTGCTGAGGTTCTATCGCTATTTTGGCGAGAGGGTTTCGGTGATGAACTCGTCGCTCTCCGACAGCGAGAAAGCGGACCAGTGGGAGCGCGCCCGTAGAGGTGAGATCGATGTGATCATAGGGCCCAGAAGTGCTCTTTTCACTCCATTCGCGCAGCTCGGCGTCATCGTGATCGACGAAGAGCACGAGGGCAGTTATAAAAATGAATCGATGCCAAAATATCACACGAGGGAAGTCGCTGAAGAGCTGGCAAGGCTCAAGAACGCCTGTGTAGTGCTGGGAAGCGCGACGCCGTCCCTTGAATCCTATTACAGAGCGCAGGACGGCACATACAGGCTCTACACTCTTACGGAAAGACTGACGGGAGGCACGCTCCCGACTGTGGAGATCGCCGATCTGCGGCAGGAACTCAGAAACGGAAACCGATCGATCCTGTCGGAGCGGCTGCAGCAGCTTCTTGAAGACCGTCTCGAGCGGGGAGAGCAGTCCATTCTCTTTCTCAACCGGCGCGGCGTGGCGGGGTTCGTATCCTGCAGGTCCTGCGGATCGGTCATCAAGTGCCCTCACTGCGACATCTCGCTGTCCCTGCACAAAAATAACAGGCTGGTCTGCCACTACTGCGGCTACGAGCAGCCGGGAGTGAAGGAGTGCCCTGAGTGCGGATCTCCCTACATTTCCGGATTCAGAGCCGGAACGGAGCAGATCGAGGAGCACCTTAAGATACGGTATCCCGGCGCGCGGGTGCTGCGTCTGGACGCGGATACCACCTCACGGAAAGGGAGCTACGATAAGATCCTTTCCTCTTTTGCCAATCGGGAGGCGGACATCCTTGTGGGAACACAGATGATCGTGAAGGGACACGATTTCCCGGGCGTCACGCTTGTGGGGATCCTGCTGGCGGACATGTCGCTCTACGCGGGGGATTACCGGGCAGCGGAGAGGACTTTCCAGCTGCTGACACAGGCTGCGGGGAGAGCCGGCCGGGGAGAAGTGCCCGGAAATGTCGTGATCCAGACCTATCAGCCGGAGAATTACGCTGTGCAGTACGCGTCCGCGCAGGACTACGAGGGATTCTACAAAGAGGAGATGAACTACCGGTCGCTCCTTCTTTATCCGCCGGCGGCGCATATGCTGTGCGTTCAGCTGCAGTCGGATAATGAGGACAGAGCGGAAAGCCTCGCGGGCAGGCTCAGAGAACTGTTTGTAAGGGACGATCCGGAGGTGCTGGTGATCGGGCCCGCGAAGGGATCTCTGACAAAGATCCGAGACCAATACAGATATGTCATCTATATCAAAGATGTAAATTATGATAAACTTGTGAGATGTAAGGACCGCGCCGAGGCGTTTTACGCCTATTTGGTGAAGATCGGGAAGGACCCGCAGGTGCAGGTGCAGTTTGATTTTGATCCGGTCAGCCCTTTCTGAGGGGAACAAGGCCGGTCTCAGATAAAGAGTATATGTTAAGAAAGGCGGAAAGCAGATATGGGACTTAGAATGATCAGAGAACTGGGAGATCCTGTGCTCGGCAAAAAAGCCAAAGCAGTGAAGGAGATGACTCCCAAGCTCAGACAGCTGATCGCGGATATGAAAGAGACAATGTACGACTCTGACGGCGTGGGACTTGCCGCGCCCCAGGTGGGAATGCTCAAGAGGATCGTCGTGATCGATGTCAGCGCGGAACAGGATCAGCCCATCGTCATGATCAATCCGGAGATCATCGAAGAGGACGGTGAGCAGGTCGGCTGGGAGGGGTGCCTGTCTGTACCCGGTAAGAGCGGTCAGGTCAAGAGGCCCCGTCATGTGATTGCAAAGGCTTTTAATGAAGATATGGAGGAATTCACCATTGAGGGAGAGGACCTTCTCGCCAGGGCAATCTGCCATGAGCTGGATCATCTGGACGGCCATATGTATGTGGAACTCGTGGAGGGAAGACTCTACACGAATGAGGAACTGGACGAGATGTTTGCCAAGGAGACCGAAGAAGAGGCGGAGGAGCAGGCTTGAAGATCGTATTTATGGGAACGCCGGATCTGGCGGCGGAAGTGCTGGATACTATGATGAAGAGCGGCTGCGAGGTTACTCTCGCGGTGACGCAGCCCGACAGACCTAAGGGAAGAGGAAGGGGCGTCATTATGACTCCTGTCCACGAATGCGCGGACAAGTGGGGGATCCCGGTCTTTTCGCCCGAGAGAGTCAAGAGACCTGAAGCGGTTCAGAGACTGCGCGAGGAAGCTCCCGATCTTATCGTGGTAGCGGCCTTTGGCCAGATCCTAAGCCAGGAGATCCTGGATCTGCCCAGATACGGATGCGTCAATGTTCACGCCTCTCTTTTGCCAAAATACAGAGGAGCCGCGCCGATCCAGTGGGCAGTCATTAACGGAGAAGAGAAGAGCGGAGTCACGATCATGCAGATGGATGCCGGACTTGATACGGGCGATATCCTGCTGCAGGAGGAAATCCCGCTTGCCGCGGACGAGACGGGAGAGAGTCTTTATGAGAAGATGGCCAAGCTCGGCGGAGAGCTGCTGGTAGAGGCCCTTCCCATGATCGAGGCGGGAACGCTGACGCCGGTCAGACAGGACAGTGGAGCCGCGTCCTATGCTTCTATGCTCAAAAAAGAGATGGGAAACATCGACTGGAACATGCCGGCGGAGAAGATCGAGCGGCTGGTGCGCGGCCTTAACAGCTGGCCCGGAGCTTACACTTTCATGAACGGCAAGATGCTCAAGATCTGGGGATCCGAGGTTACAGGCCGTGAGGCGCAGGGCGAAGCCGGCACTGTGGAGGGAACTGATAAAAAGTCGATTTATGTCAATTGCGGAGAGGGCGTTCTGGCCCTTAAGGAAGTGCAGTACGAGGGAAAGAAGCGCATGAGCACCCAGGCTTTTCTTCTGGGAGCGAAGGTGGAGCCGGGACAGAAACTCACGGCAGAGCGCTGAAAGGATCAATAACAGATTCATCGGAAGCGGCAGATTGTGACATACAGTTTCGCCGCTTCTCTTTATAACAGGAGAATACTTTGAACAGACTGGGCGAGAGAGAAGCCGTCCTGGAAATATTGACCGGGATAAGAGAAAACGGAACATACAGCCACATCGCGGTGAAGGAGATGCTGGACCGCTGCGAGCGCGAGGGAATGGACCGCAGGCAGCGGGCATTTGTCAAACGGTTGACGGAAGGCGTGATCGAGCGCAGGATCGAGCTCGACGACGTGCTGAGGAGATACGCGAAAAAGGGCGCCAGGATAAGGCCTGTGATAAGGGATATCCTGCGCATGGGGATATTCCAGATCCTGTACATGGACTCGGTCCCGGATTCCGCCGCCTGCAATGAGGCAGTCAAACTCACAAAAAAGTATGGCAAGAAAGAACTCTCGGGATTTGTGAACGGGCTTCTGCGCAGTGCTGCGCGGGATAAGGAGGCAGGGAAACTCGCAGCTGACAGCGCGCCGGGAACCGGGGATCTCTCCGATACAGGATCTCTCTCCCGCAGGTTTTCAATGCCTGAGTGGATCGTCAGTATGTGGCGGGAGCAGCTTGGCGAAGAGGAGACGGAGAAGCTCCTCGAAGCACTGCTCAAAGTGCGTCCGGTAGCGATCCGATTCGATGACCGGTGCAGTCAGGAGCGAAGAGAAGAGATCCTGGCGCAGATGTCCGAAAAGGGCGTGAAGGCCGTAAAGGGACAATATCTGCCATATTGCTATGAGCTTACCGGCACTGACAGTATCCAGGAACTTCCTGGATACAGGGAAGGCTTGTGGACAGTGCAGGATGAGAGCTCCATGATGGTTGCGGAAGCGGCAGGTCTTGCGGGCGGCGAGACAGTATACGATGTATGTGCGGCGCCCGGAGGGAAGGCCATGCACTGCGCCTCGAAGCTTCTGGCCGGCTCAGCCGGTGGGACAGAAACGGGGAAAGTGCACGCTTTCGACCTAAGCAAAGGGAAGACGGCGCAGATCCTCAAGAATGTCCGGAGGATGCATCTGCCCAACGTCGTTGTAGCGCAGAGAGACGCGCTGATCCCGGTTCCGGAGGAGGCAGGGAAGGCGGATGTCCTCCTGTGCGACCTCCCGTGCTCAGGACTCGGCGTCATAGGGCGCAAGAGAGATATTAAGTATCACGTGACGCCGGAGCAGCTCACGGAACTGGCTCAGCTTCAGAAGAGTATACTAAGGAGCGCTGCTGTTTATCTGAAGGAGGGCGGCGTACTTATCTACAGCACATGCACGATCAATAAAGGAGAAAACGGGGAGATCGCGGAGTTCATTGAGAAAGAAATGGGACTGCGCCCGGATCCGCTCGCCCCTTATCTGCCCGATACAGTCCCGGGGATCAGGGGAAATCAGCTTCAGCTTTTGCCCCATGTGCATGGTACGGACGGCTTTTTCCTGGCAAGATTTGTCAAAATAAAGCCGGATGATCAAGAGGAGACATAATGCAGGAGACTACAAGGGACATCAAGTCCATGACAATAGAAGAACTTGCCGGCGTCATGAAGGAAAACGGATTTCCGGCCTTCAGGGCGAAGCAGCTCTACCGGTGGATGCATGTGAGTCTTGTCAGGAACTACGAAGAGATGACCAATATCCCGAAGGTCATGGCAGAGCGGCTCAGCAAAGAGTACCCTCTTACGACGGCGAGAATGATCGACCGGCAGGTCTCAAAGCTGGACGGGACGCAGAAATATCTCTTCGCCATGGGGGACGACTCGCTGGTGGAAAGCGTGTTCATGCGCTACAAATTCGGAAACAGCGTCTGCATCTCCTCCCAGGTGGGATGCCGAATGGGATGCAGATTCTGCGCCTCCACCCTGGACGGCCTGTACAGGTCCCTGACGCCTTCGGAAATGCTCGAGCAGATCTACGAGATCCGCAGAGTGACCGGGGAGAGGATCTCCCACGTCGTCGTAATGGGAACCGGGGAGCCTCTTGACAACTATGACAATCTGGTGCGCTTCCTCCATCTTCTCACGGATGAGAACGGACTCAATATCAGCCAGAGAAATGTCACAGTGTCCACTTGCGGGATCGTTCCGAGGATCTACGACCTGGCAAAAGAGAACCTGTCCATTACGCTCGCCCTCTCCCTTCACGCTGTCACGGATGAAAAGCGCAGGGAGATCATGCCCATTGCCAATCAGTACTCGATCGCGGAACTGATGGATGCGGGCCGGTACTATTTTGACCGGACAGGAAGGCAGGTAACATTTGAGTACAGCCTGATCCGGGACGTCAACGACAGCGCACAGGACGCGCAGATGCTGGCGGAACTGGCAAGACCCCTCAAGGCGCATATCAACCTCATTCCGGTCAATCCGGTAAAGGAGCGGGGATACCTGCAGACCCGGGATGAAGGGGTGCGCGCATTTGAGAAAAAACTTGAAAAAAGGGGTATAAATGTTAGTATTAGAAGAGTATTGGGACGAGATATCGACGGTGCCTGCGGTCAGTTAAGACACAGGCATCTGACGGATCAGAAACAGGAAACCGTGTCTGATAATGCAGGAGAGTAGTTATGCCGCAGTCTTTTTCCATAACTGATATCGGACTCAGAAGAGAGATGAATCAGGACTATGTTTTTTCCAGCGATCTTCCGCTGGGTCCTTTGTCGTGCCTGTATCTTGTCGCGGACGGCATGGGAGGGCACAGAGCCGGAGATCTCGCCTCGAAGCTCACAGTTGAGACGGTGGTGAACCATGTGTCATCATCTGTCGGCGAGGAGCCTGAGCAGCTCCTGCGGGAAGCGTTTGAACTGGCCAACACGAAGATACGCCAGACAGCCGCAAGACACAGGGAATATTACGGCATGGGCACTACGCTTGTGTGCTGCACGGTCTGCGGGGATGAGCTTCTCGTCGCCAATGTCGGGGACAGCCGCCTTTATAATTACACAGAGAAAGGCTTCAGACAGATCACGATCGACCATTCCCTTGTGGAGGAGATGGTGAGAGCCGGCACGCTGGACAGAAGAACCGCCAGGATCCACCCTGAGAGAAATGTGATCACAAGGGCGATCGGTGCGGAAGATGAGATGAAAGTGGATTTCTTCAGAATTCCGCTCTCGGAATGCGGGCTGATCCTCATGTGCTCGGACGGACTTACTACCATGATCGACGACATGGAGATCGAGAGTGTGCTCTCGGGCAGCAAATCTCTCGAAGAAAAGGCTGCGATCCTGATCGCGCTTGCCAACAGGGCCGGCGGAAAGGACAATATCTCGGTAATACTGATTGACACTTCCGGGGACAGGGACGGCGAACACACCCGTTTATGACGGGGCAGGTCGTTCTGTACGGGTAGTATTCCTTGGAAGTGGAGGTAGAACATGATTAAGATCGGTATGTTGATCGCAGACCGCTATGAGATCCTTGAAAAAGTCGGGACCGGCGGTATGGCAGATGTATATAAATCCAAAGACCACACTTTGAACCGCTACGTGGCAGTCAAGGTGCTCAAACAGGAGTTTTCGGAGAACGCCAATTTCGTTTCGAAATTCCGTGTAGAGGCGCAGGCGGCAGCAGGCCTGATGCACCCTAATATCGTCAATGTTTACGACGTAGGCGAGGAAAAGGGGATCTACTATATCGTAATGGAACTGGTGGACGGGATCACTCTCAAGAATTATATCGCAAAGAGAGGACGGCTCGGCTACAAGGAAGCCGTTACGATCGCTCTGCAGGTTTCCATGGGCCTTGAAGTCGCTCACAGAAACCATATCATACACAGAGACATCAAGCCCCAGAATATCATAATTTCCAGAGACGGAAAGGTGAAAGTCACTGACTTCGGAATCGCGAAGGCTGCCACAAGCGACACGATCACATCCAATGTCATGGGATCTGTCCATTACACCTCGCCCGAACAGGCAAGGGGCGGCTTCAGCGATGAGAAGAGCGACGTCTATTCTCTGGGTGTGACGCTCTATGAGATGCTGACGGGCGAAGTGCCTTTTGACGGAGAGACTACAGTGGCGATCGCGATCCGTCACATTCAGGAGCCTATGCCTTCTCCGCGCAAGATCAATCCGGACATTCCCTACAGCGTGGACCAGATCGTCCTCAAATGCTGTGAGAAGAGCCCGGACAGGCGCTATCAGAATATGCAGGAACTCGCCGCGGATCTCAAGATGTCGATCAGCAATCCGGACGGGGATTTTGTAAAGCGCTACGATCCCAACGATATGGGCAGCACCCGCATGCTCACAGAGGAAGAGAAAGAGCAGATCAAGCAGGGCGTGAAGAACAGACAGGAGAGCGACGCTGCAGAGGCTGATACTGAGGACGATGTGATCCGCAGACCGACAAAGGTCGTAAAAAAGGTCAAAGAAGAAGTAGACTTCGACGATGACGAAGACGATGTGGAAGAGCAGGAGCATTCCATGGACAGGATCGCCGCGATCCTTGCGATCCTTGCGGTGGCCATCATAGGCGTGATCCTGGTCATGATCATCGGAGGAAGAACGGGAATCCTGCCCGGAAGCGGCAAGAAGGACGATAAGACGGCTATGACCGAGGAGATGGTCGTCATGCCCAACGTGGTGGGTATTGACGCCTCGGCAGCGAGATCCGCGCTGGTGAAGGAAGGGCTGATTCCGGAGCTTACCTATGAGGAGTCCGACAAGTTTACTGTCGGCATCGTAATGCGATCCAGTGTTGAGGAAGGCACGCAGGTTCCTGTGGGAACAACTGTTGTCCTTACAGTGTGCGGAAACAGCGGATCGAAGATCCCTTCCGTAGTGGGACTTACTAAAGATGAGGCGGTCGATCTTTTGACCGAAGCAGGATTTAATGTAAATATCGCGCAGGCCAGCAGCGAGGAAGTTGAAGAAGGACACGTGATCAGTCAGGATCCGGAAGGCGGCGAGCAGGCCGACGGAGGCTCCTATGTGACGATCACAGTCAGCGTAGGTCCGGACATGACCGGCAAGGTAGAGATGCCGAGGCTCCTTGGAATGACCGAGCAGGAAGCGAGAAATACGCTCAACGCGTTTGGCCTTAAGGCAGGCAATGTCAGGACGATCATCGACTCCGATCCGGACAACAGAGGACTTGTCATCTCACAGGATGTCGAGCCCGGTACGACGATCGAAGAAGGTACTGCAGTCAATTTCGATATCGCGGGACAGCAGACTTACAGTTATTCCGCGGATATTTCCGCGCCTACCAACAGTGAGGATCCGGATTATAAAGCCGGCACATCCGTGCATATCGTGATCGTGACTGAAGACGGCCAGAAGCTTCTTGATACAACAACTTCCGCCTTCCCTTACAGAATGGGATGTACAGGAATTACTTCCGAGTACGGAACACTGACCATGGACTACGAAGTCACTATTGTGGAGACTGTGGAGGAAGAGGTGCCGGTTACCGAGGAGGAGACGACGGAAACGCCTCAGGAAGGCATTACGGGCGCTGCCGCGGCTGATAACGGTGAAACTGCCGGCAGCACCACCAAAAAAGTGACGAGAACGGTCGAGAGGACCGAGGAGAGAACGATCACCAGGGATCTGACTTTTACACCGGAGAACTGATAGAGAAGAGATTACTATGAAGGGTAAGATCATCAAAAGTATTGCCGGTTTTTACGAAGTCCATACGGGGGACAACATTTACAGGTGCCGGGCAAGAGGCGTATTCCGCGCGCTTGGCGTCAAACCTCTGGTAGGAGACGACGTTGAGATCGAGATCACGGATACTGTAAGCGTTCCCATGGAGGGAAATGTGATCCGCCTCCTTCCGAGAAGGAACGAACTTGTAAGGCCTAATGTGGCAAACGTAGACCAGGCGCTTCTGATTTTTGCCATCACGCATCCTGCGCCGAGCTACAACATGCTGGACAGGTTCCTGATCACGATGAACCAGAAGAACCTGCCATCCATATTGTGCTTCAACAAACAGGATCTGGCGACGCAGGAGGAGATCCGGGAACTTCGGGAGACTTATGAGTCCTGCGGATGCAGGGTGCTCTTTGTGAGCGTGCTCTCCCCGGATACACTGGAGGAACTCAGAGAGATCCTTAAAGGAAAGACCACGGTCCTGACAGGTCCGAGCGGCGTGGGGAAGTCGACGCTGATTAATACGATCTGTCCGGGAGCGCGGATGGAGACGGGAGAGCTCAGCCGGAAGATCAAGAGAGGGAAGAATACTACCAGGCATGTGGAACTGCTGGCGGGCGAAGAGGAGAGTTATCTTGTGGATACTCCCGGTTTCACCTCGCTGTATCTGATGGATATGGAGCCTGAGGATCTGCGCCTGTACTATCCCGAATTCGAAAAGTATGAGGGAAAATGCCGGTTTGACGGATGCGTCCACATGAGAGAACCGGGCTGCGCGGTCCGCGACGCCCTCGAAGCGGGGCAGATCAGCAGGATCCGCTATAAGAATTACAGCGAACTGTTTGAAGAATTAAAGGGCAGAAAGCCCGATTATTCAAAAAAGAGCGGGAGAAAGCTGTAAAAATCACTTGTTAAGGAGATATAGAGCAAAATGAAATTAGGCATCGTCGGGCTTCCCAATGTAGGGAAGAGCACACTGTTCAACGCGCTTACGAAGGCGGGAGCGGAATCGGCCAACTACCCTTTCTGCACCATCGATCCCAATGTGGGGATCGTTCCCGTGCCGGATGAGAGGATCCGCCTTTTGGGCGAGATGTACCATTCCAAAAAGGTGACGCCTGCCGTTATCGAATTTGTCGATATAGCTGGTCTTGTCAAAGGCGCTTCCAAGGGCGAGGGACTCGGCAACCAGTTCCTGGCCAATATCAGGGAAGTGGACGCCATTGTCCATGTTGTGCGGTGCTTCGACGACGACAATGTCATCCATGTGGACGGAAGTGTAGATCCTCTGCGCGACATTGAGACGATCAACCTTGAACTGATCTTTGCCGACCTCGAAGTGCTGGAACGCCGTATTTCCAAGGTGGCGCGCACAGCCAAGATGGATAAGGAAGCCGGAAAGGAAATGGTATTCCTTAAGCGTCTCAAGGAACACCTGGAGAGCGGAAAGCCCGCCTCCCTTCTCGAGGATCTCACGGAAGACGAAGAGAAGTGGATGCAGACTTACAATCTACTGACAGACAAGCCCGTGATCTATGCCGCCAATGTCTCCGAAGATGACCTCGCGGACGACGGAGCAAGCAACGCCGGCGTGCAGAAAGTGCGCGAATACGCGGCGCAGACCGGCAGCGAAGTTTTTGTGATCTGCGCAAGTATCGAGGCAGAGATTGCTGAGCTCGACGACGATGAGCGTGCCATGTTCCTGGAGGATCTTGGCGTGACAGAGGCAGGCCTCGACAAGCTGATCAGCGCCAGCTACAGAACACTTGGTCTTATGAGTTTCCTTACAGCGGGAGAGGACGAGACCAGGGCCTGGACCATTAAGATCGGCACAAAGGCTCCCCAGGCAGCGGGAAAGATCCACTCGGATTTCGAGCGCGGCTTCATCAAAGCCGAAGTCGTCAACTACAAAGTGCTCCTGGAGCTCGGTTCCCTGTCCGCGGCGCGCGAGAAGGGACTTGTCGGGATAGAAGGAAAGGATTATGTGGTCAAGGACGGAGACGTGATCCTCTTCAGATTCAATGTCTGAGAAAAATGAATATGAACCAGCAGCCCTGCCGGCACAGCCGGCGGGGCGTTTTTATGCCAATTTTCAGGCCGCGGGAGAAGGCGACGGAAAAGTGTCGGAAATCATGGACAATTGTCGGATTTTACCGTTGGACTGGCGGGAGATGTGCCCAAAATCAATATTTTGGCCGTTTTTTGGGATAGACACCATAAATTGTGTCTTGTCAATGCAAATCAGCAACCGAAAGGGTAAAAAATTTGGAAAAATACGGGGTAAAATTTAGCAAATTTTAAGAATAGAAAAATCCGCTAACTGCAAAATCTTGTGCTATCATAGTACAAGAAATATAAAATAGCGAAGGAGTCTGGACAGAAATATGGCGGATATGATGGGAGATATGGATATAGCGTTTCCGAATCTTGGGATCTACCTGAGAAATGTCCCCAAGACCATCATGATCGGCAATTTCGGCATCGCGCTCTACGGCATTGTGATCGGACTGGGCATGATCCTCGGCCTGTCGCTGGCGGCGAGGATCGCGAAGAAGACGGGGACTGATCCGGACGTGATCTGGGACCTGGCGGCTCCTCTGCTCATTTTCGGCATAATGGGAGCCAGGATCTACTATGTGATCTTTATGTGGGACTACTACAAAGACGATCCCATCCAGATACTGAACCTGCGCGGAGGCGGACTGGCCATTTACGGCGGTATCATCGCCGGAGTGCTCACGCTTTATATCTACTGCAGGATAAAGAAGCAGAAATTTCCGCTGATCCTTGATTATGTGATGTACGGACTGCTCGTCGGGCAGATACTGGGCCGATGGGGAAATTTCTTCAACCGGGAGGTCTTCGGGGAATACACGAATAACCTTCTGGCCATGAGGATCCCGGTGAGCATGGTGAGAGAGCGGGACATTTCCGCGTCGATCGCCGCTCACATGACTGAGGGGACCAATTATATACAGGTGCATCCCACATTTTTATATGAGGGATTATGGAATCTGGCTATCCTGGTATTTCTTCTGCTCTATCTGGAGCACAAGAAGTTCGACGGGGAGATCGCCCTTCTGTATTTTGCCGGTTACGGGATCGGAAGAGCGCTGATCGAATCTATAAGGACCGATCAGCTCTACATAACGGGGACAAGCATCCCGGTTTCCATGGTACTGGGGCTGGCTATGGCAGGAGCCGCAATCTGCGCGGAACTGATCATCCGGTTCAGGATCAGAGAAAGAGAGAAGGCCGGAGCGGGCGGCGTGAATTGATGAAAGCCGCGCCGGGACGGCTGCAACAGTAAGGATAAGGTCCCGCGGCGGGAACAGCTGCAGGGAATATTGGGAATGGGGCTGAGAGGCACCCTCTGTTTTGTGTACGCTTAATTTTTCTCAAACTATTGAAAAAGGGCAGACCGCTTGGTATGATTGTGTAGAAAAGTGGTGCAAAGTGGAGGGAAGTGCAACATGTTCATGGGAGAATACAGTCATTCTCTTGACGGAAAAGGGAGACTGATCATTCCATCCAAGTTCAGAGAGGCGTTGGGAGACAGGTTCGTGATAACGCGAAGCCTGGATCCCTGTCTGTGCATTTATACAATGGAGGACTGGGAGAAGTTCGTCTCCCGCCTGAACAGCCTCCCCTATAATGTGAAAAAACAGAGACAGCTGGTGCGTTTCTTCCTCTCCGGCGCCAATGAGGCGGAAGCCGACAGACAGGGACGCGTCCTGATACCGGGGAACCTGAGGGAGGCCGCCGGGATCGACAAGGATGTTGTGCTCGTGGGCGTAGGCTCCAGGATCGAGATATGGAGCCGCGGATCCTGGGAAGAGAATATGTCCAGCGATGAGATCAACGATATAGCTGAAGAGATGCTGGGGAACGGATTTGAAATTTGAACACACATCGGTACTTCTTAAGGAAGTCCTGGATAATCTGGCGATAAAGCCGGACGGAATATATGTAGACGGGACCCTCGGAGGCGGCGGACATTCCTACCATATACTGGAGAGGCTCACGTCCGGGGGGAGACTGATCGGTATCGATCAGGACACGGACGCCATCCGGGCGGCCGGAGAGCGGCTCAGCTGTTTCGAAGATCAGGTGACGATAGTTCATGACAATTACGAACATATCGCGGAGGTGCTTGAAGACCTTTCCATCAGCGCGGTGGACGGCATCCTTCTGGACCTGGGGGTGTCCTCCTATCAGCTGGATAATCCCGAGAGAGGCTTCACGTACAGAACGGACGCGCCGCTGGATATGAGAATGGATCAGAGCAGCGCGCTCACTGCCAGGGAGATCGTCAATACCTGGTCTCAGGAGGATATCGCGAGGATCCTCAGAGAATACGGAGAGGAGCGCTGCGCAGGAAGAATAGCCGCGAACATTGTGCGAAGGCGGGAGAAGAGCCCTCTTGAGACAACCGGCGACCTCAGTGAAGTGATAAGGGCGTCGATACCCGCGAAGATGAGGGAGAAGGGCGGCAATCCTGACAAGAGGACGTTTCAGGCGATCCGTATCGCCTGCAACAGGGAACTGGATGTGCTCAGAGATTCTCTGGACACGATGATCGATCTTCTGAAACCGGGAGGAAGACTCTGTGTGATCACTTTCCACTCGCTGGAGGACCGCATTGTCAAGAACGCGTTTAAGAGAAACGAAAAGCCCTGCATCTGCCCGCCGGAATTTCCGGTCTGCGTATGCGGCAGGGAATCGAAGGGAAGAGTGGTCACCCGCAAGGCGATCGCGCCCGGCGCGGAAGAACTGAAGGTGAACAGACGCTCAGCCAGCGCGAAGCTGCGGGTGTTCGAGAAGAAATAAATAAGACATCAGTACGGAACAGACGAACAGATAACATTGGAGGCGGACATGGTCAGAGCTACACGTGGATCAAACCGTAACAGAAAGAATAACAGGCAGAGCGACAGCATATATCACGGCTCCTTTGCAGGCGACAGGCGCTCCTTTATTAACGGAACAGCCGCGCCGGATGATTTCTGGTCGGAAATATCCCAGGAGGAAACGCACAGGAGCAACGCCGATCTGAGAATGGTGGCCCGCAGGAGCAGGGAACACGCCATGCAGATGAACCGCAGGTACGCGATGTTTCTGGCTTCGCTGGTGGTAGTGCTTACGCTGAGCCTTGTCGGGTATATCAAACTCAAAGCGGATATATCGGACACGAATAAGCAGATCTCTTCGCTGGAATCCCAGCTAACAGAGATGCGCGCTTCCAACAATGAAGTCTACAATGAGATCGTCGGAAACGTGGATCTTGAAGAGATCAGAAGAATAGCAATTGAAGAATTTGGAATGAAGTATGCCAATCAGGACCAGATTGTGGTATACTCTGAGACCAAAGGCGACAGAGTCCATCAGATCGCCGATTTGGATAATTGATCGGGCAGCAGGTACTGCCTCTGTGACTTTTTACGGATTGAAGGAATCAAAGTGAGAAAAAACAGAGTAGTAGATGGAAAGAATACTCGCGGAGGAATAAAACGATTCACTATTAGTATGCAGAGAAAGCTGGTAGTACTATTAGCCATAGTACTGCTGGCTTTCATCGGATTAGGGGTAAGATTATTCCTGGTCAACAGGGACAACGGACAGGCATACTCTATGCAGGTCCTCTCACAGCAGGCCTATGCAAACCAGATCATACCCTTTAAGAGGGGAAAGATCATAGACTGCAACGGAACAGTGCTTGCTGACAGCCAGCTGGTATATAACGTGATCGTGGACTCGAAGGCGATCCTGGAGAAGGATATCTATATGGAGCCTACTCTGGACGCTCTGGAGAAACTGGGCGTTAACAGAAGCAGGATCAGGGAGTATATTACGAATCACGCCTCCTCGCAGTACTATATTGCGCTCAAGAATCTCAGCTATCAGGACAGGAAGGATTACCTCGAAGAAGTTGAGAAAGGTATTGAAGCGGAAAAGAAGGCTAATGTTCCCGCCGCGCAGAGAGTATACAGCAATATAAAAGGCATCTGGTTCGAGAGCGGCTATTCGAGGATCTATCCGCACAACGAGCTGGCGTGCGACGTCCTCGGTTTTTCGGGGACCGGCAATATCGGTACCGGCGGCCTTGAGGAGTATTACAACGACACTCTCAACGGAACGATCGGAAGAAGGTACGGTTATCTTGACGACGCGCTCAATATCGAAGAGACCATGATCGAGGCTAAGGACGGCAACAACCTTATCCTCACTCTGGACGCGAACATTCAGAGTATTGTCCAGAAGTATCTGCAGAAGCACAACGATGAATACAGAAGCCTCGAACACGAGGGGCTTGGCAGCAATAATGTCGGCTGCATTGTCATGGACGTCAACAGCGGCGAGATCCTGGCGATGGCTGGCACGCCCTTTTTTGACCTGAATCATCCGTCTGACCTGGCGGCCCTGTGGGGTATGCCCAAGCTGGACGCTAACGACGCACCGACGGACGCCTATCTCACCTACAAGGACATACTGCTGATGTCGGAAGAGGATAAGCCCAGATATCTGAACGCACTGTGGAGAAACTTCTGTATCAGTGATTACTATGAGCCGGGATCCACCGCGAAGCCGTTTACGGTCGCTATGGGACTTGACACCGGAACGGTGAAACCGGATGATATGTATTTCTGCGGCGGCTATCTGATGATCGACGGCTTCAAAATCAAATGCCACAACGTTGACGGCGACGGATGGTTTACTGTGGGACAGGCTGTGGAGTGGTCCTGCAACGTATGTCTGATGCAGATGGCCGAGAAGATCGGCAAGGAATTCTTCACAAAGTTCCAGAATGTATATAATTTCGGGCTTAAGACGGGGATCGATCTCGCTGATGAAGCGAGAACAGACCAGTTTGTCTCTGATTCCACTATGACAGACTCAATGCTGGCCACGAACTCATTCGGACAGAACTTCGACTGCACGATGATCCAGCTGGCGTCCGGCTTCTGCTCCCTGATCAACGGCGGCAATTACTATGAACCGCATGTCGTAAAGAAGATCACAAGCCCGTCGGGCGTGACACTCAAGACGATCGAACCGAGGGTTTTAAAGAAGACTGTCTCGGAATCGACCAGTGAACTGATCCGGGAGTACACGATCCAGGTAGTTGAGGGCCATAACGGAACAGGATTTTCCGCAAGGCCTGCGGGATACAGGATCGGCGGAAAGACCGGTACAGCGGAGACTCTTCCCCGCGATAACGGAGAATACGTTGTTTCCTTCATCGGATACGCCCCGGCGGAGGATCCCCAGATCTGCTGCTATGTCGTTGTGGACAGACCTAACGTAGACGGACAGGACGACCCTACTTTCGCGACGGAGATCGTAAGAAATATTCTTACGGAAGTGCTCCCTTACATGGGAATCTACATGTCGGAACCTGTCACTGACGCAGAGAGGGAAGAACTCGAAGAGTGGGGCCTTGAAGTCACTTACACGGGAGACGAGCCCTCGGATAAGTGGGATCTGGGCGAACCTTACCAGTAAGTATGCAACGGACCTTTATAGAAAGAAGGAAAAGGATTTATGCAAAGCGGAATGGTTTTTATCGGTATTATTGCGCCTCTTCTTGCGGGATTTGCAGTGAGCGCGGTCTCGGGAAGATATCTGATCCCGTTTCTCCGCAGGGTCAAGGCGGGCCAGACGGAGAGAACCGACGGGCCGCAGAGCCATCTGAGCAAGACCGGCACGCCGAATATGGGAGGGATCATGATCCTTCTCGGACTTGCGGCAGCCTGCATAATCGCCTGTTTTCTTCCCGGAACAGGAAGCTCCGAAGTGATCCCGGTACTGATCCTCTCGATCGGTTTCGGACTGGTCGGATTTATTGACGACTACCTCAAGGTAGTTAAGAAAAAGTCGGACGGCCTGAGCGCCAAACAGAAAATGGCGCTTCAGATCGTGATCGCGCTGCTGTTTGCGCTCTATATCACGAAGATCAACGCGATTCCGCTGACAATGAAGGCGCCGTTTGCGCCCGGCGTCTATCTGGACCTCAAATTCCTCAATATCCCGGCTTTTCTGTTTATTTCAGTGGCCACTGTCAACGGGACGAACTTTACCGACGGCGTAGACGGACTTGCCAGCTGCGTTACGATCGCGACAGCTCTGTTCTTTACGATCGCCGCTGCCTTTTCCGGTTCCGGAGCCGCCGCGGCCGGCGGAGCGATGATCGGTGCGCTGCTCGGTTTTCTGATCTACAACGCGAATCCCGCGAAGGTCTTTATGGGAGATACGGGGTCGCTGGCCTTGGGCGGGTTTGTCACGGCGATGGCTTACCTGCTGCAGCTTCCGCTTTTCATTCCGATCGTCGGATTCATTTACTTTATTGAAGTGGTATCCGTGATCATTCAAGTGGCATATTTCAAGAAGACACACGGCAAGAGAATCTTCCGTATGGCGCCCATCCATCATCACTTTGAGCTCGGCGGATGGTCGGAAGTAAAGGTGGTCGCCGTCTTTACAATAGTGACGGTTATTCTGAGCTCAGTCGCACTTCTGGGGATCTGGGCCTGAAATTTGTGTGGTCAAAATAGAGAAAGCGCTGTATTATAATGGTTGGATTTTTTTGGCGTTTAAGTGACAGATTAAGAGAAAGATTTGGTAGGAGAAGAGGACTGCTTGATTACAGTCTTCTTTTCATTGTCCTTTTTCTTCTGGCTTTCGGACTGGTAATGCTTTACTCGGCGAGTTCTTATGAGGCGAGCGTCGACCACGGTGATTCTGCTTACTACCTGAAGAGGCAGCTGATCTTTACGATCTTCGGCCTGGTCCTGATGACCTGGGTCTCGTCAGTGCCCTACACTGTGTGGAAAAGGCTGTCTGTCCTGGCATATTTTGTCTCGATAGGACTGATCCTTCTGGTCATTCCGTTCGGCATGGAGGTAAACGGAGCCAAGAGATGGATCCGAATACCCGGACTTCCCATGCAGCTGCAGCCGGCGGAGGTGGCAAAGATCGGCGTTATCATTTTCAGCGCCATGATGATCGAGAGGCTTGGGAGGAAGAATCTGCGCACGCTGAGGGGATTTATTATCACAATGATCCCGGGCACCGTGGTCGCGGTCATGCTGTGGAGGATCACGGACAATCTGAGTTCGGCGATCATAGTCGTCGCGATCGTATATGGAATGTGCTTTGTCGCGGCGCCTGACTACCTCAAATACTTCGTGTTGGGGGCGCTGGTCATAGTTGCGGCGGGAGCGCTGGTCATAGTGATCGTAAATACCGCGGACACGAACTCCCTCGGTTTCAGAGGAGAGAGAATCCTGGCATGGCTGGATCCTCAGGCTTATGCCAGCGGAAAGGGATATCAGACAATACAGGCGCTCTACGCGATCGGCTCCGGAGGTATTTTCGGGAAAGGCCTGGGACAGAGCATGCAGAAACTGGGATTTATTCCCGAGGCGCAGAATGACATGATCTTCTCGATCATATGCGAGGAACTGGGGCTTTTTGGCGCTATCAGCATTATGCTCATGTTCGTGCTCCTGCTCTGGAGATTCATGGTGATCGCAAACAGTTCTGATGATTTCTACGGAGGTATGCTGGTCGTAGGTGTGATCACCCATATCTCTGTGCAGGTGATCCTCAACATCGCGGTCGTTACCAACTCGATTCCCAATACGGGCGTCACGCTCCCTTTTATCAGTTACGGGGGATCGTCCGTCTTCTTTCTGCTGAGTGAGATCGGGATTGTCCTGAGCGTTGCAAGGGGTCTTCCCGAAGAGGATCTGAGGCGGATGGAGAGTTAGCTGAAAAGACAGATATTTATTATAATCTCGGAGGATTATGGGGCAGACTGCAGAACCTGAAGAAAATAAAGAGAATATGGAAATACCCGACAGTGCCTCAACAGAAACCGGAAATGATATGACGCAGGCAGAGACTGAGGCCGACAAGGCCGATGAACCTGCGGCATCAGCCGGGACCGACGAGGCTGATGCGCCGGCAGCCTCAGCTGTGACTAACGAGGCCGATGAACCTGCGGCATCAGCCGGGACTAACGAGTCTGATGCGCCGGCAGCTGAAGCTGAGACCGACGAGTCTGATACTCCGGCAGCCTCAGCTGTGATCGACGAAACCTTTGTCGACAACGAGGATGATGAGTACTTCGAAGAGGACGAAGACGAGGACTACGAAGAAGATGAGGACGACGAGGATGATGGAGAGGAAGCCGAGAGCCTTAAGGCGTGGCTTCTGTTTCTGCTTGTCAGCGCTGTCATCGCGGGAGTGGTCTGCGGTCTTTCCTTCGGATGTACCGTGAAAAAGGTGTATGTAAGCGGAAATTCCCTGTATACCAGCGAGGAGATCGCGGAGCAGGTGATAAGCGACGACTCCTTTTTGCGCCACAATACCGTTTTTCTGACGGCGCTGTATATGACGCCTTTCGCTCCGCAGATCCCTTTTGAGGAGAGCGTCAAGGTCAGCCTCGAGTCTTATGATGCGATCCGCATCACTGTCAAGGACATGGATATAGGCGGATTTATTCCTTATACCGGAAGGAACATTTACTTTTCGACGGACGGGATCATCCTGGAAAGCTCCCCGCTCGTGGTGAAAAACGCCACTTTCGTGACAGGGATCTCTGTAACAGAGGCGGAAAAAGGCAGGAAAATGGCGGCTGACAACGAACTGGGCCTTTCTATGGTGCTGGAAGCCCTTCAGACGCTCAGAAAATACGATATGAAGGTAGACTGCATCGCGCTGACAAAGGCAGGAAATATAGTGATGTACTTTGACCTGATCAAGGTGCAGCTGGGAAAGACCGATTTCGAACTCAAAATATCGAAGATATCCCAGATCTATCCCTATCTGGAGGGGCGAAGCGGTACGATCGACATGACAAATTATACTTCGGCGGACCAAAACATTATCTTGAAATAATTTTGTAAAAAAAAATAAACATCCATTGATTATTTCAAGGTTCGATTGTATTATTATTTACGTGGTTATTATTTTTTAAGAATAAGGAGGGGCCAACCGTGCTGGAAATCAAGACAAATGATACGGAACCGGCTTGCAAGATTATAGTCGTTGGCGTTGGCGGTGCAGGCAACAACGCTGTTAACCGAATGGTGGATGTAGATGTTATAGGTGTGGAATTCATCGGAGTTAATACAGATGTTCAGGCTCTGAATCTTTGCAGAGCACCCAGACTCCTGCAGATCGGTGAGAAGCTGACGAAGGGCCTTGGCGCCGGTGCGAATCCGGAGGTTGGCCAGAAGGCAGCGGAAGAGAGCGCCGATGAGATCGCACAGGCTTTCAAGGGTGCGGACATGGTATTCGTTACCTGCGGTATGGGCGGCGGCACAGGAACCGGTGCAGCTCCTGTCGTTGCAAGGATCGCGAAAGAAATGGGCATCCTCACAGTCGGCGTAGTTACAAAGCCTTTCAGCTTTGAGGCTAAGAGCCGTATGCAGAGAGCTCTCGTCGGTATCGAGAACATCAAGGAGAACGTTGATACTCTGATCGTTATCCCTAACGACAGACTTCTTGAGATCATGGACCGCAGGACTACCCTTCCCGAGGCGCTCAAGAAAGCGGACGAAGTTCTTCAGCAGTCCGTTCAGGGCATCACGGATCTGATCAATGTTCCTTCTATCATCAATCTGGACTTCGCGGATGTGCAGACTGTCATGAGAGACAAGGGCGTTGCGCATATCGGTATCGGATACGGCAAGGGCGAGACAAAGGCAACAGATGCTGTTAAGATGGCAGTCGAGTCTCCTCTTCTTGAGACAACCGTGAGCGGCGCTACTGATGTCATCATCAACATCTCCGGCGATATCTCCCTGGCAGACGCTTCCGACGCGGCAAGTTATGTTCAGGATCAGGCAGGCGATGATGTCAATATCATCTTCGGCGCTATGTATGACGACAGCAACACGGATTCCTGCGACGTTACTGTCATCGCTACCGGTATCGGCAGCAAGGATACAGTTCCTATGAACAATTATCCTTTCGGCGCGCAGAACACACGCAAGAGCAGCAGCCAGGCGTCTTCTTACAAGAGTTCCGTTCAGAGAAGCAGCTCTCAGAGTTCAAGAAGCAGTGCGGGCTCCAGAACAAGCTCTTCATCGAGCGCGTCCAGGAGCAGACAGGACAACGTCGAGATCCCGTCCTTCCTCAGACAGCCCAGAAGATAATCTGATGGAGTAAGTAAATACTTGACAATTCACGGCTGTCCGAATATAATAATCGGGCAGCCGCAAATTTGGGGATATAGCTCAGCTGGGAGAGCGCTGCGTTCGCAACGCAGAGGTCACGGGTTCGAATCCCGCTATCTCCACGAAAGAAACCGCAATGGCAACAGCCATTGCGGTTTTTTGTGCGATAAGCCGCCAAGCACATCTCGTGCTTGCACGAAGATGTATTTGGCGGCCAACGGTCAATCGAGTAGGAGCATCCTACTCGATTTGTTTCGGTAATGCTCGGAAATCCCGACTGACATGGTCAATTGTTTGAAAATTCGGCGAATTTCGGAGATTTTACAATTGTTTTCCACAATTTAGTCCACATTATCCACTATTTTGATAATTGACCGGAGAAGTCAATCGTCAACCGGGATCTTGGGCTTTCTGGAAAACGGGCGCTTTCTCTCTTCAGGCTCTTCCTCGTCGATCTCGTCAAAGATAGAGCGCTTCCTGATATTGACATAATTGCTTCTCAGAGCGTTTATGACGCTCCGGACTTCTCTGGGAGAGATCGTTCCGCACTGAAGGTACTGAGGATCCGGGTCATTGCCGTCCAGGTAGTACAGGGAACCCTTTCGGGGGAGGGACTCGGCGCATCTTTGACCAAGCAGGGATACAGAGTCCTGAGGCGTTCTTACCTTGAGACTGATCACCGCGGGAAAGCTCTCGCTCAGACCGCGGAGGCAGGCGGGGTTGGAAGAGGCCAGGATCAGATGTATCCCGCAGGGCCCCGCGAATTCCGTCATGCGCAGAATATAAGCCATTGCCGCCTGTTTGTTGGAATTGAACAGACGCTGGTATTCAGTGATCAGGACGATCCTGTGACGGAGATTCCCTCCGCGCTCATTGTACTGGAAGATATTCCGGCACCTTGCGTTAACCAGAAGGTTCGTCCGCAGGTCGATCTCTCTGCTCATTTCAGATAGCATGGCCATGGTGCTGCGGACTGAGCTCATCACATGACAATAGGGAAGTTCAGCGTAGTTATCAAATCCCAGATTCCCGGAGGAGCACAAAAAGAGCTCGATTTCATCGGGAGTGCGCTTGACAAGGAGACTTAAGAGGACTCCCTCCAGAAATTCATCGAGGCCGCTGCTCGGATTACCGCCAATCAGAAGATGGGGGATCTCCGTCAGTTCGTGGATCACGCATTCGCGGTAAATATTCATTCCGATCGCGATAGGAAGCCCCTGGGAGGAAATGAATTCTCTGCTTGTCAGAAGATCGCCGAGCCAGACCGGGTCGCGCTGCCAGGGAACGTCAATGTAGACGCGCCCTTCGCTTCGATACACCTTGATATCCTTGCGGAGGAAGATGTACCTGTAGAGGGGCTCCAGTTTCATGATCCTGCTGGCGCTCTTCATATCGTCCGGTACGATACCGAATCGTGTCAGCATGGGGCCCTGCATACAGACGTCGAGGACTCCGTGAACATCGTTCTCCGCCCACAGATCGAGCAGGTCGTCTATGTAAGGCGTGAGGGCCTGATCGTTCCACCTTGTATGATATTTAAGTAGATCCCTTGTGTCAGGGAGGGTAAATACTGCCATATATTTCACTCATTTCTCACTGATGTAAAGACAATACGCGCAGGGCGTATAGATATTTGGATTATATCATGTTTGGAGTGGGCATGGTATAATAATAAATACTGAGCAAAAAAGCAAAGGAGCTTAAAAATGATCAGAATGATCGGACTGGATCTGGACGGCACACTGCTGACAAGGAATAAACGTCTTACAGAAGAGAACAGAGCGGCGCTGGCCGGGGCAGCTGAGAACGGCGTCATCGTTGTGCCGGTGACCGGCCGTCCGCTGGCGGGAATACCGGAGCAGATACTGGAACTTCCCTTCATAAGATATATCATCACATCAAACGGAGCGGTCACGACGGACCGCGCCGGCGCTCATCCGATCAGGGAGCGATGCATGCCGAGAGAAACGGCGGAAAGGACGCTCAGGGCCGCGGAAGGAGAAGGGATCATCCGGGAATTCTTTACCGGAGGATACGGATACCATGACAGGAGCACAAGGGAACTTCTGTGGAAACGGTTTGAAAGGACGCCCGTGCTGAGTTATCTGCAGAAAAGCCGCATTGAGGTGGAAGATCTGTATGAGGAACTCGGCGGGAATGAGACAATAGAAAACCTTTCCATCATGTGCGCCACGCCGGAGGAAAAGGACAGGGTCCTTGAGCGCGTGAAAGGAATCAAAGGGATCAGGATCATCTATCCCTGGCCGACGGACCTGGAGATCACTTCAAGTGACGCGGACAAGGGAGAAGCTCTGCTGAGCCTTGCGCAGATGTTCGGCTGCCGCAGAGAGGAAGTGATGGCTATGGGGGACGGAAACAACGACCTTGGCCTGATGAAAGCGGCGGGCCTGTCGGTGGCGATGGGAAATTCGGCACCGGAGGTCATAGAAGCCGCAGACTATGTGACAACGGACAATGAGCATGACGGAGTGGCCCTGGCGGTCAGACGATATGTTCTTGAGAGAGGAGAATACTGATGTACGGCGCTATTTTGGGAGATATTATCGGAAGCCCTTATGAATTTGATCAGAATAATATAAAGACGACGGATTTCGAGCTCTTTTCGGAGAGATCGGAGTTTACGGACGACAGCATCATGACTCTGGCGGTAGCCGAGGGCCTTATGAACTGCGGCATTGACGCGGAAGAGGACGTGATGAAGAAGTCGATCATCGAGGCTATGAAGAAATACGGGAAGAGATATCCCTTCGCGGGCTACGGGGCCAATTTCAGCATGTGGCTGGACGAGGAGGATCCCAAGCCGTACAGGAGTTTCGGAAACGGCAGCGCGATGAGGGTGTCGGCGGCCGCCTGGCTGTGCCAGGAGAGCCTTCAGAAAATGCTCCAGATCGCCGCAGTGACAGCGGAAGTGTCCCACAATCATCCTGAAGGGATCAAAGGAGCCCAGGCGACGGCGGCAGTGATCTTTATGGCGATTCACGGCGCGTCGAAGGAGGAGATCAGGTCGACGGTCACGAAGGTGTTCGGATATGATCTGACAAGAACCTGCGATATGATAAGGCCCACATATCATCATGTGGAATCCTGCCAGGAGACAGTGCCGGAGGCGATCATTGCTTTTCTCGAGGGCGACAGCTTCGAGAGCGTCATCCGCCTCGCGGTGTCTCTTGGCGGCGACTCTGACACACTTGCCTGCATAGCGGGCAGCATGGCGGAGGCCTTCTACGGAGTGCCGCAGGAACTCAAAAGAGAGGCGAGAGAACGTCTCTCCGATGATCTGAGGGGAGTTCTGGACAGATTTGACAGAAAACTCGAGGAGGACCGTGAAGCAAGGGAGAACGATCCCGCCAGAATGAAAGCGTGGAAGGAAGCTCTAAGGCCGGCGCCTCCCGCTCAGAAGAACGCGCCGAAATTCCCGGGCAGCGAGGAACTGGAGAAAACGCTTGAAGAATTTGCGGCGGACAGAAGCAAAGAGAAGCTTGTCCGGTGCATGGAGGCACTAAGAAAGGCAATGCACGCCGGAGGGAACGTCCTGTTTCCGGTACAGCCTGTGAGAGTTAACGGGTCCGATGGGAAACCTGCGGGAAGAGCGATCAGGATGAAACTGATCTCAACGAAGGACGGCAAGAACTGGCAGGCCGCATACACGAGCGAGAACAGATACAAGAACGGCTCGTCCGCCAAGGATCCGGCTCTTGCTGCCACGATCCGGCAGGCTTTGGAACAGTATGTCTCCGACGCGCCCGGAACTAACAAGGCTCCTGGCAACATCGCGGGCGTTGTGCTCAATCCGGAGAAGAATCCGCTCTTTCTCACAAGAGAGATGATCGCGAGTATTCTCAAAGTAGAGGCGCGGGTGCAGAGGGCTTCCCGCAGCGGGATCCTGGTGACAAAGGGAGACATCACGAAGATGAAGGCTGACTGCATTGTAAATGCCGCAAACTGCTCGCTCCTTGGAGGAGGCGGAGTGGACGGCGCGATCCACAGAGCGGCAGGCCCCGGGCTTTTAGAGGAGTGCAGGAAACTGGACGGATGCCATACCGGAGAAGCCAAGATCACCGGCGGCTATGATCTTCCGGCAAAATATGTGATTCATACTGTGGGTCCTATTTACGACGGAGACGAGGACGATCCGAAGCTCCTCGCCTCCTGTTACAGAAATTCTCTGGATCTTGCAATGAAGAACAATGCTCACAGCATTATCTTCCCCAACATCTCCACCGGGGTCTACGGATATCCCAAGGAGGAGGCCGCGGAGATCGCAATGGGCGCCGTGGGGCGCTGGCTCTCCGACCATAAAGGCTATGTCATGCATGTGGTGATGTGCTGTTTTGACCAGGAGAACTATGAGATCTACGAAAAACTTGTAAAGATGAGACAGAATAAAGATCAGAAAGTCTGAAGCAGGGCTTCCACCTCGGGCCGTGTGGCGAGATCGGGGGAGAAAGCGCTGGCGCTGCCTGCGGCTATGCCCATGCGGAACGCCTCCCGGTATCCGCCGGTCTCGAGATAGCCGCTTATAAATCCGGCCACCATGGAATCGCCCGCCCCGACGGAATTAACAAGGGTGCCCTCAGGAGCGGGACTCCTGAGTACATCTCCGTTTTCGGAGATAAAGACTGCGCCTTCTCCGGCCATGGAGATCAGGACGTTTCTCGCTCCGTCCTCCTGCAGTTTCTTCGCGTAGGGGATCACTTCATCCTGCGTGCGCAGCGTGACGCCGTAGATATCTCCGAGTTCGCGCTCATTGGGCTTGACGAGCCAGGGGCGGCAGCGGAGCGTCCCGACAAGGAGATCTTTTTCGGCGTCGACGACGATGCGGATCCCCTTTCCCTCGAGCCTCTGCATGATCCTCTCGTAGACGTCGCGGGGGAGTGATCCGGGAACGCTCCCGGAGATCACAAGAATGTCTTCGGCAGCGAGGCCGTCAAGTTTTTCATATAGTTTACCGATATCCTCCGCGGTGATGATCGGCCCCTGTCCGTTGATCTCGGTCTCCTCGCCGGATTTGAGCTTTACATTGATGCGGGAGAAGCCTTCTTCGACCCTGATCAGATCGACGCCGCAGCCAAAGCCCTTCATCAGTTCCGCGATGTCGTCGCCGGTGAAGCCGGCCATGAAGCCGAGAGCGACGCTTTTATCATTTATTAGCAAGAAGACCCCTTCCTCAGTTCACAAGCTTAACAGTTGATCGGTCGGAATTAAGGTCCCTGCGAGTGAACAGGGAGGGGATGAATTGCCTGTGCATGTACCTTCCCTTACCTGTTTGTGAGCGTTTCACCTCTTCGATGTGAGTAAGGAAAATGCAGGAAACAGAACACGTGTTTGCAAACAAATGTTCTAGGTGGTATAATGAATGTATGATGCTGCTGCTTCGTGATAATCCCCTGTATGGGGAAAATATCTGATGGAAGGGAGCACATACATGTACCACGTCGAATGCATTGACATACATAAAACGGATGCGATGTACCTGTACATTGACAGGGCATGCCTGTGTGCCAATAACATGTACAATGTCGCTAACTTCCATATCCGCAACCTCAGGACCGGGCTGAAGAAAGAAGTTTCCCTCCGTACGGAGAATGAGAGGTCAGTCATAAGGACTTTTGCCGTATCCATCCCCGTGATCAACTTTTCCCTAAGGGTGAAGCACTTCGTAAAGATATTCAGGATCTTCCTGGACAGGAGCCTTTCCACAGCCACACGCAGGACCAGGCTTTCGAGGGTGAAATACCTTCAGTTTTCCATGCCGACAGCGGGAAAGTGGTTCGCTTCTTATGAACTCCTTGATGCCGTGTTCCGGCATACGGAGAATACGGATTACCGGTCCTGCCATTCCCATGTCATCCAGAACGCCATAAGCGACTGCTGTGAGGCGTGGAAAGGATACTTTGAGAGCAGGAAAGCTTATACTGATGCGTCCGGCCATACAGGGAAGCCGAGGATCCCGGGATACAGGAAGTCCGGGGGAAAGAGCACCGCTGTCTTTTCAAACCTGGCCTGCAGCATTAAGGACGGGAGACTTTTCTTCCCTTACGCCGTTGTTGAAGAAGGGAAGAAAAGGGTGCGCCCCGGCCTTGATGTTTCAAGGCTCCCGCATGCTTCAAGGGCAGGACGCAGGTCAGGAGAGAAACTCATCGAGGTGCGGGCAGTCCCGTACTTCGGTGCATACCAGGTCCAGATCGTCACGGATGACGGCATCCTGGAAGACGACCTGCTCCCGAAGGAAGAAGATATCATCGGTGCTGACGGGGACCCTGCCGGCGTCATGATGCTGGACCCGGGCCTTGACAACTTCGCATCCATGGCAGACAACAAGGGGAACACACCCATTGTTGTCAAGGGCGGAGCGATAAAGGCCTGCAACCAGTGGTTCAACAAGCAGATGGCGTTCCTGCGGTCCGAACAGATGAAGGGGCATGACCCGAAGACATACCACCCGCCCGTGACAAGGCAGATGGAGCGGATCTCCAGGAAGCGTGACGCATTCCTGCGGGATACATTCTACAAGTATGCCCACTATATCTGCCGGACGATGGAGGAGAGAGGCCTTTCCTATCTCATCATCGGTTACAACAAAGGCCAGAAGCAGGGAATAAACCTTAAGAAAAAGACCAACCAGTCCTTTGTACAGGTCCCCTTCGCGAGGTTCCGCCGTATCCTGCAGACGGTATGTGTGCGGTACGGGATCCGGGTCATCCTTCAGGAAGAGAGCTATACTTCCAAGGCCTGCTTCGGGAACAGGGACTATATCCCGACATACGGAACAGGAGATGCGGAAAACATATCCTTCACCGGAAAGAGGGTAAAGCGGGGCCTGTACCGTCAGGATGACGGGAAGGTCATGAACGCTGATATCAACGGAGCTGCCAATACCGGAAGGAAGTATGATAAGCGGATCTTCCCGGAAGGAATGGACTGCGGGTATCTGTACGGAACAGTGAAAAGCATGACCTATAGAGATATCCTGTGTGCCAGTGGCCGAAGCAGAAACAAAAGTAATCCCGGTCAAACGGGACAGCGGGCAGGTGTCTGCCCTGTGACCGCGTAAGCGGCACGAAGCCCCCGCCTCTTAGCGATTATGCGTAGGCGGTGGGTAGTTCACGCCCCAGATTACTGAGGACAATGGAGACGTTGATGCCCTTTCCGCCGGGAAGAATGTTCTCATATGTAGTCCGGTTTATGACGCCGGGTTTAAAATTGTCGACCCGGACAATATAATCCAGAGACGGGTTGAATGTAACTGTGTAGATCATCTTTGATTAATCCTCCTTGCCAAAGCATTGTGCGCGCCCGCCTTTAATGATCAGCGGTTTGCTGAAGGCGGGAACCGCCCTGACGCCGGTCCGCCGGGCAGCCATAAGGTCGTACAGAAACTCTGCATGAAGTTCCTCCAGGAGTACCTTGTACAGCTCTTCGGGCATGGCGTCCTTCGCCCTGGACAGTTTGTCGAGGAAGGGAACCTGGCAGGAATTGGTAATGCCTCGTATCAGCGGAGCAGCTTCACGCCGGAATCCTATGGGACGGATCCAGCCGCAGAGGGAGTGCTCTGTGTCAAAATACCGCATCGTATCAGAACTGATCCCCAGGAGGATGTGAAGGAGAGCCCTGGAGATCCTTGTATATGTATAGTTGCGCGTCTTCACAGCCGCGCAAAAATCGGAGTAGGTGGTAAAACCGGGCAGCTCATTGAAGATCCTGCCTGCAAGGTCCGGGGAGACGTCCAGATAACCCGTGAGTGCTTCCGGAGATCCCGCGCTGTACAGAGCGTGCAGGAGAAGGTCTGAGAAGTCGTCTCTGCAGAGGAAGGGGTCGCGTTTTTGACGGGACGCGATCATTTGCGAGCGGATCTGTGTCGCGCCGATGCAATTGGTGCGCTTAACTGCCAGCGGGCGTATTGCGCTGCCGCTTCTTTGAAGGGCTCTGAGGTACTCTGTTCCCAGCAGATCGTTGGGAGTGGAGGGAAGATCGGCGTCTGTCATGGCAGAGGCCCTCGCCGAAGGATAGGAGAGTCCCTCCCGGAGCCTGTCAGTGAGAGCGGCCCTGAACTGTTCGGATTCCTCATTGAGCCTGCGGGAAACTTCCATAAGAGAGTCGGTGTCTCCTGTCTCCGAGCCGAATACGAGGTCCGTGACAACTCCCAGATTCTCCATAAGAGCTACCGCTCCCCGGGCAAAATAGTCCGCGCCGGAGCAGGCCGCGTACAGGGGGAGTTCTACTACAAGGTCGGCGCCGGCGGATAAAAGCGCCTCTGTCCTCGACTCCCGGGAGAGGATCGAGGGGGCTCCGCGCTGCACATAGTCCCCGCTCAGGGCGACCACGATATATTCCGCGCAGGTCTTATCCCGCGCCTCTTTGATCAGATAGCGGTGTCCCTCGTGAAGGGGATTGCACTCCGCGATGATACCTGCGACTCTCATGTCTGTAATGACCCTTTCCGTTCCCGGCTTACGTGATCCGCCGCGGAACTATCCACAGGTCAATTATTCCATATAAGAAATAAAAGTTCCATTATATGCGCGGAAGTTTGTTCAAAAAAAGGGGCAGTTCTTGTTCCTCTACAAATCTCGTGTATAATAATAATAGAGCAACATGCGGCAAAAGCCGGGACACAGTTTAATAGGAAACGGAGAGTAAAAAATGAATATTTTGGTAATCAACTGCGGCAGTTCTTCACTTAAGTTCCAGGTCATCAATGCAGAGTCCGAGAAACTTCTTGCAAAGGGTCTTTGCGAGAGAATCGGCATGGACGGTTCCTGCATCACTTATGAGAATAAGGCAGACAACACCGGCAAGGAATTCAACGAGATCCCTATGCCCGATCACAATAAGGCAGTCAGCCTTGTACTGAGCGCACTGACCAACGAGAAGACAGGCGTTCTGAAATCTCTTAGCGAGATCGGCGCTGTAGGTCACAGAATCGTCCACGGCGGCGAGAAGTTCACATCCTCTGTCGTTATCACAGACGAGGTTATCGAGGCGATCAAGGAAGTATCCGACCTGGCTCCTCTTCACAACCCTGCAAACCTGATCGGCGTAGACGCCTGCATGAGCCTTATGCCCGGCACGCCCATGGTAGCTGTTTTCGATACGGCTTTCCATCAGACAATGCCCGAGAAGGCTTATATGTATGCTCTGCCTCTCAAGTATTACAGAGACTACAAGGTCAGAAGATACGGCTTCCACGGCACCAGCCACTCCTTCGTTTCCAAGGAAGCGGCTAAGGTCGCCGGCAGAGCTTATGACGACTGCAAGACCATCGTATGCCACCTCGGCAACGGCGCCAGCATCTCTGCTGTCATGAACGGCAAGTGCGTGGACACATCCATGGGCCTTACCCCCCTTGAGGGTCTGATCATGGGAACCAGAAGCGGCGACCTTGATCCCGCGATCGTTGACTTCATCGCAGGCAAGGAAGGCATCACAGCTACTGAGGTTACCAATGTTCTCAACAAGAAGTCCGGCGTTTTTGCTCTGTCTGACGGACTTTCCTCTGACTTCCGCGATCTCGAGGACGGATACAAGGGCGGCAACAAGTACGCCAAGCTCGCAGTCGATGCTTTCTGCTACAGAGTAGCCAAGTACATCGGCTCCTACACGGCAGCTATGAACGGCGTTGATGTGATCGCTTTCACAGCAGGCATCGGCGAGAACAGCGCATTTGTACGTGAGAATATCATGGCTTACCTCGGATATCTGGGCGTTGCCTGCGACAAGGAAGAGAACGCTAAGAGAGAGGACATCCACAAGATCTCCACTGCGGACAGCAAGGTTTTAGTCTATTCCATCGCCACAAACGAGGAGCTGGCCATCGCTCGCGAGACATACGAGCTGACCAAATAATAAGGCGCCGCAAGCCGCGCAAAGTCGACAAAAAATTGTTGACAAAGGGATTTACCGCAAGTATAATACCATTTGTGTGACTACTTGAACGGTAAGGAGGTGTAACGATGTCTATCTGCCCTAAGAATAAATCATCCAGAAGTCATAGAGATAAGAGAAGAGCAAACTGGAAAATGACTGCTCCGACTCTCGTTAAGTGCAGCAAGTGCGGCGCTCTTACGATGCCCCACAGAGTGTGCAGAAATTGCGGCTCCTATAATAAGAAGACCGTGATTGAAGTCGAAGACTGACGGATCATAGATTTATTGTGATCATGAACTGAATCAGAACTGATTCCAGGCGGATGCTGAAAAGCATCCGCCTGTTTTTTTGAAAAATCCGCACCGGGAGAGAAGTCCGCGAGGAACCCGGGAGGCTTGCGTAAAGGGTTTGTAAGGCGGCTGTACTTGCAATATAAGAGCCCTTTTAGTATATTAAATGCGTAACAGTATTCAGATTGTATGGTATTGGACTAAACAGAAACAGGAAATAGTATGAGTGAATTTGTACATGTAGCTGTAGACGCTATGGGCGGTGACAACGCGCCTTCTGAGATTGTCAAGGGCGCGGTGAACGCACTTAATAAATGCCCGAATCTTAAGGTGACACTTACCGGAAAGGAAGAGATCGTTAAGGCGGAACTTGAGAAGCTTACATTTCCCGCCGACAGAGTGGAGATCCTGAACTGCACGGAAGTGATCGCTATGGCAGAGCCCCCGGTGGACGCGATCCGGACCAAGAAGGATTCGTCTATCGTAAAGGGACTTCGCCTTGTCAAGGACGGGGAGTGCGACGCGTTTGTGACTGCCGGAAGTACCGGAGCGGCTCTCGCAGGGGGACAGCTTCTTGTGGGAAGGATCAAGGGAATCGAGAGACCCCCGCTGGCTCCGCTGATGCCGACGGCTAAGGGACCGGTCCTTTTGATCGACTGCGGCGCAAATATGGATCCCAGACCTTCCATGCTCCTTCAGTTCGCGCAGATGGGCTCGATCTATATGCGCAATATGACAGGCGTCGAGAAACCCAGAGTCGGACTTGTCAATGTGGGCACGGAAGAGGAGAAGGGCAATGAACTTGCCAAGCAGGCCTATCAGCTGCTGAAGGATTGCCCTGATATCAATTTTGTGGGCAATATCGAGGCGAGAGAGATCCCCGAAGGCGCGGTGGATGTGGCGGTAACGGATGCATTTACCGGAAACGCTATTTTGAAAATGTATGAGGGCGTGGCCAAGGTGATCCTGCACGAACTCAAGGGAGCGCTTATGTCGTCCTTTGTGAGCAAGATCGGAGCTCTGATGATCAAGCCTGCTCTAAAGGGCATGATAAAGACCTTCGATGCTTCCGAGTACGGCGGAGCGCCGATGCTTGGTCTCAAGGGACTTGTGGTCAAGTCCCATGGCAATTCCAAGGCGGCGGAGATCGAGCACGCACTGGAGCAGTGCATAACCTTTAAGGAAAAGAAGATCAACGATCTTTTCCGCAGCGAAATGAAACTGGATGAACTTGCGTCTGCCCGCAGAGTGAAGAAAAATTCTGAAGAATAAAGGAGACTGATCATGGACGAAGATTTCAAGAAACTGTGTGCGATTATTGCGGATGTGCTCGGTATTGATCCCGATGAGATCACTATGGATACGACATTTGATGACGACCTTGGTGCAGATTCTCTGGATGTCGCTTCCATTATCATGGGAATTGAGGACGAATACGATGTGAAGGTTGATACGGAAGTCGCCTCCAAGGTGACAACCGTCGGAGAAGCGCTCGCCCTGATCAAGGGGGCGACCGAGGGATGAGAAATTCTTCACTGGAAGTTCTGGAAGGACGTATTGGTTATCATTTCAAAGACAGATATCTTCTGGAATGCGCTCTGACCCATACGTCCTTTGCCAATGAGCAGAAAATACACCGTTATAAGGATTACGAAAGGCTGGAGTTCCTCGGAGATGCTGTTCTTGAGATGGTCTCCAGCGCTTTTCTGTATAATGAATACCCCGAAAAGAGAGAGGGAGAGCTGACCAAACTGCGAGCCAGCCTTGTCTGCGAGCCGTCTCTGGCGGACTGCGCGAGGAACCTCGGGATTCCGGAATTCCTGCGCCTGGGAAAGGGCGAAGAGGTCAGCGGAGGCAGGGACAAAGAGTCTATCCTGTGCGACGTAGTGGAAGCCGTGATCGGGGCTATGTATCTGGACTGCGGGGAGGTGGAACCTCCGCGTCGTTTTATCATGCAGTTTATTCTGTCGGACAGGGACAGAGTGTTCTTTTATGATTCCAAATCCATGCTCCAGGAATGGGCGCAGGGACGAGGCGAGACGCTGCGCTATGAGCTTCTTTCAGAGACCGGCCCGGAACACATGAAACTATATCGGACCGGCGTCTTTGTAGGGGATAAGCTCATAGGCACAGGAGAGGGCCGCTCCAAGAAAGCGGCTGAGCAGCAGGCGGCCTACGCCGGGATCAGAAAGATCCGCAGCAGCAGTAAGGAATCATAAAGCAGGGAAATAAATATAAATGTATCTTAAATGTATCGAGATCCAAGGCTTTAAATCTTTTGCCAACAAGATCAGATTTGACTTTCATAATGGGATAACGGGTATCGTAGGCCCCAACGGCAGCGGAAAGAGCAACGTCGCGGACGCTGTCCGCTGGGTGCTGGGCGAGCAGAGGGTCAAGCAGCTGCGCGGCTCCTCTATGCAGGACGTCATATTTGCGGGCACGGAATCGAGAAAACCCATGGGATATGCTTACGTGGCAATTACTTTGGATAATTCCGACCACAAGCTTCCCACGGACTACAAGGAAGTGACCGTGGCGAGGAGGATCTACAGAAGCGGCGAGACAGAATATCTGATGAACGGAGCATCGTGCCGTCTGAGAGATATTCACGAACTTTTCTATGACACCGGAATCGGCAAGGAAGGATATTCCATTATCGGGCAGGGGCAGATCGATAAGATCCTCAGCGACAAGCCCGAGGACCGCAGGGAACTCTTTGACGAGGCGGTGGGTATCGTCAAGTTCAAGAGACGCAAAGATATGACTTTGAAGAAACTCGCAAGTGAGAAGGATAACCTTGTGAGGATCAACGATATTCTGGCAGAACTTGAGAAGCAGGTGCCGACTCTGGAGAAACAGTCGGAAAAAGCCAAGGTCTTTTTCAAGGAAAGAGACGCCCTCAAGGCAAGGGATGTCAATCTCTTCCTTTTAGAGAACCAGAAGAACCTTGCGGAACTTGAATCGGTAAAAGAAAACGAGGAGACGATCGGGAGAGATCTTGAGAACGCCCGGGAAAGCCATGACAGGACCGGACAGGAATATGAACAGGGCCGCCGGCGGCTGGGCGAACTTGAAGGAGAGATCGAGCAGATCCGCAACAGGATCACAAACGCCAGCGTCGTCAGGGAGAAGATCGAGGGCGAGATCAAGGTCATTGAGGAACAGGTCCGCGCAGCATCTGCAAATGCGGATCATTTCAGGACGAGAAGAGAATCCGTATCTGCCGAAATAGAGAGAGCGCGCAGAGAAGAGGAGGAGATCCTCGGGAGAAAGAAGGAGATCGACAGCAGTCTGGACGAACTGCGCAGAGAGCAGACTAAAGCCAGGGAGAGCGCTTCCGGATGCGCTGATCAGATCATCCGCTACTCAAGACAGGTGGACCTCGGCAAGAGTGAGATCCTCCGGATTCTGAGTGAGCGCGCCACCATCAAATCCAGCATTGCGAGCCTGAGCGCCCGTCAGGAGGAGAACGAAAGAAGAAGGCAGGAACTATCAGCAGGCATCGAACAGGCTCAGTCCAGCGAGACTGAACAGAGCCAGATCATCGATGAACTGCGGAAGCAGTTCAGGGAGATCGCCGAGTCCGTCAGAAGGCTCCAGGAGCGGCAGAAGGAGATAGAGTCAACCATCTCCGGCATGAAAAAGAGACTGGGAGATGAAGATGAGCAGCTGCGCGCCAGCCAGCTGAGATACCATCAGGAGAAATCCCGTCTCGACGCGCTGGTCAACCTGACCGAGAGGTATGAAGGATTTGGCGGAAGCGTCAGGAAAGTCATGCAGAACCGCGGCGCAGAAAAGGGCGTCATCGGCGTAGTGGCGGATCTTCTCAAAACAGACAAAAAATACGAGACAGCGATCGAAGTGGCTCTGGGAGGAAATATCCAGAACATCGTGACTGAGGACGCGGAAACTGCCAGACGCATGATAGAGCTCCTCAAGAGGGAAAAAGCGGGAAGAGCTACTTTCCTCCCTCTTAATGATCTCGGAAGGCCTCAGGAATTCAGAAATACAAAGGTGCTGCAGGAACCGGGAGTGATCGGTCTTGCGGACAGCCTTGTGCGCTGCAACGACAGGTACCGCCCTGTTGCGGCTTCCCTTCTGGGAAGGATCGTGATCGTCGACCGGTTTGACCACGCGGCGGCAGTGAACAAAAAGTATGGTCATTCCGTGCGTATGGTGACGCTGGAGGGCGAACTGTTCATGCCCGGCGGCGCGATCAGCGGCGGCGCTTACAAGAATAACAGCAACCTTCTGGGCAGGCGCCGTGAAATGGCGGAACTCCAGGAGAAGGTTAAGGAAGCGGAAAGAGAGACGCGGCAGCACGAGCAGGCCATCGAAGACATCAAATCCGAGAGGACGGACCTGAGAAAAGAGCTGGAAGAAAATCGCCAGGCACAGCAGGAAGCGTTTCTGAAGCAGAATACGGTCAGAATGAGTATCGCCAGCCAGCAGGAGAAGAAAAAAGAGGCGGCCGGCAGCGCGGAAGAGATGGCAAAAGAGCGCGAGCTGATCGAGCGGCAGAAGAAGGAACTGGAGGCGGATCTAAGAGAAGCCGAACAGAGGCTCGCTTCTTCCGCGGACGGCGAAGAGAAGATGAATGCGGCTGTCAGCGAACTGGAGAAAAAGCTGGACGAGCTCCGCAAAGAAGAGGGGGTTCAGACCCAGATCCTGTCCAAGTGGGACACAGAGATCGAGAAGACGCTGCAGCAGCAATCTTTTGAACAAAAAGATCTTGACCGCGTGCAGGAGGACCTTGTAAGACGCGGAAGAGAACTCGAGGAGATCGATACAGCCATCGCCGGGGGCGACGCTGTCATAGAGAGCGGCACAGAAAGGATCCGCGGACTCAGGGAACAGCTTACGGGTTCCGAGGACGCCCAGGACGGCGGCCGCAGGGCGCTGGAGGAGAAGAATCAGGAGAGAGACAGACTCAGAGAGGCAATGCAGAAGCAGCTCTCCGAAAAAGAAACTCTGTCCGAGCAGATCCACGCTCTCGACAAAGAGGGCGTAAGGCTTCACAACCGAAGGGAGCGTCTGCAGGAAGAAGTGGACAACCGCGTCACCTATATGTGGAACGAATATGAGATCACTCTCAGTGACGCCGTGAAACTCCGGGACGAGGAACTCAGTGACATAGCGCAGTTGAAAAAAGAGATCGCGGAGATCAAGGCGAGGATCAAGGCGCTCGGAAGCGTCAATGTGGACGCGATCGAGGAGTACCGGGAACTGATGGAGAGATATACTTTCCTTAAGACCCAGCACGACGACCTCACTGAAGCGGCTCAGAGCCTTGAAAAGATCATAGCGGAACTGGATGCTTCCATGAGAAAGCAGTTCCAGGAGCAGTTCAGCAGGATCCAGGAGGAGTTCGACAAAGTCTTTAAACTCATGTTCGGCGGCGGAAAGGGCCGTCTTGAGCTGATGGAAGACAGGGACATCCTGGAAGCAGGCGTGCGTGTCATCGCGCAGCCGCCCGGGAAAAAGCTGCAGAACATGAACGCGCTGTCTGGCGGAGAGAAGGCCCTCACGGCTATCGCCCTTCTGTTCGCGATCCAGAATCTGAAGCCCTCGCCCTTCTGTCTGCTCGATGAGATCGAAGCGGCGCTGGATGAGAGCAATGTGGACAGGTTCGCGGACTACCTGCACAGACTTACGGAGCACACACAGTTTATCGTGATCACACACAGAAGAGGCACGATGCAGGAAGCGGACCGCCTGTACGGGATCACCATGCAGGAAAAGGGCGTCTCAGCACTCGTCAGCGTGGACCTGATCGATGAAAAGGATCTTGTTTCCTGATCCACGGGAACAGTGCGCTGCGGGAAGTGAAAGAAATAAAGTCAAGTTAATTATTAAGAGGTGAATATGGGCTTATTTGACAGGCTTAAACAGGGGCTCAGCAAAACTAAGGCGAACATCTCCGACAATATGGACATCATCTTCAATACCTACGGGTATGAGAAGGTCAGCGAGGAGTTCCTCGAGGAGCTGGAAGAGACGATGATCATGGGAGATATCGGCGTCCAGACGACGGAAGAGCTTCTGGATGATCTCAGGCAGAAAGTAAAGGATGAGAGGATCCGGTACTGCCCTGACTGCCGCCAGGAACTGATCCTGGGGATCAGGAATAAAATGAAACAGAGTAAGGACGCCTATGCCTTTGAAGAGGGACCGGCAGTAGTCCTTGTGATCGGCGTGAACGGCGTCGGCAAGACAACCTCTGTAGGAAAGCTTGCGGCCAATTACCGCAAACAGGGCAAAAGAGTGCTGATCGCCAGCGCTGACACTTTCCGCGCGGCGGCGAACGAACAGCTCACAGAGTGGGCAAAGAGAGCCGGCGTCGACATCATCGGAGCAGCTGAGGGGTCAGACCCCGCGGCGGTCGTATACGACGCTGTGCAGGCCGCTAAGGCGAGAAGGACGGACATCCTTCTCGTGGATACAGCCGGCCGTCTCCACAACAAGAAGAACCTGATGGCGGAGCTCAAAAAGATCGACAGGATCATCACCAGGGAGTATCCCGGATGCTTCAGGGAGAACTGGGTGGTTCTTGACGGCACCACAGGCCAGAACGCGATCTTCCAGGCGAGGGAATTTGCCAGTGTCACAAACCTGACCGGTATAGTTCTCACCAAGATGGACGGAACCGCGAAGGGCGGTATCGCCATCGCGGTGCAGTCTGAACTGGGGATCCCGGTGAAGTTTATCGGCGTGGGCGAAGCGATCGAGGACCTGCAGAAGTTCAACCCCGACCAGTTCGTGGACGCGATTTTCTATTGATAAATATTCAGCACCTCCAAAAAAATGCGCGGAGCGCCTCTGGAAGCTGTCGTCCCGAATGCGCAGCATTTGGGTCGGACCTGCTGAATATTATTACGAAAGGACTTATACATGGGACTGAAAGAGAAGATCACACTGAAGAAATTCGAGGAGGCCTGCGAGGCGGTGGATCAGGTAACACTGGACACAAGCCTTATCTACTCGGACTATTTCAGTGAGAGGACGGGCGGCAAGGTATATTTAAAACCCGAGAACCGCCAGAGAACAGGCGCTTACAAGGTGAGGGGCGCCTACTACAAGATCAGCACGCTGAGCGAGGAGGAGAGGGCGAGGGGCCTGATCACTGCTTCCGCGGGCAACCACGCGCAGGGAGTAGCTTACGCGGCGAAGCGATTCGGAGCAAAGGCGGTCATCGTCATGCCCACCACTACGCCTCTCATTAAGGTGAACAGGACCAAGGCCCTGGGCGCGGAAGTGGTCCTCTACGGAGATGTATATGACGAGGCGTGCACCCGCGCGCTGGAACTCGCGGCGGAACACGGTTATACTTTCATCCATCCTTTTGACGATCCTGATGTCGCAACGGGACAGGGTACTATCGCTATGGAGATCATAAAGGATCTTCCCCTGGTGGACATCATTCTGGTCCCCGTGGGCGGAGGCGGACTTGCCACCGGCGTCTCTACACTTGTCAAGATGCTCAAGCCCAATACGAATGTCATCGGGGTTGAGCCGGAGGGCGCGGCATGTCTCAAGGCGTCTTTAGAGGCGGGAAAAGTCGTCACGCTCCCCGAAGTTAACACAATTGCGGACGGCACAGCCGTAAAAACGCCGGGAACACAGATATTCCCTTATCTTCAGAAGAATCTGGACGAGGTGATCACAGTACCGGATTCAGACCTGGTGGTCTCCTTCCTCGATATGGTGGAAAATCACAAAATGATCGTCGAGAATTCAGGCCTTCTGACAGTTGCCGCTCTCAAACACATTAGCTGCAGGGGCAAAAAAGTGGTATCCATCCTCAGCGGCGGCAATATGGACGTCATCACAATGTCCAGCGTCGTTCAGCAGGGTCTCATCATGAGAGACAGGATCTTTACGATCTCTGTGCGCCTTCCCGACAAGCCGGGCGAACTGCACAGAGTATCCGGGATCATTGCCGGCGTCAACGGAAATGTCATTAAGCTCGAGCACAACCAGTTCGTTTCCATCAACCGCAATGCGGCAGTGGAACTGAGGATCACGCTGGAAGCTTTCGGCACGGAACACAAGAAACAGATCATCAAGGCACTTTCGGATAACGGGTACAAGGTCCATCAGGCTGTGGTGAGCATTTGAGCGATATTTGGTCCGGTAAGGCCTGGTCAGTATTCCAGGAGCATCTAAATGGAAAACAGAGAACCTGAAAAATCTAATCCGAATCACAGAAAGGTATTCTATTTTTTGAATATTCTTTTTATGTGCATGATCACTGCCGCGTCCCTTGCGATGACAGTGATCCTCTTCGTGCGCCTCGAAAGGCTTAGAAGTGAGAAGCAGGTGGAGGGGAGCATCTACACCGACAGCCAGATCGAGAAGATCAGATACGGGGCGGCGCAGGCGGAGCGCAACAGGCTGCTCCTTGAGATCCAGTCTTCTTTCGAGTCAGGCAACAGCACGATCTCAATGCTGAGGAACCTCTTTCCCGGAGATCTTGTCGTTATGTGGGAGGGGCGCTATTATTTCTATCCCGTGGACAGAAATCTTCAGACAAATCCATTTTCCGAGACAGACTTCGCGCAGGGCGAAAAAGGAGGAATGGAATATATAGGAGAGGACGCGGGCGTGTCTGTGAACAGAGGCATCGACGTCTCTGCGCTCAACGGAGAGATCAACTGGGCCAAAGTGGCGGAGGAGCAGATCGCGTTCGCGATGATCCGGGCCGCGGTCAGAAATGCTGACGGAGAACTGGTGCAGGATGAGAGATTCCAGGAGAACATGAGCGGCGCCAAATCCGTGGGACTAAGGATCGGATGCTATGTGGACCTCGACGCGGACAGCGAAAAGGCGGCGGAAGAGATCGCGGACTTTGTCCTCTCGAACCTGAGCATGAGCCAGCAGGAGATGGGAGCGCCGGTGGCGGTGCGCGTGCAGATACCGGATCACACCAGTTCCCTGAACGGACAGACCAGGGAGGAATGGACCCAGGGAGTCAGGGCGTTCTGCGCCAAAATAAAGAAAGCAGGCTATGAACCCGTTATATACGCAAATACGGCGGCCTTCCACATGCTCCTGAATATGGCGGAACTGGAAGAGTACGACAAGTGGATCGCTGACTACGGGGATTATCTCTATTTCCCCTATAAGTTCAAGTGCTGGCAGTACAGCCTGAAAGGGACAGTTAACGGAATCGAAGGAGATGTGGCGCTGGATCTGAGTGTATCGACAGAGTAGCTGATTTTAACGAGTAAAGAAAAAACACTTGACACTTGAGTACCGGGACTGTAATATAGTGCAGGTGATGGAAAAGATCGTTGAACAGGGCCTTTTGTATGACTTCTACGGCTCGCTTCTCACAGGGCACCAGCAGAAGATCTATGAAAAGGTCGTCTATGACAATTTATCGTTGAATGAGGTCGCTGAGACCGAGGGCGTCAGCAAGCAGGCGGTGCATGATCTTGTGAGAAGATGTACGGTGATCATGCGCGGATACGAGAACAAGCTCGGAATGATCCGCCGCTTCGGCAAACTCAGAGAATGTGCCGACAGACTAAGGGAGATCGCTTCCGCGGAGGAGATCCCCGAGGCACAGGCTTCCCTTATTGCGGGGATCGCGGAGGAAATCCGGGAGGGTCTGGAATCCTGAAGAGGACCGGTGTCTGTTTTACCCCGGCATATTTGGTAAAGTACAAGATTTCAGAGGATCGTCTATATGGCATTTGACAGCTTAACAGATAAGCTAAATAGTATATTCAGCAAACTGAGCGGCAAGGGCAAGCTCACTGAGAGCGATGTCAAGAGCGCGATGCGCGAAGTCAAGATGGCTCTGCTTGAAGCGGACGTCAACTTCAAGGTCGTCAAGCAGTTTGTGAGCTCCGTGCAGGAGAGAGCGGTCGGCGAAGAGGTCATGAACGGCCTTAATCCCGCTCAGATGGTCATCAAGATAGTCAACGAAGAGATGACTTCGCTGATGGGAAGCGAGACCACAGAGCTGCAGCTGCAGCCCGGAAAGCAGATGACAGTCGTTATGATGGTCGGTCTTCAGGGCGCAGGTAAGACAACCACGGCGGCAAAGATCGCGGGCAAGTTCAAGCAGAAGGGCAAAAAGCCGCTGCTCGTGGCGCTGGACATCTACCGTCCCGCGGCTATCAAACAGCTGCAGGTAAACGGTGAGAAGCAGGGCGTCGATGTTTTCACCATGGGAGACAGGCATGATCCGGCCGATATCGCGAAGGCGGCCATCGAGCATGCTAATAAGAACAAAGAGAATCTTGTCATCCTCGATACTGCGGGCCGTCTGCAGATCGACGAGGAGATGATGCAGGAGCTTGAGGACATCAAGAAGGCTGTGACAGTTCACCAGACCATTCTGGTAGTGGACGCCATGACCGGTCAGGAGGCTGTCAACGTTGCCAAGACCTTTGACGAGAAGGTAGGCGTAGACGGTGTGATCCTTTCCAAGATGGACGGCGACACCCGAGGCGGCGCGGCGCTGTCGATCAAGGCAGTGACCGGAAAGCCTATTCTGTACGTAGGTATGGGCGAGAAGCTCTCCGACCTCGAGCAGTTCTACCCCGACCGTATGGCGGGCAGGATCCTCGGCATGGGCGACGTGCTGACCCTCATCGACAAGGCCCAGCAGAACCTTGACAAGCAGGACGAGCAGGAGAGCCGCGACATGGTGTCGCATCTCAAGAAAGGCAAGTTCGACTTCAACGACTACCTCAACAGTCTCAAGCAGATGAGGAAGATGGGCGGCCTTTCAAGCGTTCTCGGTATGCTTCCCGGCATGGGGATCAACAAGGATCAGCTCGATAACATGATCGATGAGAAACAGCTCAAACGCACAGAGGCGATCGTACTGAGTATGACGCCTGAGGAGAGAGCAAATCCCAAGCTTCTCACGCCTCAGAGAAAGTTCAGGATCGCTAAGGGATCCGGCAACGATATCGCCGACGTAAACCGCTTCATCAAGCAGTTCAACCAGATGTCCAAGGTTATGAAGCAGTCGGGAGTCGGTAAGAAAGGCAAGAGGCGCAGAAACGTCAATCCATTCGGCGGAATGGGCGGTTTCGGCGGAATGGGCGGCATGGGAGGAAGAGGAGGATTCCCCTTCTGACCTGCATTAACATAGTATGAATCAGAATTTATTCTGTTCAAAATATCGCGTTCGGCAGTGACCTGCCAAGGGACGCACAATTTCAAAAGCAAACATTTTCTTAAGGAGGAAATCAAAGTCATGGCAGTTAAGATCAGATTGAAGAGAATCGGTGAGAAGAAGGTACCGATGTACAGAATCGTGGTAGCAGAGGCATCCACTCCCAGGAACGGCAGAGCCATCGAGGAGATCGGAACTTACAATCCCAACACAAATCCCGCAGTTGTCAAGGTTGATGTTGACGCAGCCAAGAAGTGGATCGCCAACGGCGCACAGCCCACTACTGTTGTCAAGAAGCTGTTCAAGCAGGCCGGCCTCAAATAATTAAGATCAGGGAGTACTGATCACTAAGTTCGGACCTGACAGTCGGAAGGGATATTTATGAGAGAATTAGTTGAATTGATCGCCAAGGCGCTTGTCGATCATCCCGATGAAGTTGTCGTCACGCAGACGCAGGAGGGCAAGAGCATCCGGATCCAGCTTCATGTCGCACCTTCTGACATGGGCAAAGTCATTGGCAAACAGGGCAGAATTGCTAAGGCAATCCGTTCTGTCGTCAAGGCTGCCGCTTCAAGAGAAGATATCAGAGTGGATGTGGACATCGACTGAGCAGCCGATTGAATAGCTTATCATGCGGCGGCAGCGGGTAAACGCTGCCGCCGCTTTGTGAATGAGGAAAGATATGGTATCTAGATTTCGAGTGGGCGTGATCGCCGGAACACACGGACTCCGCGGAGAGGTGAAAGTATTTCCCACCACGGATGAGCCGAGGAGATTTCTGGACCTCAAACAGGTCATTTTGGATACGGGGCGCGAGGAGAGAATACTGAAGATCCGAAGCGTCAAATTCTTCAAGAAGTTCGTCATTCTCGGTTTTGAGCAGATGGACAGGATCGAGGACGTGGAGAGACTCAAAGGGGCGGAGCTTCTGATCCCGAGGGAAGACGCTGTCGAGCTGGAAGAAGGGGAATATTTTATCCCGGACCTGCTCGGACTTACGGTTACGGCGGATGACGGGAGAGAGCTCGGCGTCATTAAAGATGTGATCGAGACAGGCGCCAATAATGTCTATGATGTGAGAAATGATGAAGGGAAGAGCATTCTGATCCCTGCCATCCCCGACTGCATCCTGGACGTGAACCTGGAAGAGGGAAGCATGAAAGTTCATCTTCTCCCCGGACTGGAGAACCTGTGATATGAGATTCTATGTTTTGACACTTTTCCCTGAGATGATCGAACAGGGGCTGGCGACGAGCATAACCGGAAGGGCGATGCAGAAAGGGCTTGTCAGTCTGGACGCGGTCAATATCAGGGATTATGCCGCCAACAAGCACAGAAAAGTAGACGATTACACTTACGGCGGAGGAGCCGGCATGCTGATGCAGGCGCAGCCCGTCTATGATGCATGTATGGCGGTGCAGAATACGCTTGAAAAGCCGGCCAGAGTTGTCTACATGACGCCTCAGGGCAGCACCTTCAACCAGGTGAAGGCGCAGGAACTGGCGCAGGAGGAGAATCTCATCATTCTCTGCGGCCACTACGAGGGGATCGACGAGAGGGTCCTGGAGGAGGTTGTAACGGACGAGATCTCGATCGGCGACTATGTCCTTACGGGCGGCGAGCTTCCGGCCATGGTTGTGATAGACACGGTATCCAGGCTGATCCCCGGCGTGCTCGGAAACGGCGTCTCCGCGGATACGGATTCGTTTATGAACGGACTGCTGGAATATCCTCAGTATTCGAGGCCGGAAGTCTGGAGAGACAAGAAAGTGCCGGTGGTACTTCTGTCCGGTGACCACGCGAAGGTGGACCGCTGGAGGAAGGAACAGTCGCTGGAGAGGACAAGGCTCAGAAGGCCTGACCTGTATGAAAAGTATATGCAGGAGCATCCGGACGCGGCAAAATATTGCAAATAATATTTTGCTTGCATACGCGCGGGTGTTGTGGTAAATTATTAATGTTGCTTTGGCAGCATGTCCCAAATCTAAGACGGTCCTCTGCCGCAGCCCGTCAGGCGGTGAATGACGGCAAGAACGTCCCCAGTATAAAGGAGATTGAAATGAATTACGAAATCATCAAGGAACTCGAGAAAGAACAGCTGAAGGAGAACGCTCCCCAGTTTAGCATCGGTGACACAGTACGTGTTCACAACAGGATCAAAGAGGGCAACCGCGAGAGAATCCAGATCTTTGAGGGAACAGTCCTGAAGATCCAGGGCGGCGGCGCGAGAACTACTTTCACCGTCCGCAAGGAATCCAGCGGAATCGGCGTTGAGAAGACATGGCCCCTTCACAGCCCCAACGTTGAGAAGGTTGACGTTGTCAGACGCGGTAAAGTCAGAAGAGCGAAGCTCAACTATCTTCGCAGCCTGAGCGGCAAGAAAGCCAAGGTCAAGGCTCTGAATGACCGCTGATCAATAAAGCGAGTTTGAAGGTATGCCGCGCTGTGAATGCAGTGCGGCATATTTAGTTGACAAAAAAGGGAGGAGCGGATGGATTATCAGTGGTATCCGGGGCATATGACAAAGGCCCGGAGGATGATGCAGGAAAATATCGGCCTCGTGGATCTGGTGATCGAGCTGGCGGACGCCAGGATCCCGCTTAGCAGCCGCAATCCGGACATCGATTCGCTTTGTGGGAATAAAGCCAGGATCCTTCTTATGACAAAGGCGGATATGGCGGATCCGGCCCGGACGGCGAAGTTCCAGAAATACTTCGAGGACAAAGGTTTTATGGTGATCGCCATGGACGCGCGCACCAGAAAAGCTAATGAAAAGATCAAAGCGTATGTGGAAAAGGCGTGTGCCGCAAAACGCGAGAGGGATAAGAGAAGAGGGATCGTCGGACGCCCCCTGAGGGCTATGGTCGTGGGGATCCCAAATGTAGGGAAATCCACCTTTATCAATTCCTTTGCGGGCAAGGCGAGCGCCAAGACGGGCAATAAACCCGGCGTCACCAGAGGCAAGCAGTGGATCCGTCTCAATAAAAACCTGGAACTTCTGGACACGCCCGGAATTCTGTGGCCCAAGTTCGAGGACAGACAGGTCGGAGTCAACCTGGCTCTGACAGGCGCGATCCGCCAGGAACTGCTCGAGGAACAGGAACTGTCCCTTGAGCTGCTCGATTTTCTTCAGAGAGAGTATCCCTCTCTTCTCAAGGAAAGATACGCCCCTGAAGGCGCAGAATGGGAATTTCCTATGGACAACGTGAAACTCTTAGGAGAGATCGCCATGTCGAGGAACCTTCTCAAAACGGGCGGCGAGCCTGACTGGCAGAGAGCCTCCAAAATGATCCTGGACGATTTCAGGAACGGCAAGACAGGCAGGATCTCCCTCGAGACGCCGCCGGAAGGAGGAGAAACCAGTGAGTAAAGAGGTAAAGAGCATTTTTTCCAATGTGCTGTATATTGCGGGAGTCCTTTTTCTCTCCTTTCTGATCGTGCGCTATGTGGGACAGAGAACGGAAGTCATCGGAAATTCCATGGTACCTACTCTTCAGGACGAAGACCAGCTGATCACGGATAAGATCACGTACCGCTTCCGGGATCCGGAGAGATTCGATATCATTGTCTTTCCCCATGAGCCTGTGAATGAATTCTATATAAAGAGGATCATCGGAATGCCCGGGGAGACAGTGGAGATCAGTGAAGACGGCACGATCTTTATAAACGGTAAGGAACTTGGTGAAGAGTACGGCTACGGGATCACGCAGCCGCAGGAAAGAAAGGGTGAGATCGTCCTGGGGGAAGATGAATATTTTGTCCTGGGAGACAACAGGGAGGTAAGCCTGGACAGCCGCTATTTGGAAGTGGGAAATATTCCGCGGTCCATCATCATCGGCAGGGCATGGCTGCGCCTGTATCCCTTCAGCGAATTCGGGCTTCTTACGGATAAGTGACATCGGAGACAGTTATGACTGAGAAACAGAAGATCAAACTGGAACTGGAAAAAGAGCGGATCAGGGGGATGCGGGAATTCGAGACGGATCTGGTCAGGGAAGCGCTGGGCACGAACGTATTCGTGATCGCAGGGATCGACGAGGCGGGGAGAGGACCGCTCGCGGGACCTGTGGCCGCGGGAGCCGTTATCCTGCCGGAAGATCACGACATTCTGTACCTGAACGATTCCAAGAAACTCTCGGCAAAAAAGAGAGATATGCTGTTTGATCAGATTAAGGAAGAGGCGCTGGCATGGTCGGTCGGCCTTGTGGACCCTGCCCGAATCGATGAGATCAATATTCTGCAGGCTACTTATGAGGCGATGCGCCTTGCAGTAAGTCAGCTGAAGGTAAAGCCTTCCGTACTGGTCAATGACGCGGTGACGATTCCGGGCATTGCGCTGCCGCAGGTACCCGTTGTCAAGGGCGACGCGAAGTGCATCTCCATAGCCGCCGCCTCTATTTTGGCCAAGGTGACCAGGGACAGGATCATGGAGGAGATGGATGAGAAGTATCCGGAGTACGGATTCGCGAAGCACAAGGGGTACGGTACCAGGGAGCATATGGACGCGATCCGGGAGTACGGCCCGTGTCCGATCCACAGAAGGTCCTTTATCACCAGGATAGTGCAGGAGTGACGGGAGGTGTTGGGAGCTTGCCGGGAGAGAACCTGAGAAAGACCGGAAAAGAGATGGAGGATCTGGCGGCAGACTATCTGTCGTCGCGCGGAGTCAGGATCCTTGAGAGAAACTTCAGGTCCCGGGAAGCGGAGATCGATATCATCGCGCGTGAAGACCGGGCGCTGCTCTTCGTAGAAGTGAAGGCGCGCAAAACCGGGGAGAAGAGCGGTACCGGAGCAGAGGCGGTGGGCGCCGCCAAGCAGAAGAGGATCTGCAGGTGCGCGGACTATTACATGCATGAGAAGGGCGTCGATCCTTTCAATACAAGTATCCGGTTTGATGTGATCGAGATCACGATGAAGAGCGGCTGCAGCATCCGATGGATCCGCAACGCCTTTTCCTATATCCCCTACAGCCGCACGAAGCCGCACTGGAGAGTGTGGTAATGGCTGACAAAAGAGTATAAAAAGAGAGGCTGAGAAGCTATGGGGCGATCCCGTCTGCTTCCCGGCCTCTTCTTATGTACTGCTGACCGCGCTCTTTGTTCGTCAGAACTCTGTCTGGTCGAACTGCATCTGCTCGAATTCGCTCTGTTCGTTTCGGTTGATCTTCTCGAGGATCCCATGGATCTTATCCGTCGAGGTGCTCATATTGGAGATACCGATGTCGTGGTTGATGAAATCGATGATCATCGCTGTGAATTTGCTCATGTCAGCGGGCTCAAACCACACTCTGCCCGCCAGTTCCGGGGGCTGATAGGTGAGGTTGGTGGTGACGAGCTTGTCAAAATATCCCTTCTCGTAAGCTTTGTCAAAGACATCCAGGCCGTCTGTGAACAGACCGAAAGTGGTGCACAAAAAGACTCTTCTGGCGTGCATGTTCTCCTTGAGCTGACGGGAGGTGTCAAGGATGGAGCCGCCGGAGGAGATCATATCGTCGATAATGATCGCGTCCTTGCCGTCGAGATCTGTGCCCAGGAATTTGTGTTCCACGATAGGGTTCTTGCCGTTGACGATCGTAGAGTAGTCTCTTCTCTTGTAGAACATTCCCGTATCTGCCCCGATCACATTGGCAAAATATACAGTCCTGTCCAGAGCGCCCTCATCGGGGGAAATAACTACGACGTGCTCCTTGTCCACGATCAGGTTCGGGACGGAGCGCATCAGGGACTTAAGAAACTGATAGGGGGATGTGAAGTTATTGAAATCAACCAGAGGATTGACGTTCTGGATCCTGGGATCATGGGCGTCGAAAGTGATAAAATTCTTGATCCCCAGGTCGCAGAGCTCCTTATACATGATAGCGGCATCCAGAGATTCCCGGCCGCTTCTCTTGTGCTGGCGCCCCTCGTACAGGAAAGGCATGATGACATTGATCCTGTGGGCCTTGCCGTTGATGGCTGCGATCACTCTCTTGAGATCCTGGAAATGATCGTCGGGAGACATGTGATTGGTAAAGCCGTTCATCTCATATGTGATGGAGTAATTGGTGATATCCACGAGGATGTAGATATCCTTGCCCCTGGTGGAATCCTGAAGCACAGCCTTGCCTTCGCCGGTGGAGAAGCGGGGCAGAACGACAGGAAGCCTGTAGTCCTGTTCATAGTATCCCTCATAAGTGGGGTCATCCCGGTGTTCATTGTGGTCGCCTATACGGAAGTAGTGGATCCACTTGTTTATTTTCTCACCGAGTTTTTCCGCGGAAGGAAGAACGATCAGGGCAAGAGGCGCAACGGGATTGCTGGTCTGCTCGAGTTTGTCGTGTAATACGTGTTCTGTGGCCATGAAATCTCCTTCATTAGTTTTTTCAACAGGAAGTGCGCGGCTGCAGCCGCAAAGTCTGCAGTTCAATATCATTCTATAGGCAGAAGAGAAGAAATACAAGCAAAAGCGTGGTTTACATTGAGGGCCAGATTGGATAAAATAGAGAGACGTATGGATTTAAACAGAAAGGTATATAATGAGCAAGAAAAAAAATAAGCCTATTGTGGCAGTGGTCGGAAGGCCCAACGTGGGCAAATCGACGCTCTTCAATGTTTTGGCGGGAAGGCAGATCTCCATCACAGAGGATACGCCGGGCGTGACAAGGGACCGGATCTACGCTGACTGCAGCTGGCTGAATTATGATTTTACGCTGATCGATACGGGCGGCATCGAGCCGGATTCCGGAGATGTCATCCTCTCGCAGATGCGGGAGCAGGCCCAGATCGCGATCGATATGGCGGATGTCATTATATTTATGGTGGATCTCAAGACAGGTCTTGTGGATTCCGACATGAGAGTGGCAGATATGCTGCGCAGGGCGCAGAAGCCGGTGGTACTGTGTGTCAACAAGACAGACAACCCCACCAAACAGATAGCGGATGTCTACGAGTTCTACAACCTGGGGATCGGAGATCCTTTCCCGATCTCATCGGCCAACCGCACGGGAATCGGCGATATGCTCGACGAAGTGGTGAAATACTTCAAGTCGGGGACCGGAGAAGAGGAAGAGGACGACGCGGTCTATGTGGCGGTCGTAGGAAAGCCCAACGTGGGCAAATCTTCCATCGTGAACAGACTGATCGGCGAGAACAGAGTCATTGTCTCCGACGTCGCGGGAACGACCAGGGACGCCATCGACACCAGAGTTAAGCACGACGGAAAAGAGTACGTCTTTATCGATACGGCGGGACTTCGCCGCAAGAATAAGATCAAGGAGAACCTCGAGCGATATATGATCGTCCGCACAGTAGGCGCTGTGGAGAGAGCGGACATCACGATCCTCGTGATCGACGCGCAGGAGGGCATAACCGAGCAGGATGCCAAGATCGCCGGGATCGCCCACGAGAGAGGAAAAGCCGTTATCGTTGCGGTCAACAAATGGGATCTGGTGGAGAAGGATAATCATTCCGTGAAGAAGTTCACGGAAAAGATCCGTTCCGTTCTGTCCTTCCTCTCCTATGCGGAGATCATCTTTATCTCGGCGCAGACCGGACAGAGACTGGTAAAGCTTTATGACGAGATCGACCTGGTGAGCGCGAACCAGAATATGCGCATTCAGACGGGCGTACTCAATGAGATCATAAGTGAAGCCTGCGTGATGCAGCAGCCGCCGAGCGACAAGGGTCACATGCTCAAGATCATGTACGCGACCCAGGCGGCGGTCAAACCTCCGACTTTCGTTCTGTTTGTCAATACGAAGGAACTGATGCATTTCTCCTATTTAAGATACCTCGAGAACAGGATCAGGGATGCCTTCGGATTCAGGGGAACGCCCCTTAAATTCATCGTCCGCGAGCGCGGCGAGGATAAAAAATAAGAGTAAAACACATTAAGAAGCCGTATTAAGAAACGGTTAAAGGAGGAAATGTGATGATCGGACTTAGAGTTTTATGTCTGGCACTCGGTTACTTATTTGGATGTTTTCAGACTGCATACATTCTGGGCAGGATGAAGGGTATTGATATCCGCGAATACGGAAGCGGAAACGCGGGAACGACCAATGCGATCCGCGTTCTGGGCACCAGGGCAGGTCTCATCGTTTTTGCCGGTGATATGCTCAAGAGCCTGATCGCGCTCCTCTTAGTAGGCGCGCTTTTCGGCAAATCCCACCCCGAAGCGGTATATCTCCTTAAATCCTGGGCGTTTCTGGGTGTTGTCCTGGGGCACGATTTCCCCTTCTACATGAATTTCAAGGGCGGCAAGGGCGTAGCTGTTATGGCCGGATTCGCGTTCGGATATCACTGGAGCTTCATTCCCAGTTCCATCCTGCTGTTCTTTGTCCCTTATCTGACCACTAAGTTTGTGTCCCTGGGATCTCTTATGGTCTACGGCGGCACATTCATCCAGATGATCATTGAGGGCCAGATGGGTGTTTTCGGCGCAGTCAGCCAGGCCAACCTGATCGAAATGTACCTGATCCAGTTCTTCCTTACCTTTATGGCTTATTACAGACACAGGGCCAACATCGGAAGACTTCTGAGCGGAAATGAGAGAAAGACCTATCTCTTCAAGACCAATTCTGAGAAACTGGATCTGGGCAGCAAGAAGTGATCGCGATATTTTGACAAAAGGAGAGAGACGTTGGCTAGAATCGGAATGATCGGCGCGGGAAGCTGGGGAACGGCTCTGGCTGCTCATCTGGCGGGATGCGGCCATAAAGTGGAGATCTGGTCCATTATGCAGGACGAGGTGGACATGATCAACAATACCCATCAGCAGTCCGTCAAGCTTCCGGGTGTCATTTTGGATGAATCAGTGACGGCGGACACGGACCTCGAGAAGGTCATGCGCGACAAGGACATGCTGGTACTGGCTGTACCTTCCTCATTTACGAGAAGCACCGCGGCCAATATGGCAAAATACTGCAGGTACGGCCAGTTGATCGTATCTGTGGCCAAGGGAATTGAAGAGGATACGCTTCTGACAATGACAGAAGTCATCAAAGAGGAGATCCCTCACTGCGAGGCCGCGGTTCTGTGCGGTCCCACCCACGCGGAGGAAGTCGGAGCAGGACTTCCCACAGCGATCGTGGCAGGCGCTTCCCGCAGGGAAGTGGCGGAGTATGTCCAGTCCGTATTCATGGGGACCAATTTCCGTGTCTATACAAGCCCCGACATGCTTGGAATGCAGGTCGGCGCAGCGCTCAAGAACGTTATCGCGCTGGCAGCGGGCTGCGCGGACGGCCTGGGATACGGGGACAACACCAAGGCTGCCCTGATCACGCGGGGAATTGCCGAGATCTCCCAGATCGGCATTGCCATGGGCGGAAAGCCGGAGACATTCTCCGGACTTACCGGTATCGGCGACCTGATCGTTACCTGTGCTTCTATGCACTCCAGAAACCGCAGAGCCGGTATCCTGATCGGTAAAGGCATGACTGCTGACGAGGCCATGAAGGAGGTCAAACAGGTCGTAGAGGGCGTTTACAGCGCTAAGGCGGCGCTTCAGCTCGCCGATAAATACGACGTGGAGGCCCCGATCATCCGCACTGTGAGCCGGGTCCTGTTCGGAAACGAAGCTCCCGGGCAGGCCGTTGAGGATCTGATGCTGCGAGAGGGCAGGATCGAGAGCAGCGGGCTGCAGTGGCAGTAATATATATTTCTAGGAGAAGAAAAAGATGGAAAAGAACATGAAAATCTACGAGGAACTGCAGGCCAGAGGCCTTCTGGCACAGCTTACGGATCCCGCCGAGATCAGAGACCTGGTCAACGACGGCAAGGCCACCTTCTATATCGGCTTTGATCCCACCGCTGATTCCCTGCATGTCGGCCACTTTATGGCCCTTCTTCTTATGAAGAGACTGCAGGAAGCAGGCAACAAGCCCATAGCGCTCGTAGGCGGCGGCACAGGCATGATCGGCGATCCTTCCGGCCGCACGGATCTTCGCTCCATGATGACCGTCGAGCAGATCGACCACAACTGTGAGTGCTTCAAGAAGCAGATGAGCCGCTTTATCGAGTTCGGCGAAGGCAAGGCCATGATGGTCAACAACGCCGACTGGCTCAGGGACCTCAACTACATCGAATTCCTCAGGGATATCGGATCCTGCTTCAGCGTCAACGAGATGCTCCGCGCAAGATGCTACGAGCAGCGTATGGAGAAGGGCCTGAGCTTCCTTGAATTCAACTACATGATCATGCAGGCTTTTGACTTCTACAACCTGTACAGGACCTACGGCTGCAACATGCAGTTCGGCGGTGACGACCAGTGGAGCAACATGCTGGCCGGCACAGAGCTGATCCGCAAGAAACTCGGCAAGGACGCTTTCGCCATGACCATCACCCTTCTGCTCAACTCCGAGGGTAAGAAGATGGGCAAAACAGCGAAGGGCGCAGTCTGGCTCGATCCCGACAAGACTTCTCCCTACGATTTCTACCAGTACTGGAGAAACATCGGCGACGCGGACGTCCTTAAGTGCCTGCGAATGATGACCTTCCTTCCTCTCGAGCAGATCGACGAGATGGATAAGTGGGAGGGCGCTCAGCTCAACACAGCCAAGGAGATCCTGGCGACAGAGCTGACCACTCTGGTACACGGAAGCGATGAGGCCGCCAAGGCCAAGGCGGGCGCAGAGGCGCTCTTCAGCGCGGCTACTCCCGGCAGCATGGACAATGTTCCCACTGCAGTGCTCGCCGCAGAGGATTTTAATGAGAACGGCGAAGTCGATATTTTGACAATACTCGTAAAGGCAGGCCTGGAGAAATCCAGAGGCGACGCGCGCAGAGACGTAATACAGGGCGGCGTCACCGTAGACGGCGAAAAGGTCCAGGATTTCAAGGCTGTATTCACAAAGGATGCCCTTAAGGACGGCAAGCTCGTCAAGAGAGGCAAGAAGAGCTTCAAACTCGTCAAATGCTGATGAATGCGCAATGCCTGTAGTATGAAACTGCAGGCATTGTTTTAAGACGACGACCTTTCCGCGGTGCGGAACTGATATCAGGAGGAACACAGATGATAGCAGCGGATGCAATTGTGAAATGTCTTGAGGCTGAAGGGGTAGAATACGTCTTCGGATATCCCGGAGTCGCCATCTGTCCTTTCTATGACAGCATTTTGAATACCAATATCAAGACCATCCTGGTGAGACAGGAGCAGAACGCGGCACACGAGGCCAGCGGGTATGCCAGGATCTCGGGCAAGGTCGGCGTCGCCGTTGTCACGAGCGGTCCCGGCGCGACCAATCTGATCACGGGGATCGCCACAGCTTTCGCGGACAGCATTCCTTTGGTCTGCATCACCGGTCAGGTGGACAGCGGCCTTATGGGAAGCGACGTTTTCCAGGAGGTCGATGTATCCGGGGCCTGCGAGTCCTTCGTTAAGTTCAGCTATATCGTGCGCAAAGCTTCGGATGTCCCCAGGATCATGAAAGAGGCCTTCCACATTGCCAGCACCGGCAGAAAGGGACCTGTCCTCATCGATATCCCGATCGATGTGCAGAAAGCGGAGATCCGCAAATTCGCGTATCCCGAGAGTGTCAGCATCCGGACCTATAAGCCCACAGTGATGGGACATGCGGTCCAGATCAAAAAAGTGATCAAAGAGCTCCAGAAGGCCAAACGGCCTATTATCTGCGTCGGCGGCGGCGTGCACCTGAGCAGCGGCGCCAAAGAAGAAGTGCGCAGATTTGTGGAGGAGAAGGATATTCCCGTGGTGTGCACCATGATGGGACTGGGCGTCCTTCCCACCAACCATTTCCTCTTTTACGGTATGGTGGGCAATAACGGCCAGGCCTATGGCAACAGGGCCATGAACGACGCGGACATGATCATCATGGTCGGCGCGAGAGTAGCGGACAGGTCTTTCAGCCAGCCCGATCTGATCACAGAGAATAAAGTTCTGGTGCATATTGACGTCGACCCCGCGGAGATCGGCAAGAACGCCGGTCCCACGATCCCGCTGGTCGGCGATATCAAACATGTTTTTGAAGAGTTCAACAAGGCGGAGATCTCTGTGGATCACTCGCTGTGGATCGACAAACTCGACGGCTACAAGGACGACACGCAGAACGCGTCCCGCAGAAAGCGCCACATGTATTCTTCCACAATGACCGAGGAGGAGATCAACGCCCTTACGGTCAACCCGGAGATCTTTATAAAGCGCCTGTCCAGAGCCATGAATGACAACGCTGTCTATGTGGCAGACGTGGGACAGAACCAGCTCTGGTCCTGCGCGAACTGTGTTATCAAGGAGAACGGACGCTTCCTTACCAGCGGCGGCATGGGGACAATGGGATATTCCGTTCCCGCGGCGCTGGGCGCCAAACTCGCCGCGCCGGACCGTCAGGTCGTGGCAGTGTGCGGCGACGGCGGCTTCCAGATGACGATGATGGAACTTGCGACCATGAAGCAGTACAAGGTTCCGGTCAAGATCGTTGTACTAAGGAACAATGTCCTGGGCCTGGTGCGCCAGTATCAGCACTTTACCTATCAGGACCGCTATTCGGTCATAGACCTGGGCGACTCCATTCCGGATTTCAGAAAGCTCGCGGACGCCTACGGAATCCGCTATCTGCAGATCGCCGCGGTGGAAGATATGGACAGCGGCATTGAGGATTTCCTCTCGGATGACGAGGCTACGCTGCTTGAAGTGATCATCGATCCCAAACTGGTAGTTTGATCCGGCAAAATGGTGACTCAATCGGATAATACAAAGGGGAAACAGGTATGAAGAGAATCTATTCTGTACTGGTAGAGAACCGGTCGGGCGTTCTGTGCAAAGTCGCGGGACTGTTTTGGCGCAGATGCTTTAACATCGACTCCCTCGCAGTGGGAGAGACCGAGGATAAAAATGTTTCCAATATGGTCATCGTATCAAGCGGCGACCGCAGGACTCTTGAGCAGATCGAGAAGCAGCTCAACAAAAAGCTGGACGTCATCAAGGTCAAGACTTTCGATGAGACGGAGAGCATCAACCGGGAACTGATGCTGGTCAAGGTGCGCTACAACCGCACCAACCGCAAGGACATCATGGAAAACTGCGAGATCATGGACGCCAAAATAGTGGACATGTCCAAGACTATGATGACGATCCAGATGTGCGATACGCCCGAGCGCGTGCAGATCTTTCTGGATACTCTGCGCACTGTCAGCATCATTGAGATCGCGAGGACCGGCACTCTGGCGCTCCTTAAATGTTCCGAGCAGGGCAGATAAAGGTACGGATCCGGCTAAATCGGTCTCTCTCAGGGCCTTTTTGGGTTTGACTTGATGGGAGCACAGCGTTATAATAGTTGCAATTTGGCAAAACATTAAAAAAATTCATCAGATGAATGAAGATGATTCATCATATGAAGGGATAAGATGAAATGAGTGAAGTGACCAACAGAAAGGTGTTCCAGATCCTCGTTGACAACAATTCAGGTGTACTGAGCCGTATTTCCGGCCTGTTCTCCCGAAGAGGATACAACATCGAGAGCATTACGGCGGGCGTAACTGCTGAGCCCACCATCACCAGGATCACGGTCGTGACATCCGGTGACAACGACATCATGGAGCAGATCGAGAAACAGGTTATGAAACTTGTGGACGTCAGGGACATACATGAGCTCAAGCCTGAGGAGAGTGTATTCAGGGAACTTGCGATGATCAAGGTCAAGGCGAACGCGGACCAGAGAGAGAATGTGATCGCTCTCGCCAATATTTTCAGGGGAAACATCATCGACGTATCCAATGAGAGCCTTATGATCGAAGTTACAGGAAACTCCGGCAAAGTCGATGCGTTCCTGAAGCTTGTCAGCGGCTACGAGATCCTGGAGCTCGCAAGAACGGGCGTAGCGGGTCTTGGAAGAGGAACCAAGAACGTCATCTATCTGGACAAGCTCGTCTGAGAGGCACAGCGGCTCATTTAAAGAGCCTCAACATGGTTTTCTGTCCGGACCGGAAACTGTTTGGTCCGGTGGAGATATACTAAGATATTTATGGAGGAAAGAAAAAATGTCAGAAGCTAAGATCTATTACCAGGAAGACTGCAATCTGTCAGTACTGGAGGGCAAGACAATCGCTATTATCGGCTACGGCAGCCAGGGCCATGCGCATGCGCTCAACCTCAAGGAGTCCGGATGCAACGTCATCGTAGGCCTTTACGAGGGATCCAAGTCCAAGGCTAAGGCTGAGGCGCAGGGGCTCAAGGTTTACAACACTGCTGAAGCAGCTAAGATGGCGGATATCATCATGATCCTGATCAACGATGAGAAGCAGGCCGATATGTACAAGAAGGACATCGAGCCCAACCTCAAGGCCGGCGATATGCTGATGTTTGCTCACGGCTTCAACATTCACTTCGGTCTGATCAAGCCTCCGGCAGATGTAGACGTAACCATGATCGCTCCCAAGGCTCCCGGTCACACTGTCCGCAGCGAGTACCAGGCAGGCAAGGGAACTCCTTCCCTCGTAGCTGTTTACCAGGATGCTACAGGCCAGGCTCTTGACAAGGCACTTGCATACGGCGCAGGCATCGGCGCTTCACGCGCAGGTATCCTTGAGACCACATTCAGGACCGAGACCGAGACCGACCTCTTCG
>CAMOIJ010000003.1 GCA_946615865.1 uncultured Lachnospiraceae bacterium | reverse complement strand
TGCCGGTCTCGATACCGATCTTAACGCCGTCGATGGTGTAGAAGTTGATCTTGTGGTCATAGATGAACTTCTTGACCTGCGGAGGAATGTGTGTCTCGAGCTCTTCTGCGTTCCAAGAGCAGTTCAGCAGGAATGTGCCGCCGTCTACCAGCTCCTGGGACATGTTGAACTTGCGGATGTATGCCGGGTTGTGGCATGCAACGAAGTTCGCCTGGTGGATGAGGTAAGTGGACTTAATGGGCTTCTTACCAAATCTCAGGTGGGACATCGTGACACCGCCGGACTTCTTGGAGTCATAGTCAAAATATGCCTGCGCATACATGTCGGTGTTGTCGCCGATGATCTTGATGGAGTTCTTGTTAGCACCGACAGTACCGTCAGCACCAAGACCCCAGAACTTGCAGCAGATTGTTCCCTCGGGAGTGGTAACGATCTCCTTGCCGGGATCAAGGGAAAGATTTGTCACATCATCAGTGATACCGATGGTGAACTCTTTCTTCTCTGTGTTGTTGAAAACAGCGATGATCTGAGCAGGAGTCGTATCCTTGGAACCAAGGCCGTAACGGCCGGAGAATACGGGAACATCCTTGAACTCTGTGCCAGCGATTGCTGCCTTGACATCCAGTGCCAGAGGCTCGCCGATGGAACCGGGCTCTTTTGTTCTGTCAAGAACAGAGATCTGCTTGACAGTCTTCGGGATAGCTGCAAGGAAAGCCTCTGTGCAGAAAGGTCTGTACAGACGAACCTTGATAACGCCAACCTTCTGGCCTGCTGCGTTGAGGTGATCAACAGTCTCTTCAATAGTCTCGTTGACGGAGCCCATTGCGATGATGACCTTCTCAGCGTCTTCTGCGCCATAGTAGTTGAACAGCTTGTAATCTGTGCCGAGCTTCGCATTGACCTTGTCCATGTACTCCTGGACTACTGCGGGCATTGCGTTGTAAGCGGGGTTGCAGGCCTCACGGGTCTGGAAGAACAGGTCGGGGTTCTGCGCGCATCCCATCTGGCAGGGATGTGTAGGGTTCAGGCAGTTAGCACGGAACTCTGCGATCGCCTCGTGGTCGATCAGCTCGTCGAGATCGTCATAATCCCAGATCTGGATTTTCTGGATCTCGTGGGAAGTACGGAATCCGTCGAAGAAGTTGATGAAGGGGAGTTTGCCCTTAACTGCTGCGCAGTAAGCGACGGGAGTCAGATCCATGACTTCCTGTACGCTGGACTCACAGAGCATAGCGCAGCCGGTCTGTCTTGCGGCGTACACGTCGGAGTGGTCGCCGAAGATGTTCAGAGCGTGTGTACATACGCAGCGAGCTGCTACGTTGATGACTGCCGGAAGACCTTCGCCGGCGATCTTGTAGAGGTTGGGGATCATCAGAAGAAGACCCTGGGAAGCTGTAAAGGTGGATGTCATCGCACCGGCAGCGACCGCGCCGTGCACAGCACCTGCAGCACCAGCCTCGGACTGCATCTCGGTAACCTGAACGGGCTGACCGAAAATGTTCTTGCGTCCTGCTGTAGCCCACTCATCAACATGCTCAGGCATTACGGATGAAGGGGTGATGGGATAGATGGTAGCGACCTCTGTATACGCATACGCGGCGTGTGCAGCAGCCTCGTTACCATCCATGGTGAGAAACTTTCTTGCCATTTGTTTTCCTCCTGTAAATATTGCAGCGGTAAACCGCTAAGTTGTAAAAACCCACAGCTTATCTAGCACTTTAATTCTAGCATCGGGTTATACAAAATACAATGTCATTTTCGGATTGTATCCGTAAAAAGACCAGTAATTATAACGAAAAAAGAGGTTAGTAAAGCCTAACTATTGTGAAAGTTTCACAGTACTTATGAAGCTGATGTCACAAAAGAATTAATAAGTGTCTAAATGGATTTAATAAATAAAAGCGCGGTTTATGGGGGATTTTGACGGTTTTGAGCGCTCGCAGGGGCATCGGTCAAGATAGGAAAAGGACAGATGCCGGAGCGTCTGTCCCTGATAAAAAGCATATAGAAAAAATGCCGTTACAGCTGGCTGAGAGTCTCGAGAGCATTCGAACTGCAGACAGGAGTGCAGTGGGTGATCAGATACTGCTGGCGGGCCGGACTCACCTTTTCAAGGTGCCCGTACTCGGAGAGGGCGGCAAGGGTGCTCTGCATGGCTCCGACTTCCTCAAGCCCGCTCATTTTCAGGAGAAGATAGAGAGTGCCTGTCTTCTCATCGCGATACAGTGAACTGCTTCCGGTATAGGCGGCCGAAAGAACCCTGGCAGCGCGGATCACGTCCGCCATGGTCTCAAATGAGTATACTCTCGAAGTGAGAAGCATTTCCCTGCGTTCTTTCATAGCCTCGTCCGGAGTCCTGCCGCCTGAAGCCCCGGCCGGTCCCTGCGCTCCGCCGCTGTTTTCCCTGAGCGAGCTTAGAAGCTGGGCAAGGGGAGAGGGCGGCTCCTGCGCGGGCAGGGCGTCCTTCTGCACGGAAGGCGCAAAGTTTGAAAACCGGGTGTCAAGTTCATCCGGGTTGTCGACTTTGGTGACTATAAGGACAATGCTGTCGGATCCGAGAGGGATGGCTTCGATCATGAGCGGGTAGTTCTCCGCGTCGAACCCGCACTGGATCGCCGCCTGTTCCATCATATCGCGGAACAGCGCGCGCGCTTTTTCGGAGCCGTATGCCAGCTCGCTGAGGCGAAGCTGCCTGCTGGCCAGATCTTCGCCGGTAAGGATGCACCGGATCTGGCTGTTGCTGATCTTCTCTATCTTCATGGATTTCTCCTCTTGATCAAAACGGAAGGATTAAAAGAATAACGCATCTGCGGTTTTTTGGCAGAGTGTTTTTCATCTTTCTGTACTTATTAATATTTTGACGCATATATGGAACCCGCGTCAATGATTATTTGTTTCGCTTACATTAACGGCAGTTTACACTATTGTGCGAAAATCACAAGAATGGCCGCTTTCGTATTTTAGGAGCCTCCGAGTGTTGTGCGGCCGGATGAGGTTGTACTAGAATGACTCTCGGAAACAGATGAAACAGTCTGTACCGGCCGGGAGGTGATGCAACACTTAGTTTTTGTTTAATATTCATATCTAACAACACATTTATATGGGACTTTCCCATTATCTGAAATCTATTGCCGGTCAGGCAAAAAAGAGAATTCAGCATGTTAATTTTGCGTCTGATTTTTAATGTCATTTATTAAAGGTACAGTTTCTGTGTTTCCCTGGGCGGATACAGGATACGGCAGGACAATTCTCACGGGAAAAATTGCAGCCTTCAGATCTCTGCAGTCCGTCTGCAAATCGAAATAAGATCGCGGAAGATCTTATATCTTTATTCAAGTCTTGAGCATATTGAGTCATTTCTGGGAACGCTTCGTATATCAGGCAGTGCTGCGGGACCCGCTTGCGGCAGACGGTATTCGAAGCGTTCCGTCAGGTTAGGATTTATTCATTTGTTACATTCCCAATACTCTGCTATAATAGGCACGTAAATTTGAAAGGAGAGTGACAGATGAAGAAAGTATTGCCGACATTAGTGATCCTGGTCCTGATCGGTGTGCTTGGCGTAGTGTTTTACAATAACTATTTCGTAAAATACACCTACACTGATGATAAGGTGGATCTTAATTTATACTATGAAGTTAAAGGCGAAGACGATTATCCGGTGATACTCCAGGACAACTGGTCCGATTATCATGCCAGGAAGATCGGGGAGCAGTATTATCTTGATTATGAGACTGTGACGTCGCTTCTTAACGACAGGTTCTACTACGGAGAGGAGGACGAAGAGCTCTGCTACTGTCTTCCCGATACGCGCATAACGGCGAAGGCCGGAGAAAATGTTTGGACCGATTCCTCCGGCGCCGAGACGCAGGAGCCGTATACTATCTGCGTGAAAGAGGGCGATACACTGTATGTTGCGCTGGATTTTGTCCGCAAGTACACCAACTTCTCTTACGAGGTGTTCACAGAACCCAACCGCATGAGCATTTACAACAGCTGGGGAGAACGCCAGGAGGCAGAGATGACCAGAGACACGAAACTCAGGTCATCGGGCGGCGTGAAGAGCAAAGTAGTCGCTGAAGTTTCAACGGGAACAAAAGTGACGGTCATTGAGAGAATGGACAACTGGAGCAAGGTCGTGACGCCGGACGCTCTGATCGGCTATGTAGAGAACCGAAAGATGACTGAGCCGACTGCGGCCGCAATGACGCCGGTCACGGATTATCAGGAGCCGGAGTATAAGCGCACGGCGCTGGACGGCAAAGTGAACATGGTCTGGCACAACATAGCCGGAGCGGCGGGAAATGATACTTTTGCCGGCAGGATCGCCAATACCCAGTCCGTAAATGTCGCGGCGCCCACATGGTTTGTAGTACTTAATGAAACCGGTTCCGTGGAAGTGCGCGCGGCCCAGGCCTATGTGGACGCGGCTCACGAGAGAGGGATGAAAGTCTGGGCTGTGCTGGACAATTTCACCGGCCCCGATGGAGTACAGCAGCAGTTCCTGGCCTCTGACGAGGCGAGAAGCGCAGTCATTTCCAAGGCGGTTGACACGGCGCTGGCGATGGGCATCGACGGCATCAATGTGGATATCGAGGGAATCTCGGAGAAGTACGGCGATGATTTTATCGAATTTGTGAGAGAACTCTCCATCGCCTGCCGCGGCGCGGGACTTGTGCTGTCTGTGGACAATTACGTGCCTTACAATTTCAACAACCATTACCGCCTTGACGAGCAGGGCGTCTTTGCCGACTATGTGGTGATCATGGGATATGACGAGCATTACGCCGGCAGCCAGGAGCCCGGAAGCGTCGCGTCCATCGGTTATGTGACTTACGGGATCGAGGAAGCCCTCAAGTGCGTTCCCGCCCAGAAGCTGATCAACGGTATCCCGTTCTATTCCAGGATCTGGAAGACCGCGGCGGATGGCGTGACAAGTACGGCCTATGGTATGAACGAACTGCAGACTTTCATAGCCAACCACAACATGGCAGTGGAATGGAACGCCGCGTCGGAACAGAATTACGCCGAGGTCTCCGAGGATGACGCGACATACCAGATCTGGATAGAGGATGCGGAATCCATCGAGAAAAAGCTTGAAGTTATGCAGGCGCACGGCATCGCAGGCGTTGCGGAGTGGTGCCTCGGAATGGAAAGCGCGGATGTCTGGACCGTCATCGCCGATTACATGAACAAGTGAGTCCGGAAAGGAAGCAATGACAACAGAATATGTGGTTATGAATGAGGAGGCGCCGGACCTGTCTGCGATCAGGCGGGCAGGGCGGATCATTAAGGAAGGCGGCCTTGTCGCTTTTCCTACTGAGACAGTGTACGGGCTGGGCGGCGACGCGCTTAACCCGGAATCCTCCCGAAAGATATACGAAGCGAAGGGGAGGCCCTCGGACAACCCGCTGATCGTGCATATATGCAGACTGGAAGATCTGGATCCTATCGTCAGCGAAATACCGCCGGAGGCGAAGAAACTTGCCGGAACCTTCTGGCCGGGGCCTCTGACCATGATCTTTAGAAAGAGCGGCCTTGTCCCGAAGGAGACGACGGGCGGCCTTGATACGGTTGCTGTGCGTTTTCCGAGCAATAAGATCGCGAAGGCCCTGATCGATGCGTCCGGCGGTTATATCGCTGCTCCCAGCGCCAACAGATCCGGAAGACCCAGTCCTACTTTGGCAAAATACTGCCTGGAAGATCTGGACGGCAGAGTGGAAATGATCATCGACGGCGGACAGGTGGGAATCGGACTGGAATCCACCATTATCGATCTCACAGAAGACGAGCCGGTGATACTAAGGCCCGGATTTATTAACAGAAAGATGCTGCAGGAAGTCCTCGGACGTGTGGATGTGGACTCGACGCTGATCACGCCTGATTCGGGGATCGCCCCCAAGGCGCCGGGAATGAAGTACCGGCACTACGCTCCTAAAGGCGAACTGGTGATTATTGAGGGAGAACGTGATAAAGTAGTATCGGAGATCAATAAAGCAGCCGGATATAACAGGGCGCACGGCATAAGGACCGGCGTCATCTGCACGGATGAGACGCGGGACCTGTACGACGCGGATTGCGTCAAGAGCGCGGGACCGCGCGGAGACGAGGACAGCGTCGCCAGAGAGCTGTTCCGGATCCTGAGGGAGTTTGATGACGACGGCGCTGAGCGCATCTATTCGGAATCCTTCAGCGGCGGGGAGCTCGGACAGGCGATCATGAACCGGCTTATGAAAGCGGCCGGGCACAGGGTAGTACGGACTGACGAAGGAGAAACACTGCATTTCAAATGATATTTTGACAGGGATGCGGTTTTTATACACTCAATATGATGGAGGACTGAAATGAAAAATGTATTTATCATGGATCACCCGTTGATCAAGCACAAGATCGGCCTGATCAGGCGCAAGGAGATCGGAACCAAGGAGTTCCGCGAGACCATCGGCGAGATCGCTATGCTCGAGTGCTATGAAGCTACAAGAAATCTGGAACTCGAGGATGTCGAGATCGAGACACCCATCTGCAAGACAACTGTGCAGGAGATCAAGGGCAAGAAGCTTGCGGTCGTTCCGATCCTGAGAGCAGGCCTTGGAATGGTGGACGGCATGCTGACAATGATCCCCGCTGCGAAGGTCGGCCACATCGGACTTTACAGAGATCCCGAGACACTGGCGCCTGTGGAATACTACTGCAAGCTCCCCGCTGACTGCGCGGAGAGAGAGATCTTCGTCGTCGATCCTATGCTGGCTACAGGCGGCTCCGCTCTGGAAGCTGTTGAGATGCTCAAGAAACACGGCTGCAGAAAGCTTCACTTCCTGTGCATCATCGCTGCCCCTGAGGGAATCAAGGCCTTCACAGAGGCACATCCCGACGTAGATCTTTACATCGGCGCTGTAGATGATCACCTGAACGATCACGGCTATATCGTTCCCGGCCTTGGCGACGCGGGCGACAGGATCTTCGGAACAAAGTAATTTCAGGAGGAGAGCATGGCTGTCAAAATGACCGGTAAACGAAGCGATTATATTACCTGGGACGAGTATTTCATGGGAGTGGCCCAGCTCTCGGCTCTCCGTTCCAAGGACCCCAATACGCAGGTCGGCTCCTGTATTGTGAGCAAAGCGCATAAGATCCTTTCCATGGGATATAACGGGTTTCCGATCGGCTGCTCGGATGATGACTTCCCCTGGGCGAGGGAGGGCGATACGCTCAATACCAAGTATCCCTTCGTGACACACAGTGAACTCAACGCCATACTCAATTACCGGGGAGGGAGCCTGGAGGGCGCAACTTTGTACGTATCTTTGTTCCCCTGCAATGAGTGCGCAAAAGCGATCATTCAGAGCGGGATCAGCACAGTGGTTTACGACAGCGACAAATACGCTTCTTCCGACATGACGATCGCAAGCAAGCGGATGTTTGACGCGGCGGGAGTCCGTTACTATCAGTACCAGAGGACCGGAAGAAAGGTCGAAGTGGACCTGTAAATAACGACGCATCAAAAAAGAGGCAGCCATCTAAGGCATGCCTCTTTTTTTGTTGTTATTGAATAGTTGCTGCGGCTTAATAGAATTTTTTGCCTTCTGCCTGCGCCTTGTTGTAGCGTTCGATGATCTTCAGGATCTTTTCCCTGGGATCGAGCAGGTCGCTGATGGAGCTGTCGTGGTTGAGCGTGTCGATGAGATAAGCGAGGTATTTGCTCATGCCGCAGCACACGTACCAGGGGCGCTCCTTGAGTTCGGGCTTCTGGTAGATCAGGTTTGTTGTGATGATCTTGTCGAACTTGCCTTCCGCATAGGCTTTATCAAATTTCTCGATTCCATCAGTGAAGAGTCCGAAGGTCTCGCAGATGAAAACTCTGCGGGCTTTTCTTTTCTTGAGGGCTCCGGCCACTTCAATAATGCTGTCGCCGGAGGAGAGCATATCGTCGATGACGACCATATCCTTGCCTTCGACGCTTGAGCCGAGGAATACATGGTCGAGAACCGGGTTTACGCCGTTTACAAAAGTGGAGTAATCGCGGCGCTTGTAGAACATACCCATATCCAGGCCCAGTACGTTGGCATAGTAAACTGCGCGCTTCATGCCGCCCTCGTCCGGGCTGATGATGAGCATATGATCTTTGTCGACCTTAAGGTCATCCACACTGCGCAGGAGTCCTTTAATAAACTGGTAGGCGGGCTGGACAGTGTCAAACCCGTTAAGCGGGATCGCGTTCATGACGCGGGGATCATTTGCGTCAAAGGTGATAATATTGTCTACGCCCATGCGCACCAATTCCTGAAGCGCGATGGCGCAGTCGAGAGATTCTCTGGAGGTGCGCTTGTGCTGGCGGCTCTCATAGAGATAGGGCATGATCACGGTGATTCTGCGCGCCTTGCCGCCGATAGATGCGATCACTCTCTTGAGGTTCTGATAGTGATCGTCGGGGGACATGTGGTTGGTGATCCCGAACATTTTGTAGGTCTCACTGTAATTTACAACATCTGCAAGGAGATAGAGATCCATTCCGCGGACAGACTTGGAAAGCACGCCTTTGCCTTCACCGGTACCGAAACGGGGAAGATCACAGTTAATGATATAAGAAGGGCTCTTGTAACCGATATAAGCGACGGAACCCTTGTGCTCACTTTCGCGCTCCGCTCTCCAACGGGTGAGATAGTAATCGATCTCGGAAGCCATTTGCTCGCAGCCCTGGACGGGAATGATCCCCAGGGAACCTGTAGGTATTGAATCCAAATGCCGTTTGTCGTGCTTCTTGATCGGTTCCATCGTGTTGAGATGTAGATTTTCGGCGTTTTTGATTGGTTCCATTAGCCATCCTCGCTTTCTGACTTTAGTAAGAAATTAGTGGATCTTTTTAATGATGAGCGGCGTTCCGCTGCCTGCGCTTGAGGACGCGGATATCGCTGCCGGTGAGCTTGTAGAGTTCGTAATCATTGGTAATCCTTGAAAAAACGCGGTCGGAATACCTGGACTGCATTTCAGCAAGGGAAAGGTTTGTTGAGATCACGGTCGATTTACGGTTCAGATGGCGTTCATTCAGGCAGGCAAAGAGCTGCGCCGATATGAACTGGTTGGTAAGTTCTGTTCCGAGGTCATCAATGATGAGCAGGTCGCATTCGTAGAGATCCAGGATAAAACTCCGCAGCTCCTCCTTGGTCCTTACGTCGAAGGAATACATGGAAAGCTTGTCAAAGAGTGCGGCCGCGCTGAAGTAGAGGACGGAATGTCCTGTCTCAAGGACTTCCTTTGCGATGCAAATGGATAAAAAGGACTTCCCGGTTCCTACTGTACCATATAAATAGAGATTCCGGTATACTGTATCGAATTCCGCTGCCATTCTTCTGCATGCGGCGGCAGCAATTCGGAACCGCTTGAGGTCCTCGCCCTGATAATAGTTCTCTGAAAGAATGCCAAAATTCTGCTCGGTCACCAGTTCTTTCAGATGGGAATGGCTGTAGAGGATCTCGACTTCTTTCTGGCGGAAGCAGCGGCATTTTTGCCCGTCCACAAAGCCGGTGTCGCCGCATAAAGGGCACTCGGGGCTTACAGTGAGATAATCCTCAGGGTAGCCGTGAGAGACAAGAAGCTCTTTTTTTCTTGCCGCGATCTCTTCGAGCTGCGGGCGCACAAAACCGGGAGAAACGGAAGAGTCATTCTTCTTTTCTCCCAATCGTGAATGAAGATAATCCACGGCAATCTCTGAGACACGGTCCGAAAGCTGCCGGAATTCGGGAATTCGGGCATAGACCTCATCCCTGCGCTGCAGAGTCAGCTGATGCCGCCGGTTCTGCTTCTGCATATAGCCGCGCATGATCTCGTCATACTGTTCTCTTGTCAGTGACACCTGTTTTCTCCCGGATTAGTTGCTAAGAATATCTTTCTCGAGCTCGTCAAAGTCATACTGATTCTGCTCGAACTGGTTGAAGGGATTGGCGGAAGGCCTGACACCCTGAGCGCCGCGCCCTTTTCTGCTGAAACTGGATACGGAGCGCTCCGCCTGTTTGGGGGTGGTAATACCGCGCTCAGCCCAGTTGACAGCCACTTTCTGGATATAGCGGAAATCCTTCTTACCCCTGTCGATGCAGTACTGCAGGAGATAATCGATCAGCGCGTCAGAGAAGTGGAGCTGTTCGGAAATATAGTATACAGACTCAACCTCGCTGGGCGCAAGGGGTTTCCCGATATACTGCTCGATGATATACAGAAGCTGTGCCCGCTTGGTGCTGCTCTTGAAAGCTTCCACGGAAGCTGCGTCAGGGTGGCGGAAGGAGGTCTTGCGGTCTTCGGCTTCCACGCCTGTCTTATCGGGGGAAAGCTGTTCGGCAGAAGTCAGTGAGCCGGCTGCCTGCGAAGAGGCGGTCTGCGCGGAGGCAGATTCTGCGGGGACACTGTGCTGCGCGGGGATCGCCATGGCCTGGAGCCTGGGAACTGCCGGCGCAGTGCGGTTCTCTTTTTCGGGATAGTCAGGGTCCTCCTCTGTGCCGCCGGAGACAAGACCGCCTCGGAAAGGCACAGGGTATCCCTGGGTTTCGCTTTCCGCTTTGGGAGACACCATGCGCAGGGACATAAGATCACCGGCGCCGCTGTATTCAAGCACAATAAGGCCGCGTCGCTCCCAATAGCGGAGCGAGCGCATTACTTCTCTCTCTGTGTGGTTGAACTGATCGGCCATATCCGGAATGCTCGTGGTCCTTCCCGCGTTCATCATTCGAAGAAGATAGAGATAGACCTTGAGCTGCGCGTCATTGGCGTCCTTCATGTATTTGTCGATAAAGAGATTGGAGATCAGGGTGGAGCCCAGATCTGCCTCGCTGTAAACCGTGAACAATGCACAAACCTCCCTTATCTGTCCGTCGGGTCAGGATAGGCGCACATTCGCTCGTGATTCCCCAAGTCTTATCAGAGCGCTGCGCAGTCCCGGTGCGGATAAAGTCATTATAGTCTCAGCCGCTGAAAGCCTGTCGATACCTGCGGCAATATAGCATAATTTGATAAATGCAGTATAGCATAGGCAAACATGCACTGAAATGGGCATTTTGTCCATAATTTTTGGCGGCGGCGGGAATCGGACGGCGGCCGGAACAATTGTGGATAATGAGGATAAAGTGGAAAAAACTCCCGAAATGCCCTAATAAGGGGCACTTCGGGAGAACAGGATATCCACATCGTTTTTGCGGCTGTATTGGGGGGATGATGTGGAAAAGTCGGAAAGGGAAGCTCACATAACCAGCTTTTTCCCTACTTCATTGATATTTCCGGCCCCCATAGTTATCACCAAATCATCCGATTGGCAATTTTTCAGGAGATACTCTTCAATTTCTTCAAAAGAATCAAGGCAGAGGCAGGGATGCCCGAGCTGCTCGATCTTTTCGGCCAGAGTATGGGAACTGATTCCCAGATCGTCGGTCTCTCTGGCAGGGTATATTTTGGCGAGGATCACGTGGTCCGCCAGCGTAAGTGCCTGGGCGAATTCATCCATCAGCGCCTTGGTTCTTGTGTAGGTGTGGGACTGGAAGACGCACCAGACTTCCCTGTGAGGGAAACTCTGGGCGGTCCTGAGCGTAGCCTCGATCTCTGTGGGATGATGTGCGTAGTCGTCGATGACCGTAAAGCCATTCCTGCTTCCCAGGATCTGGAAGCGCCGCTCGGTTCCGGTGTAGCCTGCCAGAGCTGCCGCCGTGTATTTGCGGTCAATGCCGAGGCAGTCCGCAGCCGCTGCTGCGGCGAGGGAGTTATAGACATTGTGCTCGCCGGGGACGCCTAAGGTTACAGCCTGTCTGCTGACTGTACCGTCTGCAGCGCGCGAACAGAGAGTATAGGAGGCGCGGGCGAACTGATCATAAGTGATGTCCTCGGGCCAGTAATCCGCGCTGTCGTCGGGGCCGTACAGGATCACCCTGCAGTTAAGGCCGCCGGAGATCTCCTCATAGTTGGGAATCTGCGTGTTGATGATCAGCGCGCCGTCCGCGGGTATGAGCTGCGCAAATTTGCGGAAAGAGCGGCGGATGTCATCCAGATCCTTGAAGAAGTCCAGGTGATCCGCGTCGATATCCAGAATGATGCCGATGCCCGGAAACATATCGAGGAAACTGTTCGTGTACTCGCATGCTTCGGCGGCAAAATACTGACTGTTTCCGATCCTGACGTTTCCTCCGATGCTGTCAAGGATGCCGCCGATGGACAGTGTGGGATCCGTTCCGGCGGCCATCATGATCTCCGAGATCATGGATGTCGTAGTGGTCTTGCCGTGGGTTCCGCTTATAGCGACGGGATTCTTATATCCGCGCATGATCTGGCCAAGAAGAACGGACCTTGTTATGTGCGGGATCTTGTTTTCCATAACAGCTATATACTCCGGATTATCCGGACGGATCGCTGCTGTAAAGACGACGAGGTCGATGTCGGGTGTTATATTTTCCTTCTTCTGGCCGATAATGACTTTGATGCCGTCAGCAGCCAGTTCATCGGTAATGGAAGAAGCGGCGCGGTCGGATCCGGAGACCTCAAAGCCTCTGCTGCGAAGGATCTGTGCGAGACCGCTCATGGAGATTCCGCCGATCCCGGAAAAATAGACGTGGATCGGCTTGTCAAAATCGAGCTGATACATATGCCCTCCCTGAATGTATTGATAGTCAGAAGCGCAGTGCTTCTTAATCTGATTGAGTTGACGATCGTATCATACAATAAGAAGTCATACAAGTCAAAGGAGTATCCGAATGGAGTATATGATCCTCCCGAAATAAGCAGAAATTGTCTGGCAATAAAACATAATTACGTATAAAGTAGAATGATTTGGTACATATAATGTACGGTTTCATTTCTGTAATCGGTATGGTATAATATCATTGCAAAATTATAAACGTTATTATGTAAAGGATTTTGCAAAAACCATACCAGAGGTGGCAACATGATAGTTAAGAAAGAAATGATCGCTATGCTGTTGGCAGGCGGCCAGGGAAGCAGACTTGGAGTTCTTACATCAAATATGGCTAAGCCGGCGGTATCCTTCGGCGGGAAGTACAGGATCATTGACTTTCCGCTCAGTAACTGCATTAATTCAGGTGTGGATACTGTAGGCGTACTGACACAGTATATGCCGCTGAGGCTGAATACGCACGTCGGGATTGGAATTCCGTGGGACCTCGATAAGAATGTGGGAGGAGTCACGGTGCTGTCTCCGTATGAGAAGATCGCCCATACGGACTGGTACACGGGCACTGCGAACGCAATCTATCAGAATCTCACGTATATGGAGAGCTACAACCCGGATTATGTGCTTATTCTGTCTGGCGATCATATCTATAAGATGGATTACGAGTCGATGTTGGATTTCCACAAGGAAAACAATGCTGACGTAACTATCGCTGTCATGCCGGTCCCTAAGGAAGAGGCGAGCCGTTTCGGGATCATGATCACTGACGAGAACAGACGGATTGTGGACTTTGAGGAGAAGCCCGCGCATCCCCGCAGCAATCTGGCTTCCATGGGTATTTACATATTCAACTGGAAGACGCTCAGGGAGGCGCTGGTGACCAATAAGGAACAGCCCAATCTGGATTTCGGCAAGCACATCATTCCGTACTGCCGCAGTAAGGGATCTCCGCTCTATGCGTACGAGTTTAACGGATATTGGAAAGATGTCGGAACCCTGACCTCCTATTGGGAAGCCAATATGGAGCTGATTGACATCGTCCCGGAGTTTAACCTGTATGAGGAGTACTGGAAGATCTACACACAGAGCACTTCCAATGTTCCGCAGTATTTTGGCACAGAAAGCACTGCGGAGCGAACGATCATCGGTGAGGGAACAGAAATCTACGGCAGGGTTTACAACTCTGTGATCGGCTGTGACGTGACCATCGGGGAGGGCGCGGAAGTAAGGGATTCGATCCTTATGAACGGGACCCGCGTCGGTGCAGGCAGCAGACTCTATAAAGTCATTGCTGCGGAGAATGTCACGATCGGCAGCGGAGCAGTCCTTGGCGAAGGCCGCGACATCCCCAACGAAACGAGATCCGATATTTACAGAGACGGTCTTGTGACGCTGGGTGAAGGAACGGAGATTCCGGCCGGAGTGCGCATCGGGAAGAATGTCATGATTTCCGGTGCCACGACCGCAGATGATTACCCTGATGGAATGCTTGAAAGCGGCAGAACTCTGGTGAAAGAAGGTGACGTGGAATGAGGGCGGTAGGAATTATCTTAGCCGGCGGCAACAGCAAACGAATGAAGGAATTATCCAAGAAGAGGGCTGTGTGCGCGATGCCCGTCGCGGGAAGTTATCGCAGCATAGACTTTGCGCTCAGCAACATGGAGCACTCCAGAATTCAGAAAGTAGCTGTCCTTACACAGTATAATTCCCGGAGTCTGAATGAACACCTTGCATCGTCAAAATGGTGGGATTTCGGGCGCAAGCAGGGAGGACTATTCCTCTTTACGCCTTCCTTTGCGGACGCCAGCAGTCAGTGGTACCGAGGAACAGCTGACGCGATCGCGCAGAATATCAGTTTTCTCAAGACGTCTCACGAACCCTATGTGGTGATCACATCGGGGGACTGCGTTTACAAAATGGACTACAATGATGTTCTCGAATATCATATGGACAAGAGAGCGGATATTACTGTTGTGGTCAAGGAAATGCCGGAAAACTTTAATGTGGAACGGTATGGCACAGTGCAGATGGATGCGGACGGCAGGATCCAGGAATTTGTGGAAAAACCGGTCGTTGCGCAATTCAACACGATTTCATGCGGAATCTACGTGATCAGAAGGAGACTGCTTATCGAACTTCTGGAGAAGAGCATGGAAGAGAACCGGTATGATCTGGTCCAGGATATCCTCATCCGCTACAGAGGCCTGAAGAGGATCTACGGTTACATGCTGCACAACTATTGGAGCAATATTGCGACTGTTGAGGATTATTACAGAACAAATATGGATTTTCTGAATCCGGAGATCAGGAATTATTTCTTCAAACAGTATCCGGACGTTCACTCGAAGGTGGCCGACCTTCCTCCCGCGAAGTACAATGTGGGGGTGCATATCCGAAACAGCTTGCTGTCAAGCGGATGTATCGTGAACGGAACGGTGGAGAATTCCGTATTGTTCCAACAGGTCTATGTTGGCAATAATTGTGTAATTAGGAATTCACTCATTTTGAATGATGTTTACATCGGAGACAATACAATCATTGAGAACTGCATCGTGGAGAGCGGCGACACCATTCAGGCAAATTCCTGTTACAAAGGTGAAAATGGTATAAGGATCGTTGTGGAAAAGGGCGAACGTTATACCATTTAGAAATGGAGAACGCTATGCAGGTGACGGATGTAAGAGTTAGAAGAATTGCCAAAGAAGGCAAGATGAAGGCAGTCGTCTCTATTACTATCGATCAGGTTTTCGTGGTACACGATATCAAGGTTATCGAAGGCGAAAAAGGTCTTTTTATCGCAATGCCGAGCAAGAAATCGGCTGATGGAGAGTACAGAGACATAGCCCATCCCATCAATACAGAGACCAGGGCAATGCTTGAGAGCATTATCCTGGATGAGTATGAAAAGAGTGCTTTGCAGGAGGATACTACACCTACAGGTACAACAGCATAGCATCGCACGAACACTTAATAGCTGAATATCGAAATTACGGAAAGTATCGCCGCGCGCCTTTTAAAGGCGCCGCGCCGATACTTTTCTTGACGTTAGGCCTGTATTTGTGGTATGTAAGGAAATACGCGGCGCAATGCGCGCGGCGGCAGGTCAAAACAGTGAAAAACAGCTGATTGGAGCACATAATGGATACTTACTATATCATCGCCGGACTCGGCAATCCTGGAATTAAATATGACGGCACACGGCATAATGTCGGGTTTAAAGTGATCGACGAGCTGGCTGACCGTTTTCATATTGACAGGCCCGTCCGTTTTGGGAAGTCCATGATCGGGAAGGGAATGATCGGTGGAGAGAAAGTGATCCTGGTCAAGCCGCTGACATACATGAACCTCAGCGGAGAGGCGGTAAGAGAGATCTGCAGTTATTACAAAGCAGACCCCGCAGACCATCTCATAGTGATCTCCGATGACGTGGACCTTCCCGTGGGACATCTGCGGATCAGAAAGAAGGGCAGCGCAGGTGGACATAACGGGCTCAAGAATATTATCCTGCACCTGGGCACCGATGAGTTTACAAGAGTCAGGATCGGCGTGGGAGGAAAACCGGCCCCGGGAGCGGATCTTGCGAACCACGTGCTCGGACATTTTTCCGCTGAGGACAGAACGGTCATTGAAGAGGCATGCGCGAAGGCCGCGGATGCGGTCGAGTGCGCGCTCAGTCAGGGCCCGGACAAGGCGATGAACCTTTATAATACGAAAAAACAGAAGAAGCAGAAGAAACAGAAAAAAGAGACCGAGATCGCGGAAGCGGCTTCGGAGGTGGGTGAAAATGCCGACAATAACAGCTCCGCTGAAGGAATCTGAAAATTATAACAAAATAGTGGAAGCTTTGCAGAACGGTTCTTTCAGCGTATTGGCCGAAGGCTGCGCGGAAGCGCAGAAGCTTCACTTGATCTACAGCCTTTACAGGGAGAGTTCGCTCTCGGCGCTGGCGAGATTTCGACTGATCGTGACTTACAGCGACCAGAGGGCGAGAGAGATCAAGGAGGCGTTTCAGTTTTATGACAGGAATACCGTCCTGTTTCCGGCCAAAGACCTGATCTTTTATCAGGCAGATATCCGAGGAAGAGAGCTCGATACCGAGCGGATCCGATGCCTTAGAAGGATCATGGAGGGAAGTCAGACAACAGTCGTCACGACTTTTTCCGCCCTGATGACGCCACAGGTGCCTTTGGACGTTCTTCAAAAGAGCGTCATAGAGGTCTCCAAAGGGGGAGAACTGTCCCTGACAGAGACAGCGGACCGCCTGGTCTATCTGGGTTATGAAAAGCAGTACCAGGTGGAAAAGCCGGGGCAGTTCGCGATCCGGGGCGGAATCCTGGATATTTATGACCTGACGGAGGACAATCCTGTCAGGATCGAACTGTGGGGAGATGAAGTGGAGGCGATCCACTCTTTTGACGTGCTGAGCCAGAGATCCATAGCGCCCCTGGGCAAAGTGACGGTCTATCCTGCTACAGAGATGATCCTCTCGAACTCCAAGCTGAGGGACGGTTTTGAGCGCATCCGGAAAGAGGAAAAGAGGGTAGAGAAGATCTACAGAGATCAAAATCACACTGAGGAGGCGCATCGCCTTAAGTCCAGTATCGCCCGCATGGAAGAGGAGGCGATGGAGTGGCGGCAGTTCGGACCGCTTGAGAGCTATATTCACTATTTTTACCCGATGACCGAGAACTTTCTCAATCTCTTTCCAAAGCGCGCAGCCATGATCTTTGTGGACGAGCCCTACAGGGTAAAGCAGCACGCGGACGCGGTGGAAATGGAATTTACACAGAGCATGACGAGCCGCGCGGAGAAGGGATACATCCTTCCTGGCCAGATGTCGCTGCTGAGATCCGCGGAGGCAGTAACTCAGCAGATGCTGGGGTACCGATGCGTCGGAGTTGCGGGTCTCGCGAACGGATGCGGCTACATGAATCCGGACCTGACTGTGTCGATCGGAGCAAGGTCCATGTCCGCCTTTAACAAGAGTTTCGATGCGCTTGAGAAGGACCTGATGTCCTATAGAAAGAAAGGATACAGGACGATCCTGTATTCGCCTTCAAGGACGAGAGCCCGGAGACTGGCGCAGGACCTGACCGGTGACGGGATCACCGCTTTCTACAGCGAGAATCCGGAGCGGAAGCTCGATCCCGGGGAGATCATGACCTATTACGGTCAGATCAAGCAGGGCTTTGAGTATCCTGATATAAAATTCGCGGTCATTGCGGAGTCCGATATTTTCGGCGCCGAGAAAAAGAAGAAAGCGAAGAAGAAAAAGTACGAGGGCGAGCAGATCCAGGCCTTCTCGGAGCTCAAGACAGGCGATTACGTGGTGCACGAGGACCACGGGATCGGCATATACCGCGGCGTGGAGAAGATCGAGGTCAACCATATCGCCAAGGATTATATCAAAATAGAGTACGGCGGAGGCGGTACTCTCTATGTGCTGCCCACAGAGCTCTCTGTTCTGCAGAAATATGCCTCTGCAGGATCGGCCAAGCCCAAACTGAACAAACTCGGCACGCAGGAGTGGGGCAATACCAAGAGCAAGGTCAAGAGCGCCGTGGACGAAATCGCGGAGGACCTTGTGCAGCTTTATGCGGCCAGGCGGGAGAAGAAAGGGCATCAGTTCGGCCCTGATACCGTGTGGCAGAAGGAGTTCGAGGAGCTGTTCCCCTACGAGGAGACAGATGACCAGCTCACGGCTATTGAAGATACCAAAAAGGATATGGAGAGCGACCGCATCATGGACCGCCTGATCTGCGGAGATGTCGGCTACGGCAAAACAGAGATCGCGGTACGGGCTGCCTTCAAGGCGGTCATGGAAGGAATGCAGGTGGCAGTTCTCGTTCCTACCACGATCCTGGCCCAGCAGCATTACAACACATTTGTGGAGAGAATGCGCAGGTATCCCATTACTATCGGGATGCTTTCCAGGTTCCGCACGCCGGCTGAGCAGAAACAGACGATCAGCGAGGTCTCCAAGGGTCTCTGCGACATTGTCATCGGAACTCACAGGCTTTTGTCCAAGGACGTCAAATTCAAGAACCTTGGCCTTCTTGTGGTGGACGAAGAGCAGCGCTTCGGCGTCTCCCACAAGGAAAAGATCAAGAAAATGAAGGAAAATGTGGATGTCCTGACTCTGTCCGCGACTCCCATTCCCAGGACGCTGCACATGAGCCTTGTCGGGATCCGTGATATGTCGGTCCTTGAGGAAGCGCCGGAGGGACGTGTGCCTATACAGACCTACGTCATGGAATACGATGAGGAAATGGTCAGGGAGGCCATAATCCGTGAGCTGTCCAGAAAAGGGCAGGTTTACTTTGTGCACAACCGGGTAAATGACATCGATGTAGTGACAGCCCGCCTGCAGCAGCTCGTCCCGGAGGCGCGGATCGCCTTCGCGCACGGCCAGATGAGCGAAGAGCAGCTTGAGAAGATCATGTATGACTTCATCGACGGGGAGATCGATGTTCTCGTCTCCACGACTATCATCGAGACCGGCCTTGATATTTCAAATGTCAACACGATCATCATCCGCGAATCGGATAAAATGGGCCTGTCGCAGCTCTATCAGCTGAGAGGAAGAGTCGGAAGGACGGGACGCACAGCCTACGCCTTTTTGATGTACCGCAGAGACCGCGTCCTGCGCGAAGTTGCCGAAAAGCGCCTGCGCGCCATCAGGGAATACACGGAGCTCGGCAGCGGGTTCAAAATAGCGATGAGGGACCTTGAGATCCGGGGAGCGGGCAGTATACTCGGCAGGGCGCAGCACGGCCACATGCAGGCGGTCGGCTACGACCTTTACTGTAAGCTTCTTAACACTGCGGTCAAACAGGCAAAGGGCGAGCCGGTGAAGGAAGAGCGCACCGTGCGCGTAGGCCTGAGTGTGGACGCGTTTCTGCCTGAGAGCTATATCATCAACGAGGAACAGAAACTGGAGATCTACAAAAAGATCGCAGCTATCGAATCCACAGAAGATTACGACGACGTGAGGGAAGAACTGAAGGACCGCTTCGGGGATATCCCGGCGCCCGCGGGAAATCTTCTGCGGATCGCGCTCATCCGCTCGGTGGCAGCCAGGATCGGGATCAGCGAGATCGCGGGAACACCCGGCACGATCCGATTCTACATGGATCTCAAGGCCAGAGTCCACGCGGAGAATATCCCGTCCCTGCTGCGCAACTACCGCAAAAACCTTGCTTTCAGCGTCAAAGGCTTCAGCGGCCGCGGCGTTCCGGAATTCTTGTACCAGTACAAGGCGGTAGGCGTGACTGTCCGCGACGAGGAGATCCTCCTGACGTCAGTTGAGGAACTTCTTGTGGCGATGGCGAACAAACTGATCGGGTGAAGGTGAGTGCTAAGATGAACTGCTTTTTGGCCTGATGAATGGCACATTCAAAAGAAACACAAACTGGTTATATAAAAAATACATTTTTTGATGCTATTAATATGTTCAGATGTGGCTATACTGATTGTAAACAAAAAAGTAACAGACAGGAGGTCATTATGGACACTATGAACTCAGCCGCTGCACTTAGCAGCACTAAAGAAGACAGTCTGAAAAAACTTGTATTCGCGGGAATCTTCGCGGCGCTCACATACATTGTATTTACATTTTTATCAATCCCGATTCCCACTATCGCCGGAGATAAAGTGACAGTTCACCTCGGCAACGCATTCTGTGTGCTGGGCGCGCTGATCCTCGGCAGCTTCTACGGGGGAGCCGGCGGCGCCCTCGGCCTTACGATCGCGGACCTTATGGATCCCGTCTACATCGTGCAGGCGCCGATCACATTTGTGATCAAGTTCCTGATGGGTATCCTCGTAGGCACCATCGCGCACAAGATGGGCCATATTTCCACGGAGAAAGATCTGTCCAAGGTATTCCGCTGGACAGTGGCAGCAGTTGTCGCAGGGCTTCTGTTCAACGCGGTCTGCGATCCCACGATCCGCTACTTCTACAAGATCCTGATCCTCGGCAAACCGGCTGCAGAGGTATCCTTCGCGATCAACATCGGCGTGACGGCCATCAATTCCGTGGTTTCCGCTTTCATCGCGACAGGCCTTTACATGTCGCTCAGGGCACCGCTCAAGAAGACAGGATTGTTCTTCTACTTCTGATAATATTGGTTATATGTAAAGCCCCTTGCCGCGTTGCAGCAGGGGGCTTTTGTATGTTGGTGTGGCAGTACAGTTGGCTTTATTTTAAGGATTCATGAATGATGTATTTATGATCACCCTTACCGTACGCCAGCCTTGACAGGCGGCATCTGCGCGATGTGCCGTTCCCGGCGACGGGAACTCAGGGATATCAGATCCAGGAACCCTTCCCGCCGGAACAAGCGATTGTATCGCGCATCTGCCGCCTGTCAAGGCCAAGCCGCTTCGCGGTGGCTGGACTTTTGCCCTTTAAAAGAGGTGCCGGCTCAGGTAAATCTAGGGATATCAGCTTTGTGAAAGCCGGATGGAGCTGTAGTAGCCTGGCACTTTATCAAGGGTCAGGAGACATGGAGTGAGAATATTGCATTAGTTCCATCCAAAAAGAAGATTTTTCTGAATGGATGTATGGTACAGGCTGAAGTTTTGAGACTGGGTCCATCCAAAAAGAAAATTTTCCTGAATGGATGTATGGTGCAGGCTGAAGTTTTGAGACTGGGTCCATCCAAAAAGAAAATTTTCCTGAATGGATGTATGGTGCAGGCTGAAGTTTTGAGACTGGGTCCATCCAAAAAGAAGATTTTTCTGAATGGATGTATGGTCCAGGCAGAAGTGCCGAGTGAAGAGTCCATCCAAAAAGAAGATTTTCCTGTACGGATGTATGGTGCAGGCAGAAGTGCTGAGAAAGGGTCCATCCAAAAAGAAGATTTTCCTGTATGGATGTATGGTCCTGGCAGAAGTGCTGAGAAAGGCTCCATCCAAAAAGAAATTTTCTCTGTACGGATGTAGGTGCAGCCAAAAGCCCAGTCCGCAGTAGGAGCGGAGTTTGGTAAGAAGCTTGTGCCAGCCAGGTGGCTGCCGCAATCGAGCCCTTAGAAGGCCCTGCAAGGGCAGGGAAAGTGTAAGCAAGGAAGAATATACCCTGTCAGTAACGACTTTTGAAGGGCGGGGAAGTACAACAGCAATAAGAAAAGAGACGGCTCGCTCGAGCCGTCTCTTTATTACTAATTTGAGCTTCCCCGCCCTTCAAATCGGAGTGAATGACAGGGTATATTCTTCCGCGCGAGTTTTTCAGCTCTGGATGCCCTGCGTCTTCTCGCCGACTTCGTCGAGCAGGCGGAGCTTGGTGTCATACAGCTTCCTGGAAAGGTCGACGTAGATCTGGTGAGGGTTGACGAGACGTCTGGATTCCTCCCAGAGGGTGTCCTGTTCGGCAAGGCACTCTTTGCGGATGTCCATGGTCTTGGGGAATGTGTAGACACACTCGCCGTTTACGAACAGAGGGATCATCAGCTCTCTGAGCTCGAATTCGTTGGCTTCCAGGCGGGTCTTCTTCCAGGGCTCTGCGGGATCGAAGAGCACCAGAGGACGCTCGTCGGTGAAGATCTCTTCCTCGAGGCAGATGAGGTCTGCGATGATCTTGTGAGAAGCCTTCTCGTAGACGCGGTAGATCTTCTTGTTGCCGGGGTTGGTCACCTTTTCGGTGTTCTCGGAAAGCTTGATCTTGGGCTCGAAGGAGCCGTCCGGGTTCTGGATCGCAGCAAGCTTGTAGACGCCGCCGAAGGACGGGTTGTCTTTAGCTGTGATCAGGTGTGTGCCGACGCCCCAGGAAGTGATGGTCGCGCCCTGGTTCTTCAGGGAATCGATCAGGTGCTCATCCAGGTCGTTGGAGGCGGAGATGATGGCATCCGGGAAACCGGCCTCATCGAGCATCTTGCGGGCTTTCTTGGAGAGGTAGGCAAGGTCGCCGCTGTCGAGGCGGATGCCGTAGCCTTTACCGAGTTTGCCTTTGTCGCGCAGATACTGGAAGGTCTTGATCGCGTTCGGGACACCGGATTTAAGGGTGTCATAGGTATCCGCGAGAAGGATGCAGGCGTTGGGATACAGATCGCCGTAAGTCTTGAAGGCGGTCAGCTCGTCCGGGAAGCTCATGATCCAGCTGTGGGCGTGCGTGCCCTTTACGGGGACGTCAAAGAGCTGTCCGCATAGTACATTGGATGTTCCGACACATCCGGCGATAACTGCCGCACGTGCGCCGTAAGTTCCCGCGTCGGGCCCCTGAGCGCGGCGAAGTCCGAATTCCATGATTCCGTCACCGCGGGCCGCATAACAGATCCTTGCCGCCTTTGTGGCGATCAGGCTCTGGTGGTTGATGATATTGAGGATCGCTGTCTCCACGAGCTGTGCTTCCATGATCGGGGCAATGACTTTTACCATAGGCTCTCTGGGGAACATAAGGGATCCTTCGGGGATCGCGTAGATCGTGCCGGTGAAGCGGAATTCGGAAAGATAAGAGAGGAAATCCTCGTCAAAGATGCCGAGCCCGCGCAGATAATCGATGTCTTCTTTGCTGAAATGGAGCTCTTTGATATACTTTACAAGCTGTTCGATCCCGCACATGATCGAATAGCCGCCGCCGAAGGGATTATTTCTGAAGAACGCGTCGAAGATGACAGTATTGTTCTCTTCCTTATTCTTAAAATATCCCTGCATCATGGTAAGCTCATAGAGATCTGTGAGCAATGTCAGGTTCTGTCTGTCCATTTTTTTCCTCCTGGAGACAATGACTGAAACAAAGTGTTGTCAATGGACACAGCATGTGGTGATTGCTGAGATTTGTACAGAAAAACTGTTCAAATATGAGGTGTCTTGACAGCACTATTTTCCATGATGATACTACGAAATACTCTATTTAGCAAATTCTTTGAGGAATTTTTGTCAAACAGGGGCATTTTGTTGAGCATTTTGACGGTGCGGCCGGCCTGAATAAATTTTACGGGATTGTGACAAAAGATGAAGCAGTCCTTGACAGTATTTTGCCCCAAACGTTATAATCGATTGGTTACTATGGAGAAAGTGCAGAGTTCTGTATTTCTTCCATCCTACAAATGCTGACGAGAAAGGCGGAAGGAGAAAGATGTACAAAAAGGTTAACACCGACCTGAATTTCGTGGAAAGAGAACACAATACACTGAAATTCTGGCAAGACAATCAGATTTTTGAAAAGAGCGTGAAGGAGCGCGAGGGCTGCCCCACATATATGTTTTATGACGGCCCGCCCACGGCAAACGGAAAGCCGCACATCGGCCATGTTCTTACAAGAGTCATCAAGGACATGGTGCCGCGTTACCGCACGATGAAGGGATATCAGGTTCCCAGAAAGGCCGGATGGGATACCCACGGTCTTCCTGTAGAGTTGGAAGTTGAGAAAGAGATCGGTATCGAGGGCAAGGAGCAGATCGAAGAATACGGGATCGCTCCCTTTGTCGAGAAGTGTAAGGAGAGTGTCTGGAAATACAAATCGATGTGGGAGGAATTCTCCGGCATTGTCGGTTTCTGGGCTGACATGGACAACCCTTACGTAACATATTACGACGACTATATTGAGTCCGAGTGGTGGGCTCTCAAGGAGATCTGGAAGAAAGGCCTTCTCTACAAGGGCTTCAAGGTCGTTCCTTACTGCCCCAGCTGCGGAACGCCGCTGTCCTCCCACGAGGTGGCGCAGGGTTACAAGACTCTTAAGGAGCGCTCAGCTATCGTGCGCTTCAAGGTTGAGGGCGAAGATGCTTATTTCCTGGCATGGACGACGACTCCCTGGACACTGCCCTCTAACATCGCGCTCTGCGTGAACCCTGAGGACACATATGCCAAGGTCAAGGCTATCGACGGCTGCACTTACTACATGGCGGAAGCTCTTCTGGACAAGGTCCTTGAGCCTCTGAAAGAGAAGTATGACGCGACTGCCGACGACAAGGCTTACGAAGTCCTTGAGACCATGAAGGGCAAGGATCTGGAGTATAAGCCTTACGAACCTCTTTATGAGGAGGCCGCAAGAAGGACCGCGCAGCAGCACAAGAAAGCTTTCTTCGTATACTGCGACGATTACGTAACAATGACAGACGGTACCGGCATCGTTCATATCGCGCCTGCTTTCGGTGAAGACGACGCGAGAGTCGGCCGCAAATACGACGCTCCTTTCGTACAGCTCGTTGACGCGCAGGGACGCCTCGTCGAGGGAACTCCTTTCGCGGGCATGCGCTGCAAGCCTACGCACGAAGAGATGGAAAAGGGCGCTGTCAGCGCTGATCCCGAAGTGCTTAAGGACCTGAGCGCCCGCGGGATCCTGTTCTCCGCGCCCAAGTTCGAGCACGATTATCCTCACTGCTGGCGCTGCGGAACACCGCTTCTGTACTATGCGCGCCAGTCATGGTTTATCAAGATGACCTCCGTCAGGGATGACCTTGTAAGCGGCAATAAGAAGATCAACTGGATCCCTCCGACCATCGGAGAGGGCCGTTTCGGCAACTGGCTCGAGAATATTCAGGATTGGGGCATTTCCCGCGACAGATACTGGGGTACTCCCCTGAACATCTGGGAGTGCGAGGGCTGCGGCAATCAGATCAGTGTCGGCAGCAGGAAAGAGCTCGCCGAACTGTCCGGTAATCCGGAAGCTGAGCACACAGAACTGCACAGACCTTATGTGGACGCGTTTACGATCACCTGCCCCGACTGCGGAGGCGTGATGCACCGTGTGCCCGAGGTCATCGACTGCTGGTTCGACTCCGGAGCAATGCCTTACGCGCAGCTCCACTATCCTTTTGAGAACAAGGAACTCTTCGAGAAGTGGTTCCCCGCCGCATTCATCTCTGAAGCGGTGGACCAGACCCGCGGCTGGTTCTATTCCCTGCACGCGGAGTCTACACTCCTCTTTGACAAGCCCTGCTATGAGAATGTTATCGTCCTGGGACTGGTTCTTGATGAGGACGGCAACAAGATGTCCAAGAGCAAGGGCAACGCAGTTGATCCTTTCACGGCGCTTAAGACACACGGCGCGGACGCGATCCGCTGGTATTTCTATACCAACAGCGCGCCCTGGCTGCCCAACAAGTTCTCTGACAAGACCGTTAAGGAAGGCCAGCGCAAGTTCCTCGGAACACTGTGGAACACCTACGCGTTCTATACTTTGTATGCGGAGATCGACGGCTTCGATCCCACAAAGTATACGCTGGATTATGACAAACTGAGCGTCATGGACAAGTGGCTGCTCTCCAGAATGAACACCATGATCGCGAGCACCGACAAGAATCTTGAGAACTACAGGATTCCTGAAGCAGCTTCCGCTCTGGAGACATTCGTGGACGAGATGTCCAACTGGTATGTGCGCCGCTGCCGCGACCGCTTCTGGGCTAAGGGCATGGAGCAGGATAAGATCAACGCCTACATGACGCTGTACACTGCCCTGGTCAATGTCTGTAAGTGCGCAGCGCCCATGATCCCCTTCATGACAGAGGAGATTTACCAGAATATCGTCAGAAGCGTAGATCCCGCTGCCCCCGAGAGCATTCACCTGTGCCTGTTCCCCGAGGCGGATGAGACACATATCGACAAGGAACTCGAGGAGAGCATGGACGAGGTCCTCAGGATCGTCGTCATGGGACGCGCCTGCCGCAACGCCTCCAATATCAAGAACAGACAGCCCATCGCGCAGATGTTCGTAAAGGCGGCAAAGGGCCTTGACGCTTTCTATCAGGACATCATCAAGAATGAGCTCAATGTCAAAAAAGTGAATTTCACGGACGATGTCCGCGAGTTTACAAGTTATACCTTCAAGCCTCAGCTTCGCACTGTCGGACCTAAGTACGGCAAGCAGCTGGGCGGCATCAGGAAGTACCTGGCCTCTCTGGACGGAAACGCCGCGATGGACGACCTCAAGGCAGAGGGCGCTCTCCGCTTTGACGTGAACGGCGTCGGAGTCGAGCTGACAGAAGAAGATCTGCTGATCGACACTGCCCGCAAGGAAGGCTATGTGAGCCAGGAAGACGGAGGATTTACCACTGTTCTTGATACGAACCTGACCCCTGAACTTGTGGAAGAAGGCTATGTTTACGAGCTGATCAGCAAGATTCAGACCATGAGAAAAGAATCCGGTTTCGAAGTCATGGACCGCATCCGTGTATCTCTTAACGGAAATGACAAACTGTCCGCAGTTGCTGCCAAGAATGAGGCGGCGATCGCAGGCAAGGTTCTGGCAGACAGGATCGAGAAGGATACGGAACTGGCAAATCAGAAGAAATGGGATATCAACGGTGAGAAGGTCACGATCGGTGTCCAGAAGATTTAAGGAGAACGCAAAGAATGATAAAGAGACCTACGTTTAATTTTGACAAAGATCTTTTCAAGAGAAGTGTTGAGTACAATGTACGTACCATGTACCGCCGCACCATGAAGGAAGCGACAGACCAGCAGGTCTTCCAGGCTTCCGCTATGGCTCTGAAGGACCAGATCATCGACTGCTGGATGAGGACCCAGAAGGTCTTCGACGAAAAGGATCCCAAGCAGGTCGTTTACCTGTCCATGGAGTTCCTCATGGGCCGCGCTTTCGGCAATGACGCCATCAACCTGATGGCTTATGAGCCCATCAAGCAGGCGCTCAAAGAGCTCGGCTTCAAGCTTGACGCCATCGAAGACCAGGAGCCCGACGCGGCTCTCGGTAATGGCGGTCTTGGAAGACTTGCGGCATGCTTTTTGGATTCCCTTGCAACTCTGAACTATCCCGCATACGGCGCAGGTATCCGCTACCAGTACGGTATGTTCAAGCAGGAGATCAGAGACGGCTATCAGGTGGAAGTTCCGGACAACTGGCTGGAGAACGGCAACCCTCTGGAACTGAGAAGACCTGAGTACACACAGGAAGTCCACTTCGGCGGATATGTCACCTCCTATCTGGACAGAAACGGCCGCACCATGTACAAACAGGAAGGCTACAGCGCTGTAAAGGCTGTTCCCTATGACCTGCCGGTCATCGGATACGGCAACGGTTTTGTAGATACTCTGAGAATCTGGGACGCGGAGCCGGTAGTGAGCTTCAAGCTGGACTCTTTTGACAGAGGTGAGTACCAGAAATCCGTGGAACAGGAGAACCTGGCCCGCACGATCTGCAACGTCCTCTATCCCTGCGATGACCATATCCAGGGCAAGGAGCTGCGTCTCAAACAGCAGTACTTCTTCGTGTCCGCCACACTTCAGTGCGCGATCCAGAAGTACATGAAGACACACGACGACATCAGAAAGCTTCATGAGAAGTATGTCTTCCAGCTCAACGACACACATCCCACGCTGGCCATCCCCGAGCTCATGCGCATCCTCATGGATGAGTACGCTCTGACATGGGACGAGGCATGGAATGTCGTCACAAAGAGCTGCGCGTACACCAACCACACCATCATGGCGGAAGCGCTTGAGAAGTGGCCCATCGAGCTCTTCTCCAGACTCCTTCCCCGTATCTACTCCATCGTGGAGGAGATCAACAGAAGATTTGAGAGAGAGATTCATGCCCGCTATGACAACACGGGCGTAGATGTCGGCCACAAGATCTACAAGATGGGCATCATCTATGACGGACAGGTCCGCATGGCCAACCTCGCGATCGTCGCAGGTTTCTCCGTAAACGGTGTTGCGGAGCTGCACACAGCCATCCTCATGACCGAGGAGCTCAGGGACTTCTACGAGATGTTCCCCGAGAAGTTCAACAACAAGACCAACGGCATCACGCAGAGAAGATTCCTTCTTCACGCCAACCAGAACCTGGCCAAGTGGGTCACCGACAAGATCGGCGACGAGTGGATCACGGATCTGTCCCAGATGAAGGAACTGGAAGTCTACGTGGACGACGCCAAGGCGCAGAAAGAGTTCATGAACATCAAGTACAAGAACAAAGTCCGCCTGGCAAAATATATCCTCGAGCACAACGGAATCGAAGTCGATCCCCGCTCTATTTTCGACGTACAGGTCAAGAGACTGCACGAGTACAAGAGACAGCTCCTGAACATCCTGCATGTCATGTACCTTTACAATCAGCTCAAAGAAAACCCGAACATGGAGTTCAAAAAGAGAACCTTCATCTTCGGCGCCAAGGCGGCAGCCGGCTACAAGACCGCGAAGCTGACCATTAAGCTGATCAACTCCGTCGCGGACGTGATCAACAACGATCCCGACATCGAGGACAAGATCAAAGTCGTATTCATCGAGAACTACAGAGTATCCAACGCGGAGATCATCATCGCGGCGGCAGACGTCTCCGAGCAGATCTCCACGGCTTCCAAGGAAGCGTCCGGCACCGGCAACATGAAGTTCATGCTCAACGGCGCTGTGACTCTGGGAACCATGGACGGCGCGAACGTCGAGATCGTCGAAGAAGTTGGCCAGGATAACGCGTTTATCTTCGGACTGACTTCCGAGCAGGTCATCCGTTATGAGAACTACGGCGGCTACGATCCCATGAGGATCTTCAACGAGGACCAGAACGTCCGCAGAGTGCTCGTACAGCTGATCGACGGCACATATTCCCCGGACGATCCGGATCTGTTCCGTCCCCTGTACAATTCCCTGCTCAACAGACACGGAACCGACCGCGCGGACAGATACTTCATCCTCGCGGACTTCGAGTCCTACGCGGCAGCGCAGAGAGATGTCGAGACAGCTTACAACGATCCTAAGAGATGGGCCCGCATGGCTATGATGAACGTGGCCAATGTCGGCAAGTTCTCTTCCGACAGGACGATCGAGGAGTACGCACAGGAGATCTGGCATCTTGAGAAGGTCTTCATCCCTGCAAGAAGGGGCAGAAAGCCGAAGAATTCCTGATCATTAACGCATAGGCTTTAAAAGGCCGGTTATATACCTTATGGAAGTTCCGCGCTTCCATGGACTCAGAAACAAGTCCTCAGGTATATAACCGGTCTTTTCGCAGTCCTGTAAGTCCAGTAGGCAACAGACAAAGCAATATGCTATAATCATCATGCAATGGTGCAACTTTAAACAGCAATCATCAGGAGGTCATTATGAAGATCGTAGTTCTGTGCGGCGGATTGAGCACGGAAAGAAATATATCCTTTCTTTCGGGAACAAAGGTATGCAGAGCGCTCAGAAAGAGGGGACATCAGGCAGTACTGGTGGACCTGTTCATGGGTCTTGAGGACGTAGAAGGAGAGCCGGCAGAACTCTTTAAGAAGCTTCCGCCGCTGAAGGATCTGACTTTTGACGGTTCGGCGCCGGATCTTAAGGCGGTAAGAAAAGCGAGAAAGTGGAAGAGCCCTTCTCTGTTCGGAAAGGGAGTGCTCGAGATCTGCCGCGAGGCGGATATCGTATTTGTGGCGCTTCACGGAATGAACGGCGAAGACGGGCGCGTGCAGGCGACCTTCGACATGCTTGGAATCCCTTATACAGGATCGGGCTATCTCGGCGCCGCGATCGCTATGGATAAGATGCTCACCAAGGAGATGGTGAAGGATAAAGGCGTAAGAACCCCTGCCTGGAAGACTTTCAACGCGGGGGCGATCACGAGCGAAGAGGATATCGTGAAGTCCGCACAAGAGATCGCGGCCAAAATAGAGGCGCCCTGCGTCGTCAAGACTCCCACAGGCGGCTCTTCCGTCGGCGTATATATCGTGACCAGCCAGGACGCGGTCCGTCCCGCGGTGGAGAAATGCCTCGGATTCGGCCCGGATATCCTGGTGGAGCAGATGATCGAGGGCAGGGAGTTTACCTGCGCGGTCCTGCAGGACAGAGCGCTTCCTTCAGTCGAGATCGTGCCCAAGGTCGATTTCTACAACTACGAGAACAAGTACAAGGCAGGCGCTACGGAAGAGATCTGCCCCGGGCGCTGCACGCCCGAAGTGGAGAAGCAGATGGGCGACATGGCCCTGAAGGTCCACAATACTCTGGGACTGCGCACATACTCCCGCAGCGATTTCATAGTGGATAAATACGATAACGCGTGGTTCCTCGAGGTCAACACGCTGCCCGGCATGACGCCCACAAGCCTTGTGCCCCAGGAAGCGGCGGCAGTAGGCATCTCTTACGAGGATCTGTGCGAGATCATTGTAAATGACGGTCTTGACAGATAAGAAAGGCAGTCCCGCCTGTCAAAATACAGAGTGCCCGTGAACGGACCTGCGGATGACCATCAGTGAGGAAGATTATGGAGAAGATTTACGTAAAAGAGATTCTTGAAGCGGTCGGAGGACAGCTTTTGGGAAATATCGACGCGGAGAACACTTTTGTGGTGAATGTACAGACGGACAGCAGAGCAGCCGCGGCAGGGGACCTCTTTGTCGCGATCGTGGGCGAGCGCCTGGACGCGCACCGCTTTGTGCAGGGCGCCATGGAGGCCGGAGCCGAGGGCTGCCTTGTCAGCACTGCGCCGGAGGACATCCCCGAGGGGAAATTCTGTGTGCTGGTGCCCGACACAGCAAAGGCTATGGGCGATCTGGCGGCTTACTACCGCCGCAAACTCGGGCTTCCGGTGGTGGCGATCACGGGAAGCGTAGGCAAGACTACTACCAAGGATATGGTAGCCTCTGTCCTCTCGTCCAGATTCCGCACCCTTAAGACCGCAGGAAACCTTAACAATCACCTCGGCCTTCCGATGACGGTATTTCGCCTCACTGCAGAGGACGAGATCGCGGTGCTTGAGATGGGCATGAACCACCTCGGCGAGATCGACTATCTGGTCCGCATCGCGCAGCCGGATGTGGCGGTGATCACAAATGTCGGAGACGCCCATATCGGAAATCTCGGCAGCAGGGAGAACATCCTCAGAGCAAAATGTGAGATCTTCCACGGCCTTAAAAAGGGCGGCACGGCTGTTCTTAACGGTGACGACGCGCTGCTCACGACCCTGAAACCGGGCGCGGACAGAGTGGCTGATCCCGGCACCGGTGAGTTTAATGAGATGTATGCCGGGATCGACGCCGGCGGCTTTACTTTCCACTGGGTGGGAGAGTCCGAAGGCTGCGATTACAGAGCAGTAAATATCGAGGACACGCTTCCCGACGAAGTGCGCTGCGAGGCGCAGACTCCTGCGGGCACATTTGTTGTCGAGATCCCGAGCCTGGGCAGGCACATGATCTACCCTGCGATGACAGCTGCTGCAGTAGGACAGTATTTTGGCCTGTCTGATCAGGAGATCGCGGACGGCATAGCGAACTTCAAGGCGACACGCATGCGTATGGACGTCGAGAAACTGGAGAATGGTGTCATCCTTTACAACGACACTTACAATGCAAATCCGCAGTCGATGAAAGCGGCGCTGGGCATCCTGGCCAATGCGCCGGCTGCGCGCAAGGTCGCGGTGGTAGGCGATATGCTCGAGCTCGAGCCCTTCGCCGAGAGACTTCACCGCGAAGTCGGCGAGTATGCCGCCGAGCTCCCCATTGACACACTTGTGACTGTGGGCACCCGCGCGGGCTGGCTCGCGGAAGCGGCACTGGAGGGTGATATGGAGGACGTCCGTCCCTGCCAGGACAAGGAAGAAGCCAGGAAGGTGCTGGCTGAACTTATTGCACCTGATACGGCTTTCCTTTTCAAGGCTTCCCGAGGGATGGCGCTGGAGGAACTGTGTGCGTTTGTGAGAGAAAACCGGTCGTAACAGGAATGCGCGCGTGAGGATATAGCCTTCCATTCAGTTCGATTTCAAGGGCGGGGAAGTTCAGATTAGTAATATAAAGAGACGACTCAGCCGAGCCGTCTCTTTTCTTATTGCTGCGGGACTTCCCCGCCCTTCAAAAGTCGTTACTGACAGGGTATATTCTTCCTTGCTTACTTATCTCCATCTTTTTAGTGAGTATTTCTTGTTGGATGGGCCCTGTTTATGCACTTTTGACTGTACCCTACATCCATACAGAGAGAATTTCTTTTTGGCTGGGGCTTGTCTGCGCACTTCCGGCTGTACCCTACATCCATACAGAGAGAATTCCTTTTTGGCTGGGGCTTGTCTGCGCACTTCCGGCTGTACCCTACATCCATACAGAGAGAATTCCTTTTTGGTTGGAGCTTATTTGGGCACTTCTGCCTGAAGCATCCATCGGATACGATTGTTTTTCTCTATAGATGGAGTTCATTAGGACATTTTGCATCTGTCATACCATCGGTTTAGGCGATGCCGATAAAGGGATGGAGAATTTGTGCCAAACTAGCTTTTCCAGCCCATCGGATATGGCAGCAACCGATAGAGGATGGAGAGTTTGTGCCAAACAAGCCAGGTCACTCCACAGCTTTTGGCAGCACGACGGGATTGCTTATTACTTCCTTCCATCTTTTAAGTGTTTTCTTAATTTCAGACTTAGGATTTTCACCCCCTGTACACAACCTCCCCATCTACGATGGTGTAGTGCACCACGCCGGGAAGTTTCATGCCGATGAAAGGCGAGTTAGCTGATCTGGAGGCGAATTCCGGCGGGACGATCCACTCCTCGTCGGGATCGAAGATCGTGAGGTCGGCCGGCGCGCCGGGCTCGATACGGCCTGCGTCGAGGTGATAGAAATCAGCCGGATTGCAGGTGAGGCAGGAAAGCGCCTGCATCATAGTGAGATGGCCCGGATTTACCAGATTGCGGATCGCAAGGGAAAGAGCCGTCTCGAGACCGATCATGCCGCTCGGAGCTTCGACGAAGGGACGGGCCTTTTCCTCTGCCGAATGGGGGGCGTGGTCGGTGGCGATGATATCAATAGTGCCGTCCTGAAGGCCCCGGATGATGGCCATACGGTCGCGCTCGGTGCGAAGAGGTGGATTGACCTTGGCGAGTGTTCCGCGGGTAAGGATCGCGTCTTCTGTGAGGGAGAAGTGATGGGGCGTCGCTTCAGCGTGAATGGAAGGGTGCTGAGTGCGGGTCCGGCGCACGTATTCAACGCCTTCCTCAGTGCTGATGTGCTGGATGCACAAAGGCGCGTCAAGGGAAGCGGCAATTTCAACATCTCTGGCGATCAGTGTGTATTCAGCCTCACGGGGGGAACCTTTGAGGCCCAGAGCCCGGGCTGCTGTGCCGCCGCCGTTGATGCCGTTTTCGGAGATATAACTCTTGTCTTCCTCGTGCAGGCTGACCGGGAGTTCCAGTTTTTTGGCGATCGCCAGGGCTTCTGCCAGAAGGGAAGCGTCCATGATGGGCAGGCCGTCATCGGTGAAACCGGCGGCTCCGCAGGAGGCAAGGGCGCGAAGGTCGTTCAGTTCCCTGCCGGCCATGCCTTTGGTGACGTTGGCGCAGCTGTAGAGACGGACCGGAAGCGTGCGGCCCCTCTCAAGAATATCATTCAGTATTTCGGGAGAATCTACAGGGGGCTTCGTGTTGGCCATCAGAACGACGGAGGTATAGCCGCCCTTCACCGCGGACTGCGCGCCGGTGGAGAGATCTTCCTTGTAAGTAAAACCGGGATCGCGGAAATGGGAGTGCGTGTCGATGAGTCCCGGGCAGACGATCATGCCGGACGCGTCCAGGACAGAGGCGCCGGCGGGAGCCATCAGGTGCTTCTCTATTTTGACAAAGCGGCCGTGGTCGATCAGAATGTCCCGCCTGCCTTCGGTGCCGGAGGCGGGATCGATCAGATAACTGTTCTGGATTAAAAGCATAAAGTTCTCTCCTGTGTGCATGGTTATCGGGACAATTACAGTATAACATGGAAGTGGCTGACAGCATTGTAGCAGAATCTGTATTTTCTGCTATAATTAATATGTTAAAGTATGTGATTCGTTAAGAAAGGATATTGTTATATGTGGGTTATACGCATGGCGCTTGCGCTTTTATTCGCGGCTCTGGTCATCCTGATCGATCTGCCGCTGCATCTGATCACATCGCTGATCGAGAAGGCCAAACCGGGCTCCTGCACTGAGTTCAGGCACAACTTCGCGAGACTTGCGATGGAAGGGATCTGGACGCTGGCGGGCGGCAAGGCCATCATTCTCGGACTTGATAAGGTGCCGACAGATAAGGCTGTGCTGTTTGTGGGCAACCACAGGAGCATTTTTGACATCATCCTGGCGGGATCGCTGATCAGATATCCGGTCGGTTTTGTTGCCAAAAAAGAGCTGAAGGGAACGCCGATCACACTGATCATGGAGGAGATCCACTGCCTGTTTCTGGACCGCGAGGATCCCAGGCAAGGCCTCAAGACGATCCTGACGGCCATCGATTATGTCAAGGACGGCATCTCGATGTTCATTTTCCCCGAGGGAACGCGCTGCAAGGTGGAGGGAACATTTCTTCCTTTCCACGCCGGCAGTTTCAAAATAGCGACGAAGGCCAAGGTACCGGTAATCCCGGTGACGTTAGTGGGGATGGGAGATATTTTTGAAGACCATTTTCCCCGCATCAAGCGCGTGCCGGTCGTGATCGAATTCGGAGATCCGATCGAGACCGCGGATATGGACAGAAACACCCAGAAGGAGCTTCCGGACAGGGTGAAGGCGATCATTGAAGAGACTTACAAAAGAGACAAGGCACTGATCGCAGGCAAGTGACCGGCGGTACGCTGCATGCGGTCCGGGCACGGTTAATGGTAAGTTACCTGATCACCCGCTTGGAGAATACTGTTTATGAAGAAAAAGACAACTATGACAGTGACGGATATAAGGAGACTGGCGGAGGGCGTCTTCAGCATGAAACTCCGGTATCCCGAGGGGGATTTGCCGGAGGAAGTAAAGCCCGGCCAGTTTGCGGGGCTTTATCCGAACGATCCCTCAAAGCTTCTGCCAAGGCCCATCAGCATCTGCAGATGGGATCCTGACACAGGCGAGCTGCAGTTTGTATTCCGTGTGGCAGGGGCGGGAACCGCCTCTTTGGCTGCGCAGAGGCCCGGCGACAGTGTGGACATGCTGGGGATCCTCGGAAACGGATATGATCTGGAGAAACTTGCAGGAAAAAGAGTGCTGCTCCTCGGCGGAGGTATAGGAATCCCGCCCATGGTGGAACTGGCGGCGGCTCTCGCGGGGAGACCGGGAACCGGAGTGACGGCCGTAATGGGATACAGAAACAGCGATCTGTTCCTGACACAGGAGCTGGAGAGATACGGCAATCTTTTGATCGCTACAGAGGACGGAAGCGTTGGGACGAAGGGAAATGTCCTTGACGCGGTAAGGGAAGCGTCCGTGAGAGCGGACGCGGTCTGTGCCTGCGGACCGATGCCCATGCTGCGCGCAGTAAAGAAGTTCGCGCGGGAGCAGGGGATCCCCGCCTATATCTCTCTGGAGGAGAGAATGGCCTGCGGCGTCGGCGCGTGCCTGGGATGCGTGACGAAGACAGTGAAGACAGACAGCCATTCCCATGTCCGGAACGCGAGGATCTGCACGGAAGGCCCGGTCTTTGATGCAGAGGAGGTGGAGATCTGATGAGGGAAGGAACTTGCGGAGTGAAGCCTGATATGTCAGTGAACATCGCCGGCGTAGAACTTAAAAATCCGGTGATGACGGCGTCGGGGACGTTCGGCTCCGGTATGGAATATTCGGAATTTGTGGACCTGAACCATTTGGGCGCGGTTGTCACGAAAGGCGTGGCAAACAAGCCCTGGGAGGGAAATCCCACCCCCCGCGTGGCGGAAGTCTACGGGGGCATGCTCAATGCGATCGGCCTTCAGAATCCCGGAATCGATGTCTTTATCGAGAGGGATCTCGCTTTTTTGAAACAGTTCGATACGAAGGTCATCGTAAATGTGTGCGGACACACGGAAGAGGAATATCTGGAGGTGGTTGAGCGCCTCGCGGATGAGACGGTGGACATGCTTGAGATCAACGTATCCTGTCCCAATGTCAAACAGGGCGCGATCCAGTTCGGGCAGGACCCGAAATGCCTGACGGATATAACGGCGAAGATTAAAAAGGCTGCCAGGCAGCCTGTGATCATGAAACTAACGCCCAATGTGACGGACATCGCGGAGATGGCCCGCGCGGCGGAGGCAGGAGGCGCAGACGCCATTTCGCTGATCAATACGATCACAGGCATGAAGATCGACATAGAGAAGAGAAGTTTTGTGCTGGCCAACAAGACCGGCGGGCTGTCCGGGCCCGCGATCAAGCCGGTGGCGGTCAGAATGGTGTGGCAGGCGGCTCAGGCCGTAAAGATCCCGATCATAGGGATGGGCGGCATAGCTTCCGCGGAAGACGCGGTGGAGTTCATTCTCGCCGGCGCGTCAGCCGTCGCGGTGGGCGCAATGAACTTCCATGATCCCTGCCTGACGCAGAAAGTTGTGGACGGTATGGAGCAGTACCTGCTTCGGCATAACATTCAAACAGTCAGAGAACTGACGGGGGCTGTCCAATGAGAAAAACGAAAGAAACAGCATACGCCAAGATCAACCTGAGCCTCGATGTGCTGGGGCGTCTTGACAACGGCTATCACATTGTAAAGATGATCATGCAGACGATCGACCTGTATGACGAGCTTGTCTTTGAGACGCAGGATAGGGAGTGCTCCTCCATGGAGATCACTCTTATGTCAGACAGCGGTGAGATTCCGGGAGGAGAGGACAATCTGATCGTTCGGGCCGTACGCCGCATGGAGGCAAAATATGGAATACGGAGAGATCTTAAGATCACTTTGAAGAAGAACATACCGGTGGCTGCCGGAATGGCCGGCGGAAGCACAGACGCGGCTGCCGCTCTTCGCGCGGTCAGGGACCTGTTCGTGCCGGAAGTAAGCGATGAAGAACTGCAGAAGATCGGAGTGAGCCTGGGAGCGGACATTCCGTACTGTGTGACCGGAGGGACGCAGCTGTCAGAGGGGATCGGAGAGGTCCTGGCTGTGCTCCCGGACGCGCCGCAGTGCGGACTGGTGGTCTGCAAACCGCCGGTGAATGTCTCTACAGCAGAGATCTATAGAAAATATGACAGCCTTGAGGCGGTCACTCACCCCGACATCGACGCGCAGATAGATGCGATCTCGCGGGGCGATCTCGCGGGAATGGCGGGGCTCTGCGGTAATGTCCTGGAGGAAGTGACCGGGACGATGTATCCCGAGATCGGAGAGATCGAGGAATTTTTTGTGAGTAAGGGAGCGCTGGAATCCAAAATGACCGGCAGTGGACCAACAGTTTTTTCTATCTTCGCGAGCAAAGAGGAGGCAAAGAGGGCGGCTGACGCATTTGAAGCGGTGAACAGAGAGAAAAACTGCAAGGTCATTGCGTGTGAATTTATTTACCGGATTTAAATGGAGGACTCAATGGGAGAAGATAATCTTACTAGCGCGGGTATGTCGATGACCGAGGAACAGCAGTCAATGCCTCTTCGCGACGCGGTGTTTATGTCTCTTCGCAAAGCGATCCTGACAGGAAAACTTAAACCCGGCGACAGGCTCACGGAAGTAAAACTAGGAAAGATCCTCGGAACCAGCCGGACGCCGATCAGAGAGGCGATCAGACTACTGGAAGCGGACGGGCTTGTGACGATCGTCGCGGGGAGCGGCGCGAGAGTTTCCAGGATGACTGTGGAGGACCTGCAGGAAGTAATGGAGATCAGAAGCGCACTGGAGCAGCTCAGCGCAGGGCTTGCGAGCGAGAGGATCACAGAAGAGGAGAAGGAGCAGCTCCGGGTGGCCTGCGCGTCTTTTAACCGGATCACACAGACTGGGGACAGCGTCATGATCGCGGAAGCGGACGTACGTTTCCATGATCTGATCCTGAAAGCCGCCAGGAACGAGAAGCTGAAGGGGATTCTGGACGGGCTGGCCGATAATATTTACCGGTACCGCTATGAGTTCATTCAGGACGACCTGCGGTATGAGCATCTGATCGCCGAGCACTCCGAGATCTGTGACGCGATCGTGAACGGAAAAAGGGAAGAAGCAGAGAAGGCGGCACACGTTCATATTGACCGCCAGTGCAGAGCGATCAGACAGCAGCTTCTTTCGGAAAACGGAGACTGACAGAGTTGGGTAGAGAAGTCTGGCTCACAGTGACAGGAGAGCAAAAGGACGCGGACGGCCGGAAAGACCGCAATTCGACTCAGTGCCGCGCATGGTATGAGAAGAGAGAGGATCTGCATATTTTTGAGTACCGCGAGACGGATCCGCAGAGCGGAGAGTTCACGGATTCGAGACTGGTCTTTTCGAAGACCGGCTGCAGCATTGAGAGAACAGGCGTTGTCAGCACCATGATGCGCTTTGAGCCTGAGAGAGAACTGGAATGTATGTATGAGACGGGATTTGGATCGATCCCGATGAAGATTTTTACAAAACGCCTGGCCATGAGGGAGGTCGGCAGTAATTTCCACGGCAGAGTTTCATACGACCTGCACCTTCAGGGAGGAGATTCCATGGAGTGCGCGGTGACGATCAAAGCTGAGCCTGTATAAACAAACACAGTATAAAAAAAGCGTGCCGCAGTAATGCGGCACGCTTTTTTATTGTTCTTACGGTAATGAATTGTGGATTCTGCCCGGGATCACTTGAGGGGCTTGGCGCCTGCCTTCTCCTGCAGCTTGTCCATCTGCTTGCGGAACCAGCTCTTCTTGACGGGGTTGTCGGAAACAAGCTTCTGTCCGCGCATGCCCTTGACTTCGACGATGTAAATACCGCTGACCATTGCCTTGACCTGCTTGTTGATGGGGATATAGTCGAATACTTTCTCGTCTGCGATAAGATTCATGAACCGTGATCCAACCTTGGCCTTAACGATCGGCACCTTGGACCGGCGGGCATACCACGGTGTCTGCGAGATGACTTCCTCGGGAAGTCCCGACTCCTTGAGTTTGAGTCTCTTCTTGTCAACGGCCATGATGACCACAGGCTGCTTGTTGGCCTGTATGCGCTCATTCTGCTCCGCCTGCTGCTTCTCAAGACGCTTGCCTATGAAATAGAGCGCCACGAGAACTCCGATCAGGATGACCAAGATTACCAGTAAAACGATTGTACCTGTCTTCAAATCAGTACCCTCCTACAAATACGCTACTATGCATTTTAACATTGAATGATAGGCAAGGCAACAAGCGAATTTAAAGTTAAAGCGCGCATTTATGGCAAAAATTTATAGCAAGTTCACAATTGCGTAATACAAAATGCTTTTAAGAATCGGCCTATTATGCTAAACTATACTAGTTATTCTCGAATTAGATGAAACACTTTTCAAGAATGCTATAGAAAGGCAGAATGAACTTATGAAGAAAAGAACATTGGCAGCTGTCATGACAGCGATGGTAGTGCTGGCGATGACAGGGTGCGGAAATTCAGGCGCGAAAACGGAATCTGCCACGGCGGCTACGACGCAGGAGTCCGCGGAGGAAGTTGCGGCCGCGGAAGAATGGATGAATGAGCCGACCGCTTATCTGTCCGGTATCACAGCCGCGGATTATGTGGATGTTCCCGCTGATTACGCGTCCATGACCATTGAAGTGGAGCCTGTCACGGTAGTCTCGGACGATGAAGTCGAGGCGATGATCGACCAGTATAGACAGGCGAGAAGAGAGCTCAAGGAAGTGACAAAGCGGACTAAGGTCCAGGAGGGAGATGTCGTCAATATCGATTATGTCGGCAGGATCGACGGAGAAGAGTTTGACGGCGGATCTGCTGAAGGATATGATCTTGAGATCGGTTCGAAGACATTTATCGAGGGATTTGAGGACGGACTGGTCGGCAGCAAGGTCGGCGAGACCGTCACTTTGGAACTGACATTCCCGAAGGACTACGCGGACTCCACAAAGGCCGGGGTAGACGCTGAGTTCGATGTCACCATCAATTCGATCCAGCAGTATGAGGTTCCCAAGCTGACAGACCAGTTTGTGACGGAACTGGGAATCACCGATGATTTCGGCAACGCTGTGAATACGGTTGACGGACTGCGCACTTACGTGAGAAATTACCTTGTGGAGAATTACGAGAGCCAGTATACTCAGAGACTTGAGGAGGCGATCAGGAATTCTCTGTATGAGAAGAGCACCTTCAAGAAGGACATTCCTGAGGCTATGATAGAGAGAATGAACGAGTCTATCGCATCGGAACTCACTGCTTACGCGCAGCAGTACGGTGTTGACCTCAAGACACTCATGCAGCTCGCATACGGATCCACTGAGGACAGCTACGAGCAGGATATCAAGGACATGGCTTCCGAGAGCATCAAGAAGAACATCATTCTCAAGGCTATCGGCGACAAAGAGGGACTGAGCATGAGCGATGAAGACTTCCAGGCGGAACTGGAAGTAGCTATCAGCAACAGCGGATATACTTCGGCTGATGACGTTCCCAGAGAGGACCAGGAGTCCTACAGAGAGATCCTCGACCGCAGGAAAGTCATGGATTTCCTCAAGAGCAAGACCACTGTGAACGCACCTGCAGCAGAAGAGGGATCTACCGGTGCGACAGCAGCGGCGGCTGAGACAGAAACGGTCAAGTAAATATATTTTGAAATAAAAGGAGTGGGAAATAAGACTATGAGACAGGATTATCAGCTCGTGACGGTTCGCGGGCTTTTCGACAGCAAAGAGAGTTATGCAGACAAGACGGTCACTGTGGGCGGCTGGATCCGCAACAACCGCGACTCCAAGTCCATCGGATTCATTGCGCTGGCAGACGGCTCCTGCTTCCAGAATCTGCAGCTGGTGTACAGCAGCGACCTGGAGAATTTCGCTCAGATTGCGAAGATGAATGTCGGCGCCGCGATCATCGCGACAGGCAAAATAGTGCTGACCCCGAACGCGAAGCAGCCCCTGGAGATGCAGGTGGAGAAGATCGAGCTGGAAGGAGCTTCCACCTCCGATTATCCGCTGCAGAAGAAGCGCCACAGCTTTGAGTATCTCAGAACTATCCCGCACCTTCGTCCCCGCACCAACACATTTGCGGCGACATACCGCGTCCGCTCGCTGATCGCCTATGCGATCCACTCCTTCTTCATGGAGAGAGGCTTCGTCTATGTGCACTCCCCCATCATCACGGGCAGTGACGCAGAAGGCGCAGGCGAGATGTTCCAGGTAACGACCCTGCCTTTGGACGAGCTTCCGCTCACAGAGGACGGCAAGGTCGATTATTCCCAGGATTTCTTTGGTAAGCCCACTAACCTGACGGTCAGCGGCCAGCTTGACGTCGAGACTTTCGCGTTTGCTTTCCGCGATGTCTATACCTTCGGTCCCACTTTCCGCGCGGAGAAGTCCAACACGACCCGCCATGCGGCTGAGTTCTGGATGATCGAGCCCGAGATGGCTTTCGCGGATCTGCAGGACGACATGGAGAACGCCGAGGCGATGCTCAAGTACGTAATCCGCTATGTCCTCGCGAACGCTCCCGAGGAAATGAAGTTCTTCAACCAGTTTGTGGATAAGGGCCTCATCGAGCGCCTTGAGCATGTAGTCAATTCCGAATTCGGCCATGTGACCTACACTGAAGCTATTGAGATCCTCGAGAAGAACAACAAGAACTTCGACTTCAAGGTATACTGGGGCTGCGATCTTCAGACCGAGCACGAGAGATACCTCACAGAGGAAGTTTTCAAGCGCCCTGTCTTCGTGACAGATTATCCCAAGGAGATCAAGGCGTTTTATATGAAGCAGAATCCGGACGGGAAGACTGTCGCGGCTATGGACTGCCTGGTGCCCGGCATCGGCGAGATCATCGGCGGCAGCCAGCGTGAGGATGATCTGGAGAAACTGGAGAAGCGCATGGACGAGCTTGGAATGGAGAAGGAGACTTACCAGTTCTATCTCGACCTTCGCAAATACGGCAGCGTGCGCCACGCGGGCTACGGCCTCGGCTTCGAGCGCTGCGTCATGTATCTGACCGGCATGGGCAATATCAGAGACGTACTGCCCTTCCCCAGGACTGTCGGCAACTGCGAGCTGTAAGAAACCACGTGAGACAGGAGCGGGAGCTCCTGTCTCATTGTTGTATTATGGAGGGAATATGGAGAAAGAACTGATCATCGTTCTGGATTTTGGCGGCCAGTACAAGCAGCTGATCGCAAGAAGAGTCAGAGAGTGCAATGTATACTGCGAAATTCATCCCTATACCAGGACGCCGGGGGAGATCCTGGCGATGCACCCCAAGGGAATCATTCTCACGGGAGGCCCTAACAGCGTCTATGCAGAGGATTCACCGACCTGCGACAAGGCTCTTTTCGGATTGGGAATTCCTGTGCTGGGCATCTGCTACGGATCGCAGCTCATGGCGCACAAACTGGGCGGCACTGTGAAGACGGCGCCTGTCAGCGAATACGGACATACCAAAATAGAGCTGGACGGCGTGGAAAGCGGCTCTAAACTGTTCAAAGGGATTTCTACTGCGGAGAATACCTGCTGGATGAGCCATACAGATTATATTGCAAATCCCCCCAGAGGATTTAAGATCACTGCCCACACAGAAAACTGCCCTGTGGCCGCAATGGAGAACTCCGGCAGCAGGCTCTACGCTGTCCAGTTCCACCCTGAGGTGGTGCATACCCCCTTCGGAACGCAGCTCCTGCGCAATTTTGTGATGGATATCTGCGGATGCAGCGGAAGCTGGAAGATGTCCTCCTATGTGGAGACAACTGTGAAGGAACTGCGCGAGAAGATTGGAGACGGCAAGGTCCTTCTGGGCCTCTCCGGAGGCGTGGATTCGTCTGTAGCAGCGGCCCTGCTCGCAAAAGCGATCGGAAAGCAGCTCACCTGCGTATTCGTGGACCACGGACTCCTTCGAAAAGACGAAGGGGATGAAGTGGAAGCGGTATTCGGTCCTGAAGGACCCTTTGAACTGAACTTCGTCAGAGTCAATGCGCAGGACAGATTTTATATCAAACTTGCGGGAATAACAGACCCCGAGATGAAGCGAAAGATCATCGGCGCGGAATTCATAAATGTATTTGAAGAAGAGGCCAAGAGGATCGGCGAAGTGGACTTCCTGGCCCAGGGGACCATCTATCCCGACGTAGTGGAGAGCGGCACCGGAAACGGAGGAGCTGTGATCAAGTCCCACCACAACGTCGGCGGACTGCCTGAGCATGTGGACTTCAAGGAGATCGTAGAGCCTCTTCGGATGCTCTTTAAGGATGAAGTCAGGCAGACCGGACTGGAACTGGGCCTTCCCAGGCATCTTGTGTTCCGGCAGCCCTTCCCGGGACCCGGCCTTGGCGTCAGGATCGTCGGTGATATCACCGCCGAGAAGGTTCGGATCGTACAGGAGGCGGACGCGATCTTTCGCGAGGAGCTGGAAAAGGGCGGCATTGATACCGGGAAGGGACAATTTTTTGCCGCGCTAACCAATATGAGGTCTGTAGGCGTCATGGGCGACGGAAGAACTTATGACTATGCCGTAGCCCTGCGAGGCGTGCTGACGAGCGATTTTATGACGGCGGAAGCAGCAGAGATTCCGTGGAATGTGCTGCAGATCTGCATGACGCGTATCATCAATGAGGTGAAGGGCGTCAACCGCGTGCTCTATGACCTGACGAGCAAGCCGCCGGGAACGATCGAACTTGAGTGATAACAAGGAATGCACCTTCACACAGAAGTGACAGACGCGAAGCGGATGTAGAGATAATAAAAGAGAGCGGATGCCGTGCTTGCACGAGCAGACGCTCTCTTTTTTATCTCGTAAAACCGACAAGCAGGAGGTTTCACTTCTGTGGGAAGGTATACTCCGCCAACATACAGCTCGAGCGCGCCCTCGGGCGCGGTCGAGCCGGGCCTGCGACACCCCCCTTCACAAATTTTCTTACATGAAAGCCTGTCAATTCCGTTCCTCTCTTGGAAATATCTATCGGTTGGGCACAGTGCTCAGGAATTACTGATTTGTACCTATGAACGGCAAAGGCTGACTCCGCTCAAAGATATGTGCCTAACAAGAGCATACCCATACTATTTATGAGAATGTTGAGTATTCGCCTCAGCGAATATAATTAATCAATGTAAGAGTTCGAATTTGTACTGAGTGTAGAATTATAATGTGATCATTAATGGGGATTTGCCGGGATGTTGTGAAATCTGGATTTGCCGGGATGAAGTGATTCCAGGGCTTATTGCCGCTTGAGTGCCCCTGGACTGTCTCCAGCGGCACTCAAGCGGCAGTAGCCCCACAATTCAAGCTTATTGCCGCTGAAGTGCCCCTGGACTGTCTCCAGCGGCACGCAAGCGGCAGTAGCCCCACAATTCAAGCATATTGCCGCTGAAGTGCCCCTGGACTGTCTCCAGCGGCACTCAAGCGGCAGTAGCCCCACAATTCAAGCATATTGCCGCTGAAGTGCCCCTGGACTGTCTCCAGCGGCACTCAAGCGGCAGTAGGCCCCACAATTCAAGCATATTGCCGCCGAAGTGCCCCTGGACTGTCTCCAGCGGCACTCAAACGGCACAAGACAGACAACTTCCATTTGTCTCGATGCTGCGAAATCTGGATTTGCCGGGCAGAGTCATTTGGCAGGAGTTACAGATAGTTTTATAAAAACTGAAGCAAATTATATGGAGTTGCTTTGGGATATGCTTCCGGATACATTATCCAGTAGACAGAAGAACGGCAGAATTAATACAATTTTGACTTATATGCGCAGGAAGAATATCATTAAGACAGATTCGGATAACCATCAGTAATCAAATTGGATTCTTGTTTGATAAATGAAACAAAAGGAACTTGGCAAGAAGTTGTTGGAAGAACTGAGAATAGTAGGTGTTCGTGGCTATGCCGTTCATGCTGAAGGGTTGCTTGTTGAGTATGAGTGATATAAAGGGGGTTGCCACAATGCATTGGGAGGTTATATAAGGATGAGACTGAAAGACGCGATCGCATCCCTGCAGCTTGGCAGGAAGAAGGAAGCGGAGATCCGGGAACTGTGCACTGTGTGGAGCGAGAAGGCAGACAACGGTCCTCAGGCCGTTCCGCTGCCGGAGTACCCCAGACCGCAGATGCGGCGTGCGGACTGGACCTGCCTGAATGGCTGGTGGGACTACGGATTCTTCACAGGATCTCTAACTGAGACCTGCTCGGATCTTTCATCCGACGGGCTGATTTTGGTGCCCTTTTCCCCCGAGACAGAGCGCTCAGGAGTAAAGCGTGTTCTGCAGCCCGGAGAGACTCTCTGGTACAGAAGAACAATTGAAGATCTTCATCTGCCGGAGGGCAGGCGTCTAATCCTGCACTTTGGCGCGGTGGACGAGCGCTGCGTTGTATATTGGAATGATCAGAAAGTCGGAAGCCACAGAAATGGATATTTATCGTTCAGTTTCGATGTGACGGATTATGTGAAGCCCGGTGACAATGAACTCATAGTGTTCGTGTGGGATGACACCGACGAAGGCAATGAGTGCCGCGGCAAGCAGACCCTCAATCCCGGAGGCATGTTCTATCACGCCCAGAGCGGGATCTGGCAGACAGTTTGGATGGAGACAGTTCCGGAGACCTACATCCGGCATATGAGAATCACGCCTCTTCTAGAAGAGGAAGCAGTTGAAGTGGCGCTGTGGATGTCGAAAGATGCTAAGATGTGTCAGGGAGATGCGGAGCAGGAAGGCCCTTCACGCCCTGACCGGGCAATTTATATTACAGTCACGGACTGCGCGGAATCTTTCACATATCCTCGGACTTCCCGTCTCAAAGTTCGAATTCCCGTTAAGAACCCCCGCCTTTGGAGCCCGGAACACCCGGAACTCTACAACCTGCGGATCGAAGCGGGAGAAGATGTGGTCGAGAGCTATTTTGCCATGCGCTCTTTTGGCGTGGGGACAGACGAGGCAGGAAAGGCCCGGCTGCTGCTGAACGGCGAGCCGTATTTCTTCAACGGGATCCTGGATCAGGGATATTGGCCTGAGAGCCTTATGACGCCGCCTGCGGACGAGGCGATGGTCTACGACATCGAGCAGATGAAGCAACTCGGCTTCAACATGCTCCGCAAACATGTCAAAATAGAGCCCGCCCGCTGGTACTATCACTGCGACCGCCTGGGAATGGTGGTCTGGCAGGACATGGTCAACGGCGGAGGACCTGTGCAGTCACTTCTGGAAACCTATCTGCCGACGGTCATTCCCGCGGCAGGGAGGATCTTGCGCGACAACCATTACAAGCTCTTTGCCAGGGAAGATGAGAAGGCCAGGCTGCGGTTCGAGAGAGATATCGTCCGCATGATCCGGCAGCTGTATAACTACCCCTGTGTGGGTTTGTGGGTTCCCTTCAATGAGGGGTGGGGCCAGTTCGACGCGCTCCGTATCACGGATATCGTCAAAAAGGCGGATCCCACAAGACCTGTGGACCATGCCAGCGGATGGTTCGATCAGGGAGGCGGAGATGTGCGCAGCGTGCACAATTACTTCCGTCCTTTGAAGGTTGAGAAAGACAACAGAGCCCTTGTGATTTCTGAATACGGCGGAATAGGTTGCCAGATTCCGGAGCATTCCATGAGCTCTGAGGTTTACGGATATCACCAGACTTCAGCGGAGGAGTTTCCCGGCGCTTTTGCAGAGATGATGGAGACTGTTAAGGGACTTGTCTTCGATGGACTTTGCGCTGCTGTGTACACGCAGGTCTCAGATATCGAGGAGGAGACCAACGGGCTTCTTACCTATGACAGGAAGGTCAGGAAGGCTTGAGGCCTTTTGCTGGGGCATACTTGTAGGAGATCAGACTGTTAGTGCTGTAATCGAGCCCTTAGAGGTATCTCTAAGGGCTCGATTAGGGCCATGTCAGGCACATCATAACTTATTTCATCATCCAATACCATTTTCCAAACGCTGTTCCGATGATGATCGCGTATCCCAGAAAGCTCCAGGCGTCCGGGATCTCACCCCACAGCAGGAAGCCGAACATCGCCGCATATACGACTTGTGAGTAGTCGAAAACGGAGATATCCCTGGCCGGCGCGTTCTGGTAAGCGGCAGTGACGGAGAGCTGCGCGATCGCCGCGGAACATCCTGCCAGTACCAGAAAGACAAACTGCTTTACAGACATAGGATGGTAGTTGAGCAGAATGTTGGGCAGCAGGATGAGCGTCGAGAACACAGAGAAGGAGAAGACGATCACCGGTCCTTTCACGCCGCTGAGGCCGAGTTTGCGGACATAGGTGTAGGCAGTTCCCGCTGTAAAGCCGCCGAGGACGGCGACCAGCGCCGGGAAGGAAGCGATGCCTGCGCCCGGCTTGGCGACAAACGCTGCGCCGATGAAAGCAAGCAGGACGCTGAGCCACTCGACTCTGTTTGGTCTCTCCTTCAGGATGAAGATAGACATCAGAATGGCAAAAAAGGGAGAGAGCTTGTTCAGGATATTGGCGTCAGCGATCCGCATGTGGTCTACAGCCCAGAAATTGCAGAGGATGCCCATTGTGCCGATGCTGCAGCGCAGGAACATATCCATCAGGCTTGTGCGGGGAATATAGAACTTTTCTCCCGAGCGCATAAGGATGAAGGCCGCGAGGAAGGCGGCGACAATATTTCTGAAGAAAGCTTTCTGCATAGTCGGCACATCGCCGGAGAGCCGCACGAAGACGGTCATCAGCGAGAAGAAAAAGGCAGCCGACAAGATGAACAGGATTCCCTTTGTGCGGTTGGCGGCGGGGGCAGGAGAAGCCCCTGCGGGGGCTTTTTTATCGGGTGTTTTCGATTGCATGAATTTGCCTCGTCAAAATACAGATCAGGTTGTTTACAATGTTTTGTGTCCACGCAATTATAACGCAGGATTTGAGAAAAGAATACCGCAAAACAGAGATTCTCGCTTGACTGGACTAATAAGAAGTGATACGGTCGACATGTTAACGGTTTAAAGTGCTAAATAACGGGCACTCAGGTGCCTGCAGACAGGAGACTACAATGGATTTGCAGGAAAGCAGGGAAGTGATCAGACAGGTCGACGAGGAGATGGCGAAGCTTTTTGTAAAGAGAATGGAAGCCGTCAGATCAGTCGCTGCATATAAGAAAGAGAGAGGGCTTCCCATCGAAGATAAAGAGCAGGAGGCCAGAGTCATTAAGGGCAGGAGCGCTCTGGTGGAGGATCCGGAACTGCGTTCTTTCTACGTGAATTTCCTGCAGGATACGATGGATGTCAGCAAGCGCTGGCAGCACTATCTGATGGAAGGCCTCAGGGTAGCTTACAGCGGCGTGGAGGGCGCGTTTGCGCACATTGCCGCGGGGCGCATTTTCCCTGACGGTGAACTGGAATCTTATCCGTCCTTCGAGTCAGCGTACGAAGCTGTGGAAAAGGGAGAATGCGATGTGGCGGTGCTGCCCATCGAGAACAGTTTTGCCGGCGAAGTCGGACAGGTGCTGGACCTGATGTTCTCCGGAGATCTGTATGTGAACGGTGTTTACGATCTTTCGATCAACCAGAATCTTCTGGGAATGCCCGGGACTGATATTTCCAAGATCAGGACTGTGTACAGCCATCCTCAGGCAATTTCTCAGTGCAGGTCATACATCCGCAAGCACGGCTTTGACGCGGTCAGTATGGCCAACACGGCTCTGGCAGCCCAGAAAGTGGCCCAGGACGGAGACTGCAGCACAGCGGCCATTGCCAGTGAAGAGACCGCCGATCTCTATGGGCTGCAGATCCTGGATCACGATATCAACGAGAGCAAGGTGAACACGACCCGCTTCGCGGTATTTTCAAGAGTAGAGACCAAGATGGCGATCAGGAAAGACGCAGGCGCGTTCCTGCTTCTGTTCACCGTCAAGGATGAGGCCGGCGGCCTTGCCAAAGCGGTCAATGTGATCAGCGCCTACAATTTCAACATGCGCGTATTGCGCTCACGTCCCATGAAAGACCTTCCGTGGCATTACTATTTTTACGCGGAAGTGGAGGGAGATGACTCCTCCGAGAACGGAAAGCGCATGATCAGCGCGCTCCGCGGGACCTGCCCGGGACTTAAGGTAGTCGGGCGCTATACCGCGACATCAAATATACAGCAGGGAGGAGAGACGATATGATCATCCGCATGGAACTCGGAGAATCGGGTTACGATATAGTGCTGGAGAGAGGCTGCCTTCAGAAATCAGGGGAACTCTTAAACCTCGACAGGAAGGTGTTCATTCTCACCGACGACGGCGTTCCGGCGCAGTACGCGCAGACAGTCGCGGACCGGTGCAGAGAGGCTCATATCTATACAGTGCCCCAGGGAGAGGGAAGCAAGAGCTTCGCGGTCCTGGAAGAACTTCTGACCAGGATGCTTGAGCTCGGCTTTACCCGCGGCGACTGCGTATGCTCCGTGGGAGGCGGCGTCGTGGGAGACCTGGGCGGCTTCACAGCGGCATGCTATATGCGGGGGATCGACTTTTACAACATTCCGACTACGATCCTGTCCCAGGTGGACAGCTCGATAGGCGGCAAAACAGCGATCAACCTCGCAGGCGTCAAGAACATCGTGGGCGCTTTCTGGCAGCCGAAAAAGGTGCTGATCGATCCCGATACGCTCGATACTCTCGTTGACCGCCAGAAGTCCAGCGGCCTCGCGGAGGCTGTAAAGGCAGGGCTGATCGCTGATCCGGAGCTCTTCGCGATGTTCGAGGACTTCGCGAATACAAGGGCGCCTCTGGACCTTGAGAAAATCATCGCTGCGTCCCTGATCGTCAAGAAAACCGTCGTGGAACAGGACGAGCGCGAGAGCGGCCTGCGCAAAATATTGAACTTCGGGCATACCATCGGCCACGGCATTGAGAGCGTCACCGGCCTTCTGCACGGAGAATGCGTCGCAATGGGTATGATCCCCATGTGCTCTCCGGCAGTGAGATCCCGCCTGCTTCCTGTGCTCGGAGCGCTGCACCTTCCCGCCAGGGTCCACGCGGATCCCGAGGAAGTCTATCATGCTGTGCTGCACGACAAGAAGATGGGAGACGGCTATGTCAGCGTAGTGAGTGTCGACAGTATCGGCAGTTATAAAATACAGAAAGTCGACCCCGCTGTGCTCCGCTACGGTATTGATGTAGTGGTGAGGCTCTGACGCGGATACACGCTGCTATGCGAATAGGAGAATAGAATTATGATGTACATGGATTTCAAGCGCAAACTCCCGATCCCTATGGAGACCAAGGAGATGTATCCTCTGACCGGCGACATGGCTGAGACAGTGGAGAGAACAGTCACAGAGCTCAAAGCGATCTTCTCCGGCGACAGCGAAAAGCTCGCCCTGATCATCGGGCCCTGCTCGGCTGACAACGAGGAGAGCGTCATTGACTATATATCCAGGCTTATGCCTCTGCGGGAACAGGTGAAGGATAAGATCCTCATTGTCCCCCGCATTTACACGAACAAGCCCCGGACGACCGGCGAAGGCTACAAGGGGCTGGTCCACCAGCCGGATCCCAACGCGCAGCCCGATCTCTTTAAGGGGATCATTGCCACACGCGAACTGCACATGCGCGCGGTGAAGGAGACAGGATTTGTATGCGCGGACGAGATGCTCTATCCGGAGAACCACAAATATCTGGACGACCTTCTGGGCTATGTGGCGGTCGGTGCCCGCAGCGTGGAGGACCAGCAGCACAGACTGACTGCCAGCGCAATTGAGTGCCCTGTCGGTATGAAGAACCCCACCAGCGGGGACCTGACTGTCATGATGAACAGTATTTTGGCAGCACAGCACGAGCACGATTTCATCTACCGCGGCTGGGAGGGACATTCCTACGGAAATCCCTTCGCGCACGCGATCCTCAGAGGATATGTGAACAGACAGGGTGTCTCACACCCTAACTATCACTACGAGGACCTGCTCTATCTCTCGGATCTTTACAAGAAATGGGAGCTGAAGAATCCCGCCGTCGTGGTCGACTGCAACCACGCCAACAGCGGAAAGAAGCCCTTCGAGCAGGCGCGCATCCTCAAGGAAGTTCTGCATTCCTGCCGCTACAACCCGAAGGTAAAGAAGCTCGTGAAGGGCTTTATGGTGGAGAGCTACATAGAAGACGGAAATCAGCCGGTCGACGGCGGCGTGTACGGAAAGAGCATCACAGACGCATGCATCGGGTGGAAAAAGACGGAGAAACTGATTTACGATATGGCGGAACTACTGTGATTTACGCGCTGATTGCGCTAAAATAATAATATGCGCAGGCCCTGTACGGGCCCGGAAGCGAATACAAATAATAATCAGGCCGGCCAAAGCCGGCAGGTGCCGCGAGGGCACAGGAGGGAGGATTTTATGAATCTGCTTGGTTTACTGATGGCTGCTATGACAACGAAGAATGCTTTGGGACAGATTGCTAAGAAGACCGGTCTCTCTGAGAAGCAGATCAAAAAGCTTATGTTGATCGCGATTCCGATCCTGATCAAATACCTGACCAAGAACGCTTCATCAGGCGACGGCGCGCATTCTCTTTTAGGAGCTCTTGCCCAGCACAGCAACAAAGAGGATATGGGCATTCAGCTCAAGGACGCCGATGAGAAAGACGGCCACAAGATCATTGGTCACATCCTCGGCAAGAAGGAGGAAACTGTCACACAGAATCTCTCTGCTCAGTCCGGTCTGACCCAGGAGCAGGTCAACCAGATCCTGGCTATCATGGCGCCCGCGATCCTCAGCGGCGTCTCCGAGGCTGCATCTAACAACAAGCCCGCCGCGCAGTCCGCGGCACCCGGCATCTTCAGCGCTCTTCTGGGAACAGGCGCCCAGGTCCAGGCTGAGGAGAAGGATGACGCCATCAACGGCACAGCGCTTCTTCAGGCACTGCTGAATGCGAGAAAGTAAACCGGGGACAATGAGATGAATAAGAAGATGTTCTGGATCCTGATAGGATTCATCCTGATCCTGCAGATCCCCCTCTTTCTGATGATGCACTGAAAAAAGGGGCTGAAATATATAAAAAAGACCGGTCAGCGGCAGTTCATGTGCCGCCGGCCGGTCTTTTAAGCTTTCCAGATCAATTACACGATCACGTCAAATTTCTCGATATTGTGGAAGGCCGCGCTGCCGTCTTCAGCGAAGAAGCGGACATCGGTGTCCTCGGGATCGGGGTATACGTTTGCGGTCATCACATGTCTGCCTCCGTCGATGAAAACTTCCAGCGAGCTGATGTCGAGCAGCATCTCCAGCTCGATGGATTCCGGGGAGTCAATGTCCAGTTTGCGGACATTCACGTTGTCCTCACTGCCCGTGAAAGGAATCCCGGACTTACTGCGGTCGATAGCGAGAACGCCCTCTTCGCGGTCAAAATATACTACGGTTTCATGTTCCTCCCCCGCAAAGAGTTTGACGCCTGCGCGGGCGGCGGTGCCGGGCTCCAGAGTCAGGCGGATCCTTGTGACTGTGCCGCTGATGCCCTTGACGGATACTTCACTGTCGGTGATGGAGAGGGACTGGCAGGTCACCTTGTTCTTGCAGAACCTGTCGAGCTCCCTTGCCGGTTTCTGGATCAGACAGTCTCCGTCCATGCTGAGTTCTCTGGGGAAAGAATAGGTGCCTGCCCAGCCTTCAGCCTGGGTGGGGTAGTTGCGGTCCCACATTTCTTTCCAGGAGATCATGATATAGCGCCCGTCGGGCATGTGCAGGCTCTGCGCGGCGTAGAAGTCGAAACCGTTGTCGAGCTCTCCGATCTTTTTAAGATCGAAGCGGCCGGTCTCAAAGTCCAGTTTTCCCAAAAGGTAGAGTCCGGAGTGGACATTCTGGAAGTGGTTGTCCATCTGAGGCAGGTTCTGGGGGCTGGTAAGTATGACTTCCTTTCCGTCGATCACCAGATAGTCCGGACATTCATAGACGCCGTTAAGGTTATAGAAGTCATCTTCAAACTCCGGCTGCCTGTGAAGCAGATGCCCCACATATTCCCACTTCATCAGGTCGCGGCTCCTGCACAGAATGAGGTTTCCGAAACCTGCGTCCGCAGGCTCTATGCCAAAGACATCGTCCAGAGAAGGAGACTGCCCTTTGTGACTGACGCCCACATGCTGAGCTCCGTCCACCTCTGCGTAGCGGAGAGAGGAGGAGGGGGCGTGCTTGTCCCATTTTGAGGTGCGCTCATCGAGCTCTTCCTTGCTCGCATTCAGATCGATCACGCGCGCGCCGGCGATGAAGTAGTACCAGCCGTCCTTTTTAAAGAGGCGGGGATCCCTGAAATCCAGAGGGGACACTTCTTTGCTGAGCATGTCAGCGGTCAGGATGGGATTGGACTCATCTTTGGTAAATGTGACTCCGCCGTCTTCAGACACTGCCATGCACTGTCTCTGCAGCGTGGGCTGCGCGGCGGTGTACATCAGGTACAGCTTGCCGTCCTTCTCGATGGTGGAACCGGAGCAGCAGCCGCAGATGACTTCATAATCCCGGTCCGGAACAAGAGCGACCGGGAGCACATCCCAGTGCACGAAGTCCTCGGTTGTGAAATGGCCCCAGTGCATGGTGCCCCACGCGGGTTTATGGGGGTAATGCTGGAAGAAGAGGTGCGCTTTGCCGTTATAATAGATGGTTCCGTTGGGGTCGTTGGACCAGCCCGAAGGCACGGAAGCGTGATAATAGGGTCTGTAACTCTTTTTCATAATTCCTCCTGTTTGAGAGAATCTGTCAGCCGGAATCTCCGGAAGCGTCAATAGTGGATCACATTTTCTTCACTCCGGATCCCCTCTGCCAGGAGCAGTTTGTCGACCTGGTCGTTGGAGTACCGGTCTGTGGGATAAATCTGGGAAATTCCGTATTCGGACATGATCTTGATCCTTTCGTGCGCATAAAAGTTCTGCACTTATAGAATACCACAAAGCCCCTGCTAAATCCTTATGAGAAACAAAAGTATGAAATAATCCGGGGATGCGGTATTATTAAATATAGGGTTTGGAGGTTGAATGAGATGAGAACAGGTCAGCACGGCGGAACCGCGGCTTCTCAAGCCGGGATCCGCATCCGAGAGGCGATAGTAGATGACGCTCCCCGTCTTCTGGAGATTTACGCCTACTATGTTGAGAAGACAGCCATCACTTTCGAATACGATGTGCCTTCACTCGAGGAGTTCAGGGGCAGGATCGCGCATATAAAGGAGCGCTATCCTTATCTGGTGATCGAGCGCGGCGGAGTGATCGAGGGATACGCGTATGCCGGCGTCTTCAAGGATAGGGCGGCTTACGACCGCTCCTGCGAGATGACGATCTACCTGGACCGCGAAGCGGTCGGCGGAGGCCTTGGAAGAAAACTCTACGAGGCCCTTGAGGAAGCCCTGAAGGTGCGGGGGATCCTCAATCTCTACGCCTGCATCGGATATCCGGATGAAGCGGACGAATACCTGGACTACAACAGCGCGCAGTTTCACGAACATCTGGGATACAGAACGGTCGGCACTTTCCACCAGTGCGGATACAAGTTCGGGCGGTGGTACAGCATGATCTGGATGGAGAAAATGATCGGTGAACACAAATGACGCAGGCCGGGGAAATGAGCAGAATGAGTGAAATGGAAAGACTGAAAACGATCATAGAGCGCCTCCGCGCCAAAGACGGATGCCCCTGGGACAGCACACAGACCCATGAGAGCATCAAGGCGATGTGCATTGAGGAGGCTGCGGAGGTCGTGTGCGGGATCAATATTTTGACAGCTACGGGCGATCCCGAGAATCTGAGGGAGGAGCTGGGCGACCTGCTCTTCCAGGTGATCTTCCACGCGAGCCTTGCGGAGGAAGAGGGGCTCTTTACACTGGAGGATGTGGCGAAGACTGCCGCGGACAAGATGGTGCGCAGGCATCCGCATCTCTTCGGCGGGGCAAAATACAGCTCGGAAGCGGAGAAAGACGCCGCCTGGGAGGAGATCAAACGGGCGGAAAAAGAAGGACGGGAATGGCAGGAGCCGTATCTGGCAGCCGCCATGGAAGAGGCGAAGGAACTGATCGACGTCGCTGAGAGGCGCAAGGGATTCAGGAAAGAATAAACCGGGAATGACCGGCGAGATTTAGAAAGGGGAACAAAATGGCAGATAACGCAAATTTGAAGGATTATGAACTGGCTCTGAACGCAGTGCGCGAGCGCACAGACTTTGTGCCGAAGGTAGGTATCGTGCTTGGATCCGGCCTCGGCGGACTGGCGGATGACATCGAAGTTGTGACCAGAATTCCCTATTCCGAACTCGAGGGATTCCCTCGCTCGACAGTGGAAGGCCACAAGGGAGAGTACATCTTCGGCTATATCGATTCGATCCCGGTGGTCCTGATGAACGGCCGAGTGCATTTCTATGAGGGCTATCCCATGCAGAAAGTAGTGCTGCCGGTGCGTGTCATGGCGCTTTTGGGTGTAGACGTGATCATCCTGACCAATGCTGCTGGAGGCCTCAACAAGAATTTCCATCCCGGCACACTGATGTGCATCAACGACCAGAACACGGCATTTGTGCCTTCGCCGCTGATCGGCCCCAATGACGACAGACTGGGCGTCCGCTTCCCCGATGTGAGCGCGATCTATGACAAAGACCTGCAGGAGCTTTTGCATAAGACAGCGGATGACCTCGGCATTGAACTTGAGGATGGCTTCTATCTTCAGATCACAGGTCCCGCCTATGAGACGCCCAACGAGGTCGCGATGTACGCGATGCTCGGCGCAGACGCGGTAGGAATGAGCACGGGCTGCGAGGGTGTTGCGCTCAAGCACATGGGCATGCGGATCATGGGCATCACCTGCATAACGGATATGGCCATCGTAAATACGACCTTCGAGACTTCACATGAGGAGATCCAGAAGGTGGCGAACCGCGCCGGCAAAGAGCTTCAGAGACTTGTAAAGGAAGTCGTCAGGAGAATCTGAAGATGTGCGGCAGGTACTTCTGGAATGACGACGCGGAGGACGCGTTTCTCGAGGACTTCCCCGACCTGGCTGGCGAGGTCATGAGGCTCCGGGCAGGGGACTATACGCCTGGAATGAGCGCGGCGGCGATTGCCGCCGGAACCGGAAGCGGCGTCTGTATGGAGCCTCTTCTATGGGGATTTCCGGGATTTGACAAGGGAAGGCTCCTCATCAATGCTCGGGCGGAGAGTGTGAAAGACCGGCCGACATTTGCGGACAGCTTTGCCGGGCGGCGCTGTGCGCTGCCGGCAGCGGGCTTCTACGAATGGGACAAAAAGAAAGAAAAGGTGATCTTCACCCTTCCTGACCGGCCGATCCTCTATCTGGCGGGAATCTTCCGGCCTTACGGCGAGGAGAAGAGGTTTGTCGTGCTGACCAGAGAGGCGAACGCCTCCATGGAGCCGGTGCACGACCGGATGCCGCTCATCCTTACCGGGGATGAAGTGCTTCCCTGGGTGAGCGACGCTGCAAAGGCCGGCGATATTTTGACAAAGGAGCTGCCGATGCTGAAGGCGGAGAGGCCGTACGAGCAGATAAGTTTTGAATTTTAGAGAAACTCAAGGCTGTTGTATTAAGCGTGAAGGATTAAGGCGTGTCCAGCACAAAATCTCCATCCTTTTCGGCTTGTCGTCAAATCGGATGTAGTTCAAAATGCTTGTCTGGCACAAACTCTACATCCATTTCCGGCTTGTTGCCAAATCGGATGTAGCTCGAAATGTCAGTTCAACTGAATTTCTACATCTATTCCAGTTTTTCGCCACATCCGATGGATTTCGCAAAGCTTGTCTTGCTTGAATTTTACATCCAAATCGAGACATTGGCTGAATCCGATGTAGTACAAACCAATAAACACCAAAACAGGCTACATCCACATATGGTTTTAGTTGAATCCGATGGGGCACCCGGCAAGAAACGCCAAAAAGGGCTACATCCAAATATGGCCTTAAGTCAAATCCGATGGAGAACAAGTAACCGCTCAGGCTGATCCTCATGCCGGATACAATGATTTATATTAGATTCAGATCACACAAAGACCGGACTCCAGTGAGTCCGGTCTTTGCTGTAAAAATCAGGTACGTAACGGGCCAAAAAACGTATGAAGAATATATCCTCTTCTCCACCCCCTTTACAAATGCGCTATATAGTGCTATATTCTTACTACGACAGATATACTACGACAGACGTTGTAACGACAGGCGATACACCGACTGTCAATATATGGCACGCAGGAAAGGAGGAAGGCACTTGACTACGATCAGCAGCGATGTAATTCGCGGATATAATGATACGATCATTCTATACCTTCTTTTGGACAGGCCTTCCTACGGTTATGAGATCTCAAGGATGATCCGGCAGCTCTCCGACGGGAAGTATGTGATCAAGGAGACCACGCTCTATTCGGCGTTCACGCGCATGGAGAAGAACGGCTACATCGTCTCTTTCAGCCGCAGCGCGGAGAACGGAAAGCGGCGCACTTACTACAGCATAACCGATGCGGGAAGAGAGTATTACAGAGAGAAATGCGAGGAGTGGAATCTGACTAAGGAAGTGGTCGAGCACTTCATCTCTGTGACAGGAACGAGAGCGCTGACCGATGGCGGCGCCAGGTAGAAAGGAGACAGCATGGAAACGATCAGAAACTATCTGAGTACGATGTTTGCAGGTCTTCCTGATACGCCGGAAGTCCGCAAGGCTTACGAAGAGCTCGCGGCGATGATGGAAGACAAATATACGGAATTGATCGCGGAGGGCTGCGGTGAGAACGAGGCGGTCGGAACTGTGATCTCGGAGTTTGGAAACCTTGAGGAACTGGCGCAGACCCTCGGGATTGAGGAATATATGGGAGAAGCGCGGCAGAATTCTGCCCGGCAGAGCGAGGAGAGAACCGCGGATGATCCCATTCCGGAAGATCACGAACAGTTCAGAGTGATCTCCGCCGGGGAAGTATGCGACTATCTGGGCGTCGGGAACTTCGCGGCGATGTTAAAGTGCTTCGGGATCTTTTTGTGCATCACATCTGTGACCGGACCGATCCTTCTGGATATTCCCGGGGATAACTGGCTCAGCGGAGCGGTGCAATCTTTTGGCATAGCGCTGCTGTTCGTGTTCATCGCGGCGGCGGTGGCCTGCTTTTTGATCTCAGGCGCTTATAATAAGCCCTGGAAGTTTATCGACTCGGAGCCCCTCGAACTTGACAGAGAGGCGGAGGAGATCGTGGCGGACCAGGAGAGGATCGCCGAGAACGAGAGTACGAAGCAGAAGGTCACAGGCATTGTGATGATCATTCTCAGTATCGTTCCGGCAATTCTGTTCGGCGACAATTTCGGACCGGCGCTGATGCTTGTTTTAGTCGGGGCGGGAGTTTTCCTGCTTGTCTACCACGGCTCGAAGAAGGCGCTGTACAAGAGGCTCAGGAAAGCCCAGGAGCGGGCGGCCAGGGCAAGAAGCATGAACCGCGAAGCGTACAGCGGTACATTTAATGATCGCTCAGATGCAGGCGGCGCCGGCTATGGCGGCACATCAGGCGGCAGGCGCTATGTCAGCACAGGCAGAAAGGGCAATAAGGGCAGGAAAGAGAAGTTTTACTACAGAGACAACAATCTCCGCACCCTGATGCCCATTTACTGGGAAATCGTGACATGTCTCTATTTCGGCATCAGTTTCATGACGGGCCTTTGGGGTATCTCGTGGCTGATCTGGATCGCGGCGGGAGCTGTCAAAAAAGTGATAGAAAGCCGGTATGGCGAGCCCGTATAATAGAGAGGGATTCTCTATGACAAAGGGTTAAGGAATGAAGCCCCGAGCAGTTGGTATTAGTGGAATATTACTAACTGCCCGGGGCTATATTTGCATTTGATTTAGTTTGTGATTCAGTCCTCGGCAGTAGGGTATTTCACGGGATCCGTGTTTTCCTCCCACATGCGCCGCATGTCGGCTTCGCACTCCGGGTCAGCCACCGTGCCCTTGAAGTAGGTATAGCGGTCAGTTTCGGTGATCTTGCGGATCAGCCTGCAGGGATTTCCCGCGGCGATGTACCAGGAAGGAATGTCTTTGGTGACGACGCTTCCGGCGCCGATCACGACATTGTCGCCGATATGGACGCCGGGCAGGATGACAGAGTTTCCTCCGATCCAGACATTATTGCCGATCGTGATGTCGATCCCGTACTCATAGGCAGTGTTGCGCGCGGCGGGATGGACCGGGTGGCCGGCCGTATAGATGGAGACGCCGGGGGCGATTTGGCAGTTGTCGCCGATCACTACTTTGCCCACGTCAATAATGGTGCAGTTGTAATTACAGAACAGATTCTTGCCGACTTCAATGTTGAAGCCGTAGTCGCAGTAAAAAGGCGGATTGATAAAGGCGCCCTCTGACTTGCCGAGCAGTTCCTTAACGACAGCGCTGATGCCCTCGAAATCAGATCGGTCCATTGTGTTGAGTTTCTGGGTGAGACGGCGGGCGCGTTTTTGCTGTTCAAAAACGGATTCATCGGAAATGTACAGAATGCCGCTGTCTCTGCGTTCAATATTGTTCATGGGATACCCTCCTTAAGCTTGCTCTTTTTATTATATCCGCAAAAAGGAAAATATTGTATGGAAGGAGGGAGAATTCGCGGCCGATTCGGGCGGAAACCAACTCGAAATGTTATAATTTATTAACAGCCATCAGACTATTACACAATACAGGGGAAGATGATGGATTTTTTGAAAAAGATCGTTGAGCAGCCCGCGTTTCATACTAAGATCAGCAGCGACGAGATCAGATTGCCGGAGATCGCTCTCGGCTATTTTCTTGCGCCTTTTTGCGCGATGCTGACGAACGCGATCTTCGGCGCGTATCTGACAAGATATTACGCGGACGTCCTGGGATGGACCAAACACGCCTTCGGCGCGTTCGCGGCGCTTCTTCCGATCGTATCGGTGATCTTTGTGGTGTTTGGAAATCTCACGATCGGCAGGTGGATCGACAACACGAAGACGAAAGCGGGAAAGGCCCGTCCTTATATGCTGGCGTCGATCCCTCTCCTGATCGTCGCTATTTTGCTCATCTTTTCATCTCCCAACAACGGAACTATCCTGGAGATGATCTGGATCGCTTTTAGTTACAACCTGTACTACGCGTTTGCGTATCCCTGCTATTATACTGCGCACAGTTCGATGGTATCGCTCTCGACCCGGGACAGCAATAAGAGGGGGATTCTGGCGACGACGTCCAACGCGGCCCTTGTGGCGGCGGCAGGTATAGGGGCGAGCATTCTCGTGCCGGTCCTCCTGCAGAGTTACATGTTCGTGTACGACGGAAGGGAACTCGACGCCGCGGCGTCCTATCGTCACTGGAGAACATTGGCGATTGTCCTGGCCCTTGTTACGGCTGCCGGGATACTGACTGAGTTCTTTTTCACAAGGGAGCGCATAACGGAGGAGACAATGGAGCAGCCCGGAGAGGAGGAGATTCCGGCCGCAAGGCACAGGGAGGCCTGCTTCCGCAGCCGCTACTGGTGGATGGTCATGCTGTATGTGCTGTTCTATCTGATGGGACAGCTGATCAAGAACACTTCCATGAGCTTCTACTCGCGGTGGATGTTTGAAAGCGTTCTATGGGCGGAAGACCCTGAAAAAGCTTCAGGAGCATTGATGAGCGCCCTTGGCCTGATCGGCGGCCTTCCCGCGGCGTTTGGTATGTTCATAGTGTGGCCTCTCGCCAACAAGTTCGGCAAACAGCGATCCATCGTCACCGGGCTGATCCTGTCGCTGGCAGGCGGGCTGGCCGCGTTCCTCGGCGTACATGATTTCAAAATAGTGTGCGCCGGCGTGGCGCTCAAGGCGATCGGTATTGTGCCTTCGCAGTTTATCCTGCTGGCGCTCATTTCTGACGTCCTGGATCACCTGGAGGCAGAGAACGGATTTCGCAGCGACGGCTTCACGATGTCTGTCTACAGCGCGATCATGGTGGGACTTTGGGGCCTTGCAGTAGGTATTGTAAGCGGCCTTCTTGGCCTTGCCGGGTACGACGCGTCGCTGGTACGACAGCCGGCAGCGGTGGAGAATGTACTGATCTTTACTTATCTGGGGATGGACCTGATCGCCTTTACGATTTCCATCATTCTCCTGTGGAAAATGGATGTCGAGAAGTATTCCGAGGAGGACCGAAAGAGGATCAGGGAGAATAACGAGAAATGAGAGAGAGTCTGTGGCCCGTGACGAAATCACGGGCTTTTTTCTTTGCTATTTTGACCAATCTTGTTGACATTGAGGCGGACGCCCAGTAGTATATTGTTAACGAAATATTTCATTTTCATGTCTTATATTTAACAAATCCCGATCATAGATCAGATTATGGGGAACCCGCAGCGGGACATAGGAAAAGGGGAAGCCTATGCGTGAGATCAACGACCAGTACCCGGAGTATGCGGAGCCGTACGAACCGATAAAGGGCGGAAAACATCATAAAGGAATTTATGGGACACGCGGGCCGGAAAGAAGGAACAGCCCGAAGCGGTTCCTGTTTTTTGCGCTCATCGGGCTGCTGCTCCTGCTGCTTGTGTCCACTCGTCCCGGCGGGGAGATGCCGGGAACGGAGCCCCAGACTGATGAAAAGAAGACGGTAGTCACATCAGAGACGAAATCGGAGGAACCTTCTGAGCCCGATATGCCGGAGCCCCCGATAAACCCGGAGGAGCACAAGGACATTCCGGAAACTCCTGAAGAACCCAAAAAGCCGGAAGAGCCTGTGACGCCTGAGACACCGGCTTCCACAAGCAGTTCTGAAACGCCGGATTCGCCCGATGAGCTCGATGAGCCGGAAGACTCGCCGGAGACATCGGAGGATTCACCGGAGACATCCGAACCTGAAGACGAGCCAAGCAGCCCGACTGAGCCTGATTTACCTGTAGAGCCGGAGGAACCGACCTACAAGGATCCCACTGTGAGCATCGCTCATGTTTATTACTGGTACTGCCTGGGTCACATTGAGGTGGAGTATAATATCACAGCTAACGATGGGGAATCTATCACATCCTACTCCACTGTCACCTCTATGAGGGATCCGTCTATGACGGTCGGTATGCCCTCCAAGACGGGCGCCGGAACGATCGACGCAAACGCGGACGGTTACGGGAAGATCACGTATATGAGCGCGGACGAATGGAAAACAGACGTGACGCTTGCGTATACGCTTAACGGGGAGAGCAAGACTCTCACCGTCAGCAATACGGCGCAGCCGGAGTTCATGGACTTCCTGTGGCTGGATCCGCAGTATCTGTCGGGAAACAGCTCGACTACAAATAAAGTCGTCAGCGATACGATTAAATTCAGGTATGGAAAGAATGACCGCCATACCTATGACGTGTCATTTGCCAAAATAGAGATGGGCTGGATGAAGGAGGTCCCTCTCAGCGGAGGCGGCAGTACATACGAGGAAGTCGGCAGTACCAAAAAAACAGTCTGGAACGGCACCGGAACCTCTCCGATCACGGGACCCACAGGACCGACAACTGATGGGGACTACAAGGTTTTGACATTTGATTACCACGACCTTCTCAACGTCGTTCCGCCCGCGGATGCAGCGGGAGCCACGCATTTCTACCTCGACTATTACATGAAGGGCACCGGAACCGATACGGACGGGACTGTATATACGATTCACGAACCGACATTCGGGCGGTCGACGCCCTGTGAGATCGAAAAGGATCTGGAGGTGACGATCAACTACATTTATTTGTGGGACGAACTCAATCATATTGAAGTCGGATATACGATCACGCCCGGTGACGCCGAGGATATCAGGTCAGTCGCGACAGTGACGTCTGATATCGATTCCTCAAAGACGGTTACAATGACTGAACAAACAGGATCGGGCCCGATCAGCGTGAATGCGGACGGCTCAGATAAACTGTGGTGGCACCACAGCGGCGACTCCTGGACGGTTGAAGTGGAACTGAACTACACGCTGCACGGAGAAAACAGGACGCGCACTGTCAGCGTTTCAATGCCGCCGGAGTTCAAGGGGAACCTGTCGTTATATGGCCTGGGAGTTTCGGGAAGCGGAACTGACGTTGACAGCCAGGCAGTTACAGCGGACATTGTTTTCGAATATCCGGCCGATGACCGCCATGAATACAATATAAATGTGACCGGAATCGATATAGGATGGAAAGATAAGAAAGGCAATAAGATCGGAAGTACAAGGACCGTTTGGAACGGTTTGGATCCCAGCCCGGTAACCGGCCCTACAGGACCTGTGATCGATGGGGACCATAAAAATCTGACTTTCCACTATGAGGGAACTCTGGACGCCACGCCTCTCGCGGACGCGGAAGGAGCGACGCATTATTACCTGATCTGCCATACAGAAGGAACGGGTACCGATACAATCGATCCGGATAGAGCCGTTTACAAAGTCCATCGCCCGCTTTCTGTGGAGATGGCATCTATACCGCTGCCCGGCGTCACGCTGGTGGAGCCGGAGTTGAGTTTTGATCACCTATATTGGTATCAGATGGTCGATCATTTGGAACTCGGGTATGATATCACGGCAAATGACGCGACGAACATCACATCTCAGGCTGAGATCACATATGATCCGTCGGCTTCCGATCATTATGAGCACACTTTGCCTGAGGTGATCGGTGCCGGAACCAAGACGGTTGAAGACAATGCCGGCGGCCATCTTACGATTTTCAGCGGCGGACAGTGGATCACCACGATCACAGTCAATTATGAGCTGGGTGGTGAGTCAAAAGTGAAAGAGTTTGAGTTCCCGGGCAATCCTGAGTTCATGTCCGCTTATCTGGAAACGGTGCCGGGAGTAGTGAGTGGTAGTATAGATAAGCTGAACTTAGGCTATGAAGTGAATATGGTCTATAAAGCGGATGATCCTCATTCCTATAGTCTCGATTTCACGAAGGTTGAAATCGAATGGTTTGAGGTTGATTCCCACGGGAATGATATACCCGTCGGCACTGAAACTATATGGAGCAAGAGCAAGGGCGATCCCCAGGTCTTCACGGGACCTTATAACAGCGGGCCTAATGCTGACGGCAACATGATCCAGGGATATTCTTTCTGGTACGAAGGCCTGGATGCCGCGCCGCCGGATCCGGATGCGTTGAGATTTAAACTCCATTTCTACGCCGATATAAACGGTGATGACATATACGATTCACCTGATGAGTTATATACCTACACTGAAATAAGAAACTTTCCGGGTGTCATTGTCGGGGTTCCTGTGGTCGAAATCGGTCCTGTTTACGGGTGGAGAGAACTTGATCACCTGATGGTGAACTATTCGATCGCCGGTAAACTCGCAACGGATATTGAGTCTTATGCGGAGATCAGCGCTGAAATTGGAGGCACAGTTCGTACCTTCCGGATGGATACTATTGACGGACCCGGCGATGATTTGAATAGCAGTATGAATGTCTTTGATCCTGATCCCGATAACTACATTAATTTCCGCCCGATCATGGACAGCGGAACAGTGGATGTCACGATCCATCTCAAATACACGCTGGACGAAGTAGAATTGACGTCGGAGTTCACAGAGGAAAAAAGCGTGGTGCCGATGGAATGCTATTTGACACAGGGCGACTTTGAAGTGAGCGGGACAGGCGATATTGCCAACATCAGCTGTGATCTAAATCTGGAAAAAGAATGGGGTGATCCGCACGATTACACTCTGAATTTCGACCGGGTCGAAGTTTTCTGGTACTACGCGGACAGCGATACTTCCGTTTATTCTGAGGAGATCAGGAGTGGAAATATCGACGCGTGGTTCGTGAAAGACGACGATACGTACACCTATTCGGACACGATCAATAATCTTATACCGCCCGATTCGGATTGCACGCGCTACAGCCTGTATTTCCACGCGATCGCAAAAGGAGACGATGAGTACGACATTCAGGGTGAGGGGCTTGGTATTAATCTGAATTTCGTCACGGATATTCGGGAATTGTCCGAAGTTTATCCATAACGCTTATTTGGAAATGAAACTATCTGCAAAGCAGGTCAAAACAGTACAAGCAGGAGGACATGGATTATGAAAAAGAATAGGACGATGATCGGAACACTGATCGCTGTTATACTGATCATTTTGCTGCTCAACCCGCAGTGGCTTCCCGTGTCTATGGAGACGAGGGAAAAGATCCGCGATCTGGAAAAGAGCTATTTCCTGATCGAGCGGAGCGGCAGAATTACGGTGGCCCATATTTTGACAGTGCTGCTTATGTTCAGCGTGCTCTGGGTCATCAATGTGGTGGTCAAGTGGATCATTCAGTATTTTGGCAAAAAGAGCTTGCGGGCTCAGACGATCGGTGATCTGTTGGCGGGCACATTCCACTATCTGATCGTGATCATCGGCGTGGTCTGGGGACTTGCGATCCTTGGCGTCAATACTACTGCTGTGCTGGCTGGTATCGGCATTGTCGGATTGATACTGGGTTTCGGCGCGCAGAGCCTGATCGAGGATATCATAACCGGCGCGTTCATCATCTTTGAGGGGCAGTACGTCAACGGAGATATCATCATTCTGGATGATTTCCGGGGCACGGTGCGCAATATAGGCGTCCGCACGACGACGATCGAGGACGCGGGCGGCAACCTGAAGATCGTCAACAACTCGGACATCCGCAATTTCCAGAACCGTTCCCGCAACAGATCTGTAGCGGCCTGCGAGGTCAGCGTAGCCTACGATACAGACCTGAAGAAAATGGATAGAGTTATTGCGGAAGGTCTGCCGCTGATGTATGAGGCCCACAAAGACCTCTACCAGAAAGAGCCGGTCTTCCTGGGCGTGACCGCGCTGGCGGACAGCGGCGTGAACCTCAAGTTCATCGTCGACGTCAGGGAAGAAGATGTCTTCAAGGCGCAGCGCCAGCTCACCAGGGACATCTGGGCGCTCTTTATGGAGAAGGGTATTGAGATTCCGTTCCCGCAGGTGGTGGTGCACCAGGGGTGAAGCATAAGTATTTGTTGGGGCGGCCGCTCGGTTTGAGCGACTGCCTTTTTTTATGTGGCGACATGGCTGGTTTCTTCTTTAGTGCCGTTTGAGTGCCCCTGGAGGTAGTCGAAGGGCACTTCAGCGGCAATAATGCCTGATTTCTTTATTTCTGCCGTTTGAGTGCCCTTGGAGGTTGTCGAAGGGCACTTCAGCGGCAATAATGCCTGATTTCTTTATTTCTGCCGTTTGAGTGCCCTTGTAGGTAGTTGAAGGGCACTCAAACGGCAGTGGCATCTATAAAGTTCATCTACAGAAGAATTCTTATCATTAAGATGGATAGTTGACTTAGAAGTGTGTAAAATGTATCCATCACTCAACTGTAAACAAACTCAACATCTACGAGGAACCACATGAGCAGCTACATCACCACCTACACCGGCAAGCATTTCGAGCCGACAAATCCCGACCAAGAAGCAATCTGCATCGAAGACATCGCTCACGCGCTGTCTCTGATCACCCGTGGTAACGGCCATGTGAAGACTTTCTGGTCCGTCGGAGAGCACTGCCTGTGCTGCGCGAAGGAGGCAGCTGCCCGAGGGTTTTCCGATCGCTTGGTCCTCGGCTGCCTTCTGCATGATGCAAGTGAGTGTTACATGTCAGACATTCCGCGCCCATTCAAGAAAGAGCTGCCGGAGTACTGTGAGCATGAAAACCACTTGCTCGATCTGATTTACGAGAAGTTTCTTGGGGATTCATTGACAGCAGAAGAGCAGGTACAGCTTAAGGCCATAGATGATGCTCTGCTCTGGTATGACTTGACAATTCTTCTGGGAGAACGACCGGGTGATGAAGCGCCGAAGCTGCAGGTCATGCCTGATTATGCTGTGAGACCTTTTGCAGAAGTGGAACAGGAGTATCTGGAGATGTTCAGGGAATACTCAAGATGAGTGCAGCAGAAGTATCTGAGAATAATCAAATAAGCCGCATAAGAAAAAGGACCGGGGAATCGCTTTTCCCGGTCCTTTTTGTCATAAATCCTGCATTCTATAAAGTAAGCTTCTGCCTCACTTCCTGCTATAAATCACCGCCAGCCCTCCATGGGAAGTCTCCCGGTATTTCTCGTCCATGTCGAGGCCGGTGCGGTACATGGTCGCGACGACTTCGTCGAATGAGATCTTACGGGTGGTGTAGAGGAAGCGGGAGAGGTTCACTGCGGTGATCGCGTGCATAGCTGCGACGGCGTTGCGCTCGATGCAGGGGATCTGCACCAGGCCGTTTACAGGGTCGCAGGTAAGGCCGAGATTATGTTCCATTGCGATCTCGGCGGAATACTCGATCTGGTCGATGTTGAGTTTGTAGAGGGTGGCCACAGCGGCGGCTGTCATGGAGCAGGCGCTTCCGATCTCCGCCTGGCATCCGCATTCAGCGCCGGAAATGCTGGCGTTAGTGCGGATCACGTTGCCGACAAGTCCGGCAACAGCAAGAGCATCCAGGATCTCGTTTTCCGGAAAGCCGCGGTCTTTATACATGTAGTACATTACTGATGGCAGAACGCCGCAGCTGCCGCAGGTCGGCGAGGTGACAACGATGTTCTCGTCGGCGTTTTCTTCGCTGACTGCGTAGGCGTAGGCGGCGATCACGCGGTTCATAGTTACGTCGGCGCTCTCGTTGTAGCAGCGTTTTTCATAGAGAAGTTTGGCTTTTCTGGCCACATTAAGGCCGCCGGGAAGAATTCCTTCCGCGGCAAGGCCGCGTTCGACGGAAGTCTTCATGGCCTCCCAGATTCTCTCCAGGTAGGGACGGAGTGAGGGGCCCTCCATCTTGTAGATGAAGGTGGGGAGATCAATGTTTTGACTGCGGCAGGATTCCAGCATTTGTGAGAAATTCTCCTGCGGATAGATTTCAATCTCTTCCTCGGAGGCCTCGTTTTCGATGCGGATGGAGCCCCCACCGATGCTGATGATCCGGGCGCTGCCCAGCAATTCGCCGCCGCGGAGGGCCTCAAAGAGCATCGTGTTGGGATGCGGAAGACCGCGCTCGGTGCGGTTGAAGAGGATCTCGGAGTTCGGAAGAGCTGACCGGATCGCTTTGCCGGTTCCGTGGCCTTCGCCGGTGAAGGCGAGAGAGCCGTAGAGCGTGACGCGGAAACTGTCAGCAGCGGGATAGCGGCCGGCGAAGATCTTGGCGGCGCGATAAGGGCCTACTGTGTGGGAACTTGAAGGGCCGTGGCCGATCTTGTAGATGCTTTTTATGCTTTTCATGGGTTAATGATTTCCTTGGTGATATTCGCTGACAAGGATGAAGGTTCTTATCCCATCAGATACCGGTCGATCACCTCAGCGATGCCGTCGTGATCGTTGTCGCCGACCACCACATCGGCAGCCTGCAAAGCCGCTTCGTTGGAGTTGCCCATAGCGACGCCAAGGCCTGCCATTTCCAGCATGGGGACATCGTTGAAGGCGTCGCCTACGCCGATGGCTTCTTCGATCGGAACGCCCAGTACCTCGCACAGATCGACGAGTCCCGTGCCTTTGGACACGCCCTGAGGAGTGACCTCGAAGGAAGTTTGCTCGGCATAGGTGAAGTCCAAAGGAAGATGTGCCAATCGCTCCTGCGTCCGCAGGCGCCCCTCAGGGGTCGCATGGTACATGTTCATTTTGTTGATTTCGTGCGCATGCTCGATGGCGAAGGCCCGCACATCATCCACAAGGGAAGTGGTCGCCTCGTAGAGCGGCTGGTATACAGCCATCTGGAAATGGGGCATATTCGCCACGTCAGCGGCTTCCACATAGGAGATGCCGTTCACCATGACCTGGAGCATCAGATCCTCCTTCGCGGAGGCCTCCGCCAGAATCGGGATGAACTCTGCGGGGATCACTTTTTTGGCAAGGACGAGGTCCTGCTCAAAGTCGTAGATCACCGTTCCGCAAGTGCAGGCCCCGTAGCGGATTCCCATCTCCCCGAAGGGATAGAGGGTCAGTTCCGAGACTGCGCGCCCTGTGTCGATGGCGAGGATCTTGCCTGCGTCCGACGCTCTTTTGCAGGCTTCCACTGTGGAAGGCCGGATCTCCTTATGAGAGTCCAGAAAAGTTCCGTCCATGTCGAAAGCGGCGAGTTTGTATTTGCTCATATCGTCCGTTCTCCTTTAGGATTCAATGCTTATCCTTGAAATACTCCAGCAGATCCGAGACGCGTATGAAGTAGAAGTCATCTGCCGACTGTTTGGTTCCGTCGCTCCTCGTCAGGATGTCCGCATAGAGATCTGAGGAACTGATATATTCGCCGTTTTCCGTGAGGTGGTAATCCCGTTCATCGGTGATGTCTTTGTCAATGGCGAGGACCAGCCCGTCGTAGTCGGCCGGCACGCGGAATGTGAGCGTTGTCTCTAGAGCGGCCGGACAGGTGAAGCGGTATTTGTCGCCGTCCTGCCTCTCGTTCCAGTCGGAAAAAGAAGCGTTGCGGATATCCGACTGGGCAAAGAGCCTGTAAGTGCGCCCGTTCCAGGTGATGTCCGACTCCGCCATGGAAGAAGCCGAGGCTTGTCCGGGGCTTATGCTGTCGTCCGCCGCATCATCGTTGGAACTGAAGTAGTTCAGAAGGGAAGTGCCGGTGTAGGCGTCGCAGGGATAGGCCGCGTTTTCAGACCACTGGACGTAAAAGGGATCTTTGTAGTAGTGCTCATAGGCGTAGGTACTCTCGACCCCGTTCATGGTCCCGGTCCAGTAGAGCTCGACAGTGATGTCCACAAATCCGCCCGAGCGCAGCTTCATCTCACCGCCCACAGGCTCCGATTTCGCGTCGACGATCTTAAGGACCGCGTCTTCGACGTTCTCGGGATCCCGGAACAGGTCGTGAGACTCCGGCTTTGAGTGATCATACATTGTAATGGTCCAGAAGGTCCTGAGGTCAAACTCTGTATCTTTGGTGTACTCAAATCCTTTCCACTCGTCGTAGCGCATCCCTTTCGGGGGCACGTCCGGGCCGTGCATGACGTCCTCTGTCTTGTCCTCAGCCGCCAGTGCCGGGCTGCCGGCCATTGTCAGGGAAGAAATCCCGGCCAAAGCCAGTGCAAGACAGCCTGCCGCGGCCGCTGTGATCAGTTTTTTCTTTCCGGTTACCATAGTGTTCCTTCTCCGTATCCCTGGGCGTCTCCGCCGTCTATGTACTCATAATCATAGGAGGACGAGCTGCTGCCGTCTTTGAGGTCTTCTTTCTGCTGACGGAGGTCTTCCTTGAGCTTCTCCTGGCGGGCTTGCTCTTCTTTGACCCGCTGTTCTTCTTCCTTCTGACTCTGGGCGTCTTTCTTGTCCTGGTCGCCGCCGCCGTCACTCTGGTCCTGATTTTCATCCTGACCTTCACCGCCGTCCTGATTCTCGTCCTGGCCGTCTCCGCCGTTTCCGCCGTCCTCGTTGGAATCGGACTGGTTCTGCATCTGCTCGAGCATCCTGTCGATGTCGTGCTTGAGCTTATCCGCGTCGCGGTAATGACCGTCGTCGCTGCCAACGGGTTCACTGGCACACTCCGCCTCAGTCAAAATAGCGCGCGCCTGCTGCAGCGTGGTCATCGCCTCTGCGACTGCCTCCGCGTCGGAGTAATCCAGGTTGTCGAAATCGATCGTGTGGCACATGGACAGAGCGAGATTCACGCGGATCTTACATTCCTCATCGTGTTCGGGATGTTCCGGCGGACCATTCTGATATGCCAGAGAATAGTAATAGATCGCTTTGTCGTAATTGCCTCGCTGGTATTCCACATTTCCGAGATTGTAAGGCGCCACATAGTTCTCGCCGAAGGGGAGATAAGGCAGGATATTCTCGGGGATCGGGGAATAGCGACCGCTGTTGTAGCTGCGCAGAAATTCCGCGTTGATGAGGCTCCTCAGCAGAATGAGGGCTCCCGCCGTGATCACAAGAGCGCAGACGGTGAGGAGGACTCTGCGGATTATGGCGAGCACGTTTTTGATCTTTTCAAAATCCGGATTCATCACGCCACCCCCCCTCTGTAAATGGTCAAAAAGAGCCAGACCAGAAGCAGCAGACCTACGAAGGCCGCAAAGTAGTGGTAGGTCTCCAGATAGCCTGTCCGGTTGCCGTCGGCGAAAAAGGCGTCGCGGCTCATCAGCCGGATCGTCTGCAGCCTCGTGGAGAGAGCGCTGCCCGGGTCGCTGGTCTCGTTGATGTAGAGGAGTCCCAAGTCGCCGGCGACCTGCCGCAGAGCGTCCTCGTCGATATGGGAGAGGGCGATCGTGCCGTCCGACACATTTTTGATATAACCCCGTCCGGGGTAATTCATGCGGCCGCCGGCCGCTGTGCCGTAACCGAGGACCGCGCCGTTGTCCACCAGCCCGTGCAGCTCGCTGAAGCTCATGAGAGTGGAGCCGTCAGTGGTCTCGCCGTCGCTGAAAAGAAAGACGATAGTCCTGCGGTTTCCCTTTTTTGCCGCCGCGGACTCCGCTGTAATGCGCAGAGCCTCGAAGGCAGTGTTCAGGGACGAGCCCTGAGAGGTAGTAAAGGACGGCATATCCAGATCGGATACTATATCGCTGACGGATACAATATCCTGAGTGAAAGGAGTCAGGATCTCCGCGCCGTTGCTGAAACTGATAACGGAGAAACTGCTCCCGGGAAGGGCGTCCATGATCATCTGAATGTCTTTTTGGACGCCATCCATGCGCTTGCCGCCCTTGTGGTCCTCAGCCCACATACTGATGGTGGTATCCACCACAAAAGCGACGTCCAGGTTGTTGGTGCGGATCTCCGCGTCCGGGCTCAGATACATGGGCCTGAGGCCAACGCCGACGACGCCGCCCGCCATGCATGCGAGTATCACAATGGCTGTCACTTTGCGGGAGAGTTTCCCTCTCGTGACGCCTCTGCGCAGGATAAAATAAGCGGTCGTCAGAACGATCAGCACAAAGCCCGCGGCGAGCACATAGAACCACACTGTCGGAAGATCTGTGTCTTCGGTGGCAGTGGCTGTACTGGTGATCTTGCGCTCGAGGGACTGGATGTCTGCGAGGATCTCCTCGGCGGACAGGGCAGTGCCGGGACCGTAGAACTTGCCGCCTGTGGATTCCACGGCTTCCTGCATCTCGGCGGCAACGGTCATAGCCCCATCGCTCTCCGGGTTCGCGGGATCGATGCCGAATACAGTTACTTTGTCAAAGGCGCACATGCCCGCGGCGTCTTTCAGCGTCACAAGCGGGTCGCCGAGAAGTTCAGGCCGGTTGTCTGAAACGAATATGATGACCCTTGTCCGCTCTTCCTCAGTGAGCTCCGGGAAGCTGAAGAGACAGGAGGCCAGGCCTTCGCCGATGGCGGAAGTGCCCTTCATTTCGTAACCTGCCGTCAGACCTTCGTCAAAAGAGGAAAGGATCTTGTTCAGTTCCTCGTAGCGGGCTCTCTCGGAGTCCGGGATATCGTATACAGAGTCGTACTTCTGCGCGTAGGAAGTCTCAAATTCCTCTTGGGCAGCCAGATATCCCTCCAGGGAATCCAGCCTGCGGAGGACAAAATCGTAATCGTCTGTCATCGGGACAAACTGGATACTGGAAGTGTTAAACAGCGAGATCCCGATGCGGTCGCCGTCGAGGCCCGTCACAGTTTCCCGGAAGGCCTGTACGAGATTCTGCACACCCTCATAGTTGGAGGAGGACAGGTCTACGCACAGAAAAACATCTCTGCGGTTGACAGTGTCCTTGATCGTGTCTCTTTTAAAGGGCCGCGCGACGAGAAAAGAGGCGGCCACGATCGCCAGGATCAGCCCTGCGGCTGTCAGGACCCGGAAGATCACAGCTTCTATGAGGCGGCGCCTGTAGAGCGGGTTCGCCTTGATGCGGGCCGTGTTGGCGGCTTTAATAAAAGCCTTGCTGTCAGGCCTTTTCTTGAGTTTAAACGCGGCAAAACATACCGCGGCGGTAAGAAGCGCCGCGAGAATGAGTGCCCAGGGATTATGAAAACTTACACTCATCTTTGATCAGCTCCTTACCTTTATTGATCATGCGCCGCGCTTCCTCGTGACTGCAGTCCGGTGAAACGGGGTCATAGCATTTTCTGATAGTCCTCGCGATGCCGGGCGCGCTGTTTCGGAGGGCGGTTTCGCGGGCTTTCGCTAAGGCCTCTTCCTCGTCCCCGGCGCCTGTCACGGCATAGACGAAACTCCGTACAGCTCTGTTCATATTCTCGACTGTGCTGTGAGGATCGAGATCCCCCGCCTCGAAAGCAAGCTGGATACGCTCCATCCAGGTGAGGGAGTTGTGGCATATCTTGGGCAGCACCAGGAATTTTCGCAGGAAACGGGGCGTTATCCGAGTGGCTTTGTTGAGAAATCTGTTGACGGAAGACTGACGCTCCGCGGTGCGGCGGATCTTCTGCTCTTTTATGGCTCGCCCGTAGACCTTGTCCACCAGGGCCTTGCCCTTCTCCAGGGAAGCGCCGGCGTCGACAAAAGAAGCGCGGGCGAACATAGGCTCATAGTATTCTCTGATGAGTTCCGCCAGTTCGGGCCGTCCCAGCCTGCTCAGGTCCTCCAGGACCATGGTTCCCGTCTCAAGGCCGGTGACATTGTGAACGAACCTTCGGACTTCCTGACTCATCTGCTGGTGGGCAGATCGGGAGTCGATCTCTTTGTTATTATAGGCCTGCTCGATCTTTCCAACCTGACGGAGGCAGTCCCGGCGGAGCTTGTCGATCCGGAAAGGAGAGTCAAGCTTCACGGCGAAGAGCCGGTTGAAGCCGAAGCGGAGCAGCAGTGCCAGGACGATCAGCGCGATCCCAACCGCGTACCAATAGGGAGAGAAGGAGAAAGGAGACTGAAGATCTATGGAATACTTCATTGTACCTCCTTTCTGCGGCCGAACAGATCGATGAGGGTGTCGACGATCTCTTCCTCTTTGGAAACGCTCTTGAAGAAGATGCGGTTCCGGGTGAGAAGATGATCCGCGGTGCGCTCCAGATCCTCCCTGATCTTCAGTTCCTCCTGCCGGAGGTCCCAGCAGATGGCCAGGAAAGGATCTACAAAGCGGTCGTCCTCAAGGTCGAACGCGCCGTCCGCTGTCAGAAGCGCGTCCTCGATCTTGAAAATGTAGACATCGTTATAGTAGATCAGGCGCCTGACAAGGGTCTCGTCCATCTCGGCGAGCCCCTCCGCGTCTGTGATGATGATCATTACCATGTGCCGCTCGAAAAGACCTGCGGCACTGGAGACCGTGTCGTAGAAGCTCTGCTTGGGCACGCCGCACTCGAGCGCCTTATGGTACTCGGTGATCAGCTCCTCGAGGTGCATGGGGCCGGAGGTGAAGGAACTGACCCTGGAACTCTCGCTGCCGCAGCAGGAAAGGGCGTAGTTCACCCCCTGCTTGCCCAGAAGATAAGCCGCCACGCCGAAAGCCATCAGCGCGATCTGCTCCTTGGACTCCCCTGCGGGCGTGTCGCCCGTCATTTTCTTCCCAGTGTCGCCAATGAACAGCACGTCATGCTTTCTGTCGGCAAAATAGCGTCGGATCAATGTTTTGCCCACCCGGGAGGAGGATTTCCAGTCTATGTAGTTGACATCATCTCCGTAGCGGTACTCCCTGAGGTCATCAAAATCAAGACTGCGTCCATGCTGCATGGAACTGTAGTCTCCTTCGAGAAGATCAGAGGTCTTCCGCTTTGTGTAGAGCGCGGCGACGCGCCGCACCCGGTCGAGATAATCGTAATTAAGATCTAAACTCATGGCGTAGGTACCGAATTGACAAGCTTATCGATGATCGTTTCCACGGAGACATTGTCGGCGACGGCCGCGTAGTTCAGGCCGATCCTGTGGCGCAGCACCTGGTGGCGCATGTTCTTGACGTCCTCGGGGATCGCATAGGTGCGGCCGTTCATCAGCGCGTTCGCCTTGGCGATCTTGAGGAAGTTGATGGTCGCGCGGGGGCTTGCGCCGATCCTGATATAACCGGCGATCTTCTTGTCGATGTGCTGTTCGGGATAGCGGGTGGCCGTCACGATATCGGCGATATATTTTTTGACAGAGTGGTCCACATAGACCTTGTCGGCGATATCCTGCACCTTGTCCACGTCCTCGAGAGTGAGCACTGCGGGAAGTTTGCTGTTGATGGTGCCGTTCTCGATCTTGTTCATAATGATGATCTCCTGGTCCGCGGACGGGTAGGTGATCTTCTCCTTGATCATGAAACGGTCGGTCTGGGCCTCGGAGAGAGGGTAGGTGCCTTCCTGCTCAATGGGGTTCTGGGTCGCGATGACGATGAAGATGTCCTGCGGCATCTTGTAAGTGATCCCGCCGATGGTGACCTGGCGCTCCTGCATCGCTTCGAGCATGGCGCTCTGGGTCTTGGCGCTGGATCTGTTCACCTCGTCGAGCAGCACGAAATTGGCGAAAACAGGGCCGAAGATCGTCTCAAACTTCCCGGTCTCCTGGTGGTAGATCTGCGTGCCGATGATGTCGCTGGGCAGCAGGTCCGGCGTGCACTGGATCCTCGAAAACTTGCCGCTGACGGCGTCGGAGATCGCCTTCGCCGCGGTGGTCTTGGCGAGACCGGGCACCGACTCGATCAAAATATGCCCGTCCGCCACTACAGCCGTGATCAGCGACTTCTTGAGCTCTTCCTGTCCCACGACCCTGTTGGAGAAATAATCGCCGAGCTTCGCGATCACACTCTGGGCGAAAGAGAACTCTTCCTGCGGGATAGCGTTTTTGCCTTTAAATTTATCCATTTTCCTATTCCTGATCCTTTCTGGAGAATTTCCTTCTTCGGAGAATTTTCTGGTTGTCATTTTACCACATATTGAGACCTCTGGGGAAGTTTGTCCACAGGTGTGCATTGGGCGACCTCTGGGGTAGTTTGTCCACAGGTGTGGACAAACTACCCCAGAGGTCGATCGTTCATTTGACAGACGGAACTAAAGAAGGTACTATAATTCAGACTTGCAAGGAACCGTACAAACTCAAACGTATATTTACTTGTAGAAACAGTCAACACAGCACAAATTGCAGAGGAAAAACGAATGAAAAAGAAATTATTTATACTGACCACTCTTATCATCAGCGTATATGCCATGACCGCTTGCGGCGGGAAACAGGAAACCCCGGCTGCACCGCAGGAGGCTGTTCAGGAAGCCGCCAAGGAAGCGGAAGCCGCTCAGCAAGCGGCCGAGGAAACGGTCAAGGAAGCAGCCGAGGCAGCAGAACCCGAAAACCTCCTGGGAGATTTCGTAGGTGACATGGACCTGTCCGGTTCATGGGAGGATGAGGTCAGCAAAAGGGCTTCCATGGATGTCGTGAAAAATGAGGATGGCAGCTATGATATTACAGTTCACTGGGGCGGAAGTGCCACAGAGACGGCGATCTGGACGATCCACGGCGAATATGACCCCACTTCCGGCATGCTTTCCTATGAGGACGGCAGCTACTCAATCCACACTGTTGACGACAAAGGAAACGAGACCATTTCCGGCGAAGAGAAGACGAGCGGCGCTTTCATGAAGGAAGGCGACAAACTCCGCTGGCAGGATTCCAAGAACGCTGAACAGGGATTGTTCTCTAAGACAACTGAATAATTCTCAAGAGCAGTCGACTATATTAACCCAATCAAAAAGCCGCCTTTACTGTCGGGCCAGAATTCCGGCAGCGAAGGCGGCTGTTTTTCTGCGCTATGAGAGAATTACACCATCATGAACTTCGCCCAGGTCCTCCACATCAATACAGCGAAAACCGTTATCCATAAGGAGCTGCGCGGTCACACCGGCTCTATCCACCAGCTTTCCCGAAAATGTGCCGTCGTACCGCTGCTTCACTCCGCAGCTGGGACTCCTCGATTGCAGCACGATCAGGTCCGGCTGCTCTCTTTTGGCAATTTCCAGACACTTTGCGGCGCCGGCGCGGAACTGCGCATCCACGATCCGGCCGTCTTTGGCGGTGACTATGCCGTCCCTGATCTCTGAGGGAACGCGCGGCGTGGGAAGCCCGCCCATCTGCTCCGGGCAGACTGTGAGCACTTCGTTTGCGTCCATCAGCCTCAGAACCTTCCCGCTGCGGTTGTTCCCGCCGTTATATTTGCAATTCTCACCTGCGAGGCAGGCGCTGACCATGATTTTCATCGACTTAGCTCCTTGGAGTCTCCTTCTTATTTAGATTCCTCACTGCGCAGTCCTTTATCCTTCTTCAGTGCCGCGCTCAGGGAATTCGGAATGCCGCGCGGTCCGCGAACGGCGTAGATCCCATACTCCGCCTTAAGGACGTCAAACGTAAATCTGTCCGGCGCATAGCGCTTCTGAAGCTTGATCTTCATCAATGCTTTGATCGTGATGTATTTGTTCGCGTGGCTGTAAGGAATGTCGGTTTCCAGCACCTTGCACTTGTACATTACAGCCGAGTACGGCGCTGCTACGTACAAATAGACGGTATCCCCTTTTTTGATCCCCGCGCCCTGCTTCCAGTCGATGATATCCGTATCATCAAAGGCATGTATGATATCATAGTACTTCGGATTCGACGGAATGATCCAATCCTTCGGAGGCCGGATCTTCTCTTTCTTCTTTGCTGACGCCGTCGCCAAAAAGCTCATGTCAATCAGGTCAAAGACCCGGTTCTACGGCACTGTACCGTCCAGCAAAACAGAGATCCAGTGCATTTTGTTCATGTGGTAGGCAGGCATGATCCCGGCTTCCCGGATGACAATATCCCGGAAGAGCATGTCATCGATCTTGAGATTGATCACATCTACAAAATCCGCGCTATGGAGCCCAACTTTGTTCCCCTGTACATCCATCACCAAGGCAAACCACTTATTATTGTCCGCGTGCCGGAAAACGGCGCTGTCCGGGGAAGTGCGCCAGGGATACTCAGGCTGTACTTTGTATTTCTTTTTGATGTAGTCAAAAACCTTCTGCCGATCCATCAACTTCATCTCCCATATCTGAATTCATACCTACGCACCGGAGCACATACCTGCCGGTATTTTTATTATAGCTTGAAATCGACCTCTGGGGTAGTTTGTCCCCAGGTGTGGAAAAACTACCCCAGAGGTCACTTAAAATGGTATATTAAAGATACGGGAATTTCAGCCATAAGGAACAAACTACCCCAGAGGTCGACTGGAGCACGACTGTATATTTTGATGTGGAGGTATATATGTGGAAATGTCCAAAATGCGGACGCTCATTTAAAAAAGAGAATCAAGGCCATTATTGCGGGAAAGCGCCGGAGACGGTCGAGGATTACATCGCCTCACAGGACGAAGATATCCGTGGCCAGCTTCAAAGTGTGCGGCAAGTGCTCCTAAGCAGCCTGCCCGACGCAACGGAGAAGATATCATGGTCGATGCCGACATATTGGAAAGGCCAAAATATTATCCATTTTGCGGCACAGAAAAAGCACATCGGTCTGTATCCCGGGCCGGAAGCGGTTGAGTTTTTCTCCGGGAAATTAGATCAGGCCGGACTCAAATACAGTAAAGGCTCGATTCGGATTCCTTATTCTGAAGAGCTTCCCTTGAAACTCATCGCTGAAATTGCAGATTGGTGTGTGAAAACCGGGAATCATGCGTAATGGGATTAAACGACCTCTGGGGGGATTAAACGACCTCTAGGGTAGTTTGTCCCCAGGTGTGGACAAACTACCCCAGAGGTCGTTTGCTGCCGATGACACGTTTCGTGTCACGGATGTGAAAGCCCGTTTCTTGTGGAGTTAGGTGCTCTTCAGTACCATTTATTCCGTCAGATGTACATGAAGTACAGGCAGAAAGGCGGAATAAATCATGAAAATGAATCGGAACATTAGAAGATGTCTATGGACAGGAATCAGTATTTTGACTGCTTTCCTGCTGTGGACGCTCATGATCACGCGAGTTGACGTGCAGACAGTCGGACCGAACGGAACAGCAGTTGGCTTTGCGACTTTCAACCAGTGGTTCCATGGCCTGACCGGAGTCCACATGACCCTGTACACGATCACGGACTGGCTCGGGCTTGTCCCGATCGCAGTTTGCCTGTGTTTTGCGGCACTTGGAGCGGTCCAACTGGTCGAGCGGAGAAGCCTTTTCCGGGTCGATCGGGATATTATACTTCTGGGGCTTTACTATATTCTGGTAATATTTTGCTATCTGTTCTTTGAAATGGTGCCCATCAATTACAGGCCGATCCTGATAAACGGCGTTTTGGAGGCTTCTTACCCCTCGTCGACAACGCTTCTGGTCCTAAGCGTGATGCCGACCTTGAAGTTCCAGATTGACCGGAGGATCGAGAAACCGTTTGTCCGGAAGGTAACCACCGTGTTTGTGATCGCATTTTCAGTGTTCATGGTGATTGGGAGACTGACAGCAGGCGTTCATTGGGCAACGGATATTATCGGGGCTGTTCTGCTGAACTTCGGGCTCTTTCGGCTCTATCAGTATTTTGCCCAACTGGATGACCTGCATGGAGAATAATATGGAGTTCAATGAAAAGCTTCAGGAATTAAGAAAAGGCAAAAAATTGACGCAGGAGGAGCTTGCGCAGGATCTGTTCGTTTCGAGGACGGCCATTTCCAAATGGGAATCCGGCCGGGGATATCCGAGCATCGATTCGCTGAAAGAGATTTCGCGTTACTTTTCGGTCTCGATCGACGAACTCATCTGCCCGCAAGAGATCATTTCCGCGGCGGAAGAGGAAAAGCAGGAATATGCCGGCAGAACCGCTTCGTTCATATGCGGCGCATTGGATCTATTTGCGGGAATTCTGCTGCTTGTGCCTGTGTTTGGAAACGGTGCGGATTCCGCGGAGGCTGTGTCCCTGTTTGGGCTGACCGGCGTTCAGTTCTGGGTAAAGAATGTATTTCTGATAACGATTGCGGCCATAGCGCTGAACGGCCTGTGCGGACTGATCATCCTGAAATTCGATCATCCGGTATGGAACAGGCACCGACTGATTACAGGAATGGTGCTGTCCATTGTGGGAGTGGCTGTTTTCATTGCCGCCAGGCAGCCTTATGCGGGGATTATATATTTTGCCCTGTTGGTGATCAAAACGCTTGGAATAATGAGGCTTTCGAATCAAGCGACCTCTGGGGTCGTTTGATTCCGACAAGGAGAAAATAGTGAAATACTACAAGAAAATAACACTGAAAGACGGCAGAGAATGCACACTGAGAAACGGCGAAGAGAGAGACGGAGAGGCTGTGCTCGCCAATTTTATTCTGACTCACGAGCAGACCGACTATCTGCTTTCTTACCCGGATGAGAGTACCATGACTGCAGAGCAGGAAGGCCGGTTTCTGCAGGAGAAAACGGACAGCGACAGTGGAATTGAGCTTCTTGCAGAAGTTGACGGAGTGGTGGCAGGACTGGCCGGATTTGACGCCGTCGGAGGAAGGGAGAAGATTCGGCACAGGGCAGATTTTGGCATCAGTGTGGACCGTCAGTACTGGAATCTCGGAATCGGAACAGCTCTGATGTGCGCTTGCATCGAATGCGCCGGGGCAGCGGGTTATGAGCAGATCGAACTGAGCGTCGTCGCAGAGAACGAGCCGGCGATCGCAATGTACCGTAAGGCAGGGTTTGTTGAATACGGACGGAACCCGAAGGGATTCAAATCCCGGTTTACGGGGTATCAGGAACTGGTCTATATGAGGATGGAACTGTAAAGGGGGAGAAAAGCGACCTCTGGGGGAGAAAAGCGACCTCTGGGGTAGTTTGTCCCCAGATGGGGATTATTCCACGGATGTCCACAAACTACCCCAGAGGTCGTTTTTGCAGGGGCGCGGCTATGGCAGCGCGGCGCTCGATCGGGTGCTCGACTACATCAGGACGAAACCGTTCGGCACTTCCGACAGAGTTGCCCTGACCTGCAACAAAGAAAACCCCGTTGCAAGAAAGTTGTATGAGAACAAGGGATTTCAGGCAACGGGTGTCGAAGACGAAGACGAGATTGAACTGGCTTTGACGATATTTTGACACATTTGTATTTGGATAATTGAGCCGAAAAGGCTTGATTAAATATATTTATAAGGAGTGTACTGTTTGAAAAAGTACAACAAAACGGAGATTGCGGGCTGACCGGGAGGTTTGCAGGCAATCTGAACAAACCTCCCGCTGAGAAGCATTTGGTGTCAACAAAATTCAGGAGGCTAAAAAATGAATACAAATGACTATACCATCCGCCAGGAAAAGAAAGAAGAGCAGAGAGCAGTCGAAAACCTTGTCCGCGAGTCATTCTGGAACGTGTACCGCCCGGGCTGCAGCGAGCACTATGTGATCCATGTGCTCCGGGACGATCCGGCGTTTGTGAAGGAACTGGATTTCGTAATGGAAAAGGACGGCGTGCTGATCGGCCAAAACATGTTCATGCGCACGGTCATTAACGCCGACGACGGCAGAGTGATCCCTGTTCTGACCATGGGACCGATCGGCATCACACCGGAACTTAAGCGGCACGGATACGGCAAAAAATTGCTGGATTATTCGCTTGAGCAGGCTTCTGCCATGGGGGTTGGCGCAGTACTGTTTGAGGGCAATATAGGTTTCTACGGCAAGAGCGGGTTTGACTATGCCCACAATTTCGGCATCCGATATCACGACTTGCCGGAGGGCGCGGACGATTCCTTCTTCCTCTGCAAAGAACTGATCCCGGGGTACCTAGACGGCATCACCGGCGTATACCAGACGCCCCAGGGCTACTATGTGGATGATGCAGACGTGGAGGCGTTCGATCGGGATTTCCCTCCCAAGGAGAAACTGAAGCTGCCCGGACAGATTTTCTGAACGATATGGTGAATTAAGCGCAATCGACCTCTGGGGTAGTTTGTGGACAGATGTGGAATAATTCCCACCTGTTAACAAACTACCCCAGAGGTCGCTTTCACCCGCCTTGGGACGACAAACTACCCCAGAGGTCGCTTTCTCCCCCTCAGTCTTTGTGCCTGTAGTACGCGAACATGTACTGCTGGTAGATCCCGTTATAAGGCGCATATTTTTCATATGGATAGCCGTCAGGGTATTGTTCATCCAGGACGCGCCGGATCCAGACATCGACCGGGAAGGCATTGACGTGGTGCAGCCCGAAAAGAGAGACGCAATTTGCTACCTTCGTTCCCACGCCAAACAGCTTCGTCAATGCGTTAATTGTGGAAGTTTCGTCTGCAACCAGGAGACTCCAGAGGTCAATGTCCCCATTTGAGACTGCTTCTGCAGCCGCGTGCACATATTTGCACCGGTACCCAAGTTTACAGGATTTCAGATCGTCTTCAGGAAGTGCCGCCAGCGCAGCGGGCTCCGGAAATGCGTAAAAGCCCTTGCCTTTGGAGTCGATCCTCTTTTCACCGCACTTTTCCGCGAGCAGCTCTACGGAGTTCTTGATCGCCGGTATATTCCTGTTCTGCGAGATGATAAAAGTGATCAGCATCTCCCAGGGGTCCTGCCGCAGGATGCGAATGCCTTTTTCCTGTTCCGCCGCCTGCCACAGAAAGGGATCCTCTTCGTGGTCGATTCGGCTGCGTATATTTTGATAGTTCTCCTGCAGGTCAAAATATTGCCGCCAGAAGTTCTCATATTCGTCTTCCGTACACTCAAACTCATATAAGTCATCGCCCAGCGAAGTCAAGTACAGGCAGGCCTTTCCTGCAATGATCCGCCAGGTTTCACCTTCCGTTTTCTCCCAGCGGAAGCACTGGCCGCTCTGCGCGATCCGGTCCGGGTCAAAATCATCAGTTATTCGTATGGTCACTATTTTGCCCCTTCCTCTTCAAAATATTCCCTCAAAAAAGCTTCCAGAAAAGCATGCCGCTGCTCAGCCATCTGCCTGCCGGTCTCTGTATTCATAAGCTCTTTCAGGCGCAGAAGCTTGTCATAAAAATGCTGGACGGACTCAGCCATTGACCGGCCGTGCTCGCCGCCATAGGCAAAAGTTCTCGCAACGCCGATGGCCCCCATGGCGTCCAGGCGGTCCGCATCCTGCACGACTTTCCCCTCGGGAGTGTCGGGCGCTTTTCCTTTGTTCTGCTTAAAAGACACAGAATTGATCACTCTGCAGATCCGGTCGATCGTCTGACGCGGCACCTGATGCGCCTCCAGAAAGGCTCTCGCGTTCGCGTTATTCTTCGTACTGAACAATTTATGGTCGTCCGCATCATGAAGGAGCGCGGCCAGTGCGGCGATTCGGACATCGCAATCCGGCTCGTTTTCCGCGATCCGCAGTGTATTCCTGTAGACGCGCATAGTGTGATCGGCGTCGTGACCACCCGCATTTGTGCGAAAGAGCTCCTGAACATATGCGGCCGCATCTTCGATCAGTGATAATTCTTCGTTTTCTTTCATCGGCCGTAAGCCCTCTCATTCCTTTGGGTTGTCGTTAATGCCCGTTATCTTTATACTGTCCGCTTCAACATGACATTCGTAGAAGGCAACTTGAACTCCGGCCGCGGCGGCTCTGCGAAGCGCCTGCCCGAACTCCGGGTGCGTATCATCATTTGGCAAAACAGTGTGGATCCCGTTCATCTGGATCACAAAGGCAGCCTGGCAGTGATACTCTTTTTTGGCAGCGGCGGCCAGTTCATCTAAATGCTTTACACCCCGCTCTGTCGGCGCATCCGGGAAGAACCCGATCCCGCGCTCAAGATCTGCCGCCAAAGTACAGCCCTTGACCTCTGTCAAATACTTTTCGCCATCCCGCTCCATGTAGAAATCGAATCGGGAATTCCCAAAAGTATATTCCGGTTTCACCACATCATAGTCTAAGCTCATGAGATACTGCTTCATAAGCTTGTTGGGCACAAGGCTGTCGATATTGACCCATTCCAGCCCCGCCTTATAGACGGAGATAAGATCATAGGCTGTCTTCCTGCTCGGATCAGACGCTTTCTGCAGCGTGACCTTCGCGCCGGGCAGCAGCAGCTCCCGCAGGCGGCCGGTATTCTTTACGTGGACCCTTTCGGTCTTCTGGTCAATCATCACCTCTGCGACAAAGCGGTTTATCCTGCGCACGAATGTACCAGGGACTGTATTTTCGTATTTGATGGCCGGTTCTGTCATGTTCATCTCATTCCCTTTCCCGACGCTTCCTGTAGTGGTATTGATAGGGGTTATTCTACCATATTGAAGCGACCTCTGGGGTATTGAGGAGACCTCTGGGGTAGTTTGTGGACACCTGTCCACAAACTACCCCAGAGGTCTCTCACCACCACAGAAGTCAATAATTATTTATCGTAAAACAATAAATAATTATTGACTTTATTGCTGTCGGCTGTTATTGTCATAATGTAGGAAGGGGCAGAGTGTAAGACATGCAACAACTGCCGATCCGGAAAGGACGTTCATCTATGAAGCAGGATGCACTAGCTAAATGGCTCAAGTTTATAATTGTGGGGGTCGGTTTCTGCGGCCTGCTCACCTATACCGTCATCATGCCGCGGTTTGCGGCATATCTCGTTCGCCAGAATTCTATGCTGGAGAAGAATGTGCTGCCTTGGCTGATTCTCATCTGGATCAGCGCGATTCCCTGCTATGCAGTGCTGGTCCTGGGATGGAAGATCGCGGACAACATACGCAGGGACAGATCTTTCTCCTATGAGAATGCTGAATACCTGAAGTGGGTATCCTATCTTTCCATGGCAGATGCTGTTTTTGTCTTTCTGGCGAATATTATTTTCCTGCTGCTCGATATGTCTGCAGCCGCTGTAATGCTGGTGATCTGCATTATCGTTTTCATCGGAATTTCAATATCCATCTGCGCCGCGGCCCTTTCCCATCTGGTTGCTAAAGCGGCGGAAATTCAGGAGGAGAACGATCTGACGGTGTGAATTACCCGTCGCTTTCGCTTAGTTATAGAAGACGGGGGATTCAGATAGAAGAGGGGAGAGAACCATGGGCCATCTGGTTTTTAACATAGATGTCATGCTTGCAAAACGCAAAATGAGCGTGACGGAACTTGCAAACCGCGTGGGTATCACACTCGCGAATATGTCGATCCTGAAGAACGGCAAAGCCAAGGCGATCAAAGTGTCAACGATCGAGTCACTTTGCGAGATCCTTGACTGCCAGCCTGGGGATCTGTTTGAGTATGTGAAGGATTCTGAGGAGGAATGATCCTATGAATAACGAAACGGGAAAGCTGTCTTTTGACAAGCTGTTTTTGCTGAGCGGAATTTACGCTCTGTTATACACCTTTTGTCTATACAGGAACAGGATGGGACTTACATTCCCTGTTTTCGTTCTGGGAACGGCGGGGCTCTTCCTGTACTACCTGCGCCTGACCGGCCGCGCGCTGAAGACGGGATCTGCCCTTTATCTGGGAGGAATTCTGCTGCTGGGACTCAATGTCTGCCTCACAAGCAACGAGATTGTCATCCTTTTTGACAAGGGTTTTATTTTTTTGCTCTTTTTTATGCTTTTCCTGCACAATTTGTATGATGATTCGACCTGGGACGTGTCAAAATATATCCTTTCCCTGTGTGGCTGCGTCCTCTCATCGGTGAAGTTTCTGCCAAGACCGGTGAAGGATCTGGGGGAATACCTCAGGGGCAGAAGGGCTGAATCGACCTCGACCTCTGGGGTAGTTTGTTCAGCCGACGCTGGGGTTGAAACGACCTCTGGGGTAGTTTGTTCAGCTGATGCTAAAGAGACCTCTGGGGTGGTTTGTTACGAGAAGGCAAAAAATAGCACGACTGAGGTTAAAGCGACCCCAGAGGTCGCTTACCCTGCCGGCCATGTGAATTCTGCTGCACTTTATGTGCTGATCGGGCTTGGCACAAACTACCCCAGAGGTCGCTTTTCACAGAGGTCGCTTTTCAGCTTTTCACTTTTTATTCAAACGTCCTGGCAACGTCCTTAAGAAGCTCCCGGATTGGCAGATGCTGCGGACAGACATTCTCGCATTTTCCACATTTAATGCATTCCGAAGCTTTTCCATGTCCGCTTCCGGTGATGACACTGTTGTAATAGTACGCAGTATTCCAATTGTGGAATGCCTCATGGGCATTCAAGGACGCGAAAAGGTCCGGAATCCGGATTCCCTTTGGACATTCACTTTCTTCGATACAATAGCGGCAGGAGGTGCAGGGAATGAGATTCAGGTTTCTGAAGATTCCGCAGACCTTTTGGACTGCCTCCATCTCGATCTCGTTCAGCGGCTGAAAATCTTTCATGGCACTCAGGTTGTCCTGCATCTGCTCCATGTTGCTCATGCCGGAGAGTACCATTGCTATGTACGGGAAACTTGCAGCGAAGCGAATAGCGTAGCTGGCATTGCTGCCGCCGTGAAGATCCCGAAGGACCTGATCAGCCTCCTCCGGCAGATTCACAAGGCTTCCGCCTTTAACCGGCTCCATAACTATGACCGGCTTACCGTGCTTTTCACAGACCTCGTAGACTTTGCGGCTTTCCACGGAGGCATCTTCGTAATCCACGTAATTGAACTGGATCTGTACAATATCGATTTCCGGATGCTCCGTCAGGATCATATCAAGGACATCCGCCTTGTCATGGAAAGAAATGCCAAAGTGGCGGATTTTGCCCTCCTGTTTTAATGCATAACAGGTCTCATATGCTCTGCATTTCTTAAATTTCTGATAGTTATTCCGGTCCTGGGCATGCATCAGATAGAAGTCAAAGTACTCGACACCGCACCAGGCAAGCTGTTTTTCAAAGAAAGGACGTATATCTTCCTGTTTTTTGAAATAAGGATCCGTCAGCTTATTGGTCAGAAGGAACTTGCTTCGATCGTAACGTTTTGCTACACAATCGCGGATCGCTGTCTCAGACTGCCCGCCGATATATCCGTGGGCCGTGTCAAAATAGTTAAAACCGGCATTTATAAAGGCATCTGCCATTTGGCAGAATTCCGCGTAATCGACACGACCGTTTTTCATCGGCAGCCGCATGCAGCCGAAGCCGAAGTTGCCGTGTATTTCCGTAAAGAATTTACTGTTTTCCATCTTTGTTCCTCCTTCTGCCGTTTCCGTTTCTTCAAGGCTGCAGCGGACCGTAATAATATGATGCTGTTGCGCCGCCGTCCGCAAGGAAAGTTGAACCGGTGATAAACGCGCCTGCGTCGCTCATCAGAAGTTCTGCGATATTGGCCATTTCATCCGCTGTGCCGGGCCTTCCAGCCGGGCACTTGGCAAACATATTCTTATAAAAGTCACCTCTGGGGCCGTTAAACTCATCAACTGCCAGCGGTGTCACGATGATGCCCGGGGCAATGTCATTGAGTCTTGCTCCGCGCTCGCCCCAGCGAATGCACTCATACATAACGCGCTTTTCATTGCAGCGCTTAGCAAGCTGGTAAGCATGCAGAGTATCCTTGATGTTTTCAGGCTGCAGGAGAGGGAGATTCAGCAGTTCCTCTGTCGGCGTCATGGCAAGCTGGCGGTCTTCCTCCGGGGTCAGCTGAGGCATGCGCCAGCCGGACTGACTAGAGATTGTTACACCTGCACCGCCCTCGGCGATGACCTTTCCGACCTCTTCCAAAAGGACAGCTGTACCGTAGAGATCTACCTTCAGGATCGCTTCAACAGGAGCCTGAGAAGGCGATACACCAGCCGCATTAATTAGATATTTGATTTCCCCATATTCTTGTGCTTTGGCAATGATAGCCAGAATATCCTCTCTGGAAGAGAGATCCGTCGGAAAGGGAATTACATCATATCCGGCGTTGTTCATAATTTCCGCTATGGCCTCTGCATTCTTCAGGTTTTTGTCTCCAAGGATAATCTTTTTTCCAAACCCGATCCTGCGGGCAAGTGCCATGCCTATTTGCCCTGCGCCTGTAACGATCATTACCTCTTTTTTCATAATTGGCTCCTTTATCGTGTGTAATTGACCTCTGGGGTAGTTTGTCCCCAGATGTGGGTTATTCCACATCTGTCCACAAACTACCCCAGAGGTCGCTATTTACCCCAGAGGTCGCTATTTAGTTGTCAATACGTACTTGCGACACTGCGGGTGATTTTCCAAGCGCCGTCAACTTTCTTTAAGCTGCATTTCTGCTGCAGGCGCCAGTTGGACCTTCCGCCGCCAAAGACAGTCGCTGCAACATAGGACTGCCCGGTGAGGACTGCCGTGTCTCCGTTAATCTCCACAGGCATGTGCTCATGTTCGGCTGAATAGTAATTCAGTGTTCCGTCCAGAATGGCATTAATAAACTCTTCCCTGGACTGACGCATGCCGGTCATATGCACCAGCACAAAGCTGTCATCCAGCACATCCCTGAGAATTGCCTCATCCTTGGTGATCATGCTTTCATACATCCGGATATATGCTTCGCGGATCAACTGTATATCATTTCGTCCTGCCATATCAAAACCCAAGCTCCGCAAGCCAGCTGCTGACGGATTCCCTCGCTTTCTCCTGATTATTCTGGGCGTCGTTACCTTCTATAGCCAGACCTTTCCCGATGGTCGAGTCGGGGCAGGCTCCTGCGAGTTTCTTATCAAATCCGGAGAGACCGCTTCCTTCGTGAGTGGAGAAAGGAATAAGCGTCTTGCCGGAGAAATCGTTGTTCTCAAACACCGTGTACATGATCATCGGCCAGTCGCCCCACCATACGGGAGAACCGATAAAGATCGTGCTGTATTTTGACAGATCCGGCAGAGTGCCGCTGTATTCGGGGCGGGCTTTTTCGTTCTGTTCCTGTTTTGCCACGTCTGTCAGAGCCTCATAGGTCATGGGGTAGTGGTCGTCCGCAGGCAAAATCTCGAAAAGATCAGCGCCAGTCTGCTCCGCGATCATCTCAGCAATTATGGCGGTGTTGCCCTTATCGATGACACCGACTACATACTGCTCACCGGTCCGGGAGAAATAGAGGACCAGAGTGTCGGAAGCAGCGGCGGTGGTTTCCTGAGGTGCCTCTGCAACCGCGTTTTCTGCTGCTGCAGCCGGCTCTTGCGCCTCCGTTTGCTGGGCTTCGTCCGCTGATGCCTCTTCAGTTACTACAGCCTCTTCCTGTGCTGCATCGGTCTTTTCCGGCGTGTTTGCCTGTGCAGATGCTCCGCCGCAGCCGGTCAGGAGCAGAGCTGCTGTCAAAATAAGTGCAATTCCTTTTTTCATATTTGCCTCCTGTGTTGTGGTGGGTGGGTGACCTCTGGGGTAGTTTGTCGACACATGTGGATTATTCTACACCTGTCGACAAACTACCCCAGAGGTCGCTTTGTCACCCCAGAGGTCGCTTTGTCATTTTAAAAACCGCCAAGTCCACGGTGTCCGTAAACTTTCAGTGCATTCAGAGATCCCTCAAGCGCAGTAAATTCTTCATCGGTCAGTTCAACACCTGAGGAATTCAGGTTTTCTACGATTCGTTCTTTATTTTTTGATCCGGGGATCGGGACGACATTGGGATATTTGTGCAGCATCCAGGCCAGAGAGATCTGGGCCGGGGTCGCATTTTTCTTTTCCGCAAAGCTCTTCAGCATCTCAACGATGGGCTGGTTGCCTGCTATGTTGGTCCGCGAGAGCTGCGGTACCCAGTTGCGCACGTCGTCGTTTCTCTCAAACTGTGTCTGAGGGGTGATCTTTCCGGAGAGAAGGCCGCTGGCGATTGGAGAGAAGGGCACGAAGCCGATATTGTTCTCTATGCAGTAGGGGATGATCTCTGCTTCGGAATCCCGTTCCACCATGGAGTAGATGTTCTGGATCGCCGCAAGAGGCGTGATCCTCTGTGCGCGGTCGATCACGTCCACATCCACCTGGGAGAGGCCCCAGCCGCGGATCAGGCCTTCGTCGATCAGCCTGCCCATTGCTTCGGCAATCTTTTCGACCGAGACGCCGTGTGTCCGGTGAAGGTAGTAAATATCAACATAATCTGTTTGCAGACGGTCAAGCGAAGCGAGCAGATGCTCCTTCACAGTCTTATACATTCCGCCTCCGAACAGAGAACCCATCCGTGAAGGCATTAACTTTGTGGCGATCACCACATTTTCCCGGATATCTTTGAGGGCCTTTCCAACGATCAGCTCATTGTGGCCGATTCCCGCGAGATTCGGACTGTACACTTCAGCCGTGTCAAAAAAGGTGCAGCCGTGGTCATAGGCATTCCGGATCGCTTCGATACTGTATGTTTCAGGAGGGATCTTTCCGTATCCGTGGGAGAGCGCCATGCAGCCCATACCCACCTCGGATACCTCGATATCCCGCAGCATTCTTGTTTTCATAAGGAGTCCTTTCTTCTTGTGCTTGTGCTTGACCTCTGGGGTAGTTTGTCGACACATGAGGATTATTCCACAACTATCGACAAACTACCCCAGAGGTCTATCGCAGCTGTCGACAAACTACCCCAGAGGTCGTTTTCACGGATTTACAATGATCCAGGCTCCGTCCCGCTTCTCATAGTGATGCGTGCCTTTCATATGGAAGGTTCCTCTTGCCCCGTATGCGTTGGCATTCAGGACAGAAGTGTAAGTGAGCTGTGCCATATCGCCATCCACCATGATCACAGGATCTGCGATCTCAATCGTGAAGTAATTAAGGCTTCCGTCAGCGACATCGGCAAAATACTCTTCTCTTGTCTGCTGCAGCCCGCTCATATGGGTAAAGGTCTTATCCTCCGAGACCAGCTCACGCATGACTTCGATATCCGCGTCCGTCATTGCCTGGCAATATTTTGCCTGCGCATATAGAACGGCAAGCTCCTCATCACTCAGGAATGCAAGATCGATCCCTGTGATGTTCACATTTGGAAATTCCCTGAAATCATATCCCATAGTTGATGTGGCTCCTTCCTCAGATTCAGGCTCTGCCTGGCCGGCTGAATTCGATTCATCGATTTTCTCAGCAATGTCAGCATCCGTTGTTTCTTTTACTTTGGTTGTTCCAACTGTCGAATAATTTTTGCCGGATTTCCGCCGACCACGGCAGCGGCAGGCACGTTTTGTGTTACAACAGCGCCGCCCGCAATCACTGCATTGTCTCCGATATGGACGCCGGGCATGATGCTGGCGCCCGCGCCAATCCAGACATTGTTTCCGACGATGACCTCGCGGCATCGAAGTTCATTGCGATTTTTAAAATCATGATTTGTGGTCACAATGGTCACATGGGGGCCGATCTGGACATTGTCGCCCAGTTTGATCCCGCCGATCGACATGGCAGTGAAATTGTGATTGATAAAAACATGCTTTCCAAAGGTAATCTGCTTCGGAAAATCTATCTGAGCCGGCGTAAAGAGGCCAAGGCCTTCAGGCTGCTGTCCGTCAAACAGCTCTCTGAAAGCGCGGCTCCATCCTTCCGTCTGCGGCTCGGCATGGTTTAGGTGGAAGAGCGCCTTATTTGCTCTGTGTAATTCTTCGACGGCGGGGCGGTATTCCGCAGACTTCATATCCACCGGATCCCCATTCCTCAGTTTTTCAAAGACATCCATAAGGCATCTCCTTTCCGAAACTGTGTCTTTTTTGATCTGTATTATGCCTGTTCGAACGCCGGTCTCCAGGATGCAAAACCGGCAAGCGCCTCATCGGTCCTTATGTAGTAGCGGGTGCCCTTGTTGAGTTTCGCGATCTCAGCCATCTCTTCGGCGGTAAGTGAGAAGTCCATGATGTCCATGTTGTCGCGGATGTGATCGACATTCTTGCTGCCCGGGATCACGACAAAGCCCATCTGCGTGTGCCAGCGAAGAATGACCTGGGCCGATGTTTTGCCGTATTTCTGTGCCAGCCTTGTGAAAACCGGCTCCTGGATCAGGGATTTGTCGCCGTGTCCGAGCGGATACCAGCTCATGAGCCTGATGTCATATTTGTCCAGCGTCTTTCTGAGCTCGTCCTGGGCAAAATAGGGATGCGCCTCCACCTGAATGAACTGCGGAACGATTTCCCATTTGGTCTGCAGTTCCTCGATGTATTTGCCTTCGAAATTGGAGATGCCGATGCTCCTGGCCTTGCCTTCTCTGTAGGCCTTCTCCAACTGTCTGTATCCTGCCATCCAGTTGCCTGCGGGCTGGTGGATATAGAGGAGATCCACATATTCCACGCCGAGGCGCTCCAGCGTCTCATCGACGGCGTTTTCATTCTCATATTCGCTGGGCCAGAGCTTGGTGGAGAGGAAGATTTCCTCGCGCTTCACTCCGCTTTCCTTCATGCCGCGTCCCACGGCACGCTCGTTTACATAAGCATTGGCGGTATCGATCAGGCGATAGCCCATTTTCAGGGCTTCCCTTACACTTTTCTGAGCCTCAGCGGGAGAAAGCATGAAAGTTCCGATTCCGACGACAGGGCATTTAACTTGATTGTTCAGTGTGATGTATTCCATGGTGTTCTCCTTTCAAGGGGTGGGAGGTGACCTCTGGGGTGGTTTGTTGACAGGTGATGATTATTCTACAGGTGTCGACAAACTACCCCAGAGGTCCCTTTACGTTTTTCTCAGATCAGTCCGTTCGCCTTCAGCCAGCGCTCCACGCTGCTCTTAGAACCTGCGGCTGCGCTGCCGGTGATGGGCAGGCCTTTCTTGACATCTGCGCTGGGGCAGGTCTTCTTGATCTCGCGCTCGCTCGAGCCCATGCCGCTTCCTTCGTTGGTGCAGAGCGGAAGGATAGTCTTGCCGGAGAAATCAAAGCTCTCCAGGAAGGTGTAGACGGCCATCGGCATCGTTCCCCAGTAGTTCGGGTAAGCGAGGATCACGGTGTCATATTCGTCGATGCTCTCAGGCATGCTGACAAGTTCCGGACGGGCTTTTGCACGAAGGTCCTTCTTCGCTTCTTCGATACAAGTCATGTAAACGGGAGAGTAGGGATTCTTCATCTCAATCTTGAATGAATCCGCCGGGGTCAGGTCCTTTATGATTCCCGCTACGATTTCGGTGTTGCCTACCTTTACATAGCGCATCGCGCCGCCAAAATAGTTCTCATCTGCTCTTGAAAAGAATGCGATCAGTGTCTTTGCCATTTTACTGTCCTCCTTAGTTAGTCTTTATAAGTTTATTCTCTGTTTTGACCAGGCTTGCCGGCCGGTCTTGTATGCAGTTTTGCGTTTCTTTATGGTCTCATTTTAACTGGTGTATTATTGCAAAGTCCAATTCAAACACTATATAATTGATTTAAATATTAAATAACTGAGCGCAAACGACCTCTGGGGGAGCGCAAACGACCTCTGGGGTAGTTTGTTACCAGGTGATGATTATTCCACATCTGTCCACAAACTACCCCAGAGGTCGATTGAAAGGTCGATTAAAAGAAAAGGAGCCAGCCATGACCACCAAACAAATCGATTACTGTATAGAAGTTGCACACACGCTGAACTTCAGCCGGGCGGCGGACAATCTTTTTGTCAGCCAGCCGACTTTTTCTTACCAGATTAGACTCCTTGAAGAGGAAATCGGGTTTACGATTTTTGAGCGGAATGGCAAAGGCGCGGCGCTCACGCCAGCCGGCGCTCAGTTTGTAACTTTTCTCACATCCATGAGGGAGGATCTCAAGCGCGCCATCGAGCAGGGGCAGAACTTCAGCGCGAAATACAAGGACAGCATCTCCATCAGCCTGATGGTGCGGCCGGCAGTGTTTTTCCTGCCTGAGGCTATGCGCCTCTTCGCGGAAACTAATCCCGAGGTCCAGATTCTCCCGGTGTTCCAGTATGAGGGCGGAGTGGAGTCATTTCTCCGCAAAGAGGTCGATATTGTGTTTGCTCTGAAAGAACAGACCAGGCAGATTCCCGGTATTCACGTTCACGATCTGTTTGAGAGCCACATCTACCTGATCGCACAGCGGGACGACCCTCTCGCTGCCAAAAACCTGATCACCGAAGAAGACTTGTATGGCCGGACGTTGATGGTTGGCGGAGGATCTCCGCAGGCTCTGAAAGCAGTTCAGCACAGGCTGATCGCTACAGGAAAGATCGACTATTTCAATAGCGCGGACCACGACACGACGCTCACCAATGTGGCGGCCGGGCGGGGCGTCTGCTTGGCACCGGGTTTTCTCAATGATCACAGCGGCCAGTTCGCATGGATTCCCTTTGACTGCCGGGAAAGCTTCTCCTGTGTCCTCTGCACTCACAGAGATGACAACCGAGCTAGCGTAAAGGCTTTTCTCGATATTTTGAAGAAACTTTATGCGGAAGCTGTTGCTTTCCCGATGTAAGCAAAGAATGAAGAGACCTCTGGGGTGGTTTGTGGACAGGTGTGGAATAATCATCACCTGTCGACAAACTACCCCAGAGGTCTTCAGAGGTCTTATTACCCCCCAGAGGCTCTTTACCACAAAAAAACCGGAAACAGCATCAAGCTGTTCCCGGTTCATAATTTTAAGTTGTTTTACCAGTTCTCATACCGCATCTGGCGATCGAGATTCCGAATTCTCTGCATCTCAGTATCCGTCAATTCAAAATCAAAGACATCATAATTCTCCGCAATATGATCCGGATTAGAAGACCCCGGGATGGCAATAAACCCTGCCTGAATCTGCCACCGAAGGATAACTTGGGCAGAAGACTTTCTGTATTTGTCAGCCAGCTCTTCGATCACTTCATTCCCAAAGTGCTCGGAAGTGTGGCCCCGGCCTCCGAAAGGATACCAGGATTCGATCACGATGTTATACTGACGAACGTAATCCTGCAATTCTGTATTTTGATAGTATAGATGGTTTTCGTTCTGGATGACCGCCGGCGTGATCGTGGCAAAAGACAGCACCTCGTCAACTTGCTCCTTCGTGTAATAATTGGAGATTCCGATCGACCGGAGCTTGCCGGCGCCCACGGCTTCTTCCATAGCCCTGTAGACGCCTTCATCATCGGCTCCCGGCTGGTGGATCAGGAGCAGGTCGATATAATCCACGTTCAGATCTTTCAGGGCGTCCTCAATGATCCCGCCTGCACGTTCGTAGTTGCCGCTGTAAATCTTGGTGGTGATGAATACTTCTTCCCGTGTGACGATTCCCTCGTCGATCGCTTTTTGAAGTCCGCGACCGACCCCGACTTCATTACCATAGTATCTGGCCGTATCGATCAGGCGCATCCCGGACTTCAATGCATGGTACACGGACTTCTCAGCCTCGTCGTCGGAAAGAGTCCACGTTCCAAGTCCGATCACAGGCATCTCATATCCGCTGTTTAAGAGCACGGTCCTTTTTTCGAGATCAAATACGCCTTCGGACTGAGAAAGAGTGGCTGTGGTATTTCCGCCGCCGGAGGTTTCTCTTTGCTCTTCCTCAGGCGAAGAGGCAACATCCGTTTTTTCCGCGGCACTAGATTCTGATGCACCGCCCGCTGCACATCCGGCGAGGAGCAGCATTATGGCAGCCAGGGCAAAACAGAGCTTTCCTTTACGCCGGCGATTTCCTGAATTCATATCTTTTCATCGACTATTATTGCAGATACTGATTGAAGAACGATTCCAGCTTGTCGAACGGGATCGCTTTTTTGCCACCGCCGTCATAGAGATCGGTGTGGACCGCATCCGGAATGATCATCAGTTCTTTGTTGTCCGTATACTTGCTGTCTTTGATCATGTTCGCATAGGCGTCCCGTGAGAAATAGCAGGAGTGCGCCTTCTCACCGTGGATTATGAGGACCGCGCTGCGGATCTCATTGCTATACTGCAGGATCGGCTGATTGATAAAGCTCTCGCAGCCGATGACATTCCAGCCGCCGTTGGAGTTCAGGGAACGGGCATGGTAGCCGCGTCCGGTCTTATAATAATCGTAGTAATCTTTCACGAAGAAAGGCGCGTCTTCCGGCAGGGGATCGACGACACCGCCTCCCAGCTTATACTCACCGTTCTTCAGGTCTTCCAACATCTGGGCACACATGGCTGCCTTCGCCTGGTAGCGGGCCTCCTCGCTGTCTGCAGAGTCAAAATATCCCTTAGCATTCACGCGGGTCATATCGTACATGGTAGAAGCAACCGTTGCCTTGATGCGGGTATCGAGGGCTGCCGTGTTCAGGGCCATGCCGCCCCAGCCGCAGATACCGATGATACCGATGCGGTCCGGATCAACTCGATCGCACAGGGACAGGAAGTCAACCGCCGCCATGAAATCTTCTGTATTGATGTCCGGAGATGCCATGTAGCGCACATTGCCGCCGCTCTCGCCTGTAAAAGACGGATCAAAAGCAACCGTAACGAATCCGCGCTCCGCCATAGTCTGGGCATACAGACCGGAGCACTGCTCTTTAACGGCGCCAAAAGGTCCGCTCACTGCGATGGCCGGAAGCTTTCCTTCCGCATTCTTTGGAACGTACATATCTGCTGCAAGTGTGATGCCGTATCTATTTACGAAGGTCACTTTAGAGTGATCGACTTTTTCGCTTTTCGGGAAGGTCTTGTCCCATTCTTTTGTGAGGGTGAGTTCTTCTTTTCTGATCATGGTTTTTCTCCTTATTGCTTTTTACTGTAGTGTTTTGACTGTCTGCCGGATCAGAAAATCCAGGCAGTCCACTTTCCGCTGGCTCTCATGGAGCTCCTCCATCCTGCTGCACCGACATTTTCGGAAGTAGCGGAGCAGAGCTTTTGTATCGCCTGATTCATAGAGCTGCTTTGCTTTTTCCACTTCCCCACTTCCGCAGCCGGCATCGTGGAGGTTTGTGAGTATTTTTTCCAGTTCTTCCTTCATGTGTGGTATCTCCCATACACTTCTTTGATGTCTGTGAGTTTATTATAGGGGCTTAACAGATACCTCGCTAATGGGTATAATGAATATCGTGATATTCTTTTTTGGTATATCAAGAACAAAAACTACCTCAGAGGTCGTTTGACCTGCAACAAGGTACCCCAGAGGTCGATTTAACCGAGGAGAACAAGATACCCCAGAGGTCGTTTTGACCCGGAGGAGGAAGAAGCGTATGGAGATTCGAACTTTGAGATATTTTCTTGCAGTGGCGAGAGAAGAGAATATGTCCCGGGCGGCAGAACAACTGCATGTGACGCAGCCGACGCTTTCCAAGGCGCTGAAAAGCCTGGAAGAAGAGCTTGGCAAAAAATTGTTTACCCGGCACAGCTTCAGCATTGCCCTGACAGAGGAAGGTGTGCTTTTGCGTGACCGGGCAGAGGATCTGGTGTCCATGGCGGATAAGATCGAGCAGGAATTTCTGTCTCTGGATGATATCACAGGCGGAGAACTGTATTTTGGCCTCGCGGAGTCCTGGCAGATCCGATACCTTGCCCGGGAAATCCGGAAGTTCAAAAAAGTGTATCCGGACCTTCGATACCACATCACCAGCGGCGATACGGAGCAGGTCACGGAGAAGCTGGATAAGGGACTGCTGGATTTTGCCGCGATCTTCGAAATTCCGGATGTGAGAAAATACAATTATGTCCAGTTTCCGGAAGCCGATTATTTCGGGGCAGTCGTTCCGGCAGATTCGGAATTGGCTAAGAAGGAACGCATTACCGCAGAGGACCTGGCGGGGGTCCCGCTATTCACGTCTGAACAGAGCTGGGAAAACGACATTCGCCCTTGGGCAAAAGAGCATTTCTCCCGGCTGCGTCTGGAGGGCTCCTTCCGCTTGGCCTATAACGGCTCCATGTTTGCCCGGGAAGGGCTGGGGGTCCTGCTGACGCTGAACAACCTGATCGATACTTCCCCGGGCAGCGGCATGGTTTTCCTGCCGCTCTATCCACACCTGGAGATGAAGATGTACTTAATCTGGAATAAGTACCAGAGCTTCACGCCTATCGCGGAGAGATTCCTGAAGCAGATAGAGACAACTTTTTCCAAATGAAAGCGACCTCTGGGGTAGTTTGTCCCCAACTGGAAATGAAAGCGACCTCTGGGGTAGTTTGTCCCCAACTGTAGAATATCCTACACCTGTCCACAAACTACCCCAGAGGTCTTCTAGTTATCCTAATCCGTAGGCGATGGGTAGTTCACTCTGACTTCCCCGGAAATACCTTAATCAGATAGAATACGTATCCTCCCAGAACGACGAAGATTACCACAAGATTCATCACCATTTCTGCCTGTGGACTGAAGCTCCCGTTTACCTCGAACACTTTGAGCGCATTATTTGCCGAATGGAAAATGATGCACGGAACCAGCGATTTTCCATAATAGAAGATCAGTACGAGCACGAATCCGACCAGAACGGCAAACACAATCTGGATCACAGACGAAGCCGTATCCCTTCCGCTGCCGTTAAAAAGATTAACAATATGTCCAATGCCAAAAGTCAGCGAAGATACGATGATCGCCGTTTCCAGGTTGTCTTTTTCCATTGCCCGGAACAGGAATCCGCGGAAGATTACCTCCTCCAGAAAACCGACGCAGCACATGCTGATCGCATACATGAGTGCATCCGGGAAGCCATATTGAAGCCCGATCCCGCCCCAGACAGCGGTCGATGCGATAATAACCAGCGGCAGATAATACAAAAACTGCCTTGCAGGAACAATGGGCCTGCAAAAACCGTGTTTTTCGCTCAGGTTATTGTTTCGGATCCAGAAAAACAGGACCAGAGACATCGCGATCTGCAGCACAGCCGTTACGGATTTCACTATGCCAATGGACAAGGAAAGCTGGTCCGCATAGCTGCTCAGGACAACATAGGCAACGATCCACAGGATCGCAAAAGTGATTTCGCTTTTTTGATACAGTTTAGTCATTACTATTTTTACCTTTTCTTATTCCTTCCTCGATCAAAGCCAATGATTCTCGGATTGAGGCTGGATCATACCTCATTCCGTTGTTTGCGATCAGACTGGCGTAACCATGAACAAGAGCTGCCAGAGGTTCAAAAAAGAGCGCGGCGTCTTCTGTCGCCAATCCTTCTTCAGTACTTACTACAGTAAGCAGATCAGCCGATTCCGGCGATTTGATCAAATCTTCCAGACTGGATCCCGAAAACCGGCCGGATTGAAAAAGAAATCGGAACAGCTGCGGCTCTTCTTCTGCAAATCGGATATATCGCATTCCTATCTCCAAAAGATCTCCGCCTGCCAGTATGTATTCGCTGTGGAACGCATCTGCCTTCTGATAAGCCAGGTCTCTCAGCATGTCTAGATTAGGGAATTGATACATGATGGGCTGGGTAGAGCATCCGAGAAAAGCGGCAAGATTTCTTGCTGTCAGATATTCAAGTCCTTTTTCTCTGATCAGTTGAAATGCGCCTTCTATCATGGCCGCCCTTGTTGTTGTCGGTTTTTTGGGCATTAAAGTCACCTCACGATACTATAACACTTGTTATTATATTTTGGCTCCATACTTTTTTCAAGTCCGCCGAATGAAAGACCTCCATGAAAGACCTCTGGGGTAGTTTGTGGCCATCTGTCCACAAACTACCCCAGAGGTCGATTTTGCCAGAGGCCGTTTTTCCACAAGTGGGGACAAACTACCCCAGAGGTCGATTGTCCTCGCGGACCCGGTCGATGAACATTTGCACTGCCGGGGAGAAGACCTGATACTTCTTCCAGATCAGGTATCCGGTGGACTTCATGGCGGGCACGATCGGCCGCATGCACAGCGGGCTGTCCCCGGTCGTGTTGATCAGCTTGTCGAAGCAGATGGCGTATCCGAGTCCGTCCTCCACGAGCAGTGATGCGTTGTAGACCAGGTTGTAAGTCGCGACGATGTTGAGCGACGACAGTTCTTCCGAGCCGGCATAGTGAGACACAGCTCCTCTTGAAATAATGACTGGGAGACCTCTGAGGTCGGATAACCGGATTTCCGACTTTTCTGCGAGTGGGCAATCTTTTGGCATAAGCAGGCCAAAAGAGTCCTCAGCCGGCAGCTCAATGGACTGATATAGAGTGTGGTCTACATTGGTGAAGATCACGGCGAAGTCGATCAGTCCGTTGTTCAGCTCATCCATCAGGTCTTGTGTGTCGCCGCTGGTGATATGAAAGCGGATATCCGGGTGCTCCGAAGCAATACTTGCCGCCGCGCGCGACAGGTAATGGAAGGACCAGGACTCGCCGGCTCCGATCCGCACGGAGCCCGAGATATGGTTCTTGATCTGTGAGATTTCTTCCTCGGTCATCTGCATCAGGCGAACCATTTCTTCCGCCCTTTTGCGGAGTACCATGCCTTCTTCGGTGAGGGTGATCTTCCGATTTCCGCGCACAAAAAGGGACACGCCGAGTTCTTCCTCAAGCTCCTTCATCTGCCGTGACAGAGAGGGCTGGGCGACGTGCAGGGCCTGGGCCGCCGCGGAGATCGTGCCTTCCCGCACCACAGCCAGATAGTATTGCATAGTGCGTATATCCATATGAAAACTCCTTTCTTGTTGCTCGTATTCATTATTAGCATAGGAAGGTATAGATATCAAGTATTTGATTATAGGAAAATCCGCGGATATAATAGAGCCATAACAGAGACAAACCAATTAAATAAGGAGTATTTTGACATGGCACTTAATGAGATCGCGGAAATTCTACTTGCAGCAGGGTGCGGAGAGTCAGAAACTGAAATGATCGTTTCCAGCATCCAAAAGGGGGACAGTCAAAAAACAGAAAAGCTGATCGCAAAGTGCCGCAGGAAGCAGCTCGACAGGCTTCACGAGTCGCAGGCCTGCATCGATAGACTTGATTATCTGAGCTATCAGCTCAGGAAGGCGTAAACGGTTCGGCGGCAGAGGCTGTCCCGATTGCTATCAATAAGGAGTTAATTATGAGAAAAGGATTTATGGGAATCATATCGCTGGCTTTGATCTTTTGCCTTGTACTTGCCGGGTGCGGCTCGGCTCAGGCCAAAGACAGCGGCAGTAAAGAGGCCGCAGAGAGCAGTACGGAAACTGCAGAGCAAGATACCCCGGAGCAAGATACCCCGGAGGTGGCTTCTGAACAAGCTACCCCAGAGGTCACACAGCAAGAGGCCGATCAGCAGGCGGCAGAAGGAGAAGAGGCTATGTCCACAGGAACATATACAACACAGGAAATCTGGGTGCAGAACGGCGATGACAGGATTTACGGCATCGCATATGTGCCTGCAACTGAGGATGGCAAAAAAGTGCCGCTGGTAATCTTCTCCCACGAGCTCGGAAATGATCACACATCCGGCGAGCGGTACGCAGAGAGGCTGGCAGAGGCCGGTTATGCGGCTTATGTCTTTGACTTCCGCGGCGGTACAGTCGGAGGAAACAGAAGTGACGGAAGTAACAGCGAGATGTCCATTCTGACCGAAGCGTCTGACCTGGAATCGGTATTGGCGGCTGCTAAAACCTGGGACTTTGTCGACCCTGACAAGATCGTTCTTCTCGGTGGCAGCATGGGCGGACTTGTCACGACCGTTGTGGGCAGCACGCATCAGGACGAGATCGCGGGCATGATTCTCATGTATCCTGCGCTGTCTGCAAAGGATGACAGCGGAGCAGAGCAGTATCAGTCCGAGGACGATGTTCCGGAAGATGTCAGCCTGTTTGGCGGCTGGATCCATGTTGGCAAAAACTACATCACCGATCTGTGGACGGTGGATTTTGACCAGCTGCTTTCTTCCTATCAGGGGCACATGCTGCTTCTTCACGGCGACAAAGACAACACAGTTCCGCTCTCTTATTCCGAGGCGGCCAGAGAGATCATTCCGGACTGCGAATTCTATGTGATCAAGGACGGCGGGCACGAGTTCTTCGGACAGCCGTTTGAGGATGCGATGAGCTATATTTTGCCCTATCTTGAGGGACAGCTCAGCGGTGACAAAGTGGTTTCAGACAGCGAGGAGGGTGAAGCAATGCTGCAGATGACAATCGGAGAAACACCTGTAGAAGTGGAATGGGAAGACAATGAATCCGTGGAGGCGCTCAGGGAACTGTGCCAGAATGGACCTCTGACAATTCAGATGTCCATGTACGGCGGATTCGAGCAGGTCGGCTCCATCGGACAGCGCCTGCCCAGAAACGACAGCCAGACGACCACACAGTCCGGTGACATCGTTCTGTACTCCGGCGACCAGATCGTCGTGTTCTACGGCTCCAACTCATGGGCTTATACCAGACTCGGCCATGTCACGGACAAGTCTGATGAGGAGATGGTGCAGTTGCTCGGAAACGGGGATGTGACGATCACCGTTGAGATGAAATGATTTTGGGCTATTTGACCTCTGGGGTAGTTTGTGGACAGGTGTGGAATATTCTACAACTGTCGACAAACTACCCCAGAGGTTGTTTTTGTTGGCGTTTGCCCCAACAAAGTGTTGACACGGTGTCAGAATAGTCCTATAATACAGATACTGACACGATGTCAGAAAACAATGAATGAGCACGGCGGAGGAATAGTTATGAGAAAAGGAACACCGGAACAGATCGCGCGGAAACGGGAAGAGATCATAAATGCATGTGAGCAGCTTTACCAGACGACGAGCTTCCGGGAGATCACACTCAAGGAGATCGGCAAGATCACCTCTTTCTCTCGTCCCACGATCTATAACTATTTTGAGACGAAGGAAGAGATCTTCCTGGCGCTCTTCAAGAGGGAGTACGACCGTTGGAACGAGCAGTTGACGGCAATTCATGACCAAAATGAGCGGCTCACGAAAGCGCAGCTGGCTGACAAAATAGCGCAGTCCCTGGCAGACAGACCGCAGCTCCTCAAGCTGCTCTCCATGAACAACTTTGACATGGAGGCCAACAGCCGCGAGGAACTTCTGGTATCTTTCAAGCACTCCTACGGCAGGTCGCTGCACCTGATGAGCATGCTGCTCACAAAGTTCTGCCCGAATATGAACGTGACGGATATTCAGAACTTCATTTATATCTTCTTTCCCTTCATGTTCGGAATTTACCCGTATACTTCCGTGACGGAGAAGCAGAAGGCTGCCATGAAGGAAGCAGGAATCGATTATGTGTATCAAACCGTATATGAATTGACCCACGGCTGTCTGGTGCGGCTGTTGGGCGAGTGAGCATTAATGAGCGACCTCTGGGGTAATGAGCGACCTCTGGGGTAGTTTGTAGACAGGTGTCTACAAACTACCCCAGAGGTCAGAGGTTGAGACTGACAATATATAAGGAGAAAACGGAATGAAAAAGAATGTATTAGTAGCGGTGTTTTCCGCAAGCGGTGTGACAAAAAGAGTCGGTGAAGAGATTGCCCGGATCGCGGGAGCAGATTTCTATGAGATCGTGCCAAAACAGAGATATACCGGTGCTGATCTGAACTGGATGAACAAGAACAGCCGCAGCAGCGTGGAGATGAATGATCCCTCTGCAAGGCCCGAGATCGCAGGAGACGTTCTCGACATGGCAGCCTATGACACGGTAATCGTAGGTTTCCCGATCTGGTGGGGCGTAGCGCCCAGGATCATCGAGACTTTCCTGGAGAGTTATGATTTCAGCGGCAAAAAAATCATTCCCTTCTGCACATCTGGCGGCAGCGGTGTCGGAAGAAGCGATGTCGCTCTGCATAAGAATGTGACCGGCGATGTGAAGTGGGAAAAAGGCCGTCAGATCAACCGTCCCAAAGAAGCGGAGATCCGCCGCTGGCTGGACGAGGTACTTTAAGCAATGAGCGACCTCTGGGGTAGTTTGCAGACACCTGTCTGCAAACTACCCCAGAGGTCAAGGACAACCCCAGAGGTCGAACAAAACCTACAGGTCAACAATAGAGGAGAAAACCAAAATGGAAGAAAAGATCGTACAGACAGCAGGCAGAAATCAGTTAGGCGAATTTGCTCCCATGTTCGCGCATCTCAATGACGATGTGCTTTTCGGAGAAGTTTGGAACGAAGAAGCGATCGACGTGAAGACAAAATGCATCATTACCGTTGTATCTCTGATGGCGTCCGGCATCACGGATTCCTCCCTGACCTACCATCTGCAGAACGCGAAGGCGCATGGCGTGACCAAGGAAGAGATCGCAGCCATCATCACCCACGCGACTATGTATGTCGGCTGGCCCAAAGGATGGGCGGTGTTCAGACTGGCTAAGGAAGTCTGGAACGAGGAAGCGCCGGCACTGACTGACAAAGAGAAGTACCAGAATACTATATTTTTCCCGATCGGCGAGCCCAACCCTTACGGACAGTTCTTCGTCGGCGAGAGCTATCTGGCACCGGTATCCACGGAGCAGATTCCGATCTTCAACGTGACTTTTGAGCCGGGATGCCGCAACAACTGGCACGTCCATCACGCCAAAAAAGCGGGCGGCCAGATGCTGATCTGCGTCGGCGGAAGAGGTTACTACCAGGAGTGGGGCAAGGAAGCCGTCGAGATGACTCCCGGCACCGTGATCAACATTCCGGCGGAAGTCAAGCATTGGCACGGCGCCGCTCCCGACAGCTGGTTCTCCCATCTGGCTATCGAGATCGCGGGCGAGGAAGCGAGCAACGAGTGGCTCGAGGCAGTAAGTGAAGAAGATTACAACAAACTGAAATAAGTGAAATCGACCTCTGGGGTAGTTTGTGGACAGTTGTAGATTATTCTACAACTGGTAACAAACTACCCCAGAGGTCGGATGATCTGACCGTCGTTCTCCTGTTCCTCATGGCTTATCAGGTCACAGGGGAAGCGGCGCACGAATGGATCGGAGTGAGCATGACGATACTTGTCATTGTTCACCAGTTCCTGAACCGGAAGTGGTACGGCGCTCTCTTTAAAGGGAAATATAATCCTTATCGAATCCTGACGACAGTGTTGAGTATTCTGCTGGTTCTGTGTTTTGCCATGACGGCGTTCTGCGGCATGTCCATGAGCGGCTACGCAGTGCCTTTTATGTATGGCCTGGCGCCGGTCTCCTTCGTGAGAAGGATGCACCTGTCCATGTCCCACTGGGCGTTCGTGCTGATGGGACTGCACCTTGGAGTGCACATCCCGGCAATGACGGCTGGCCTGAAGTGGAGCGGCAGGACAAAGAACATGCTCACCGGCCTTTCCACACTTGCCGCGGGGCTCGGATTGTACCTGTTCATCAAGGGTGGAATGCCGGACTATCTGTTCTTCCGCGTGCCGTTTGCATTTCTGGATTATGACAAAGCCGGCTGGCTGGTAATTATCGAAAATCTGCTGATGCTGTCCACATGGGTGCTGATTGGGACTCGGGCGGCTCAGCTCTGCAGGGTTCTGGGGCGTAAAGGCGGGTCAAAAGAGAACCCGCTTGTGCCTGTCGTCTGCATAATGGCAGCGGTTATCATCGGCATGCTGTTTGTGCTTGCCGGTTTATCCGCAGGGAAATCCACGTCCTTTGGAAACGCGGACTGGAGCGCACCGCAGGAGGCATATCAGCTCGGAAGGAGTTTATAAGAAATGAAAAAGCCTTTACTATTTGCAGTGATTTCTCTTGCATCAATTCTCCTGCTAGCCGGGTGTGGAGCATCGAACGACCTCGGAGGTAGTTTGTCGTCAGAAACGGGGAAAAGCGCCGCTGCAGAGGCAAGCGACCTCGGAGGTAGTTTGGAGGCAGATGGCACATCTGGAGACAAACTACCCCAGAGGTCGCCTGAGCCCGCAGCCGTATATTTTACGTCCGACATCTCTGCCGAAGGACTTGTCAGGATCTACGAGGCACTCGGCTGGACTCCTTCCGGAAAGACCGCTGTCAAAATATCGACCGGCGAACCGCCCGCGAGCAACTATCTGCGTCCTGAACTGATCGGGGATCTTGTTCAGAAGCTGGATGGAACAATCGTGGAGTGCAACACGGCCTATGGCGGCTCCCGCGCCAGTTCCGCCATGCACAGGCAGGTGGCGGAAGACCACGGGTTTACGGCTATTGCGGATTTTGACCTGATGGACGAAGAGGGCGAGGTCGAATGGCCCGTGACCGGAGGCAGAAGGCTGGACAAAATAATCGTCGGCAGCCACGCTGAGAATTATACAGATTGGTTGATTCTGTCCCACTTTAAGGGGCATGCCATGGCCGGGTTTGGCGGCGCGATCAAGAATGTCGGGATTGGCATTTCTTCTCCGAGCGGCAAAGTCTATGTCCACAGCGCCGGAACGAGGACCAGCGGCAGCATCATGCACAGCGACCAGGATGAGTGGCTGGAGGCGCTGGCTGAAATGGTGTCCGGCTTCCGCGACCACGTCGGCGAGGAGCACATCATCTACATCAATGTGATGAACCGCCTGTCGGTGGACTGCGACTGCGACGGAAACCCGGATGAACCGGACATGCATGATATCGGGATTTTGGCGAGCACAGACCCTGTCGCGTTGGATCAGGCCTGCGTGGATCTGGTCTACCAGGCTCCGGACAGTGAAGCACTCGTGAACCGGATCGAGAGCCGCAACGGGATCCATACGCTCGAGCACGCGGAAGAGATCGGCCTGGGCAGCCGCACCTACGAATTGGTCAAAATAGATGAGTGATCTGCTGTCTATCCTTCACAGGGAGATCGTGTATATCTGGTACTATTTTGACCTGCAGCTGCGGCAGATTTTCCGGTACTGGATCCTCGGCATGGCGATCGGATCACTGATTTCCGTGTTCGCCAAGGACAAAATACACGGGCTCTTTGTCGGGCTGCAGGGGAAAAAGCTGGGGCTGCTCGGCATCATACCGGCCTGCCTGCTGGGGATCGCTTCACCGCTGTGTATGTACGGGACGATTCCTATTGCCGCCTCCTTCCGAAAACAGGGAATGCGGGAGGACTGGCTTGCAGCATTCATGATGGCATCCATCCTGCTCAATCCTCAACTCATCATTTACAGTGCGGCGCTTGGTACGAGGGCGCTTGCAGTGCGCATTGTCTCATGCTTTTTGTGCGGCTGCGCGGCCGGACTGCTGGTGTTCGCGTTCTATCGGGAGAAGGAATTTTTTGACTTCGAAGGATTCTCCGAGCGCGCCAGCCGCGACACGCATCCGAATCTTCTGATCCGGTATCTGCTGAATTTCTGGAGAAACGTCAAGGCGACCGGAGGGTATTTTTTGGCAGGTATTCTGCTGTCGGCGCTGTTCCAGCGCTATGTGCCGCAGGAAATGATGGTTGGGGTGTTCGGAGAAAACGAGGCCTGGGGCGTGCTGATGGCCGCCACGATCGGTGTGCCGCTTTACGCCTGCGGGGGAGGAACGATTCCGCTCCTGCAGACCTGGCTCGCGGGCGGCATGAGTATGGGCTCCGCCGCAGCGTTTATGATCACTGGGCCTGCTACAAAGATCACGAACCTCGGCGCTTTGAAGATTGCTATGGGCTGGAAGCGGTTTGCTTTATATATTGCGTTTGTGATGGCTTTCGCTTTCGGATGCGGATTGATAGTGAATATTTGAACTTGATCGACCTCTGGGGTAGTTTGGACTTGATCGACCTCTGGGGTAGTTTGTGGACAGGTGTCCACAAACTACCCCAGAGGTCGCTTTGCTCCCGCCAGTCGATTGAAACCCCTATAGAAACACGATACAATATTTCGTATAGCGGAGAACGAATCATTTTCATTAAACGGAAAGGCGGCGTTATGAGCGAAGACTTAACAAAAATCACCAAGAACTCGCACGGCTTCTACACCTGGTCCTGCTCCATGGATGTGGGGTACTATCGTAAAGGTATGTGGATGGGAATCAAGGCATGCCTTGGCATAGCCGCCTTTATACTGGTTTTCGGCGTGATCATGGCAGTCCAGTACAAAGACTGGACGAATTTTCTGATCATGGCGGGCTCAGACGCGGTTTTCCTGCTGATCACATTTGTGGTCTTTAAGCTGGCGCTCTCGGCCGAGGATCCCCAGGAGAGTTATGAAATGTCAGATATCTATGTTAAAAGCGGATATGGCAGATCTTCTGTCTATTTTGACTTCGATAAAGCAAAGGCGGCCGTCTTTACGCCAAAATATATCGAACTTCAGAATGGAATCAAGAAGCTCCGTGTCTTTGTACCGGAAGAGGACTACGACTTTGTGAAAAGATACATCATGAACCGCCTGACGGGAGAATGCGAGATCAGATATGAGTCTTAAATGTGATGACGCAGAGGGAGAACGATCATGATACTGCAGAGCAAAAGAGTATGGATCCTGAACGAGTGGATGGAGGCGCAGATCGAGGTCTCCACTGAGTCGGGGAAGATAGAGAGAATTCGCCCTTACGGAAGCGGACAGGCTGACATGGATTTCGGAGATCTTCGGATCGTGCCCGGATTCATTGACGTGCACACACACGGGGCGTACGGCTTCGACACGAATGATGCCGAGGAGGAAGGCCTCAGGAACTGGGTGCAAAACATAGTCGGCGAAGGTGTGACCGGTTTTCTCCCCACAACGATCACGCAGTCGGAAGAAGTGCTTACAAAGGCGCTGAATAACGTCGCCAAAGTCGCGCGGGAGCAGAGGGCTGATCGGGACAGCGTTCCGGGAGCGGAGATACTGGGCATACATTTGGAAGGTCCTTATCTCAGCCAGAAGTACAAGGGAGCGCAGCCGGAAGAGTTCTGCGTCGCTCCGGATCTCGAGCAGTTCAAGCGATATTTTGACGCTTCTGACGGACTGATCCGTATCGTGACGCTTGCCTGCGAAAACGATGAGGGATACCGGCTGACCCGCTTCCTTAACGAGAACGGGATCGTGGCGTCGCTGGGGCATTCTTCGGCGACTTGTGCCCAGGCGGCGATGGCCTTTGCGAACGGTGCGCGAAGTGTGACGCACGTTTATAACGGCATGGCACCGTTCCACCACAGGGAGCCCGGAATACCCGGGGCCGCTTTCCGATTTAAGGATGTGTTCGGAGAGATTATATGCGACGGCCTTCATTCCGGCTGGGATGCGGTGCACGCGTTCTTCACCTGCAAAGGCCCGGATTACGGAGTGATGATCTCTGACGCGCTCCGCTTCAAGGGGCTGCCCGTCGGAACGAGGATGCTGTTCGGCGGAAACCTCGTCGAACTCTATGAGGACGGCAGCGCGCACCTGGTAGATTCAGGAACGCTCGCCGGTTCTACGCTGAGGATCAATGAGGGACTCAGAAATCTCGTTGAGAAAGCCGGCGTGCCCTGGCAGACGGCGATCAACGCGTGTACTTTAAATCCCGCGCGTCTGATCGGTATGGAGCGCACGAAGGGCTCTCTTCAAGCCGGAAAGGACGCCGACATAGTCGTCCTAAGGGATGACTATTCCGTAGAGACGACATTTTGCCGGGGCAGGAATTGAAAGACCTCTGGGGTAGTTTGTGGACACTTGTCCACAAACTACCCCAGAGGTCGAGGCCGCACGGCATCGTCTGGTCGCAGGTGACGGCGGACATCCTGACAGTGGCGCTGTCGGCGTTTGTATATTTCAGCTTCAGGCGGAAGCTGGTTGATGGTGGAGAACTGAGATGAGGATAATAATATCTCCGGCTAAGCAGATGCGGATCGATACAGATTTATTTACCTGCACCGAGCTTCCGGTTTTCATGGAGAAAACGGAGATCCTGATGCGATGGATCCAGAGCCTGTCCTATGAGGAACAGAAGAAACTCTGGGTATGCAGTGACAAGATCGCCTGCCAAAATAGTGAGCGATTCGCGCACATGGACCTTCGGAAGAACCTGACGCCTGCTTTGCTGGCTTATGACGGAATTCAATATACTTATATGGCACCGGCGGTCTTTGAAGACGGACAGTATGACTATGTGCAGGAGCACCTGCGGATCCTGTCCGGATTCTACGGAGTGGTGAAGCCGATGGACGGTGTGGTTCCGTATCGCCTGGAAATGCAGGCAAAGGCTGCGGTCTCCGGCCATAAGAACCTGTATGATTTCTGGGGAGACATCCTCTACCGGGAGGTCCTTGACAGCAGCAGGATCATCATTAATCTTGCCTCCAAGGAATACTCCAAGTGCATCGAGAAATACTTACAGCCGGATGACAGATATATCACCTGTGTTTTCGGCGAGCCGGAGGGCGGCATAATAGTGCAGAAGGGCGTATACGCCAAAATGGCAAGGGGCGAGATGGTGCGATACATGGCAGCAAATGCTATCACTGAACCTGAAGAGATCAAGGCATTTGACTGGAGCGGATACAAGTTCTGGGATGACCTGTCTTCAGATAAAGAGTATGTTTTTGTACGGACGGAAGTCCCGGGCAAACCCGGGAAATGACGGAAATGAAATGGAGAGACCTCCTATGAGTAACGAGAGATCCGGCAAGCGGATGAAGAACACAAGTAAGTTCATATCGATGATATTGCGGCACAGGCCCGGAATCATTGGCATCACTCTGGATGAACATGGATGGGCGGATGTGCAGGAACTGATCAGCGGCGTCAACAATTCAGACGGGCACACATTGGATATGGAGACGCTTGAAGAGATTGTCCGTACAGACGAGAAGCAGCGGTATTCCTTTAACGAGGACCACACTCTGATCAGGGCCAATCAGGGGCACTCCGTTCCGGTGGACGTCGAGTTGGAGGAAAAGGTGCCGCCGGCTATTCTTTGGCACGGGACGGGAGAGAAATTCGTTCCATCCATCGATAAGCAGGGCTTGATTCCGAAAGGCCGTCTGTATGTACATCTTTCTTCGGACACGGAGACAGCGAGGAAAGTTGGGAGCCGGCACGGAAAAACTGTGATTTATGAGATCGACTGCAGGAAGATGAGCGAGGACGGATACCGGTTTTATCTTTCTGCAAACGGAATATGGCTGACCAAGTCTGTTCCGGCAAAATACATGCGAAAAGACAACTCGGCACAGTAATACCAGCGAACTTACAGGAGGAGCAGCATGGGTTTATTCAGCAGATTCAAAAAAACTAAGAAAGACAAAGCGGTCGAGCCGAGCCTGCCGATGTATCTGTATGACGATTCGGAGATCGAAGTGCTGGACAGCTTCATCTGCGACATGTTCGGGAACTACAAAAATGTTTTCCATGAGATCGCATCTCCCGACATACACCTTGATGTATGCATTGTGGAGCCGACAGAAGAAGATCCTTACTACAAGCTCGTCACGATGGGAGCAGGCGCTTACAAAATGGCGATACCCGAGAAGTGGCAGAAGTATCAGCTCGACTACGCAGAGTATGTGATATACCTTCCGAAGGATTGGAACATCAACAGTGGCACAGACAGTGACTACTGGCCGATCAAAACATTGAAAGATGTAGCTCGGCTTCCGATCTGGTGCAATACCTGGCTATCCTACGGGCACACTACACAGTCAGATGAGGAAGGCTCCGCCTATGCTCCAAACACAAGGTTCAACAGCGTTGTGCTGAACTATGCAGAGAACAGAAACGGCGACATCAGGCTGGTGATGCCTTCAGGGAAAGTGATCAACTTCTACGAGATCATCCCGATGTATCCGGAAGAGCTGCAGTTCAAAATGGAAAACGGAGCCGACGCGCTTTTTGAGAAGTTCGAGGAAAAAGGGATACAGTACAGAGTAGTCGATATCAACAGAAGAAGCGCTTTGCAATGAGCAGGAAAGGATAATAAAGTGTTCAGCAGGAAACTAAACTACAAGAGTCTTCCCAACATCCGCGATCTCGGCGGGATGAGAACAGATGACGGACGACAGATCAGATCCGGGAAGCCAGAGACTATATGATCAGGATGTACCGCGCGTTTGCCGGCGACTATGCGGTAAAGGGATATGCTGAATTTGTCCGGCTTTTGCTGCAAGGTAATAAAAAAGCGATGCTGTGGCATTGCACCGCCGGCAAAGACCGGGCCGGGACTGCCGCCGTGATCATTGAAGAGATCCTGGGCATTCCCCGGGAAGTGATCATTGCGGATTACCTTACAACGAATGAGCACTTGAAGGGGGAACTGATCAGGCTGACCGCCTTTGTCAAGCAGCAGGCAGGAACCGACAGCCCTCTCGCGGACGAGTCGCTTCGGTACCTGTTCGGCGCTGATGAGGATTTCATAAAAGCTTACTACGAAGCTGCTGCAGATAAATACGGCAGTATGGACGGCCTGATCCGCGAGGGGCTTGGCCTGTCGGACCGCGACAGAGAGGAACTGAAGGAGATGTATCTGCTCTGATAAGGGCTGAGACACAGGTGAAAGAGCTGAAATGGATAGAAAAGTATTTCGAGACGGCTTCCTGAAGTCCAAAATTGATGAATACAAATATGGCACAATCAGCGCTGAAGAGTTCTGCCATGCCATGGAAGATATCAAGAAATACCCGCTGCTCATGATTGACCGCAATCTTGACAGGATCACAGATGAAATGATCCCGGAAATCTGCAGGTCATATCTTGAGAGTAAGGAACCTGATAAGGAGAGAAAACTCAAATTCTGGATCGGGCTCAAGGACTGTGCGGCTCTGCTGCGCGGTGACCAAACGTTTACAGAAGAGCGGGAAGAGTACTACAGGACCGGCAGAGAAAGACGCGATCCGATAGAGTACACGGATCAGTATCTTTCGATCGAGCCGGAGATGGAGCGGCTGGTCAGAGCCGAGACAGGTGAGGGAGGATGGCTGGGATTCTGCCATACTTATTGGAGTGTCAAGAAGAGAGTCCTTAAGGAACACTTTGGGATCGACTGGAAGAGTATAGACGACCGCTTTCCCGGGCTGTTAATTGACTAGAAAACACATGGAGTCGCCGCATCCTGCTGAATAATCAGAAAGATGCGACGACCCCTTCCGTATCAGATCATTATTGTTTCAACCGCTTTTTTGCAGCTGCGTGCAGCTGTTCGCGAACGCCGGCGGCAAGTTCATTTTCCTCAGCTGAAACAGAGCTGCTCCCATAAAGCACTCGGTAATAAATGTCGAATACTCTCTGGATATCAGGTCGGAGCGCTTCAGGCGCTCTGGCGATATAGTCTGATAAAAGGCCTCTGTCGGCAAAGTCCTCCGCGGACTGCTTGCGGATGCCTTTTTTGATCATGTCTACATCCATGTCGAGCTTCTTTTCGGGCGCGGCGCGCAGGTAGCGCAGCCTGGCGGCGGAGAGTGTTCCCAGGATCAACAAAGCGAGAGTAACAAGTATGCTCAAAGCAGTCGGCAGCGCGATCCGCATGGCCTGATCTAAAGTCATACCCGACAGACTGCCGGAGGTTTTTTCATCGTCAGGAACATCCGGTACTTGCGCCGGAGCCGGAACAGGCGGGACATAAGCGGATTGTGAGTCGTTTCCGGCAGCGGCGGGCTTTCTGCGCCAAGTGTATTCTTCGGCAGTCCTGTAAGCGCCGGTCGGTTCAAAGGGCACCCATCCGACGCCTCGAATATACGCCTCAGGCCAGATATGCGCGCAGTTGCCGCTCACTTCGTAAGCATCCGCTTTCTCGAAGGGGTACACGTAGCGGTATCCCGAGACAGCTCTGGCAGGTATCCCTGAGAGCCGCAGCAGCATTATCATAGAGGATGTATAATGCACGCAGTAACCGGCCCCGGTCTCAAAGAGAAAACGGTCAGCTATGTCGGCCATTCCCGCGGGAGTGCTCATAGTTGACAGCGGGTCGTGTCCGCCGACCGTATCTGTCTGATAGGAGTACTGCCTGAGATAGCCCTCGATCACCCTGCACTTGTCATACTCCCCCCGGACGCCGCTTGTAATCTGATCCGCCAGCTTCTGCAGCGCGGCACTCACGCCATCCGTGCCGAGATCAGCGGCACTATAAGATCCTTTAGCAGCTTCCTCATACTCATCCCCGGTCAAAATACTGCCGAGCTCCACACCATACAATTCCATAAAGTAACTGCAGGCGTCTTCGTAGGACAAGGATTCATCCCGCCCTGCAGCTCCGGCTTCTCTGATGAGTCCGGCCAGATAAGGACTGCCGTAGTCGATGTCGAGATAGCGGGCAGTAAGCCTGTAACCCTTTTTGTGCACGGCTTCATTTTGTGAGTTTCCGTCATAAACGGACCCGCTTCCGGCCTTATAGCCATCATAGATAAATATCGTATTCACAGGCGCGATCTCATCGGCGGTATTGAGATAGGCGTATTCCACTTTCACTTCTGACAACTGCGAGAACAGGGAGGCATATTCTTTGTCCACATCATTGGCGTGCAGAAATCTCAGAAAACTGATCAGTTTCGTCTTGTCAACGCCCGCACCACCTGCGAGATAAAGCGTCCGCCGCACCTTCATGTCCTCGGAGGTCTCTTCGTCCGTGTATTTGTAATAGGGCTTCTGCGAAGTCTTCAGGATGATCTCGGTGCGGCCTGAGTGCTCTATTTTGCCGCCTGATACTTCCAGAGAATTATATCCGGCGGTGTAGGAGCCGCCCCACATGGACGACAGGTGGTAGGCCGCGCTGTCAACCATGTCCTGAGCCCTATGAAAGATGCGCCCGCCCGCCTCGGCGACCGGAGTCCAGTTGATCGGGTGCTGACTCATGGGAAGCAGGGCCACAAGGATGCCCAGCAGCGCAAAATAGAAGAAGGGGAAGGCCTCTCCGCTGCTCCTCAGCAGGGGCTTTTCAAACAGGAGCTCCTGCAGCGAGGCGAGAGTGAGGGTCACGAGGGAAACGAACAGCAGCTTGTCCGAAGCATAGGCTCCTTGCAGCGCATGCCTGCCAAAATAGAGATAAACCGTAGCGGCATCCGGCAGAAAGACACCGTACAGCAGCACTTTTTCTATGCGCGGGGCAAGGTTAAAGAAGAGTCTGGCTGCGACAGCCGATGCCACAGAGGCGGACAAAAAGAGAGGGGCTTCTGTCTTATGCAGAAGGAGAAGCAGGAGCGCTGCCGGAAGCAGCGGAAAGAAGGAGGCTGCTTTTCCGCGCACGACCAGTGAAAAAGAGTGCTCAAGGAGACTGTAAAAGAAATAGACCAGGACAGCAGTCAGAGCGAAAGGACCGCGGGGGAAAGCACTGCCCCCGGCGGCCTGATACGCCTCTATACAGATCGTGATCAGAGAAAACGCGAAAAGAAGGGCGCGGAGCTCAAGCGATAATAACGCAGTGATCTTCGCCCGGTCCGGGATCTTCTCTGATAAGAATCCAAGTATCCTTGTCATACGTGCTCCTCAGGTCTGCCGCCAGATTCCGCATCTCATCATATTCACTTTCGGAATAGTAGAAGATGCCGTCTGCGGCGGTGCCGTAAAACTCCTGAAAACTCTCATAAGAATCGACTACCAACTCGCTGATCTTTCCGGCGGGGTAGATCAGCCGGACCGGGATTCCCTGCCTGCCGAAATGCCAGGCGGCGGAAACGATAAATTCCAGGAAGAAGTCCCGCTTTTTCAGGAACTCGAGGTCCTGCATCTTATCCGGGACGAAAGCAGCCAGCATCAGGATGGTCACAGTGCGCTTTTCCATCTTGTCCGGCACGCGGGTCACCAATTCCGAGAGCCGCGCTGAGACCTTCCAGTTGATCGCGCGAAGGGGGTCTCCAGGCTGATAGGGCCGCAGGCCGCTCCCCGGCGTCTCCTCCGGAAGCCGCCTGCTTTTCAGGCCTGTGCTGTTGATCTGGTTCTCAAGGTCGAGGACCTCGTCGGCTATATCCGTGATCTGCGGACTGACTACTGCTCTGAAGGAATAGGGGACGTCCAGTTCCAATGTGAAAACGGAAAAAGGATCCGTGAACGCGACCATCCTGATCCCTATGTCGTATGACCCCGCATAAATACAGCTGATTCCGGAATACAGTTCTTTCTTTTCGTGAATACCGAGGGAGACCTGATGCCCGTCCTCGATCTCATAAAGATGGCATCGGTCGTCCCAGGTGCGAAGACGCATCTTGTGGATTGGGAGAGGCCCGGCGTTCTCTATTTTGGCAAGGTATCGGTGGTCCTCGCCGCGGACGATCCGGTGAACTTCGATTTCCTGGTAGAATCGGAGAAAGTGATAGTTCAGGAGAAAGTACGCCACGGAGAGGGGGAGCAGCAGGAGGCACGCGTTGAGCCACGCGAAAGATACCGGGCCGCCGTAGAAACTGGCGAACGCGACGCCGGACGCAAGGCAGAAGAGGTATATGGCTGCGCCTTTCGGGTGGATACGGAGGTTCATCGCTGCACCTTCGTCTGAGAGAGGATCTTTGCGATCATGTCCTCTCCGGTCACGCGGCTGAGTCTGGCGCCGGAAGAAAGCACGAGCCGGTGGGGGAGCGTAAGAGCGGCCGCGGAGGCGATATCCTCCGGTATGCAGTAGCTGCGGTCGTCCATGAAAGCCAGCGCCTGCGCGCAGCGGAGCATGGAGAGGAGCGCCCTGGGGGATGCGCCGCAGGAAATTTCGGCCTTGTTCCTGGTGGCATCGACGATGTTTACCGCATAGGCCGTCAGGTTATCATGGATGCTGATTTTCGCGATCTCGCTTTGCATTTCCCTGACATCCCGGGCTGTCAGGACAGGATGCGTTGCGCTGTGCAGCTGGCCTGTAAGGAAACGCTTTGCCATATCTTCCGAGGCCTTCGGGTCAGGATAGCCGACTGATAATCGGATCATGAATCTGTCCAGCTGGGATTCGGGAAGAGGGTAGGTGCCTGCCATTTCGGCCGGATTCTGCGTGCCGATCACCATGAAGGGCTCGGGGACCGGCTGCTCTTTCCCGTCGATCGTCACTTTGTGCTCTTCCATCACCTCAAGAAGAGCGGACTGCGTCTTGGGAGATGTTCGGTTGAGCTCATCGGCCAGCACGATGTTGTTCATGACCGGGCCGGGGACGACCTGGAATTTCCCTTCGGCGGAGTTGTAAACGGATAGTCCGGTGATGTCGGAAGGCGTCGTATCCGGCGTGCACTGGATCCTTGAAAAGGAGAGGGAGAGAGAATCCGCCAATGCCTTTGCGAGGGACGTCTTCCCTACGCCCGGGACATCTTCAAGGAGAAGGTGACCGCCTGACAGAAGAGTGAGAATGACCTTGTCGATCACGTCCCCCTTGCCGACGATCCGCTGTTCCATATTACGCTTGAGTATTTGCACCTTTTCGTTCATAGAATTGATACCTTCGAATAGAAATAGTCAAAATATTGATTTTTTTCCATGTATTCTCCCATCTGTATATCTTTTTTTAGAATAGATGGTATAATTACTTAAACGTTTTCTGTAATCAATTGTACCTATTTTATCAAGGAAGTACAACTGGAAGAGAGAACTTAAGAAATAATAGTATTTTCGAAATAAGGAGACAATAGCAATGAAGAAGTACATTTCTATTTTATTGGCTGCTGTTCTCTGCTCTTCAATTCTTGCGGGATGCGGAGGTTCCGGCAAGTCTGATCAGCAGGCGGCGTGAAGGATCCGGGTTTTACTGCCTATGTCATCGAAAAGACGCCCACGGTCTACATCAGCGGCACAAAGGAAGCGCTTACACCTTCTCCTGACGGCTACGTATACAACACCCTCGTAACCGTTTCTTCTGATTACAACAATGAACGGATAGCAATGGGACTTATGGGCTATGTTACCTATCCCGAGGAAACTCTTGTCAACGCAAGTTATATCATGGACGGGGACGACGTATTCTACGCCGTCGGCACGAACTACTTTACGGCTCTGCCCGAAGGTTCTAAGATCCTTGTGCAGCGTGACGGCAGCCGCGCTCCTTTGGAAGGCGTATTCCACGGTAATGATGAGAGCACGGACGCTTTCCTGAACGGTATCATGGGGTTCTCTTATGAGGGCAAAGACAAAGACGGAAACGACGTGAATATTACTCTTCTTGCTGACTCCATGACCGAAAGCGGACATCAGAGAGACGAGTACGCCTTCATCAGCAACGCTCTCTTCGCGAGTTTTCTCACTGAGACTCCCTATGTGACTGCTGTCGGGGAGTAAGATCCCGGGATTTCCCTGATCTGCCAGCACTGTTTTGCCAAAATAGAGCATTGCAAACAAGCTCCTGATTACGACGAAAAAACGGTAATCGGGAGCTTTTTATCCAATACGGAAGCAATGGCAATCGACAGTAGCCAAAAACCCCGCTATACAAAGACGGGAGATAATGAAAATGATTCAGAAAGAAACCATTAAAACACAATACGGGAATATCGCGGCTTATAGAAAAGGAACCGGACCGAAGACTGTTATGCTGCTGCACGGTGCGGGCTGCGACAGCACAATGCTGTCCTGGAGAGAAGTATTCAAGGCGCTTTCAGATGACTTCACAGTATACGCATTCGATTTTCTGGGTTATGGAAACAGCGATAGAGCGGATGACCTGGCAGGGGATTCATTTTTTGACACACATATCGAGTGCGTAAAAACTGTCGTCAGCTATTACGGTCTTACCGACTTTGTCTTAGCCGGATTATCGATGGGCGGAGCGATCGCAATTGGCTATGCATTGCGCTATCCCGAGGATGTTAAGGCGCTTATTCCTGTCGATACCTGGGGCGTTTCAGAAAAGATGC
>CAMOIJ010000002.1 GCA_946615865.1 uncultured Lachnospiraceae bacterium | reverse complement strand
TCTCGTTGTAGGAGCTGACGATACCGATCATCGGGCGCCTTCTCTCCTCTTCCGTATATCCGAGCGCGTTGAAGAGACTCCTGTGGGGGGCCTGTGATATGCCTTTTTTGACGCTGTCACTTTTCATTTCCGTTACCTATCCTTCCTTATGAATTTCACAGGATCCGGCCCGATCTTATAAAGGACCGTGAACCTGAGTATTATCAGTTTGTCTTTAAATGCAGGACTCTCGTCAGATCCTCTCGCAGATCCTGTCTCCGAGTTCACTGCAGTTCTGGGATATGAGTCCTTCCGCTCCGGTGCGGGACATCAGGTCGATACTTCTGTATCCATCCGCTAATGTCTGTTTCACGGCTGCCTCCACTGCGTCCGCCTCTTTAAGGAGTCCGAAACTGTAGTGCAGCATCATTGCCGCGGACAGGATCGTCGCGATCGGGTTGGCGATTCCAAGGCCCGCGATATCCGGCGCGCTGCCGTGGCTGGGCTCGTAGAGACCGAAGCTTCCGTCGCTGAGAGACGCGGAAGACAGCATTCCGATCGACCCTGTGATCATACTTGCCTCGTCCGAGAGGATGTCACCGAACATATTGCCGGTGACGATGACGTCGAACTGTTCAGGCTCTTTTACAAGCTGCATCGCGCAGTTGTCGACGAGCATGTTGGAAAGCTCAACTTCCGGGTAATCTTTAGCGACATCTGCGACCACTTTTCTCCAGAGCCTGGAAGTGTCGAGGACGTTCGCTTTATCTACGCTGCACACTTTTTTGCCGCGCTTCATGGCGATCTCGAAAGCTTTTACCGCGATCCTGCGGATCTCATTTTCATTGTAGACTGCAGTATCTACCGCTGTGATGACTCCGTCCTTTACCTTTGTGTATCTCTCTCCAAAATACAGTCCGCCGGTCAGTTCCCTGCAGATCACAAGATCGAAGTTCCTGCCGCCCTCTTTGGCTGCCAGCGGACAGGAGTCCGCGAGTTCTTTAAAGAGATAGGCAGGCCTTAAATTACAGTAAAGATTAAGAGATTTGCGCAGTTTTAAGAGTCCGGCCTCCGGACGAAGTTCAGGCGCAAGCTTGTACCAGGGCGAGGTGGCGGCGTTTCCTCCGATGGATCCCATGAGGACGGCGTCGCTCGCTTTACAGATCTCGATCGTCTCATCGGTAAGGGGAACTCCGTACGCGTCTATCGAGCATCCGCCCATGAGGACGTCCGTATAAGTAAATGTGTGTCCGTACTTCTCACATACTCCGTCAAGGACTTTCCTGGCCTGGGCAACGATCTCCGGTCCTATGCCGTCTCCGGCTATTACTGCTATTTTTTTATTCAAGACGTCTAACCTCCGTGGCTGATTAAAGATGAAAATAATTTATCTCTATGATGAGAAATTTGAATCATATTGATCGTTTGGGATATACCAAATAGAAGGCATGTGCAGGGCACATGCCTTCAGACTTAACATCTATTATTTGTCATCCGCTGTTTCGAGGGCATCCTCAGGCTTCTCGATCTGAACGATCGCCGCCTTCTGCATCGGAATGCGGCAGTTCTTGTTGTTGCCGAATTCAACGATAACAGTGTCCTCGGTCATGTCGATCACCACTCCGTAAAATCCTGCAGTCGTAAGCACGCTGTCACCGATCGCCAGTGAGCTGAGCATTGCCTGCTTTTCCTTCTGCTCTTTTCTCTGAGGTCTGATCAGGAAGAAGTAGAAGAAACCTACGATAACAGCCATGTACAGGATCGTGAAGATAGGTGTGCCGGCTGCGGTCAACATGAATCCATTCATAATAAGATACCTCCAATCACGCCTTTTAGGCGGCTCTAAATCATTTGAATCATATCATACAACAACCGTTATGTGTTTTTCAATGAAAATTTAGCGAATTGACGCACAAAACAGTTATTTAGTCGCCATTTCCCCCGAGCTGCTCCAGCATTCTCTTTCTGAAAGCGGAAAATGTGCCGTTGTCGATCGCTTCACGGATCTGCGTCATCAGGTTGTTGTAGAAATACAGGTTATGCATAACGCACATCCGAAGTCCCAAAGTCTCCTGAGCCTTTACCAGGTGTCTGATGTATCCTCTGGAGTAGCCGGCCCTGCAGACAGGACAGCCGCAGCCTTCTTCGATCGGCCTTTTATCAAGGGCATATCTGGCGTTATTGATCCTGACAGTACCTTTGCTGGTATAAAGGTTGCCGTGCCTTCCGTTTCTGCTGGGGTAGACACAGTCGAAGAAATCGATTCCCCTGGCAACTCCCTCTATGATATTCTGGGGAGTTCCAACGCCCATAAGATAAGTGGGCTTATTGCGCGGCAGATGAGGCACAACAGCGTCGAGGATCTCATACATCTCCTCGTGGGTCTCTCCTACTGCAAGCCCCCCGACAGCGTAACCATCCAGCTCCATTTCCGAGATCTGCTCCGCGTGATCGATCCGGATATCCGGATAGACCGCGCCCTGGTTGATCCCGAAGAGAAGCTGATCCCTGTTGATCGTCTCTTCCATGCTGTTCAGGCGCTTCATCTCATCCTTGCACCTCTGAAGCCATCTGGTCGTGCGCGCGACGGATCTCTCCACGTAGTCCCTTTCTGCATGGCTTGGAGGACACTCGTCAAAGGCCATTGCTATCGTTGAGGCCAGATGGGACTGTATGCGCATGCTCTCCTCCGGGCCCATGAAGATCCTGGCTCCGTCGATATGGGAGTGGAAAGTCACGCCTTCCTCTTTGATCTTTCGAAGATCTGCAAGGGAGAATACCTGAAAACCGCCGGAATCCGTGAGGATCGGCCTGTCCCATCTCATGAACTCGTGCAGTCCTCCCAGCTTATAAACTGTCTCATCTCCGGGCCTTACGTGCAGATGATAAGTGTTGCACAGAGCAACCTGCGTGTCTATGCTTCTTAGGTCGTCGGCGCTGAGCCCTCCCTTGATCGCGGCAGCTGTGGCCACATTCATAAAAACAGGGGTCTCGATCGTTCCGTGCACAGTCTCCATGTGCGCTCTCTTCGCGAGGCCCTCCTGTCTGATAATCTCATATTTCATCTTTGTCATTAAGTCACTGTTTCCTTTTGTTGTAAAATGCCCTGACCGAATCGGCCCGGCTGGTCATATTGGAAAGCATCGCGTCCAAAACAGTGAGCGCGCACATGCCTTCAACTACGACTACAGCTCTGGGAACCACTACGGGATCATGTCTTCCCTTGATCAGAAGGGTCCTCTCATTGCCGTTCTCATCCACAGTTCTCTGTTCCCGGAAAATAGAAGGAGTGGGTTTTACATAAGCTCTGCATATGATCGGCGAACCGTCAGAGATACCTCCGAGGATCCCGCCTGCATGGTTTGTATATTTTGACACTGCTCCGTCCGCCATAAAGAACTGGTCATTATTCTGAGAGCCGGTAGAAAGAGCCGCTTCTACTCCGTCGCCGATCTCAACAGCCTTTACAGCGCCGATGGACATGAGCGCCTGCGCGATCCCGGCGTCGAGTTTGTCAAAGACGGGATCGCCGATCCCCGCGGGGACTCCTGTGATAACGCATTCGATCACTCCCCCGGCGGAGTCTTTCTCTTCCATGCATTTTTTTAAAAAGCGCATTGCCTGCTCGTCCGCTTCGGCGTCAGGCATACATGTCTTTGTCTTTGCGATCAGGTCTTTATCAAAGCGTTTATCGTCGATCTGAACCGGTCCGATCGCCCTGGTAAACGCGCAGATATCAACGCCAAGTTCTCTAAGGAATTTGGCGGCGATGGCGCCGGCGGCAACGCGCCCGGCAGTTTCCCTGGCGCTTGCGCGCCCGCCCCCGCGATAATCGCGGAAGCCGTATTTACTGTAATAAGTATAATCCGCGTGCCCCGGTCTGAAGCAGTCCTTCAGATTTCCGTAATCAGCGGATCTGTGGGAAGTATTGCGGATCAGAAGAGAAATGGGTGTTCCCGTAGTCTTTCCATCAAAAACGCCGGACCAGATCTCAACTGCGTCCGCTTCGCTTCGGGGAGTTGAGATCTCCGATTGTCCGGGTCTCCTTCTGTCAAGATATTTCTGGATATCCTCTTCGGACAGTTCCATTCCGGCGGGAAATCCATCCAGAACGGCGCCGATACCGGCGCCGTGAGATTCGCCCCAGGTCGTGAGGCGCAGTATTTTACCGAATTCAGAGCCTGAAGCCATTGATCAGCTCTCCTTTAAACCAGTTGTTGCATCATTGAGATCAATCGATCTGATCATCCTGAAGCTTGTGGAAGATGATGCAGTTGGGCTTGTCAACCTTGATCTCCTTGCCGTGCATAACAAGCAGTCCTTTCTCGAGATCTACACTGAAGAAGGTCATCGTATTGGACTCATGGTTAAGGGACACAAGGTGCCTGTTGTCAGGGAACAGCGCCGCGTCCTTGGGATACTCTCCGCTGATCGGCAGGCAGAGGATCTTGTACAGATAACCGTTATCAGGATCGATCCTGTAGATCACGACGGAGTTGTCGCCGGCGTTGGAACTGACCAGATACTTGAAGTCCGAAGAGAAATTCAGAGCACTGGCAGCCGAGCCTGTGGCGTGATAATTGTTGAGAGTCGAGACCGTCTGGATCTTCTCAAAATCGGGAGCGCCGTCTACTTCGTGATAAAAATACACATCGATGATGTTCTTGAGCTCATGGACAACGTAGAGGAAATGGCCGTCCTTGGAGAACTTAAGATGCCTGGGAGCCGATTCGAGTTCGGAATGAAGGATCGCGCACTGTTTGATGTGTCCGTTCTTTCTGTTGAGGGTATACACATTGACGTGATCCATTCCAAGATCCGCGGCCAGAAGGAAATGATTGTCTCTGGTCATCTTCACGCACTGCACATGGGGACGGAAATTACGCTCCGCAATACTGCCGAGCCCCTTCAGAAAGAGCTCGTCACAGATATCCCCGACAGATCCGTCGTCATTGAGCCTGAGTACTGTGATCTTGCCGTCATGATAACCGGAAACAAAGAGGAATTCGTCCTCATAGTCTGTAGAGAGGTAAGAGCCTCTCATCCCGTTGATCGAAGCGAGGTTGATCTGTTCAAGATCTCCTCCTTTAACGATCCTGTATGCTTCAATTCCAAAATCGGTGATGGAATACAGATACTTCCTGTTATGAGAGATCGTTACATATGAAGAGTTGGAGATCTCAATCTGCTTTTTCTGAGTCAGATAGCCATTCTCCATATCAACGTCATAGATCCTGATCCCATACTTCTCTCCCTTTCCTCTCGTATAAGAAGAGACATAAGCGACGAACTTGGCGTCTTTTTCATACTCGTAACCTGTCGTACGGTTAGCGGGTGCCTTTTTGATCTCGGATACCTGTGCCATAACTGCGCCCTCCTGTTCACTGCGGCGTCCTGATTGGATTGGTGCCCATATATATTCAGAATACCATAAAGAGTGATAAATGTTAATAATCCGCTTGAGTGTTCACGGGTTCCTTTGGAATAAAGGTGCGGTTATCATGGCCGCTCTTAAGAGCCGCCGCTTCTTTCACTGCCTCTTCGCAGAACTGAAGCTGCGAATTGACCAGCTCCTTCCCTCTTCTGTCAACCCTGTCATAAGTACCGTCGCTTCGAAGGATATGCGCTTTTACAGTGTCCTCCAGTTCAAGTTTGAGGATATGGAGCGCTTTTTCACGGATCCTGCTGTCCTCGAGCGGGAACATGATCTCGACACGGCGGTCAAGATTTCTGGGCATCCAGTCCGCGCTCGCCGCGTAGATCTCGGGGGATCCTCCGTTTTCAAAATAGTAGATCCTGCTGTGTTCCAGGAAATTGCCTACGATCGAGCGGACAGAGATATTTTCGCTGACCCCGGGAATGCCGGGCCTGATGCAGCAGATGCCTCTTACGATCAGTTCGATCTCCACTCCTGCCGCGCTTGCTCTGTAAAGCGCTTCCATGATATCGGGATCGCACAGGGAGTTCATCTTGGCAATGATGTGCGCTGTCTCGCCGTTCTCGGCGTGCCTCTGCTCGCGTCCGATCAGGTTGATAAATCTGTCTTTGAGCCACAGCGGAGCCAGACTGAGTTTGTTCCAGAATCTCGGCTCTGAATAACCGGACAGCATGTTAAATACAGCGGTGGCGTCCTCGCCAATGGGATCGCTGCAGGTCATAAGTCCTACGTCCGTATAGAGTTTGGCAGTGGAATCATTGTAGTTTCCTGTTCCCAGGTGAACGTATCTGCGAATGCCGTCCTCTTCTCTTCTTACTACCAGCGTGATCTTGCTGTGAGTCTTCAGATTCTGAAGTCCGTAGATAACATGGCAGCCTGCCTTCTCGAGCTGTTTTGCCCACTCGATATTGTTCTCTTCGTCAAATCTGGCTTTTAGTTCAACGAGGACTGTGACCTGTTTGCCGTTTTCGGCTGCTCTGGCAAGCGCCGCGACAATAGGTGAATTTCCGCTGACACGGTAAAGAGTCTGCTTGATCGCCAGAACGTCCGGATCCACCGCGGCGGCCGCGACGAACTTCACAACCGGGTCAAAAGTCTGATAGGGGTGATGCATGAAAACATCGCCCTTTCTTATCTGCTCGAAAATATCGCAGCCGGCGGGGAATTCGGGCACAAGCTGGGGTTTTGCATACCTGTGTTCCCGAAGTTCGTCATATCCGTCGATCCCGTAAGCCTTCATCAGATATGTAAGATCAAGGGGACCGTCGAGCTCATAGACGAAATCCATGCTCAGAGAGAGCTCTTTCATCAAAAAGTCAAGGAGCTGTTTGTCAATACCCTTCTCTACTTCAAGCCTGATGGCGTCTCCTCTCTGACGCTTCTTGAGCTGCTTCTGGATCTCCTTGAGAAGATCCTCCGCCTCATCCTCGGCGATCTCAAGATCGGCGCTCCTCATGATCCTGTAAGGCCCCGCGCATTTGACCTCATAGTTTACAAAGAGACTGGGCAGGAATCTGCGGATGATATCCTCCAGCAGGACAAGCCTTCCGGGATCTCCTTCTTTTCTGGGAAGCATAAGGATCCTGGGGAGAACTCCGGGCACCTGCACGGTGGCAAACTCATACTTTTCTTTTCCCGACTTTCCGGCTTTCTTGGATTTCTTTCCGGTTCCGAGAATGCCGGGCGCGCCGGTCTCTTTTCTTGTAAGAAGAGCTCCGATATTAAGACTCTTATTGCGTATAAGAGGGAACGGCCTGGAGCTGTCCACGGCCATGGGAGTCAGTACAGGAAAAACAGTAGCGGTGTAATAGTCCTCAATAAAGCGCATTTCTGTCTTGCTCAGAGTGTCCAGATCGCGAACAATACTGAGTTTATGCTCCTCCAGAGCCGGGATCAGCTGCCTGTTCAGAGTCCAGTACTGCTGCTGCATAAATGTGTGGGTTGCCTCAAGCACGGCGGAAAGCTGCTCCTGAGCGGTCATTCCCGCAATGTCTTTTTTCTTATATCCCGCCTGCACCATATCCTGCAGAGAAGCGACTCTGACCATGAAGAATTCATCCAGGTTGGATGCCGTGATGCTTAAGAATTTGAGCCTTTCAAAGAGAGGATTTTCTTTGTTGCGGGCTTCGCTCAGGCAGCGTCTGTCAAATTCGATCCAGCTCAGTTCCCTGTTTATGTAATACTGCGGATTCCTGAAATCAATTGTCTCTGATGCCATTGTTTACTCCTCCCTGAACTTAGAATTCGCGCTGCCTTATCACAGGCCTGACGCTGAAGACTTCTTCAAAGAAGTTAGCGCGGTTGTCGAAAAGTCCCTTTTCGAGCGTTATATCTTTCTTTGTACTGACAGTTATCTGCAGCTGTCCCTCACGGAGCCGGATCCTTACGTCTGTAAATTTCTTCTTATGGGATCTGTCAAGCCCGTTCGCGAGCCGCAGGATCGCTGTCAGTTTGGTGACGATCATATAGTCTTTTTTGGTAAGACCCGATTCAGCGCCGCGCTCTTCATAATATACAAATCTCCGGTGATTGTACCTGACGACATTGGCGACGATCTCCCGCTCACGCCCCGTAAGCCCAATGATCTCGGTGGACATGATGATATTGTAGGAGCACTCGGAGAGATTCTGCATGCTTATGTATTTGCCGCAGTCATGCAGGATAGCGCATAGCTGCAGAAGAAGTCTCTCGCGGTCCTTGAGGCCGTGTATCCTCTTCATACTGTCGAAGACCTGAAGAGCGATGAGCTCAATCGTCCTGGCCCGTTCCTCGCTGCCTTTATATCTCTTTGAGGTCTCCAGGGCGCAGGTGAGGATATCCTGCTCAAAGTCATGCGCGGGCTTAATATATCTCTTTGCCACCGCATAGTCGTAGACCATGCCGTCGCAGAGCGTGACGTCGGGCACCCAGATGATATCCGCCTTCATTATCTTGGCTATGCATTTGATAATGATTGAACTGATCTTGAGAAGAGGGATCTTTTCGTCAGAGATCCCAAGCCTTGTGGACAGGTCAAAAGCGTTATAATCTCTCAGTCCGTCGATAAAGGCGCCGAGAGCCGCTGTATCGAAGAATTCCGCCTGTCCCCTTGCGCCGGGGATCATGCGGCCTGTGCCGGAAAAATTCTTCCCGTTGCGGGAGGCGTCGGAGAGATAATCGTCGATAACAACGATCTGTTTGATATCGCGGTCTTTGAGATAGAGTTTCTTAAAGACGTTCAGCTGAGTGTTGACAAGTTCTTCGATCAGCGACTCATTCTGAACAGACCTCGCGCCCACGCGGTCCAGCTGTTCGCGCAGCCTTAAAACGCCCAGCCGCATGTTCTGCGTCGCGCTGAGCTTATCCTTTTCAAACAGAGAGATCTGAATACTCCCGCCGCCTATATCCACGATCGCGGTCGACTGCTCCAGAAAACGGGTAAAGACTTCCCCCTTGGAAGCTACGGACTTGTAATCCATGAACCTCTGTTCCGTGTTCTCGAGGATATCGATATGGATCCCTGTCTCCTGTTCGATCTGGGCAAGGATCATATTAGAATTTCTCATCTCGCGGAAAGCACTGGTCCCGTATGCCCTGTAGGCCTCTACGCCATAGTTCTTCATGATCTCGGCCGACTCGGTCAGGATCCGCTTGAGCTCAGCCAGATGAGCCCTGGACACTTTCCCCGTGTGATAAGTGTCCGTGCCGATATCCACCATATGTCTGATGCTGTCTATCTGTCTGATCCCGTTCTTTTTTGACAGTTCAAAGATCTTCATCTCATAGACATAACTGCCCACGTCGATCGCGCCAAATAAATGCACTGCCATGTTTTTAGCACCTCTTATGTTTATTCAGGATTTATCATCGCAGCTCCGGTAGGAACTGCCCCTCCTCATCATTATAGCAAGATAACCTCCCTTCATCCATCAGATATGAAGGGAAGTTATCTTGATTTTTACAGTGATTCGTTCATTTTTAGGAGCTTTGCGGCCTGGTCCGCAGCTATGAGACTGTCAATGATCTCATCGAGATCTCCGTTCATGACTGCGTCGATCTTATAGAGAGTAAGCTTGATCCTGTGGTCCGTGACGCGACCCTGAGGGAAATTATAAGTCCTGATCTTTTCAGAGCGGTCGCCGGTGCCGATCTGGCTTCTGCGCAAGTCGGCCTCTTCGTCATGTCTCTTCTGCATCTCAAGGTCATATAATTTGGAGCGCAGAAGCGCCCATGCTTTGGCCTTGTTCTGAAGCTGGGATTTCTCAGTCTGGCTGTAGATGACGATCCCCGTAGGATAGTGAGTAAGTCTGACCGCCGAGTCAGTGGTGTTGACACACTGGCCGCCGTTTCCGGAAGCGCGCATGACATCGATCCTGACATCCTTTTCGGGTATATCGATGACGATATCATCATCTGCTTCAGGCATAACGGCTACAGTGATCGTTGAGGTATGTATCCTTCCGCCGGATTCTGTCGCGGGAACCCGCTGCACCCGGTGGACGCCGCTCTCATATTTCATTCGGGAATAGGCTCCCTGGCCCTTTATCATGAAACTGACGGATTTCATTCCGCCGATTCCGATCTCTTCATACTCGAGAAGCTCTGACTTCCATCCTCTGCCCTCGGCGTAATGGATATACATCCTGTAGATCTCTGCCGCGAACAGAGCAGCTTCATCGCCGCCGGCGCCTGCCCGGATCTCAACGATAACGTTTTTGTCGTCATTGGGGTCTTTGGGGAGCAGCAATATTTTGATCTCTTCTTCCAGCTCGGCGATCCTGCCGCGCGCCTGGGCAAGTTCTTCCTTGGCCAGTTCCCTCATTTCCTCATCAGTCTCTTCATCGAGCATGGCAAGAGAATCATCAACCGCTCTTCGGCATTCGCGATACTCCCCGTAAGCCTCCACAAGAGGCGTAAGGTCGCTCTGCTCTTTCATGAGTTTTCGAAATCTTGACTGATTTGAAGCTATATCGGGGCTTGCCAGTTCTCTCTGGATATCTTCGTAACGCAGCATAACGCTGTCAAGTTTGTCAAACATGGTATTCTCCGTCTTATTCCTGGTGAATGCTTTTGATCCCGCATACAATGCGGTCATTTCCGCCGTAGTCCTTAATGGTCCTCACTTCATAATATCCGGCGTCCTTCATGAGCGCGCCGACCTGCTCCGCCTGGTCGTATCCTATTTCCAGAAAAAGCATTCCGCCTGTTCTGAGATAGTCTGCCGCCTCAGGTATGATCCTTTTGTAGAAATAAAGCCCGTCGTCTCCTCCGTCCAGCGCCATCCTGGGCTCGTGGATCCGTACTTCGGGAGCCAGTTCACCGATCGTTTCACTTCTGATATAGGGGGGATTTGAGACGATAATATCGAACTTTTCTCCGGGGTCCACCGCTTCGAAAAGATCTCCGGCCTTCCAGTCACATCGCTCTGAAAGTCCGAGCTTAAGGGCGTTCTCCTTCGCTACAGCGATAGCTCCCTCAGACAGATCTGTGCCGACGCCTGTGGAGCCGTTGGAATAGTTGAGGAGACTGAGCAGGATGCAGCCGCTTCCGGTGCAGAGATCCAGGATCCTGTCGCCGTCGCAGACTTCTCTCATAACTTCCTCAACAAGATTTTCAGTATCCTGCTCCGGAATCAGAACATCGCTGCTTACTCCGAATTCCAGCCCCATAAAATCCCATTTTCCGAGGATATACGCAAGAGGCTCTCTTGAGCATCTGCGCTTTAGTAATCTTCTGTATAACTCTGCCTCGTTATCTGTTACAGGACTTTCCCCATCAAGAAGGAGGGTTTGAAGCGATGTTCCGCAGACATGCTCAAGAAGAAGGCGCGCGTCCAGCTGCGCCTCTCTTTCTTCCTCAAGTGCCATAGACAATGCCGAATTGCCCTCATTGTATAATTCTCTGTATGTGAGATTCTCTGTTGATGCCTCTTTCCGCAAAATCTCCTCCTCAGGTCAGGACTGCAGGCTCTCCGGTGTATAGCCGAATTCCTGTACAAGATAGTTCTTCCAATCGAATACTGCCTCTACGGAAGCAATGCCTACGCGGATCATGTCGTCATCAGGTTCTTTTGTCGTCATGAGCTGCATCCACAGACCCGGTTTTGAGATCAGCTGGATCAAAGGATTGCTGCTGGTTCCGGCAAGACGGATGATCTCGTAGGATACGCCGGAGATCACAGGGATCAGAAGGATCCGGAGCGCTACTCTGAGCAAATGGCTGTCGGTTCTTATAAAAAAGAAGAGAATGATACTCACAAGCATGACGAACATAGTAAAACTGCTTCCGCAGCGCTTGTGAAGCCTTGTACTCTTTCTCGCGTTTTCAACCGTGAGGGGAAGCCCGCTCTCAAGACAGTTGATACATTTGTGCTCTGCTCCGTGGTACTGATAGAGACGCCTGATGTCCTTCATGGCCGTGATCGCGTAAATATAGATCACAAAGATCAGTATCCTGAAAAAGCCCTCTATCACGACAAGAAGTCCCGAATTACCGATCAAACCGGTCAAAAAGGAGGCCGCCGCATAGGGAAGAAGTATAAAGAGACCTACGGCAATGATCAGCGAAGCTGCGAAGATCACAGAGGTGATCAGTTTCTCCCTGGGGGAGTCCGGGTCAGTATTGTCCTCGGGATCATACATGGACGCGGAATAATCGGTAACTCTCAGCCCCAGGACCAGCGAGTCTATGAGGACAAAGAAGCCGCGTATTATCGGGATCTTTCTGACAGGCGTGCCGGAAAGGATCCCATCGTACTTCTCTTTTTTGATAACGATCTCTCCGTCCTCTTTTCTCACTGCCACGGCGTAATCGCTGCCGTTCTTCATCATAACTCCTTCGAGGACCGCCTGTCCGCCTATTCCGCTGTAGCACTGTTCCTCTTTCTTTCCTTTACTCAAACTTCGTCCTCCTTGCGCGCGTATACGGTCAAAATACAGAGTATACGTCCGTATATCAAAAAACAAGGCAGAGTATACTCCGCCTTGTCTTTCGTAGTCACTGCAAATATCTTAGTTGTTGTAGCCGTACTTCTTATTGAACTTATCAATACGTCCCTTAGCAGCGGCAGTCTTCTGTGTGCCTGTGTAGAAAGAATGGCACTTGGAGCAGACTTCAACGTGGATCTCAGGCTTTGTGGAACCGGTAACGAATGTGTTGCCGCAGTTGCATGTCACTGTAGCCTGATAATACTTGGGCTGAATAGAAGCTTTCATGATTTTCCTCCTTACCTGAGCACCCGGGCCCGAAAGCCACCGGAGTAACGGTGCTCTGTATGATTAAATTGCCTTATTCGCTGAACTGTTACCAGAACAGCTTTCAAATTATATCACGGCAATAGCAGACATGCAAGTTATAGTTTAAATTTTGTCTCCCGAAGTCTTACAGCCCAATACCCGAACGCAGCAAGGCTTCCTACTGCAAAAAAGACCAGCCATAAAGGACCCGACAGGATCCTGTCCCATCCTGCTGCGGAGGCGGCAAGGACGCAGAGATTACATGTACAGTGAAGCAGAAAAGGTATTTCAAATCTCAGGGTAAGTTCATAGCTTAGAGCTAATATCATTCCCATAATAAATCCGTATATGGCCTGTGGAATGTTCTCATGGGCTGCGGCGAATAAAAGCGATGAGAAAAAGGCCGACGCCAAAGGAGCAAAACCTCTCCGGAGCCTGTGCCATACGATTCCCCGAAATACAATCTCCTCGATAAAAGGCGTGAGGATCCCGTATACCGCGGCTCCGAGGGGAACAGCGTAGGGGCTGAGGCTGACAGCAGCTTCCCGGGACCATCTTCCAAGAAATAGATTGCAGAATGCGCAAAGACAGATCGTTCCGAAAGGGAGCAGTCCTATAAGGGTGCCCTTATCTTTTCTCTTTTCGAGCCAGGAGCGGGAACTTCTGCGGCGGGCGAGCAAGATCTCTCTCCTGCCCTCTTTCAGGACCGGAATTGCCGCGGCCGCGCTTGAGATTCCAATGATCAGTATACCGGCTATATCACTCCATACTTCATAGTACAGCGTCATATCCACTGACGCGGTAAGAAGCGCAGATTCCAACAGTCTGTACAGGATCGCCCTGACAGTGATAAAGAGGACCATATAGAACAGAAAAGGCCGCACTGCATACCACCCGATCTCCAGCCGCTCGCGATTCATTTCTGCGCCGCTCTCCTTCCGAAAAAAGACAAAAGTAATAAAACATAAGTAAAACAGCCCGGCGGAAAAGATCCGCCGGGCTGTCTGTGGCTGGTCAAATTCCAGTCATTCACGCATTATTCAGATCACATCCGATCAGCGAAGCATTGCGCCGCCGATGACCATCATCTGAACTTCACTGGTTCCTTCATAGATCTCAGTGATCTTGGCATCTCTCATCATGCGCTCGATGGGATACTCACGTGTGTAGCCGTAGCCGCCGAACAGCTGCAGGCATCTGCGTGTAACGTCGGAAGCGTTAGCTGCAGCAACGAGCTTAGCCTCAGCTGCGAGCTGTGTGTAAGGCTTGCCTTCGTCAACAGCGTTAGCTGCGCGATAAACCAGCATCTTGGCTGCCTCAGTATTGGCTTTCATCTTAGCAAGCTCGAACTGAGTGTTCTGGAACTTAGCGATCGGACGGCCAAACTGAACTCTCTGCTTGACGTACTCAACAGTGACGTCGATAGCGCCTTCAGCAATACCCAGAGCCTGAGCAGCGATACCGATACGGCCGCCGTCCAGAGTCATCATAGCTACCTTGAAGCCCTTGTTGACTTCGCCGAGGAGGTTTTCCTTCGGAACCTTGACGTTCTCGAATACGAGCTCGCAGGTGCTGGATCCGCGGATACCCATCTTCTTCTCGTGGGAACCGATGCTGAATCCTTCCATCCCCTTCTCCATGATCAGAGCGGTGATGCCCTTGTTGCCGAGAGACTTGTCAGTCATACCGAAAACTACGAAAATGTCTGCATAGCCTGCGTTTGTGATGAAGATCTTGGAGCCGTTTACCAGATAGTAGTCGCCCTTGTCTTCAAAAACAGTCTTCTGACCTGCTGCGTCTGTGCCTGCGTTGGGCTCAGTCAGACCGAAAGCGCCGAGCTTCTCGCCGGAAAGCAGCTGAGGAAGATATTTCTGCTTCTGCTCTTCTGTACCGAACTTGTAGATCGGCCATGCGCAGAGGGATGTGTGAGCAGAAATGCCTACTGCTGTGGAAGCGCAAACCTTGGAAACTTCTTCGATGCACTGAGCATAGGAGAGCTCGTCCAGACCTGCTCCGCCGTATTCCTCGGGGAAAGGAATACCCATAAGTCCCATTTCAGCTGCCTGCTTGAATGACTCTACAGGGAATTTCTCCTCTTCGTCGATCTCTGCAGCGATGGGAGCGCAAACGCCTGTTGCGAAATCACGATACAGGCCCAGCATCTCTTCATGGATCTCGTCGTTAAAAAAGTTCATTGTAACCTCCTTTGATATTTAGCTGCATGCAGCGTTTCTTGATAAAAAATAGACAAATTATTCTTATCACCAAATATTATACCATTGAATGTATTCATTTTCTACAGAATTAGGCAATTTCTTAACAATCAACCTGAACAAAACGTACTTGTTTTACAGCGGAATCGTCTTCTTGAGCGAAACGGAATATATGAGCTTTTCCTTCACATTCTTCCCGGTTATCTGTGTGAGCGCCCTCTCATAGAGGTCAAGCTGCACCCGGTAACGGTCGATCAGATCCTGCGCTTTTTCTACGGCATCTGTCTTGTAATCCACCAGAACCAGTTCTCCGTTTTCTTCAAAATACGCGTCAATGATGCCCTGTACGAGCACAGTCTCTTCTTTGGGAAATCCCGGATTTACCTTATCCGCTTCAATACCGAGGACGAAGGGCTGTTCCCTGTATAGTTCTCCCCGCCCAAAGGCTTCGGCCATCCGCCCCGCCAGACTGCTGTGCAGAAACGACATGATTCCGTATGCGGGAAGCTGCTCAGCGTAAGAAGGCGGTATTTTGGCAGATGCGGCAAGTTCAGTTCTCCATGAATCGAACTGGGCGGGGGTAACAGATGCGGGATCGGTAAACTTACCGTAATCAAACAGTTCCAGGAGCCGGTGTACTGCAGTTCCGTATTCGGTGCCTGTAAACGCGCTTCGAACAACGCCGGAATTTTCCTCTCCCTGGTCCTGTCCGGATTCTGCAGCTGCCGCGAAAGAGGCGATGACCGGCGAGAGCCTGTTCTCCGGAAACAGTTCAAAGACCTCTTCTCCCTCCTCCTTCAGTGACGCCATCTTCAGTTCAGAGACAGAAGTCTTGGTGTAGAGGCCTCTGAGATCCTCGTGCGCATACCTGCGGGAATAGATCTTTATAAGTTCCTCTTCCAGCACCTTATCCGGCAGCGGCGCTCCGCCTATCTCTCCGTATCTGTCGATTTCCTGTCGGCGGAGCCCATATCCTTTCTGCTGCTCCGCTTCATTCAGGATCAGATCTTTACACTCCACTGTATTAATGTCAAAATACTCCGGGTGCTCGGCAGTACATACCGCATACCATATGAGTTCAAGAAAACTCTCGGATTCAGACAAAAGAGGAATGGGAAGCTTTTCGCCGGACCTAAGGCAAACCGGGAGTTTTTTCTCCCATTCTCCGAGCTTTTTTTTCGCGTTTTTCAAAAAGCCGGTCATAATGAGCTTTTCTTTGGCCCTGGTCATGGCCACATAAAGGACCCTGAGTTCCTCTCCAAGGCTTTCCCTGCGAATCTTGTCCGCGATCGCTTCCTTGCGCGCCGTGCTGTATTTTGACCGCGCGCCGGGATCCCAGAAATCCATGCCGATTCCCCAGTCGTTGTCACAGATGATACTTCCTCTGGTATCGTGGGACTTATAACTGTGCTGCTTGCCGGTTCCCGCGACGATGCAGACAGGGAATTCAAGTCCTTTGCTCTTATGGATACTCATGATCCTTACAACATCCGCGTTTTCATCCAGAGTATTGGCCTCGCCGTAGTCAACTTCCCTGTGGTGTACCTGGTCGATATACCTGACAAAGTCAAAGATCCCGCGCAGTCCCATTTTATCGAAAGAAGCCGCCTGAGCCAGAAGAAGCTGAAGATTTGCGCTCCTCTGTTCCCCGCCCGGGAGGGCCCTGCACCACTCTTCGTATCCCGTCTGTGAGATTAGCCCTGTCAGGAGTTCCCTGATCTGTAGATATATGACCCGGTCTCTCCAGTTGTCAATAAACCGTATAAATCTCCGGCACTTTTCGGTGAGAAAAGATCCGCTGCCGTTATTCTCTGCAGCTTTAGCCATAAGGCAGTCATAGAGACACATGCCCTTTTCCTGACCTGCCAGTTTGATCTGTGCGATCTCCTCCTCGCTGAAATCTCCCCAGTAGCCGCGCAGCGCGCCGTACAGCGGAATGTCCTGCCTGGGATTATCAAGGACACGGACAAGTTCCAGAATTCCCCGGATCTCTGAAGATGAGAAGTAACCGGTCTTGGACTCGATATAATAAGGGATACCCTGTCTCTCGAAAACATCCCGGAATTCTTCGTTCCAGCCGGAACCGCTCCTTAAAAGGACCACAATATCCCCGTATCTGCAAGGCCTTGTATTTCCGTCTTCCGCCTTCACCTTAAGGCTCTTTACCAGTTCCCTGATCCTGCCCGCTACGGCGATCGCTTCCTTCTGCCTGTCGCTCAGTTCCGCGATCTCATCGGGGACAAGCGCCGCTTCGTCCTTATCGGGACCCTCTACCAGGAGGAGTTCTGTTTTATAATCGTCCGGATCTGATGCCGCCGGATAAGAGGCGCCGGTCTTAAGAGAGACTTCATCGTCGTATTCAACTCCGCCGATCTCTCTTCTCATGATCCTGAAGAAGACTTCGTTTACACTGTCCAGCACTTCCGCCCTGCTGCGGAAATTGCTGTCAAGGTCGATCCTCTCCTTTTCTTTGTCAAGTTTTCTGTAATCTCCCAGCTTCTCCATGAAGATTTCGGGTCTCGCAAGCCGGAATTTGTATATAGACTGCTTGACATCTCCCACCATAAAGCGGTTATAGACTCCTTCATCCTCAGTGGAGATCATCCGCAGCAGAACTTCCTGCACTTCATTGCTGTCCTGATACTCATCGATCAGTATCTCGTCAAAATATTGGCGGTAAGCTATTGCGGCTCTTCCGGGGCGGTATACGCCGTCCTCTCCTCTGACAGTGAGGATCTTAAGAGCCAGATGCTCCAGATCCACGAAATCGATGACGTTTTTTTCTCTTTTTACTCCGGCAAAATAGTGAAGAAAGCCTATGGTCAGATCCGAGACAGCCCGGACCGCCTCTCTCATCAGCTCCATCCTCTCAAGAATGCGGCCGGTCTCAGCGCTTTTATACTTTTGAGCGAGTCCCTTCACATCTTCCTTAGCGCTGTTCCGAAGCGCCATGGCCGTATCTTTTTTGGAGGGATCCACTTCAGGGTATTTCGCGGGAGTAAACTTCGGCAGGTTCCTGAACTCCATATTCAGAACTTCGATGATCCTGTCCCAGAGATCTTTCATCTCAACGGGGTCCCTTTTGCCGGCCTCCTCCGTACCCGGCACATCGCCGAGGGCACTTAGTTCCCGCAGTTCATTTTGAAACAGCGGAAGATAGAGACCGGGACCGTCGGGCAGATCGCAGAAATCAAGAAGTTGTTCATATTGGCGTTTCAGATCCGTTATCTTCTCTGCTGCCGTGAGTATGATGAACTGCATCCATGCGGAACTGAACAGTTCTTTTTCGTTCTCTACTGTGTAATCTGACGCGCGATCGCGGAGCCACTCCTCCGGATCCGGGTGGCTGACCGCTTTCTTATACAGATCTTCAAGAATGTCCTCCAGCTCTCTGTCTCCTGCCCCGCGGCAGAAATAGTCTGCGCAGATTCTAAGAGCGGGATCTCCCGAAGCGTATCCTTCCTCGAGAAAGTCGTCCATCGCATCCTTTCTCATCAGATCGCTTTCCGTCTGATCCATCTGGCGAAATCCGGGGTCCATGTCGATGTCGCTGAAATTGTTCCTCAGAAGGAAAGTGAAGAAACTGTCCATTGTGGTGATCTGGGCGTTATGAAGAAGCGTTTCCTGCCTTTGCAGATGGGCGTTCCCGGGGTCTTCTTCAATCCTTGCGGAGATGGCGGCTCCGATCCTCTCCCTCATCTGTGCCGCAGCCGCTTTGGTAAAAGTGACCACTAAAAGCCTGTCGATATCCGTCGGATCATCGCCTTCACTGATCATTCTGACGATCCTCTCAACGAGCACAGCCGTTTTTCCGCTTCCCGCCGCAGCTGAAACCAGTATATTGTGCTTTCTTGCCTGCAGAACCCTTGTCTGCTGTTCTGTAAATTCAATTGCCATAGTTTGCTGTCACTTTCTGTATTTGTAACCTTCGATGGAGAGATCAAAACCGCAGACACTACTGTAGGGACAATAGTCGCACGCTGTTCTGTTGTTTTTCCAGGCGGCCGGATCGGCCTCCGCTTTTCCATCCAGTATATCTTCCGCGAGACGGCAGACCACACTTGTAACTTCCCGGGTCAGTTCCTTAAACCCTTCGGCAGAATAGACGCTGGACCCGGCTCCGGGATCGCCGTCCTTCTTGAGTTTAAGCGGTATTACGTCGCTCTTTCCGCTGACATATCTGTCAAGATGTCTGTAGGAGACGGGATCAGAATTGATCATCCCGGTTGGCCTCAGGGAGTCCCTGATCAGTTCAAGACTGTCCCCGCTGCTCTTATTTCCGTCAATTACCGGGTCGGTGATCCTGTAATAGAGCATAGCGGAAGGAATGATATCCGTTTCGGGGTTCTGCGCTGCCAGATAATCCATCGCGGCGTTCATGTACATGAGAAGCTGCAGCTGGATCCCGCGCTTCATAAGATCCTCGTCAAGGTCCAGGGAGCCGGATTTGTAATCCAGTATTTTGACGAAAACGCTGCCATCCTCTCTGCACAGATCAAGTCTGTCAATCCTGCCGGTAAGCTTCAGGGACCTGCCTCCGCTCAGAGGAAAAGTGATCAGATCCGTCTCACAGCCGGGACCGAATCCGAACTCATACCCTTCCGGAACAAAGTCTCCTTTCTGAAGCTGGTATTGGAGCGTATCCGCGCTTCGGGCGAGGATCGCCCGCATTCTTAAAAGCCATGATTCACTTCTCTTCGTGGAGTACATAAGAAGATCATGGTAGGAAGCAGCCGTCTCATTTAAAGCTTCCGCGGTCAGTTCCTCCCCTTCCTCCTTTGTGAAGCTGTTCCATGTAAGCCCCTTTTTCAGGAGTTTGCGGCTGAATGAATCCAGACTCATATGGAGGATCGAGCCTGTATCGAGGGACGCCACCGCAAATTCTTTCCGCTCTTTAAGACCAAGACCGTACTGGAGGAAATGTCTGAGAGAACACTGCGCGGCCGTCTCCATCCTGGTGATCCCGCCCATGATGGAATTCCCGTACAGAGCCTGTGCTGTCCCGGGACTGATCATTACCGGGTCATACCTCTTGAAAGCGGCCCCTTTAAGACTTTCCAGAGCTCTTTTGTCCTCTGTGCTTCCTGTGCGCATTAATAAGCCGTATGTGGTCTTGACAGCGTCTGCATCCGGTGATCTGTCGGGGGTCACGCCCTGGGCATAGTCCCGGAGTGCGCCGGACAGCCAGACTGTGCTGTCCTTAATTCCGGTCAGCTGTTCTGATGCCGGCCGCAGCTGGGGATGCTCCACAGCCAGCTCGGGAAAGAGTTTTCTGATCATCGGGATCAGATAGGAGGGATGCAGGGATCCGCCCTCCGGCGTCGTCCTGGCAAAAGAGAGATAGAGTGCGTCCGTCGGTTTAGTCATATTCATGTAGAGATAGAGTCTCTGCATATACATCTGCTGACGCGGGGTGGGGGACAATTCCGCCCCCGAAGAGCGCAGAAATTCCCTGTCCAGGTCTGAGAGAAGTCCTCCTCTTGAGGTTCCCCTCGGGATATTGCCGTCGTTTACGCCGGTAAAGAACAAAACACGGCACTGGGATACCCTTGTCCTCTCAATATCGCCCACAAGTAATCTGTCTGTTTCCTGGGGAAGTGTGCCGAGCCTTATCTCTTCGAAACCGGTCTCAAGAAGTTCCAGATAGTCTTTGCCGGAGATCTTTTCATCGCCGAGAAGATCGTGGATCTGCTCCAGAAGGTCTATTACACAGCGGTAGAGCTGACTGAACTGTTTTCCCCTGACGAAGTCTCCTTCCGAGTCAAACCTGCTGCTCCACTCTTCCATTTTCTCTTCCATTGAGAGATTCACCATGAAATCATAAAGCTGCCGTGTTCTCTCGGCGGCAGTGCGCGGAGGGATCCTCTCATCTGTTATGTCCCCCGCAACCGGCCTGATCTCTTCAAGAAAACGCGCCCGGAGAGGCTCTGTCTGCGCGTCGAAAGGAAGACTCCATTTTTTGCGGCCCCTGATCCCGTGCTCGAGACAGTAATTCTCGAGAAGGTCAGTTTCATCTCTTGTGAGGCTGCTCATTCCGCTTCTCAGGTAGCGGAATATACTGTTATAGGAATACCCTTCCGATCTGATCCCCAGAACGCTTCTGACAGCTTCCGTCAGAGGGCTGAGCCCGGCGGAACTGGTCTTGTCCACATATACAGGTATATCGTAGCGGGGCGCATACTTTTCGAAGGCGGTTCCGCAGCTGTCGAGATCGCCGCAGACAACAGATATGTCTCTGTACTGGTAGCCTTTCGTCAGAACGAGGCGTTTGATCTCAATGCAGATCTGCCTTACTTCCTCTTCCGGCGTGTCGGTCTCAAAGATCCGGATCATTCCGCCGGTATCCTGATCAAATGGAAGTGCGGGATATCGGAAGATATTGTGTTCGAGGTGGCCCAGCACAGGATTATTTAAAAAACGGGCTGGGACTTCATCAGGATCAGAAACGTACAGATCAGTTCCTCTTATAAGCCCCTCAGTTAAAGCCAGTTTCTCAATATCACAGACAGTCTTTCTGGTCAGGTAGAAAAGAGCGTCTTCTCTGCCGGGATTTTTATTAAGACATACTTTTTCTATTGAAGGACCGTCATCTTTTCCGAGAGAAAGAGAGATGATCACTTCACGGCCATGGCGGATCAGGGCGGTGATCACCCTGTACTGAACCGGAGTAAAACCGGTAAAACCATCCAGCACAAAGGTGCTGCGTCTTACCCATTCGGAGGAGGGGATCGCCTCGGCCAAAAGGTCCAGCATCTCTTCATTGGTGATAAAACGGTCCCTCTTGGCCTTCATAAAAGCTGTGTAAAGGGTCTGAAGATCATTTAGCCGCGCATTGAGCGCGCCCTGCCCTCTGCTGACGGCATACTGCTGCATCAGTTCCATCTCTTTATCGCCGATACCGTACTGCATGAATTCGGAGATCACGGATTTCACTTCCGAGATCATACCGGGATAGTGGATACTTTTTTTGAGGATTTTCAGTTCCGGCTCACACTGACCCGCGACTCTGCGCAGAAGAAGAGTCTTTCCCATGTCGTCGAGGACGGCTCTGTGAGAGACTCCGGTCTCCTCGAAGATCTTGTGAGTCAGCCTTCCAAAACTCAGGACATCTATATTGAGGATACCTTTCTGCGGGGATTCACTGACTATCTCCTTCTGTGTCTGCATTGAATACTGATCCGGAACAATGATCACATAGTTGCTGCCGGATCTGTCCTGGCCGCTGAGCGCATTCTGCGCCTGTTCCAGTATCATATTGTGGAGCATCCGGCTCTTTCCCGACCCTGAAGCACCAAAACAAAATCTGTAACTCATCTCCTGTCACCTCCGTTACACAACTTATCATACACCAGCAGCACAATTAAAAGAAGCACCGCCTGAAAAGGCGGTGCTTCCTGTATTACTTCATTATGCGGTTTGTTACGTGATCAGTGTTTTCCTTTCTCGCGGCTTTCAATGATGGTCTCGCCGGAGATGATCTCGAAGTTGACGCCCGTGCGGTTGGGCTTGTCGTCTTCAAATTTGTAGTCTTTGCCGGGCAGGATCGCGTTGAGGATGATACCTACCAGGGAACCGGTAGCGAGACCGGAAAGGCTCAGCGTCATTGAACCGACGGGGATGTTGATCGCGCCTGCGTTGGAATAGCTGATGCCGATGGAAAGAACCATGATCAGCGCTGCGATCAGGACATTTCTGCTCTTGGAGAAGTCGGTGTTCGTCTCAACAAGGTTTCTCACGCCGACTGCGGAGATCATTCCGTAGAGGACAAGGGAGATGCCGCCGATCGTCGCGGCGGGCATGACCTCGATGATAGCCGCGAATTTCGGGCAGAAGGACATCAGGATCGCAAATCCTGCCGCGATACGGATTACGCGGGGATCATAGACCTTTGTCAGAGTCAGGACACCGGTGTTCTCGCCGTAAGTAGTATTGGCCGGAGCTCCGAACAGAGAAGCAAGTGCTGTGGCAAGACCGTCTCCTGTCAGTGTGCGGTGCAGTCCGGGATCCTTAATATAGTTGATGCCGCAAGTGGAACTGATGGCTGAGATATCGCCAATATGCTCCATCATTGTCGCGAGCGCGATGGGCATGATAGTCACGATGCTCGTGAGAAGAAGCCCCGCGTTGAGATTGCCGCCGGTGAAAATAGAGAATACCGTGTTCTTATAGCTGATCGGGAAGCCTATCCAGGGAGCTGACGCTACCTGACTGAAATCGATCAATCCTGCCACTGCCGCGCAGAGATAGGAGCCAATGACGCCGAGCAGGATCGGGACGATCTTGATCATTCCCTTGCCCCAGATATTGCAGATTACAACGATAATGATCGCGACAAGGGCTACCCACCAGCAGGACTCGATATTATTGATGGCTGAAGGAGCAAGGTTAAGTCCGATCGCTATAATGATGGGACCTGTAACTACCGGCGGGAAGTACTTCATTACCTTGCTGGTGCCGTATGCTTTAAAGAGCGCGGCGAGAACAAGGTACAGCAGGCCTGCGCAGGCGACGCCGAAGCAGGCGTAAGGCAGAAGCTCACTGGGCGAGCCGTCAGCGCCGAGGGGCGCGATCGCCGCGTAACCGCCAAGAAATGCGAATGAAGAACCCAGAAACGCGGGAACCTTCTTCTTGGAGATCAGGTGAAACAGAAGCGTTCCCAGTCCTGCGAACAGCAGCGTCGTGGAAACATTCAGTCCTGTGATCAGCGGAACAACTACTGTTGCACCGAACATTGCGAACATGTGCTGAAGTCCCAGTACGATCATCTTGCCCGTACCCAGCTCCCGCGCATCGTAGATGGCGCGCTCGCCGACTTTGTACTCGTTTTTACTCATCTGTATTTCCTCCTGTTTTGTAAAGATCCGGGAAAGACCCGCGTAAAAGCCGCGAATCCGCAGATCCCTGCCATTCTGATGATCCCATGATACCCTCTTAAAAAACACGTCAGGGAACACTGACCCTGACGTGCTGTAATTAACTCATGAAATTCAGATGATTGACAATTCTCCGACTCATTGATGTCCTTCCCTCAAAAATCTAAAGAGATTCTAATCAAGAACATAAAATTAGTCAAGAAGATTTGCAAAACAAATTCTTTTAAGATATGTTATTCCTCTTTCTCCTCAGAAGCCGCTTCAGGGAATTCCTCCTCATAGACCGCTTCCTTGTCGTGGTCGTCCTCGTGGATCGCTTCGCCGGCTTCAGCTTCCTCAGCCAGTGCGTTCGCTACGGCTTCCTCAACAGCTTCCTCGTCGAGTTTGCTCTCTTCTTCCTGAAGAATATCCTTAACGCGGGCAGCGGAATCCGAAACTACACCTTTGACCTTTTCAGCAGTTTCGCCGACAACGTCGAGAACTTCCTCTCCCTTGGGGCCGATCGCTTCCTTGACCCTGGCCATGGCGTCCTGAGAGCTCTCCTTGATCGTAGTGTAAGTCCTGGTCGCAGCCGTTTTAAGTTTCTCTGTGTAGTCTTCCTCCTCAGATTTCTCAGTATCGTCGTCCTCGAAGTCCTCGTTAAAATCCTCATCCGGCTCACTGTTTTTCTGATCCAGATAATTATAAACTGTTGCCGCAGTTGCGCCTGCCACCGCAAGACCAAAAAGAAGTTTTCCTAATCTGAACATATTGACCTCCTGTTGATTTTTAATCGGGCAGAATTCGCCCTGCTGTATTTCATACTACTCTATTTAGATATAAAATTAAAGACTCAATTGTAAACACATCATAAATTGACGCTCTTTCTTGAAGCCGGATTTGGGCAATGTTATCATTAATGATAAGAAGCCGGGAGAGGAGGAAGCTGCATTGAATGAGAAATTCTGGGACCTTAATAAGACCAAGCAGAACAGTATGATCAACGGTGCGCTTAAAGTGTTTTCACGGGACGGGTTCCGCCACGCAAGCACGGACGAGATCGTAGCCGAGGCCGGGATCAGTAAAGGCCTGCTCTTTCACTATTTTTACAGCAAGTCCGGAATCTATGAGTTCCTTGCCGAATACAGCGCCAGATTTGCTCTTGTTGAGCTTAATTCCGGGATCGCAAAGGCCGGACCTCTTCCATACTTTGAATTGCAGCGAAAGATCACTGCGTCCGAATGTTCAGCCATGCGCAGGTATCCGTATATGTTCCTGTTTCTTGAGCGGGCAGAGAGTGACGGAACCTTTGAAAACCAGGAGGCTGTTCTCTCAGGCACTGCCCCATATAATGAACGCCGATCGGAAGTGCTTGCAGAAGCGATACTTCCGGGAACACTTACGGCCGGGGACGCCGGAAGGATCAGCAGGCTTTTGGATCTTTCGAAAAAAGATACTGTTCTAAGGCTTCTTGAAAAAGGCTCTTTTGATCCCGGGAGATTTATGGAAGAAACAAATGAACTGATACGGTTCTTTGAAAAGATATACAGCTGAGGTTCCTGCAGATGAATAAAAAAAGCGCGCGGATAAAAACATCCACGCGCTTTTATATTTGTGATCAGTTATCACTTCGGCAGTTTGAAGGAACTCTTAAGGCCGACGATCCTGTTAAACACGGGAGCGCCTTCCTTCGAATCGTGGCAGTCCACGCAGAAATAGCCGTTTCTTACAAACTGGAACCTGTCAAAAGGCTTTACGTCTTTCAGCGCAGGCTCGGCATAAGCGCTGCACTCGATCAGGGAGTTCGGGTTCAGATTGAGCGATCCGTCTTCATTGTAAACGCCCTTCTCCTCATCTACGATGTTCTCGTAGAGTCTGACCATGACCGGAACAGCTTCCTTCGCGCTTACCCAGTGGATCGTGCCCTTGACTTTGCGGCCTGTAAATCCGCTCCCGCTCTTCGTCTCGGGGTCATAAGTACAGTGAACCGCCGTCACATTGCCGTTCTCGTCGGTGTCATAGCCGGTGCATTTCACGAAATAAGCATACATCAGGCGTACTTCGTTTCCGGGATACAGCCTCTTGTACTTGGGAATCGGAGCCGTCAGGAAATCTTCTTTCTCGATCCACAGTTCCCTGCCGAAAGGAATCTGTCTGACGCCCAGTTCCGGATTCTCAAGATTATTGTCGGCGTCAAGCATCTCTGTCTGATCCTCGGGATAATTGTCGATGATCAGCTTGAGGGGATTAAGAACTGTAAGCATTCTGCTGCAGCTCGGCTTGAGATCTTCTCTGATGCAGTACTCGAGCATCGCGTAGTCTGAAGAGGACTGGGCCTTGGAGATACCGCTGAGTTCCACAAATTTCTTGATGGACTCAGGAGTAAAGCCCCTGCGGCGAAGGCCGGAGATACTCACAAGTCTGGGATCGTCCCATCCGTCTACGATGCCCTCTTCCACAAGCTTCTTGATATATCTCTTGCCGGTGACCACATTGGTCAGATACATCTTGGCAAATTCGATCTGTCTGGGGGGATGCACAAATCCGGCTTCCTTTACGACCCAGTCATAGAGAGGCCTGTGATCCTCAAATTCAAGAGTGCACAGAGAGTGTGTAATATTCTCGATCGCGTCCTCAATGGGGTGCGCATAGTCGTACATCGGATAGATGCACCACTTGTCGCCCGTATTGTGATGAGACATATGAGCCACTCTGTAGAGGATCGGATCTCTCATATTCATGTTGGAACTTGTCATATCGATCTTCGCGCGAAGAGTCTTCTCTCCGTCAGCGAATTCGCCGTTCTTCATTCTGGTGAAGAGATCAAGGTTTTCCTCAACACTCCTGTCCCTGTTGGGATCATTGATCCCGGGCTCGTCCAGAGTCCCGCGGTATTCCCTCATCTGCTCGGCAGTCAGGTCCGACACATAGGCCTTCCCTTTTTTGATAAGATCTACAGCGATCTCATACATCTGATCGAAGTAGTTGGAGGCAAAAAAGAGCCTGTCTTCATAATCAGCTCCGAGCCACGCCACGTCCTCTTTGATGGACTCCACGAACTCGCTCTTCTCCTTGGTGGGGTTGGTATCGTCAAAGCGAAGGTTGAATTTTCCGCCGTACTCCTGCGCCATTCCGTAATTGAGAAGTATACTCTTGGCGTGGCCTATATGCAGATATCCGTTAGGCTCGGGCGGAAAGCGGGTGTGGACGGTGTCATAAACGCCCTCGGCGAGGTCTTTGTCAATTTCCTTTTCGATAAAATGGCGGCTTACTCTCTCCTCTGCGGAGGCTGCCGCGTCATCTCTGTTCAGTTCTTCTTTACCCATTGCTGCTCCTGCTTCGTGTTATTGGATTTGTAAATGGTCACTCAAAATACAGATCAGGTGTCCTCCATGGAATAGTTGGGGGCTTCCTTTGTGATCTGGATATCGTGGGGATGGCTCTCCTTGAGAGATGCAGCCGTGATCTTGACAAACTGACCCTTCTCCTGAAGTTCCCTGATGTTATGAGAACCAGTGAGGCCCATACCGCTGCGGATACCGCCGCACATCTGGAAGATCACGTCCTCAACTTCGCCTTTATAAGCTACGCGGCCTTCAACGCCCTCGGGGACAAGCTTCTTGGCATTCTCCTGGAAGTATCTGTCCTTACTGCCGTTCTCCATTGCGGCGATGGAACCCATACCTCTGTAAACCTTGTATTTGCGGCCCTGGTAGAGTTCGGTCGCTCCGGGGCTCTCTTCACAGCCTGCGAGCATGGAACCCATCATACAGACATTGGCGCCTGCCGCAAGGGCCTTGGTCATATCGCCGGAGAACTTGATGCCGCCGTCCGCGATGACCGGGATCCCGAAATCTTTTGCCACGGAATACGCGTTCATAACCGCCGTGATCTGCGGGACGCCGATACCGGTGACTACGCGGGTTGTGCAGATGGAACCGGGGCCGATTCCTACCTTTACAGCGTCAGCACCTGCCTTGATCAGGTCCAGAGCGCCTTCAGCCGTAGCGATGTTGCCGCCGATGACCGGAAGATCAGGAAACGCGTCCTTGACCATGCGCATGCAGCGCAGAACGTTCTCGGAATGGCCGTGAGAGGAATCAAGAACGATGACATCGACCTTGGCTTTTCTGAGCGCCTCGACTCTGTCGAGCACATTAGCCGTGATGCCTACGCCGGCTCCGCACAGAAGGCGGCCCTGGACGTCTTTAGCGGCGTTGGGATATTTGATATTCTTCTCAATGTCCTTGATCGTGATAAGACCGACGAGGTTGTAGTCGTCATCGACGATAGGTAGCTTTTCCTTCTTGGACTTGGCCAGGATCTTCTGTGCTTCCTCGAGCGTAATGCCTTCCTTTGCGGTCACAAGCCCTTCGGAGGTCATCGATTCGCGGATCTTCTTGGAATAGTCAGTCTCAAACTTCAGATCTCTGTTTGTGATGATGCCGACAAGCTTTCTTCCTTCTGTGATCGGAACGCCGGAAATCCTGAATTTGCGCATCAGTTCCTCCGCGTCCTGCAAAGTATGTTCGGGAGAAAGAGAAAAAGGATCTGAGATAACGCCGTTCTCGGAGCGTTTTACCTTGTCAACTTCTTCCGCCTGCGCTTCAATGGACATATTCTTATGGATAATGCCGATTCCGCCCTGTCTTGCCATAGCGATCGCCATCCTGTGCTCCGTGACGGTATCCATGCTGGCACTCATCATGGGAATATTAAGACGTATCGTCTTTGTGAGGTTCGTGCTGAGATCAACCTCGTTGGGAATAACTGTTGAATAACCGGGTACAAGAAGTACATCATCAAAAGTAATACCTTCACCGATCAGTTTCGCCATTTTCTCCTCCTGTTTAATCACTCATATTACGTTATCTGTTGTCAGTTTGTAAAAACCTTTCTGGGAAAATAGGTGCGGAGTATGGTAATGATCTGCTCTCCGTACTCCCCGACCATATCAAGGATCAGTTTGCTGCCGTCTTCCATCACGACTTCATACCGGAACGGCTTATTGCCGTCCTCACCTGAACTGTAGTCAATAACAGTCAGGCTTCTGCCTTTGTACTCGTCGAGATGACCTGATCCTGACGGCGCCATCACTTCCATCTTGGTAAGGTCATAGACAGCAAGTTCTTTCCTTCGCTGCTTCTGCTGGATCTTCGCGACCCGGAGCTCCTTGTCCACATAGACGTATTCATAATCTACCACGGTCTCCAGCCAGGAAAAGTATGCACCGACAATGCAGCCGATTGCCGGAAGCAGCAGCGCAAAGTGTATGAGAAAAGCAGATAAACAAAAACACACTGCAAGGACGATCGCACCATAGTGGAGCGCCTTCATCAGTGTGTTCGTTTTCCTGTTGACCACGACTTCCAGGCAGCCTGTTTCCATATACTGTACCTCATTTCCGACTTCAGATTATTTCTAACCATATTATATCAGAACATTTGATAATGCAAGGCATAAAAAACCTTATTTCACTGCCTTCCTGCGGGAAAACAAAATCCGGGGAGCGGCGTGTCAGCGGCTCCCCGGATCAGATCTGAACAGGTCAGATCCTCGTTTTAACAAAAATATCGTAGATTGCCCGAACAGCGATCTCAAAGTCAGTGTTGTCAACGCCGATAATGATGTTGAGCTCGCTTGAGCCCTGGTCGATCATGCGCACATTGACCTGGGCATGAGCGAGGGCGGAAAAGATGCGCCCTGCGGTACCTCGCATGGACTTCATTCCCCTGCCTACGACGGCGATCAGCGCGAGATCCGACTCGATCTCAACGGAATCAGGCTGCGCGTATCTGTGAATGGCGGATACGACTCGCTGCTCCTTGTGCATGAATTCATCTTCATGAACAACGATGGTCATTGTATCAATACCGGAAGGCATATGCTCGAAAGAAATGCCGTTGTCTTCAAAAGCCTGCAGCACCTTTCGGCCGAAACCAACCTCGGAGTTCATGAGCGCTTTGGAGACAGTTACCGCGCAGAAGCCTTTTTTGCCGGCAATGCCTGTGATGACATAGCCGGATTTCTGGCAAGTGCTCTCCACGATCCAGGTACCGTCGGCTTCCGGACAATTAGTGTTGCGGATATTGATCGGGATCCCCTCATGTCTTACGGGGAAGATCGCGTCTTCGTGGAGAACGGAAGCGCCCATATAAGAGAGCTCTCTCAGTTCCCTGTATGTGATAGTCTCAATGCCTACGGGATTATTGATGATCCTGGGATCTGCCACCATAAAGCCCGAGACATCTGTCCAGTTCTCGTAGACGTCCGCCTTGCAGGCTCTTGCTACGATAGAACCCGTGATATCGCTTCCGCCCCTGGAAAAAGTCTTGACATGTCCGTCAAATCCTCTGCCGTAAAATCCCGGAATGACCGCTCTGGGTGTCTCAGAGAGAACCTTGGTGAGAACCTGATTGGTCTTCTCCGCGTCCAGATTTCCCTGTTCGTCAAAAAAGATAACATCTTTGGCGTCGATAAATTCATAGCCAAGATAGCGGGCCATGATGCGTCCGTTGAGATACTCGCCCCTTGAAGCAGCGTAATTGCTGTTCGGATTCTGGGTCATTATCCTCTCGATCTGAGCAAACTCTCCTTCCAGACTAAAGCCTGTAAGCCCGAGCCCTTCGATGATCTCCTGATAGCGGGAGCGGATCTCATCCATCTCTTCTCCGAAATCTTCGTCCTTATAGGCTTTATTATACATTCTGTAGAGAAGATCCGTTACTTTGTCGTCGCCGCTGAACCTCTTGCCGGGCGCTGACGGGATGACATAAACCCTGGACGGATCACTTGTGATGATCGCGCCCACTTTTTTGAACTGTTCTGAATCCGCCAGCGAGCTTCCGCCGAATTTAACTACTTTTTTCATAAAATGATCCCCCGCGCAGCGCGCGGAGCTTGTCCTCCTGTATCAATTAAATCCTGATTAGTGACGGTTACAGACCGCCTACTAAGTAATAGCAGAATTTACTCAATCCTGCAAGAGACGAATGCACTGTTTGACACTGCTTAATGACTTCACTGCCTCTTCATACTCTCTCTCTGTCATTACGGCGGTGACAAAAGCTCTTTCGTCAGCGGGAGCTCCTTCGTAGTGCACCATGAAATCCGCGTGCAGAAGTTCTCCGGCTTCACGCTCTTCCTCTTTTCCTACCCTGACAAAATAGCGGTAAGACTCCTCCTTGGGATCTGCAATAGAAAGGATCTCTCCGCTCCAGTTGCATCCGATATTTCTTCCTATGTTCCTGGCGCATTCCATAACGTCGGAGACAACCGCGCTTGCGGTAGGGAACTTTCCCGCTCCCCTGCCATAGAACATAAGATCGTCCACCATATTCCCGTGGACAAAGACTCCGTTAAATACATCCTGTACGCTGTGCAGGGGATGGTCTTCTCTCACAAGGAAAGGCGCGGTGCGGACGCTTAACTTGCCGTTCTCGAGCTTTCTGCTGACGCCGAGGAGCTTGATGGCTCTGTTTATGCTGCGTGCATAGCCGAAATCCACTGTTGTCACGCGGGAGATTCCTTCACAAGGGATATCCTCATACCGGACAGTCTTTCCGCTGATCAGGGAAGAAAGGATCGCGATCTTGCGGCACGCGTCGTGGCCTTCCACATCCGCCGCGGGATTTCTCTCCGCGTAACCCTTCTCCTGGGCTTCTCTGAGCGCGTTCTCAAAGGAGAGGCCGGATTTTTCCATCCTGGTCAGGATATAATTAGTGGTCCCGTTCAGTATACCGAATACTGCGGTGATATCTTCCTGAGTAAGGCACGCGTTGATCGGACGGATCAGCGGGATTCCGCCTCCGACGCTTGCTTCAAAGAGATAGCTGCAGTTATGCGCTTTCGCGATCTCTAAAAGCTCCGGTCCATGGGCCGCTACAAGTTCCTTATTGGAAGTACATACACTGATCCCGCGCTCAAGTGCTTTTCTGGTAAAGGTGTAAGCGGGCTCCCTGCCTCCCATAGTCTCGCAGATCACTTCGATCTCACCGTCATCAAGAATATCCTGATAGTCGTGGGTCACTCTGTCGTTATAGGGATTGCCGGGAAAATCGCGAAGGTCAAGAATGTATTTTACATAGATTCCCTGTGGAACAGTCTTTCTGATCACATCCTGGTTCCGGTCAATAACTTCAACAACTCCGCCGCCGACCGTGCCGAACCCGAGAACTGCCATCTGTATCATAACTATAATCTCCTTTTTCCGACGGGTAATTCAGTGGATATTATCTCTTCCCATGATCCTGATCTTCCTTACGCCTCCGAGCGCCTCGATCTTGCGGATCATTCCTCCTATGTCCTCAGTATTCTCCCTGATCTGCAGGCTGATGCTCAGGTCTGCGACCCCGCTGATCGGAATACTCTGATGGATAGTCAGTATATTGGCGTTGCAGCCCGATATGATCCCCAGGAGACTGGCAAGGATTCCCGTCTCATCGTTGATCTCACATGAGAGTGTGACGTTCATTCCGGACATACTGTCGTGGAATTCTTCGATATCGTCCTTGAATTTATAATAGGAACTTCTGCTGATCCCGGCCAGTTCCGCGGCTTCGTTTACCGTTCTGGCTTTTCCTGAGGCCAGCAATTCGTTGGCTTTGGCGACGCCCCTGAGCACTTCAGGGACTGCCCTCGCGCGAACAATATAGAATTCTGTCTTTTCGCTCAAAACCGTCTCCTTTACAAACGAACTCAATGACGAAACCTATACTATCACGGTTTATTCTCCATTGCAAGGACATTTGTTTTTCTGGAGCGGACAGTCAGAATAATAAACGCTATTACTGCCGCAGCCGAGATATAAGAACACATCCTGATCCCGACCGGCAGATATCTGAATTCAATGGAATGCTTCCCGGCAGGTACAGGGATCGCCATCAGCCCGCCGTCAACTTTTTCGATCGTGACTTCCGCTCCGTCCACAGCGGCGGTAAAGCCCGGGTCATAGGGAACTGAGAAGAATACCAGATTATCTTCGGGAAGATCTGCCTCTGCGGTAAATCCGCTTAACGTAAAACGGAAATCTTTGCAGGATGATTCTGCCCTCTCTCTGCAGTACCTCGCAAATTCCTGATCGCTCATGACCTGCTCATCAGCATGCCTGTCTTCCTCCATATACTTGCCGTATCTGGCGCATTGTTCCTCTGTGAGGATGATGTCCCTGACAAGCAGTCTGTCTGTCATCTCTCCCTTCTTCATGGAACTGTATTCCGCATCCCTTATAAAACTGTCGAAAGTGAAACCCATCGGAATATAATTGGAGTTTTCATAGATCCTGTATCCGTCTGTATCCGTATAGTCGTCATATCCGACAATACCGCCCTTTTCTTCGAGAGTCTCGGAAGGTTTTACAAGAGTATTTTCTATATAATAGCGTACGGAGAGGAGCGCCCTTGCGCCGGCCCTGTCGATCGGAAGTGTCGATTCTACTGTCCGGATCATTCCGATCTTTCTGTAAAAACTAAAGATGGAAGGATTAACCGTGCTCTCGAAGCAGTGGATAGTGGGATAACCCCACACCATCTCGTAGTTCGTCGACGTCCCGTCTGTCTCCACTCTCAGAAACGACGACGTATCCGGAAGTTCCGGTTTAGAATCCAGCATCTGTTTTCTCCACTTCACGCCTCCCGTTCGCGCGATCAGTGAGTTTCCGTTGTACAAAACTGCCAGATTGGTCAAAAGACAGCAGAATACAGCGGCGATGAGAAGCGCAGGCTTTCTGTATTTTGACATACTTCTGACATTCGGCAGAATGATGAGGAGAAGTACCAGAATGAGAAGCTGAGCGGCAGTCGCCGCGATCTCGATGACAAGAAGGTCATTGTTGCTGCTGACAGAAAACCATTTTGTTTTCCCTTTCTCTATCACGGGAACAAGCGCGCTCAGCATGATCAGTACAGTGATGATCACAGTGACGCGGGCTGCCTTCATAAGTTCGGTCCTGCCGGCCGATTCGAGCGCGCGGGCTGTCATAGCTGCCATGATCAGGATGGGCATATAAAACCATCTTGCGTAGTACTCCGAGTTGAAAGCGCTGAAGACTGAATTAAAAAGAGGGATGAAAGCCATTACGCCGCATACCGCGATCATTCTGCTTTTCCAGGACCTGCGGAATACTTTCATATACGCGATCACGCCTGTCAGTGAAAAACAGGGCAGATAAGCAGCCAGCGAGCCGTTCTTTACCTGCTCTCCCGAGAAAAGAGTTGGCTTGGCGATGATATCCGGCACCATAAACAGTGATTTGATAATGGCCAGGGGAGTTACGCCCTCATCAAAGGCGAAGATCCCATAGCCGTTTATGTAGTCGTTCAGACGGCTGTTTCCGCTGAGCCCGTACACCGACTGCACAAGAAAAAAAGCGGATATCAAAAGCCCCAGGATCCCGCTTAAGAGAACCCGGATCACATCGCCTGCTATCCTGTGGGGATCTCTTGACGGACAGTACCTCACAATATAGTAGATAAGGATGAAGATCGCCTGTCCGAAGAAGAAATAATAGTTTATGACCGACATCAGAGCCGTCATGAGCGTGAATCCGGCTGTTCTGTTCTTCCCGACAGCGTCGTCAAAAGTCAGAAGATACAGCGGGAAAAAAGCCGTCGCGTCGTGAAAATGCTGAAATACGATGTTGCAGGCCTGAAATCCCGAGAAAGTGTATAAAAGACTTCCGATCACAGCCCAGAAATTACTGCGGACATTCCTTTTGATATATGCGTAAGAAGTGACCATCGCGGTCCCGTAGCGCAGGGACATGACGAGAGGAAGAATGTAGGGGATCATCTTCTCGCTAAAAGGGATCGTCAGCCAGAAAAAGGGACTGCCCCACAGATAGAAAGACATACTTGCGCCCATACTGCTTCCCAGGTCGATGTACGGATTCCAGAAGAAGCGGCCGCTGCGTACTGCCCTGTGCGCGAGTATGTAGAAAGGCACCTGCTGAACATTGTAATCACCGTAATAAAAAAAGATACCGCCGTGATATATCAAAAAGGGAAGGACCGCTGCCAGATACAGCAGCGCTCCTCCCGCGAACAGCAATATGTACTGAAGTATGTTCGAACGTTTGTTAGCCAAAATAGTGTCCTCTTACTCGCCGGTTACTCCTGCCGACTTCTCCGCCTCGATGAAATCTTTCATGCTGTCCATTCTGGCAAAGACAAGCGCATATCCGTCGTCTCCGTAATTCAGGGAACGGTTCACACGGCTGATCGTCGCGGTAGACGCTCCGGTCTTCTCCGCGATCTTGAGATAAGTGTCGTGTCTGCGCAGCATTGTAGCCACTTCAAACCGCTGGGAAAGCGAGAGGAGTTCGTTGACAGTGCACAGGTCCTCAAAGAAACTGTAACATTCCTCTTTGTTCTCCAGTGTTAAAATGGCTTCAAAAAGGCTGTCCACAGCCTCTGTTCTGATCTTTTTGTTCATACCCCGCTACTCCTTACATTCAAGTAATGCCAACCTGCACTTAATATTTTAGCATTGTAAAGTTTTAAAGTAAAGGGTTTGGGCAAGTAAATGGTAGTTAGTATCATTGATCATCGATAAAACATTTATCTGTTTTGTATCTTTACTTTTAAGTATACCTGTGCTATTTTGATAATGTTGCACAAATTGTTTTATTTTTCACAAACAATTGCGCTGTACTATTCATCACACAATTTGGAGGTAACAACATGAGTAAGGGTGTAGTCAGAAGATTCAATAACCAGCGCGGTTTTGGATTTATCAGTGATTCGGAAGGAAACGATGTATTCGTGCATTATACAGGTATCAACGGCGAAGGTTTCAAGACCCTTGAAGAAGGCCAGGAAGTTGAATTCGATATTGTCCAGGGCGAGAAAGGCCCCCAGGCTGTTAATGTGACAAAGCTCTGATCATAATTATAAAATTCGGACCGGCGGAGAGAAAAAACTCTCCGCCGGTCCGGATTTTTTACGCCTTTCGCATTTGTTACCGGACTGTTTCAGATCTTATTCGCAGCTTCTGCCAGATCCTCAAGAGTCAGATTGCCGCCAAACAGCGTCAGCGCGCTGCCCACTGTGACATCCATCCTTCCGCCTGACAGCTTTCCTATCAGTTCAATGTCGCTCAAAGAGCGGACGCCGCCTGCATAGGTTATCGGGAATCCCGACATCTGCTCCCACTCTCCCAGTAACGATACAAGAGTCTCTTCGATTCCGGACCGCTTTCCCTCCACATCCGCCGCGTGGATAAGGAACTCGTCGCAGCAGACGGAAAGCCTGTCAAGCACATCTCTATTGATCTCCAGGTCTGTAAACTTTTGCCATCGGTCGGTAACTACTACATATTTCCCGTCAATTCTCTTCCTGCAGCTGAGGTCCAGTACGATCCTCTCCCGCCCGGCTGCGCTTATCATTTCCGAGAGCGCTCTCTCACTTAATTTTCCGTCCCTGAACACATAGGACGTCACGATCACGTGAGAAGCTCCTGCGTCAAGAAAGGTTCCGGCAGTCTCAGGCGTAATGCCTCCGCCGATCTGCATGCCTCCCGGGAAAGCGGCCAGGGCGCCCATTGCCTGTTCCATGTCTTTTTTATATGCTTCTTCCCTGACAGAATTGAGAAGGATAATATGCCCGCCCCGCAGGTTCATATCTCTGTATACGGAAGCGTAATAGGAGGCGTCCCTGTCCGCAACAAAATTTTCCACAGCAGTTCCCATGGAGCGGTCCCCCTGGTCCTTCAGAGTGCTTCCCACGATCTGCTTAACGCGGCCGTTATGTATATCTATGCAAGGTCTGATGCGCATATCCTGCTCTCCCGCAAATCTGCCTTCAAAGAAGGGACCGCCGAAGCGGTCCCCGTGTTATTGTGTGATCAGCTGAGCACATCGCTCATGGTGTAGAATCCTGCTTTCCTGCCTGCCAGGTATTTTGCGGCCTCAACGGCGCCTTTTCCGAATACGGCCCGGCTGTAAGCCCTGTGTGAAAGGGTGATCACTTCATCCTGTCCGGCGAAGATCACGTCGTGGTCGCCCACAATGGATCCCCCGCGGACTGCGGAGATCCCGATCTCTTTCACAGGTCTCTTCATCCTTCTGCCTGTGCGGTCGTAGACATATTCATACTCGTTTCCAAGAGCGGCGTTTGCGGCATCGGCAAGAGCCAGAGCCGTACCGCTGGGGGCATCGATCTTCTGGTTGTGATGCTTTTCAACGATCTCGATGTCGAATCCTGCCTGTGCGAGCTTCGGGGCGGCCTGCGCGATCAGAGCCTCGATCAGGTTCACGCCCACTGACATATTTGCGGATTTGAGCACCGCTATCTTTTCTGCCGCGCTCTGGAGCGCTTTAGTCTGCTCATCTGAGAGTCCTGTGGTGCATACTACTACAGGAAGGTTCTTCGCTGTGCAGTAGGCAAGAAGTCCGTCTACAGCGGAAGCTGTGGAAAAATCAATGACTACATCCGCTTCCGGGCAGTCACTTAGATCTCTGTAAACAGGAAATCCGGCGTATGCGTCGCCAAAAGCGTCAACGCCTGCTACTACCTGTGTCTTTTCATCTTTTTCACATATTTCAGTGATGATATGTCCCATTCTGCCGCAGCAGCCGTGGATAATGATCCTGATCATTCTTTCTCCCCCTAATCAGATAAGTCCGAAATTCTGCATTGCCTTGCGAAGTCTCTCTGTATTTGCGGGCGTCATTTCCGTAAGAGGCATGCGAAGAGGTCCGGCGTTCTGGCCCATAAGGTTTACAGCTTTCTTGACGGGAATCGGGTTGACTTCGCAGAACAGAGCCTCGAACAGCTCATGAGTGTCCATCTGGAGCTTTGCGGCGCCCTTGACGTCTCCGTCAAAGAACTTCCGGCACAGATCATGCATTGCCTTGGGAGCTACGTTTGCTACGACAGAGATCACGCCGAGCCCGCCCATCGAGAGAAGCGGAACGACCTGGTCGTCGTTGCCTGAATAGAGATCGATGTTTCCGTCGCAGAGGGTCATGAGTTTGACGATCTGGCTGATGTCGCCGCTGGCTTCCTTGATACCGACGATGTTGGGAACATCTTTGACAAGTCTCGCTACTGTCTGGGGCAGAACATTTCCGCCGGTGCGGCTGGGCACATTGTAAAGGATAACGGGAGTGCCGGGCACTTCATCCGCGACCATCTTAAAGTGCTTGTAAACGCCGTCCTGGGTTCCCTTGTTGTAGTAAGGGGAAATGAGGAGCAGGCCGTCTGCTCCGTAAGAGGCGACTTCCTTTGAGAGTTGCATTGCGGTCAGGGTCCTGTTGGAGCCGGTGCCTGCGATCACGGGAACTCTTCCCTTTGTGTGTTCAATACAGAACTTGCAGACATCGAGATGCTCCTGCTCTGACATCGTGGCCGCTTCTCCGGTAGAGCCGCAGACAACGATCGCGTCCGTCCCGTTGTCGATCTGATAATCGATGATATCGGCAAAGGCCTCGTAGTTGACGGACTCATCCGTCTCCTTAAAGGGCGTCACAATTGCTACTGCAGATCCTTTAAAAACTGCCATTTTCCCATCCTTCCTACCGGCGCCCCGCGGCGCGCAGTCAATCAGAAATTCTTGAACTGCATGTTCCCTATCTCGGAGATCTTGTCAGCAAATTTGCAGACCTCCACATTCATCTCGCTTCCGGTAATGATGATATCCGTATCCGCGCGGGATTCCACGAGTTCCCTCAGATCATCCACCGAAATGATTTTCTTGTTGACGACTTCGAGCACTTCATCGAGGACCAGGAGATTGCATTCGCCTGTGGTGAGCACTTTCCTGGCAAAATTCAGGCCGTTGCGGATATTGACCGCGGCCTCTTCCTGCTCTTCCTCGGTACGCTCCATGTAATCTATCTCCGATTTTTCAAATCGGAAGATCTTGATCTCCGGCTCAAGTCTTTTGGTGAAAGGACTGTCTGTGATCCCCTTTCCCTTGAGGAACTGGATGATGACGATACTGTCTCCCTCCGAAGCCCTTTTCATAGCGATTCCGAGCGAAGCCGCAGACTTTCCGTATCCATCCCCCATAAAGATCATTACTTTTCCAGAAGCCATAACGAAACCCCATTTGTTTCTATGCAAAAAACTATAATATCCCTATCACCATAGCACTTTTTACAGCTTCTGTAAATCGTCAATAGACGACGGAGCGCCGCTTACATTCTCTCAGGCGCTGAGAATCCCAGAACATCGATGCATGTGCTGAGAATGTCAAGAGTAAGCTTTAAGAGCGCGATCCAGCTTTCCTTTTTCTGCGTGTCCTGCTCGGAGAGAATCTTTGTGGAGTGATAGAAACTGTTGAAGTCATTTGACAGCTGATAAATATACGCACAGATTCTGTGAGGCGCGATCTCTGCATACGCATTGTCCATCATCGCGCCAAATGCCGCCAGGTCCGCCATAAGATCCTTCTCGGCTTTGCTCTGCGCCAGGCCGATCCTGAGATCAGACAGGTCTCTTCCGCCTGCCGCGGCATACTTGCCGAGAATGGATTTGATCCTTACGATGGTGTACAGGATATAAGGACCTGTGTCTCCCTCGAAGGAAGTGAATCTCTCGATATCGAAAATATAGTCCTTCGAGGCCTGATTGGAAAGATCTCCGTATTTCAGGGCGGCGAGAGCGACCTGTTTAGCCGTCTTCTCAGCTTCCTCGGGTCCGATCTCGGGATTCGACGCTATTTTGCCCCTCATCTCCTCGTTGATGTCGCTGATCAGATCTGAAAGTTTCATGACGCCGCCGTCTCTCGTCTTGAAAGGCTTGCCGTCTTTGCCGTTCATAGTGCCGAAACCGATATGGCGAAGCTCTGTACTCTCAGGCACCAGCCCGCACTTTCTGGCAGTCCTGAAAACCTGCTGGAAGTGAAGCTCCTGGCGCTTGTCCGTGATATAAATGATCTCGTCCGGGTGATAGAGCCTCTCTCTCTCGCTGATCGTCGCAAGGTCTGTGGTCGTATAGAGCGCGGCGCCGTCGGACTTGAGGATGATGCAGGGAGGGATCTCCTTGGTATCGCTCTCCTTAGCTACATCGACAACGAGAGCGCCGTTTGACTCGTAAGCCAGGCCTTTTTCCTTCATATCGGCGACCATGCCGGGAATCGTGTCGTGAACTGTGGATTCTCCCCACCAGAGGTCAAAATCGACGTCCAGGTTGGCGTAGTTCTTCTTCATGTCGGCAACGGAGACCTCAATGATCTTATTCCACAGAGCGCGCAGGCCCCGGTCGCCTTCCTGAAGCCGGTGGGTGTTGGCCATCGCCTCGGCATAGTACTCCGGATCTTCTTTTGATTTCTTACTTGCCGTGGGATAGATTTCTTCAAGTTCAGTGACCGTGAAAGGTGCCTCTTCAGGATATTCCCCCTCATAAGAAGGGTCAAAATAGCACAGATCCGGCTGTCTCTTAGAAACCTCTGTGATCACAAGGCCCATCTGAAGTCCCCAGTCTCCGAGATGGATATCGCCGATAACTTTTTCACCGTGATACCTGGCGATCCTCTTTACAGCCTCTCCGATAACGGCGCTTCTGAGGTGCCCTACGTGAAGAGGTTTGGCAACGTTGGGGCCGCCGTAATCGAGAATGATGGAGGCGGGCTTTTCGGGCGTCTCAAGGCCGAACTTTTCCGCGCGGCTCATCTTACCCAGGTAGTCGCTGATAAAGTCCTCCCGGATCTTCAGGTTAAGAAAACCCGGCTTTACAGCTTCCGCCGATGAGAACACTTTCGAGTCCTGAAGCTTCGCCGCCACGTCGTTCGCGATCATGATCGGCGCCTTATGGTATCTTTTGGCGCCGGCCATTGCGCCGTTGCACTGGTATTCACACAGATCAGGGCGGTTTGAGACAGTGACCTTGCCAAGTTCGCTGTCATACCCTGCCGCATCGAAAGCACCCGCCATCTCGGCGGAGATCAGATTCAGAAATTTTTCCACTGTATACTCCTTGTCTATGCTGTTATTTCTCTTCTCTCTTTTGCGCATCTCTTTTGGAAAACGCGCATCCGCAGAAATTCTGTCTGTAGAGGCTGAACTGCCTGGACAGCTCAATGGATCTCTTGTAACCGTTCTTTTTCTTAAAATCGGAAGGAAGGAAGTCCACTCCGTATTCCGCGCCGACTCTCTCTCCGATCTCGTTCAGTATCGCCGCGTTCTTGAGCGGGCTGATGGTCAGAGTCGTGGTAAAGCAGTCAAATCCGCCTTCCCGCGCTGCCTGCGCAGTCTTTCTCAGTCTCATCTCAAAGCAGATCCCGCACCGCTCTCCGCCTTCAGGACATTCCTCATATCCCTTAACTGCTTCAAGGTAATTCTCCGGGTCGTAAGGACACTCGAGGATATCGATCTTCTCCGCCGCTTCAGTGGAGTTCATTCCCTCGAAGTCCTGTGCCTCTACCTGCCGGTTATACTCTCCTATCAGACGCTTTTCTTCCGACAGTCTGTAACTGTATTCTTCTTCAGAAGTAATATTCGGATTGTAATAAAAGACAGTGATCCTGAAATGTTCCCTCAGGTATTCCATAACATAACTGGAACAGGGCGCGCAGCAGCTGTGCAGCAGAAGCGCTGGTTTAACGCCGCTTTCGTCGATCTTCTGTATTTCCTTTTCCAGGATCCTGCTGTAATTGGGATTCATTGGCGTTTTGTCTCTCTTTTGACCCGGCAGCGCGGTTTTTAATGCCGCGGTTCATAACACGGAGTATGCGCGGCAAAAAACCGCACATACTCCCCAAATTTCACATCGATTATTTAAAATAGCGAACGCCGCTCTCAAATAGCCGGAGATCCTGTTCTCCGTAAATATTGAGGTTGACGCCTCTTCCCTTTCTCTCGCAGTGCGCCATCTTGCCGAGGATTCTGCCGTCAGGAGAGGTAATACCTTCGATCGCAGCATAGGAACCGTTGATGTTCCACTCCTCGTCCATGGAAATATTGCCGTCAGGATCGCAGTACTGCGTAGCTACCTGGCCGTTTTCAAAGAGTCTGTCGATCCACTCCTTAGGCGCCACGAACCTGCCCTCTCCATGGGAAGCGGGATTGGTGTACACGCCGCCGAGCTGTGCGCCGGAAAGCCAGGGGGACTTATTGGTCACGACCTTGGTGTACGCCATCTTGGAAATATGGCGGCCGATCGTGTTGTAAGTCAGTGTAGGTGAATTATCGTTCTGTCCCGTGATCCTGCCGTTCGGAACCAGACCGAGCTTTATAAGGGCCTGGAAGCCGTTGCAGATTCCGAGGATCAGTCCGTCTCTCTTGTTTAAGAGGTCTCCCACCGCGTCCTCGATGACTGCATTTCTGAATGCGGTCGCAAAGAATTTGGCGCTTCCATCAGGTTCGTCGCCTGCGGAGAAACCGCCCGGAAACATGATGATCTGGGCTTCATCTATAGCCTTTGCGTATGCGCTGACACTCTCCCTGATATCCAGAGGACTGAGGTTCGTGAATACTCTTGTGATCGTCTTTGCTCCGGCCGCTTCGAAAGCTGCCGCAGTATCATATTCACAGTTCGTTCCGGGGAATACCGGGATGAAGACCGTGGGCTGCGCGATCTTATGGCTGCATACAGCGATGCTGCCCTTATCATAGATCGGTGTGTCGATCACAGATGTATCCGTAGACGCCTTAGTGGGAAATACCTTTTCCAAAGGAGCCTTCCATGTCTTAACCGCGTCATTCATGGAAACTGCCGCGCCGCGCCATGTAAAGGCTGCGCCGCTGCCGCTTTCTTTGACAGTGCCTATCACTGTATAGTTGTCCGGGATGCGATCCTCGAGGATCTGCTCGCAGCCGGGCTCCATCTCAATGATCAGGTCGCCGATCCTGTTCCTGAACAGGTGCTTGAGGGGAACTTCGTCTGTGAAAGCGACGCCGAATCCGTTGCCGAACGCCATCTTGGCGGCTGCGGGAGCCGCGCCGTAACAGTCTACAGCATATGCGGCTTTCACTTTGCCCTCTCTCATGAGCTCGGTGACCTTCCCGTAGATCTCACAGACATCCGTGTATACCGGAATGTCGTATTCATCTCTCTCGATATCGATCTGCACAAGCTTATCGCCGGCTTTCTTGAGCTCGGGAGTGATCACGTCGCCTATCTCAGCCACGTCTACGGCAAAAGATACCAGTGTCGGAGGCACGTCGATGTCATTGAAGGTTCCGGACATACTGTCCTTGCCGCCGATACTGCCGATCCCGAATCCGAGCTGCGCGTCATAGGCGCCAAGAAGAGCGGAGAAAGGCTGGCTCCAGCGGGCAGGATCCTTGGACATCCTGCCAAAATATTCCTGGAAAGTGAGGTGGAGCTTAGTGAGATCACCGCCGGCCGCCACTACTTTGGCGACAGACTCCGTCACGGCGTAAACTGCTCCGTGATAGGGGCTCCAGGAACTGAGATACGGATCAAATCCATAGCTCATCATAGTCACTGTATCGGTCTTGCCGCCAAGAACAGGGAGTTTGGCGATCATCGTCTGGGTCTCGGTAAGCTGATACTTTCCGCCGTAAGGCATATCCACTGTACCGGCTCCGATGGAGGCGTCGAACATTTCAACGAGGCCCTTCTGAGAGCACACGTTGAGATCCGCGAGAGAACTCTTCATGGCTTTTACGAAGTCCTCACCGGTCATATCGCGGTTTCTGCGGTCGCCAAATGCTTCCCGCACGCCTTCACACGCGAATTTATTGAGATAATTGTCCTTCTCAGAGGGCATGAGAACTTTTACATCAGTAGCCTGATGCGCGCCGTTCGTGTCAAGGAAAGCCCTTGAAATATCCACGACGGGCCTGCCTCTCCAGTTGAGCACAAGCCTGGGCTCTTTCGTGACTACAGCGACTGGAGTAGCCTCGAGGTTCTCTTCCGCCGCGTAAGCAAGGAACTGTTCCTTATCTTCAGGCGCGACCACTACGGCCATTCTCTCCTGGGATTCGGAGATGGCAAGTTCTGTTCCGTCCAGACCTTCATATTTCTTGGGAACAAGGTCGAGATTGACTTTAAGGCCGTCTGCCAGTTCACCGATTGCTACGGATACTCCGCCTGCTCCGAAGTCGTTGCATTTCTTGATTATGCTTGAGACTTCAGGCCTTCTGAAAAGTCGCTGGAGCTTTCTCTCAGTAGGGGCGTTACCCTTCTGGACCTCAGCTCCGCAGTCTGTAAGGGACTGGTCGTTGTGCGCCTTGGAGGAGCCGGTAGCGCCGCCCATTCCGTCGCGACCCGTGCGGCCGCCGAGCAGGATGATGATATCGCCGGGATCGCTGTTCTCACGCTTAACATTTCTGCGCGCCGCAGCGCCCATGACAGCGCCGATCTCCATTCTCTTTGCGACATAGCCGGGATGGTAGATCTCTTTTACAAGTCCCGTCGCAAGGCCGATCTGGTTTCCATAGCTGGAGTAGCCCTTTGCGGCACCTGTGACAAGCTTCTTCTGGGGAAGTTTGTTCTCAAGAGTCTCGGATACGGGAACTGTGGGATCTGCCGCGCCGGTCACGCGCATTGCCTGATATACATAGCCTCTTCCGGAGAGCGGGTCGCGGATCGCTCCGCCAAGGCAGGTAGCTGCGCCGCCGAAAGGCTCGATCTCCGTGGGATGATTGTGCGTCTCGTTTTTAAAGAAGACAAGCCATTCCTCCGTCTCGGGCCCGTTTCCATAGTCAACTTCCACGGGTACAACAACAGAGCAGGCGTTATTCTCGTCAGATTCTTCCTGATCGTTAAGCTTGCCGTCTGCCTTGAGCTTTTTCATTCCCATGATGGCGAGATCCATCAGGCAGACATATTTGTCGTCTCTGTCTTTATAAAACTCTTCTCTGGTGTCGAGATAACTGAAATAAGTGGGCTCGATGATGTCCCTGTAGTAGCCGTCCTCAAATTCCACATCCTGAAGTTCCGTGGAGAAGGTGGTGTGGCGGCAGTGATCCGACCAGTAGGTGTCCAGAACACGGATCTCAGTGATAGTGGGATCTCTGTGCTCAGTGCCGGCAAAATAGTCCTGGATGAACTTAAAGTCGTTGGGAGTCATCGCAAGTCCCAGTGAAGCGTACAGATCCATAAGATCTGTCTCGTTCATACTGATCATTCCGGTCATGACCCTGACATCCTCCGCTTCCGGGTAATCCATCTGAAGCGTTTCGGGCTTCTCCATACCGGTCTCCCGGGAGTCGACAGGATTGATGCAGTAATGCTTGATCCTCTCAAGTTCCTCATCAGTGATATCACCGAGAAGAATATATGTCTCCGCCGTCCTGATCACAGGCTGTTCGTTTTCATTTAGAAACTGGACGCACTGGACCGCGCTGTCCGCTCTCTGGTCAAATTGTCCGGGAAGGGCTTCAACACTGAAAACATGCCCGTTCGCGGGAACATCGATTGTTTCTCTGTAAAGAATATCCACGGGCGGCTCTGAAAAGACTGTCCTGCACGCGGTTTCAAAAACTTCATCGGAGACATTCTCCACATCGTATCGGATCAGTTTCCGAACACCGGTAAGCCCTTTCACTGCCAAAAAGCCGATGATGTCATCCCTCAGCTGTCTTGCCGCAACCGCGTAGGGCTCCTTCTTCTCAACATAGATCCGTCTGACTTTACTCATAGATCGCGCTCTCTCCTCCTATGGGGTAAGTGATTTATATTATTGTCTCAAGGAATTATATCATACGAATTCAAAATGTACATACACGGTATGTCTAATGATTTTATTTACTTCTCCGTAAATTTTAGTTGAACATCCTAATAGGTTGTGTTATACTCTCAAATGTTGACGGACAAAAAGAACCGTTTATAAGTATATAGGGGAATCATACAATGGCAGTATCACGGTCTCCAAAACCGTTCATGGGGGTTCGAATCCCTCTTCCCCTGCTCAATAAAAAGCCTTCATCACTTGCTGATGAAGGCTTTTTTCATTGTCATGATCATATCCGTTCTTTCAGATTCCGGCAATTCTTCTGATGACCGCTTCGTAGACGGGGAAAGGCGGGAGCTTGCACTTGCCTTTATTGGCAAACACTTCTTCCACCGACTGCTCAAGGATCTCCAGAGGGACCTCGTCTCTTCCGCAGGTCACTACATAGTATTCCTCAAGTTCCTCTACTGTCTTAAATCCGGCGAGGGACAAAATATGGTTTACTTCCACAGGATCCGCTTCCCTCAGATAGCCGGCAAGGAAGTATCCGCAGGCCTTTCCGTGAGCCATATGGGCGCTGTAGGTAAGTCTGTAGCTGAGGGCGTGCGGCATAGAAGTCGCGGTGTGCGCGATGGCCATGCCTGCCATACAGGAGGCGTTCATCATATTCTGATAGTCCTCAGGGGAAGCCTCTCTTTTGCCCAGGACTATATCCTTGCTGCGGGCCCAGACTTTGATGCCTGCTTCCGCGCACATTCTGCTGAAGTCTGTCGCGGCTGAGTGAATGTAACTCTCGTAGAGATGGCAGAGAGCGTCCATTGTAGTGTTGGCGAGGATCTGTTCCGGCATTCCGGAAAGATACTTGCCGTCGATCAGCGCAAGATCCGCAAAGATCTTGTGGGGAATGGATCCCTTGACGTGTTTGTCGTGCCTTGTAAGAACAGAGACAGCTGTGACTTCCGAACCGGTTCCGGCTGTGGTAGGGATCTCGGCGATCGGCAAAGTGGAGGTCTCCGCTGTTTTGTCATAGAGATACTCCCAGTCCTGGTCGTGGTGGCGGATCATCAGGGCGATCGCTTTCGCCGCGTCCATGGGGGATCCGCCGCCGATGCCGATCACGAAATCGGCCTTCACCTTGCAGCCCACCTGCCTGGCTCTCATGATCGTTTCCACTGAAGGATTCTCCTCCACTTCCGCGAATTCAACCCAGGATACGCCGTGCTTATCAAGAGCAGCCGTGACATCCGCAAAAGCGCCGCATCTTCTGGCACTGCTTTTTCCGGTCACGATCAGCGCGCGGCTTCCCAGAGAAGCGAGCTCAGCGCTGTGGCTCAGTACACAATTCTCTTCTGAATATACAAGAGTCGGCATTAAGAATTTCATCTGATCACCTCCGCGGATCAGCAGGTCTTTTCCGGGACATCAAAGTTTTTGGTAGTGCCGAATTTGGTCGTCTGTACGATCCCTTTGAGTTTGAATCCCTCATTGACAAGGATCTGCGCCATATCTTCCACAGAGATGGCGCCGGAAGCCTTGACCACGATCTCGGCTCCTCTTTCCTTAGTGTGATAGACTGCCAGAGAATCCAGATTGGCGTTGTTGTCGCCGAAACACTTGGCCATTGGAGCAAATTCGCCGGGAGTGTCGGTGGCGGCGAAAATGAATCTTGTTCCCTGTTTCCTGTATCCGAGAAGTTCTACGAAAGCCTGGAAAATATCTTTATCTGTGATGATCCCGATCACTTTGTTGTTCTCATCCACTACAGGAAGAACAGAGATCTCGTTTTCCAGCATGGTCTGGGCCGCAACCTCAACAAATACATCCTGAGAGATCGTCTTGACGTCCGTGATCATGATGTCCTGGACCTGGGTCTTGCTCAGAAGATAATTGAGTTCATAGATGGAGAGAGATGTGGAGCTCGCTCCGCTCTTTTCTTTTACGAGACCTCCCGTGACAAGTCCGATCAGTTTGCCCTGGTCATCTACCACGGGCAGGCGGTGAAAATGATTCTTTCTCATGATCTCAACCGCTTTGGAGATCACTACATCCTTTGTGATCGTATAAGGTTTCTCTGTCATATGATCTTTAACGTACATTATGCTTCCTCCCTGTGATCATTGTAAGTAACCATACCCGCTTTATAAAAAGCGCTCATCCGCCGAGATAGGCTTTCTGCACTCTCTCGTCGTTCGCAAGCTCTTCACCGGTCCCCTCCAGTGTGATGCTGCCTGTTTCCAGTACGTACGCCCTGTCCGCTATGGCCAGCGCTCTTTTGGCATTCTGCTCAACTAAAAGGATAGTCGTTCCCTTGTCGTTGATCTCCCTGATAATGTGGAAGATCTCTGATACGAGGAGCGGCGAAAGTCCCATGGACGGCTCGTCCAAAAGAAGGATGGAAGGCTTTGCCATAAGGGCTCTGCCCATAGCAAGCATCTGCTGCTCGCCTCCGGACAGTGTTCCGGCAAGCTGTTTTCTTCTTTCCTTAAGACGCGGGAACAGCTTATAGACTTCCTCCATATCCTCGGCCATTTTTGCTTTGTCCTTCCGCAGATAAGCGCCCAGGATCAGGTTCTCTTCGACAGTCTGTTCCGCGAAGACTCTTCTTCCCTCGGGAACCTGCGCAAGGCCCATGCCTACGATCTTGTTGGCAGGAGTCTTAGTCAGTTCCACATCGTCGAGTTTAATGCTTCCTTCCGCGGCCTTGACAAGACCGGAGATCGCGTGCATCGTCGTCGTCTTTCCGGCTCCGTTCGCGCCGATCATTGTCACGATCTCACCGTCGCGTACCTCAAAAGAGATTCCCTTGATGGCTTCGATCATGCCGTATTTTACTTTTAAGTCCGTTACTTTCAGCATATGTTAGTCCCCCAGGTACGCTTTGATGACTTCAGGATTTGACTGGATCTCCTCCGGCGTTCCCTGAGCCAGCATCATTCCGTAGTTAAGTACAGTGATCCTCTCGCAGATTCCCATTACAAGCTTCATATCGTGCTCGATGAGCAGAACCGCGATCTTAAAGTGGTCGCGGACAAAGCGGATCATGTCCATCAGTTCCGCTGTCTCCTGAGGGTTCATGCCTGCGGCAGGCTCATCCAGAAGAAGAAGTTTGGGATTCGTAGCCAGTGCTCTGGCGATCTCAAGCCTTCTCTGCGCGCCGTAGGGAAGATTGCTTGCCTTATAATCCGCGTACTTGTCCAGCTCCATGATCTTAAGAAGGTCCATCGCTTTTTCATTGATCTCTTTTTCGCTGTTGAAATACTTCGGAAGCCGCAGGATCGCTGTGATCGGTGAATACGGAATGACATTGTGGAAACCTGTCTTGACATTGTCCAGTACAGTCAGATTGCCGAACAGCCTGATATTCTGGAATGTTCTGGCGATTCCCGCCTTGTTGATATCCACGACACTCTTTCCCGCCGTATCCTTGCCGTCAAAATATATTTTGCCCCTCGTAGGCTTGTAGACCTTGGTCAAAAGATTGAAAACGGTAGTCTTTCCTGCGCCGTTGGGGCCGATCAGTCCTACGATCTCGCCGTCATAGACCTGCATGTTCAGGTCGTTTACTGCTGTCAGGCCGCCGAAGTCGATGCCGAGATCCTGTACGTCCAGGACGGGTGCTTTCACGTTCTTATCTGTATTGTCAGCCATATTAAGCACCTCCTTTCGCCTTGCCTGAAAACAGGCTCTTCCATTTCGTCATGAGCCATTCGTTGTTTGTCACGAGCATGATGAGGATCAGCACTACTGCATAGATCAGCATTCTGTAGTCCTGCAGCGAACGGAGCAGCTCCGGAAGCAGGATCAGGACAACGGTCGAAATGATCGTGCCGGTCATGTTCCCGAGTCCGCCCAGAACGACGTAGACGAGGATCAGAATGGAGGTGTTGAAATCGAATTTGTTCGGGACCAGTGTGGAGTAATTAAGTCCATAGAGGGCTCCTGCGGCACCTGCCAGCGCGGCTGACGTAACAAACGCCAGCATTTTGGTCCTGGAGATCGGAATGCCGACAGATTCCGCGGCAATACGATTGTCTCTCGCCGCCATGATCGCCCTGCCGCTTCTGGAAAACATCAGGTTATAGACGACAAGAAGAGCGACTATGACAAGGACTGTCCCTATTGTAAAATTGGCGATCTTCTGTGTACCGGTGGCACCCATGGGACCGTTCAGGAGCATCTTTCCGCCGGGCTGAAGCTTGAAATTGCTCTCCACGAAACTGAAGTGGAGTCCCTCAGTGTCGATGCCGATATATGCGTTCATGAAAATACTCTTGATGATCTGACCGAAAGCAAGTGTGACGATCGCGAGATAGTCGCCCTGAAGTTTAAGGACGGGAATACCGATCAAAAATCCGAAAACTGCTGCCAGTACCGCACCGCAGATGATCGCAATGATAAGTCTGGGAATCCCGGCTGTAATACTGCCTGCCAGTATGCCGGACACGCAGATACCGCAGAAAGCGCCGACGCTCATAAATCCTGCCTGGCCCAGATTGAGTTCTCCGGAAATACCGACATTGAGGTTGAGGCCTATAGCGGCCACAACGTAACAGGTGATCGGTACCAGGAGGCTGCTGAACATACTGCCGAGACTGCCGGTCTTAAGAAGAACTTCAACAGCAATATATGCAATGATCACAAGAGCGAAGGACATGAGTCGTCCTCGGTTCTTTTTGTCTCCGAAGCGGGAGAAAACGCTGCTTTTTTCTTTCATGTATTACTTCCTCCCTTAAACCTTGACGTTGATCTTTTTGCCGAGAAGTCCGGTGGGCTTGATCAGAAGTATCACGATCAGTACTCCGAAAACTATGGCGTCGGAAAGCTGTGTCGAAATGTAAGCCTTTGCAAAGATCTCAATAATTCCAAGAAGCAGACCTCCGATAAAAGCGCCCGGAATTGAACCGATCCCACCGAATACTGCAGCAGTAAACGCCTTGATACCGGGCATGGATCCCATTGTCGGATAGACGGACGGATATGTGGAAGCCAGCAGAACTGAGGCTATGGCAGCAAGGCCCGATCCGATCGCGAATGTGATCGAGATGATCATATTGACATTGATACCCATCAGCATTGACGCGCCCTTGTCCTCGGAACATGCGCGCATAGCGCTTCCCGTCTTCGTCCTGTTGATAAAGAGAGTGAGGCATATCATTACAACGATGCATGTCGCTATAGTGAGCAGTGTCAGATAGGAAACGGAAGCGGATCCCAGAGAAATGCTCCCCGTGCTGATCACGGAAGGGAACACCTTGCTTGAGGATGACCAGAGGATCTGGGCGCCGTTCTGAAGAAAATAGCTGACGCCGATCGCGGTGATCAGGACTGCCAGGCTGGGAGCCTGCCGGAGTGGCTTGTAAGCAAGCCTTTCGATCAATACGCCCAGCATTGTGCACACCGCTATTGCTGCCAGAACTGCCAGCGGGAAGGGGAGCGCGAATTTAGTAAGTGCAAAGAAAGCGATGTACGCTCCGATCATGATAATATCGCCATGTGCGAAATTGAGCATCTTGGCAATGCCGTAGACCATCGTATATCCCAGCGCGATGATCGCGTACACACTGCCGAGCCCCAATCCGTTGATCAAATAGGATAGAAACTGCATGTCTGTCTTCCTCTCTATAAAACTGCCTGTATCGCAAATAAAACAGGAAGCCCGCACGGGGCGGGCTTTGCCTGTTCATACTAAGTTCACCGTGATCAGCGAAAGATTAATCTTCAACACCTACATAAACGCCGTTCTGGATCACAACAGCCTTGGGAGACTTTGTGACTTCGCCGTTAGCGTTCCAGGTCATCTCGGAACCGGTCAGACCGCTGAAAGTCATGCTTGTGAACTGCTCAACGAGCTTAGCGCAGATATCTGCAGAGCTCATATCTGCGGTAACGCCTGCTGCCTCGCATGCCTGCGCGATCGCATAGATGCAGTCGTAAGCGTCAGCTGCGAACTGGTTCGGAACCTCGCCGAATTTCTCTTTGTACTTGTTGACAAAGTTAACTGTGAGCTCATCAGTTGCGTCTGCGGAGAAAGGAGTCAGCAGATAAACGCCCTCTGCCAGAGAGGTATCAAAGCCTTCAAGACCAAGGATACCGTCCATACCGTCAACGCCGAAGAATGTGGGCTTGTAACCCATTCCGTTAGCCTGTGTGAGGATCAGGGAAGCGGGATCATAGTAGATGGGCAGGAAAAGGATATCTGCGCCTGCTTCCTGGGCCTTTCCAAGCTGTACAGTGAAATCCTGAGCGTTGGAATCATCAAATGTTCCCTCGTAGACAACTGCAAGACTCTTAGCAGCAGCTTCTGCTACGAATGTGTCATGAATGCCCTTGGAATAGTTGTCATCATTCTTGTAGATGATAGCTACCTTGCTGCCGAGATCAGCATGTCCGGAGATATAGTCCGCGCTTGCAGTTCCCTGGTTGGGGTCTGTGAAGCACATCTGGAAAACATTTCCGAAAGCGCCGGAAAGGTTATCGGGATCCGCGAAGATAACGGATGTGGAAGATCCGGAAGGAGTGATCGCGAAGATCTTGTCCTCAGCATAGGAAGGGGAAACTGCTGCGCCGGGAGCGGAAGTAACAGTTGCCAGAGAAACCTGCATGCCCCAGTCCTTAAGGACGCCGTAAGCAGTGACTGCCTTCTCGGGATCATGCGCGTCGTCCTGCATATTGAGTTCGAACTGAAGTCCGCCTTTGGCGTTGACCTCTTCAACAGCGATCTCAGCCGCATTCTTAACTGCCTGTCCGTAAACAGCTGCAGGGCCTGTCAGGGGGCCGGAGCCGCCGATCTTGATCTTGGCGCCTGTATCCGCGCTCTCGGTAGTCTCGGCTGCCGCGCCGCTGTCAGCGGGAGCACTGCTTGAAGCGGAACCGGAGCCGCCGCATGCTGTCAGAGCTGCTGCCATGCAAACCGACATAGCAACTGCAAGGCTGGTCTTAAACATCTTTTTCATAGTTACATCCTCCTTAAGTTATTTGGCTTTGAAATCGCCAATGAAAACATTATAAAATTTTCATAACTTCATTGCAATAGCGTTTCAACGTATAATAGCAGAAAATTTGATTCAGTAGTGAAAAAAATTCATGTCAAAATATACTCTGCTTGGAGTCATGACCTGTTCTTATAGGCGGCAGCCTGCTTTCTGTAGAATTCCGCGTCAAATCTGTTGTACTCGATCTCCTCGCTCTTTACAGCACGGATTACTTTCGCCGGACTGCCGAGGGCGACACTGTTGTCAGGGATGACAGTCCCTGTTGTGACGAGGGACCCTGCCCCGATCACGCAGTTCTTTCCGATCACCGCTCCGTTCATAATAGTTGAGTGCATTCCGATCAGCGTATTGTCTCCGATAGTGCATCCGTGAAGGAGCGCCAGATGTCCCACTGTCACGCCGTTTCCCACTATGGTCGAGTATCCCTGCCCGCAGTGGATCACGCAGTTGTCCTGGATGTTGGATCCCTCTCCCACCGCGATGCGGTCCTCGTCGCCCCGAAGGACTGCGTTAAACCAGATGCTGCTGTCTTTTCCGACGGTTACGTCTCCGACTACTCTCGCCCCCTCTGCGATGAACACAGAATCGTCAATATTTTGCATTATAATCCTCCTGTATATGTATCAGATTTGGATGTCTGTCATTCCATGATATGATATTATAACTAATAGTTATCAGTACAGCAAAGTATTGAATTCCGTTTTTAATGCCAATGGCGGAAAGTGTGAAATATGTATAATTGTCCCAACTGCGCGGGGAATCTGGTCTTTGACATCGAGTCTCAGAAGCTGAAGTGCGAATACTGCAGCACGATGCTGGATCCCTACGAATATCAGAAAAGCCAGGACGCGGAAGAAAACGACATGTTCGGAGTTACGGTCTACACCTGCCCTCAGTGCGGCGGAGAGATCATGACGACAAACGTGACTGCTGCAGGTTTTTGTACTTACTGCGGCGCCTCCACGATCCTGGACAGCAGGATGCGCGATGAAAAGCGTCCGGCCCATATCATTCCCTTCACACGCACTAAAGAGGACTGCAGGAAATCCTATTCCTCTTTGGTCAGGCGCGCTCTCTTTGCCCCCCGTGAATTCAGGGATCCCGAATTCCTGGACAGATTCCGCGGGATCTACATCCCGTACTGGGTCTACAATTATGATTTTAGCGGGGATCTTCACCTTAAGGGCTCTAAGACATATCGCCGGGGAGACTACAAGATCACGGATCATTACAGTCTGAGCGGAGAAGTCGACGCCCGCTACCATGGGCTGACTTACGACGCCTCCTCTTCCTTCGACGATACTGTCGCAGCTGCCATCGCTCCTTTTGAGGCGGCTAAAATGCAGCCGTTTACGCCTTCTATCCTCTGCGGATTCTATGCGGACGCGCCTGATGTCGGAAATGATGTCTACCGCGAACCGGTCCTTAATTCGATCAGCCAGGACTCCATAGAGCGTTTATCAGGAGTTCCCGAGTACCGAAGCTCCGGAGCGGATATGCCCTCTGCCGACGAATTTAAGAACCAGCTGCGGGGAAGTTCCATGAACCTCAGCAGTGAAGAGCCGGCATGCGCCTATCTCCCTGTCTGGTTCCTCACTTACAGAAAGGATGACCGCGTCGCCTATGCGGTGATGAACGGCAGCACGGGAAAGATCACAGCGGATCTGCCTGTCGATAAGAAAAAATATATTCTGGGCAGTATTCTCCTGGCGGTGCCGATCTTCGCGGTCCTCGCTTTCCTCATTACAATGACAGGCCAGATGGTCCTTACTGCTTCTTCGGTATTGGCTCTCTTAAGTCTTGTCATATACGGTCTGGAACTGTCCGCGATCTCCGACAAGGACAGCCATGCAGACGACAAGGGCTTTGCAGCCGCCGGAAGGTCGGCCGGCAGTTCCGGTTCGCCGGATGCCGGTGATAAAAAAGCTGAAAAAGGCGTTTTGGCAGCGATCAGAAAATACGGCAAATACGCTCTCCTCTTTCTTGTCGTGCTTCTCGTCTTTCCAAGGCTCGGCCTTGATTATCTTACGGGCAGCGGCAATCTCACCGGCTTCAAGATCTACGGCGCGGTATCTGTTATCCTTCTTTTAGGAGCCCTGGTCTTTATCTGGGCGCTGGCAGATTCGGAAACTGCCAAGAAGAACATGGTCCTCCAGATCGCAGGCTCTGTGATCGCAGTGGGCGCCTCTGCCGCGATCCTCGTGTGGAACCCTGTAAGCGATCTGTGGTTCTACGGCGGCTCGATCCTTGCCGCGGCAGGCGTCTGCCTGTCCTTTTTGGGAATTATCAGCAAATATAATATTCTGGCCACCAGGCCGCTTCCCACTTTCTATGACAGGAAAGGAGGTAATGACCGTGCGAAATAAGAGATTTTGCGGTACTATGCCGGGTATTATGCTGTGCGCGATACTTCTTTCCCTGTTCGCGCTTCCGGCGCATGCAGATGAATTCGGATTTGAGTATACCAATCCTGACACAGGCTATGTGGTCTATATCGCCGACGAGGAGGATCTTCTCACGGATTCTGAAGAAGCACAGCTGATCGAGGTCATGAAACCTGTCACGGAATATGGAAACGCGGGATTTGTATCCTGTGAGAATAACAGCGTCTCCACGAAACAGTTTGCCGAACAGAGATACTCTTCCGTTTTCGGCTCGGAAAGCGGCACTCTCCTTCTCATTGATATGGGAATGCGTGAATTCTATATCCGCAACAACGGCGCGGTCAGTAAGATCATCACTACCGCCTATTCCAACACGATCTCGGACAATATCTACAAGTACGCTTCGGACAGATACTACTACAAGTTCGCGGCGACCTGCTTCCTGCAGGAACTGGAGCTGCTGCGCGGCGGAAAGATCGCACAGCCGATGCGGTATATCAGCGCTGCCCTGCTCGCGCTCATTCTGGGGCTTTTACTCAACTACCTGATCCTGAGGGCGGTCACCGTTCCCAGGACTGCCGGAAACCATGAGATCATCGACGCGGCTCAGGTCGACTTTATTCTCAGGAACCCGTCTTCGAGGCACACAAATACCACCAAGGTCTACAGTCCTGTCCGCTCATCCGGCGGAGGAGGCGGCGGCAGAAGCGGCGGAGGAGGATTCTCCGGAGGAGGCGGAAGCGGCGGAGGACATCGCTTCTGATCCGCATAAAAACAGAGGCATACAAAAAAGAACCGGTTTTCTCTCTTTTGAAAATCCGGTTCTTTTTTTAAGCAATTCTTTATAACTGCCGGCGGTATCAGCTAGCATCCGCTAAGATAATCCGACAGTTGTCCGATGCCACGTATGGGGATCAGTTTCATTCCGTCCGGCACTTTTTTGATGCCCGAAGCGCTGGACGCTGGAAGAATACAGCTGTGAAAGCCCAGTTTGGCGGCTTCAAGCACTCTGTTTTCAGCCATGGAGACCGAACGCACTTCTCCCGACAGTCCCACTTCTCCGAATACGATCAGATCATCCGGAACCGCTATGTTCCTGAATCCGGAGAGGATCGCAAGAACAATTCCAAGATCAAGAGCGGGTTCTGTCTGCCTGATGCCTCCCGCGAGATTGATATAAGCGTCATATCGTGAAAGCGGGATGTTCAGTCTCTTCTCCAGAACTGCCATGAGAAGGCTCACACGGTTTGAGTCGGTACCTGTTGACTGTCTTCTCGGATATCCGAAATTCGTCTCAACAATAAGCGCCTGCACCTCTGTGAGGACCGGTCTTGTCCCTTCCATCGAGCAGGTCACCACGGAGCCGCTTGCTCCAAGAGGCCTGCCGCTGAGCATGTATTCAGAGGGATTGAGCACTTCGACAAGTCCCTCAGTTCTCATCTCAAAGATGCCGATCTCATTAGTTGATCCGAATCGGTTCTTTACGCCCCGCAGGATCCGGTAAGAAGCGTATCTGTCCCCTTCAAAATACAGTACCGTGTCCACCATATGCTCAAGGACCCTGGGGCCTGCCACAGTTCCTTCTTTTGTCACATGTCCAACGATGAAGAAAGTTATCCCCATCTCCTTTGCAAGTCTTAAAAGAACTGCTGTCGTCTCGCGCACCTGGGATACGCTTCCCGGCGCAGAGGCCACGTCGTCACTGTACATAGTCTGGATGGAATCGATCACAACAGCCTGCGGCTTGTCCCTCATGACGATGTCTGCAATGACCGCAAGATTGGTCTCGCAGAGAAACTTAAGTGCTTCAGGCGCGCCTCCGATCCTGGAAGCTCTGAGCTTGATCTGCCGCAGAGACTCCTCGCCGGAAATATAGAGGACTTTGATCCCTGATTTAGCCATGTGACAAGATGTCTGAAGGAGTATAGTGGATTTACCGATTCCCGGATCTCCGCCGACAAGAACGAGGGATCCCGCCACGGCGCCTCCTCCGAGAACTCTGTCCAGTTCGCCCATTCCTGTGGAAAAGCGAGTCTCTTCGGTATCCTTTATCGCAGAAAGGGAGACCGGAACAGTACTTCTGTTGTTTCCGCCCAGGGAAAATCCCGAAGCGCCGGAAGAAAGCCCTCTCTGAGCTCCTGCGGCGGACTTGGAGGGACTTATCCTGACCGGCTCTTCCACCATTGTATTCCAGGCTTTGCATGCGGGACATTGTCCCGTCCACTTGGCCGCCTCATAGCCGCATTCCTGGCAAAAGAACGCGGTCTTTTTCTTAATCCCTGCCATCGAATACTACATTTCCTCCTCTGAATCCGGCTGTAACGGTCTGTCCGGGCAGGATCTCCTCCGCCAGGAGTTTTTCCGAAAGAGCGTCTTCGATCACTTTCTGGATAGCCCTCTTGAGAGGCCTTGCTCCCATCTTGGGATCTGAGTATTCCGCCACAATGTGCTTTCTGAGCGCGGGCGTCACCTTGAGCTTAATGCCAAGCTGTTTGTCCGCACGGCGGATCAGGTCCTCGCAGAGCAGCGAACAGATCCTGTTCATTTCATCCTCGCTCAGAGAATGGAAAACGAGGATCTCGTCTATACGGTTGATGAATTCCGGACGGAACATCTTTTTGACTTCTTCCATGACTCCGGTCCGCATCTTTTCGTAAGACTGCTCTGCAGTGGGTTTGTCAGCAAAACCAAGGGTCTTGGGCTCTATGATCCTCTGGGCGCCGACATTGGACGTCATAATGATCACAGTGTTCTTGAAATTGACTTTATGCCCCTTGGAATCTGTTATATGGCCTTCATCCAGAATCTGCAGCAGGACATTGAACACGTCTCTATGGGCTTTTTCGATCTCGTCAAAGAGGATCACGCTGTAGGGGTGCCTTCTGACCTTTTCAGAGAGCTGGCCGCCTTCTTCGTATCCCACATAACCCGGTGCTGAACCGATGATCTTGGAGACCGCATACTGCTCCATATACTCGGACATATCGACGCGGATCATATCCTGGTCTGAGCCGAACATGACTTCCGCCAGCGCTTTGGATAGTTCTGTCTTTCCTACGCCGGTTGGTCCGAGGAACAAAAATGACCCGATCGGTCTGTTCGGATCCTGAAGTCCTACCCGGCCTCTGCGGATGGCCTTGGCTACTGCGTGAACCGCATCTTCCTGTCCTATGACCCTCTTGTGCAGTTCATCTTCCAGGCGCAAAAGTCTTGCGCTCTCCTTTTCAGTGAGTCTGCTTACAGGAACTTTGGACCACATGGAAACTACTGCCGCGATGTCCTCTTCGGTAACTTCCGGGAGTCTTGAAGACTGTTTCTTTTCCTGCCTTCTTCTGGCGGCCTGCAGTTTTTTGACAAGTTCTTCCTGACGTGCCCGAAGCGCCTTCGCGTCATCGATCCTTCCCTCGGAGAGAGCTATCGCCATAAGCTTGTCGGATGCGGCGATCTCGTCCTGGATCATCTTGTAGACGTTTTCCTGATGTTTGCCGGTACTCCTGAGCCTGACTGCCGCACAGGCTTCGTCGATCACATCGATCGCTTTGTCTGGCAGGTTTCTGTCATTGATATAGCGCTCCGAGAGATCTACAGCAGCCTTGAGCGCTTCCTCTGTGACAGAAACATTGTGATGCTTTTCATAAGCGCCGACGACGCCCCTGAGGATCTCCTCGGCCTCGTCCTTTGTGGGTTCTTCCACCTGTACAGGCTGGAATCTTCTCTCAAGAGCCGCGTCCTTCTCCACATATTTGTGGTATTCATTGAGAGTTGTGGCTCCGATCAGCTGGATCTCTCCTCTGGCAAGCGAGGGCTTTAAGATGTTGGATGCGTCTATAGCGCCCTCTGCTCCGCCTGCACCGATCAGAGTGTGCATCTCGTCCACAAAGAGTATGACATTGCCGTCCGCGATAACTTCAGCGATCACACGTTTGATCCTCTCCTCGAATTCTCCGCGGTATTTGGAACCGGCTACCATTCCGGAGAGATCAAGAGTGAGAAGCCTCTTGTTTTTGACAGTATCGGGAACATCGCCGGCAACGATCCTGCTGGCGAGCCCCTCGACTATGGCTGTCTTTCCAACGCCAGGCTCTCCTACAAGGCACGGATTGTTCTTGGTCCTCCGGCTCAGGATCTGGATCACTCTGCTGATCTCGTTCTCTCTGCCTATTACCGGATCAAGTTTCCCCTGTCTTGCGAGCTTTGTGAGATCTCTGCTGTACTGGGGGAGGATCTTCTGGTTTGCTGCGTCAGGGGAGGGACCGACGCTCGCAAGATCGTCTTTGTGGGCCGCAGGATCCTCTCCGATGGCTGCCAGCGTCTCAAAATACAGCTTCGGCGGACTGATTCCGAGCGTCTCGATCAGTTTGAGGGCGATATTCTCTCCCTCTGTGATGATCGCCAGCAGCAGATGCTCTGTTCCTACCTGCTCAGAGTTATACTGCTCCGCCAGATTGCCGGCAATGCGCATGATCTTCTGACAGCGCGGCGAAAAGCCCTCGTGATCAAGAAGCGCAAGATTGGCTGATCTGATATTTAACTGGGCGATCATATCGTTTAGACGCTCCAGTGTACAGTTGTTGTCGCGCAGGACCTTTGAGGCGACGCCGTCCGGCTCCGCGATCAGACCCAGCAGAAGGTGCTCAGTGCCTGTGTAGTTCTGTTTGTTATGTCTTGACGCGCTTTTCGCGAGGCGGATCGCCTCCTGCGCATTTTTCGTATAATTTTCTTTCATTTATCGTCAGTCCTTATTACGCCGTCGTATTCGTCATAGATCCTGTCAACCAGCGCCAGCATATCCTGCTTGCTCAGTCCGCGGCATCTCGCCTCCGCGAGGATCACTCTCATATCTTTCTCCACAAGACGGATCGCCCTCTCCCGGTTTCTGTCACTGACGGACACAAAGGCTCCCCGCCTTCTGTCAACTTTGACAAAGCCTTCCTGCCTCAGGATCGTATACGCTTTATTGACCGTATGCATATTGATCCCGATCTCGTCCGCCATCTGTCTGACAGAGGGCAGCACCTCGCCGTCCGACAGTCTTGATGTGGCAATGCCCAATATGATCTGATTGCATAACTGCTGATAAATAGCCTCATCGCTGCTGAAATCAATTTCGATCAGCATAATATCACCTTCCTTTTTGTAAGAAAAGCCAAAATCCACCTGTTATACTAATGTTATAACAGGTGGATCTGTATGTCAAGTTCGGCTGTTATCCGGCCCCGCCGGCGTCATGATCATTTCTTCCTGCTGCTGATAAAGGAATACTCCATATCGTCGTCATCCTCAAACAGGGAATCGGAGAGATCATTGGGATCGCCTTCGCGGTAGAAGTCTGACTCCTCTTCCTTGTAGCTGACATTCTTCATCACCCTCTGCATTGAGAGTCTGCCGCGCTCGCCGTCGTCCTGACCGGCGTCTTCGTCGGAATAATCATTATCTTCGAGATAATCGCTGTCATCCGCTTCCTCTCTGGGCAGAAGATCGATGTCCTCGGGATACTCTTTGAATTCGTCGAATTCATGATCGTCGGACTCATCATCGTAATCGTCGAAATCGCCGCCGTCATCGGGGTCTTCGGCGTCTTCGTCAGAATCAGATCCGAACATCTTCTTCAAAAAGCCGAAAAAGCCTCCCTTTGCGGCACTTCGTCTGGCGGTGCGGGACTCAGACTCCTCCTCATCTTCGTAGTCCTCATCCTCGTACTCTTCATCCTCGTCATCGAACTCTTCGGATTCAGCGTCTTCGTCTTCTTCGTAGTCGTCGTACTCCTCTTCCTCGTAATCGTCTTCCTCGTAGTCGCCGCTTTCGTCTTCAGCTTCTTCTTCGGCGTCTTCGGCAAACTCCTCTTTGGCGCCGCCTTCGGGCTCTTCTTCGATTACTTCGTTAGCGGCAGCTTCTTCAGCCGCCTCGGCTTCATCCTTAGAAATGTTCTCCTTGAGCTGCGCGGTTGTAGCTGCAATGGCAGCTTCGATTTCTTCAGCGGGAATCTCAGTCGGCTCTGCCTCGGCAGGCACTTCCCTCGTTATCGTGGAATCAGCCATTACTGTCTGATCGTCATCTGAGACAGGATCCTTTGCTGCTTCCGCATTTTCGTCGTTGTCACCTGTTATCTCATCTTCTGTCTCTTCAGCATCAGTTTCTTCATCTTCGATACTTTCTTCTTCCGGCTCGTCATCCTCAAAGAAGAATTCCTCCTCTTCTTCTGCGTCGCGGGCAGCGGCCGCGGCGTCCAGGGCTCTTCCTCTGGTGGTCTTTGATCTGCCGTCACGGATCTGTTTGAGAAGGAAAACTACAAAAGCGACAAGTGCTGCCGCAAGGATCCCGAATATGATCGCCAGGGTTCTCCAGATTCCGGATCCTCCTTTGCCTGCTTCCGCTGCGTTTTCCTGTGCCTGAAGGTCGCTGATCCTTACCTTGCTTCCGTTGTCGTCATTATACACATACCAGGTGACGGTTCCGTCTGCTTCCTGCTCATAGCCTGCCCTGAAGTTCGCGTTGGGATCCTTTGTGGCGTCATAGCCTTCTGTCCCTGTATTCGCGGGAGCTGTCTCTTCCTGCGCGGGAGTGGATTCAGGCTCTTCGGGCGCGGCCTCTTCCGTACCGGCGGTTTCTTCAGCGGGCTCTTCCTCCTCAGCCGCCTCCGGTTCTTCTGCCTGCGTTTCTTCCTGTCCGTTATCACGGAAAGCTGCGAGTTCGCTGTCATCCGCTTCGATCAGGTCGCTTCGCACATAGCCCGTGGCGCCGTTTTCGAGCTGGATATAGTACCAGGGATAGCCGTCCCCGGACTGCATAACGTCGAGGATCGTTACCTCGTCGCCCTCGTTCAGGCTTCCGATTATGCCCCCTTCCGTAGACGGTTCATTTCTTATCATGACATTGTCCGTCACAGTTCTTGCTGCGAATGCCTCGATCGGCAGCGCAATGGAACTGACTGCGATGATCGCGCTGATACCTGCGGCTGTCAGTACTTTACTGAACTTCTTACTCCAATTTCCCATGATATTCTCCAATCTGAGTTGAAAAAACTCTCTGCCTTCGATCCGGTGCCGTGTTACTTGACTGCGTCAATTGCTTTTCCTATGTCATGCCTCATGTATTCACCGTCGAAATGGACCCATTCAGCTGCTTTATAAGCATTAGCCCTCGCTTCGATCAGCGTGTCCCCGAGAGCTGTGACTCCCAGGACGCGACCGCCGCTGGTGACAGTCTCTCCGTCCGTGTTAAAAGCAGTTCCCGCGTGGAAACAGTAATAGCCTTCCTTTCCATCGAAGTTTTCAAGGCCGGTGATCACTTTGCCTTTTTCATAACTTCCCGGGTATCCTCCGGAAGCAATGACAACGCAGACAGCCGCATTGTCTTCAAATTCAGGATCTACGCTGTCAAGCTTTCCGTCAATGCAGGCCTGCATGATCTCAATAATATCAGACTTGAGCCTTGGCAGTACCACCTGTGTCTCCGGATCTCCGAAGCGGGTATTGTACTCAAGAACTCTCGGTCCGTCCGGAGTGAGCATCAGACCAAAATACAGAACGCCCCTGAAAGGTCTTCCCTCCGCAGCCATGGCATCCATTGTCTTCTGGTAAATGTTCTTCCTGCAGTAATCGTCAACTTCCTCTGTGTAAAAAGGACTGGGGGAGAAAGTTCCCATACCGCCGGTATTAAGTCCGGTATCACCGTCTCCGGCTCTCTTGTGGTCCTGGGAACTGCTCATGAGCTTATAGGTTTTGCCGTCGGCAAAAGCAAGTACCGATACTTCCCGTCCGGTCATGAACTCCTCGATGACGATCTTGCTGCCCGCATCCCCGAACTTTTTGTCCATCATCAGTTCAGCGACGCCTGCCTTTGCATCGTCAAGAGTATTGCAGATCAGGACGCCTTTTCCAAGGGCCAGTCCGGATGCCTTTAAAACGATAGGCATCTTCGCGGTCTCGAGATATGCAAGCGCCTTTTCGGGGTCGTCAAAGATCTCGTAGGCCGCCGTAGGGATCCCGTATTTCTTCATCAGATCCTTGGAAAACGCTTTGCTTCCCTCTATGATCGCAGCATTGGCGGGAGTACCGAAGATCCTGAGGCCTTTGGCCTCAAAAGCATCGACAATACCTGCGCAGAGCGGATCGTCCATACTGCAGACAGTAAGATCGATCTCATTATCAGCTGCAAACGCTGTGAGCGCCTCGAAATCCATTGTCCCTATTTTGACACATTCCGCGATCTTCGCTATGCCGGCGTTGCCCGGAGCACAGTACAGTTTATCGACCTGCGGGCTTCTGTTTATGGCTTCAGCGATGGCGTGTTCTCTTCCGCCGCCTCCAACCAGTAATACTTTCATTTGCACTCCCCTTTCTTATGACTCTCTGATGTGTGCTATCGCATTTTCATCGATCGTAACTCTGCCCTCGGCGATCAGGGAGATCGCTTTGGGAAGAATGATCCATTCCGCTTCCTCCATGACGCGCCTCTGAAGGATCTGAGGGGTATCGCCCTCCTTAACATCGACGGCTTTCTGCAAAAGGATCGGTCCGTGATCGAGATCTTCGTCCACGAAGTGAACAGTAGCTCCGGTGACCTTTGCTCCCCGCTCAAGGACTTTTTCATGGACGTGGAGTCCGTAAAAGCCTTTCCCGCAGAAAGAAGGGATCAGTGCGGGATGAATATTGATGATCCGTCCTCTGAAGCGGTCGATCACGCAGGCGGGCACTGCCACCATAAATCCGGCGAGTACGATCAGGTCCGGCTGCGCGTCCGTAAGACAAGCCAGAAGAGCTTCATTGAACAGTTCTCTGTTCTCATAGTCCCTTGGAGATACACATACGCCCTCGATGCCCGCATTTTCGGCGCGGGTCAGGGCATAGGCGTTTTTATTGTTGCTGATAACGCGGACGATCTTTGTGTCGCGGATCGCTCCGCTTTCGATCGCGTCGATGATCGCCTGGAGATTTGTTCCGCCTCCCGACACACAAACGGCAACTCTCAGCATAACTCTACTCCCTTCTGAGCGCCGCTTACGGTCTCACCGATCACATAAGCGTCTTCTCCGGCCCCGCGCAGCGCCTGAACAGCTTTGTCCGCGTCCGCACTGTCGAGAGCAAGGACCATTCCTATTCCCATATTGAAGGTATTGTACATGATCTTCTCCTCGATCTCTCCCTTTTTCTGCATAAGGGTAAAGATCGGCAGCACAGGGTAGCTTTCCTTATAAACTCTGGCGACGATTCCGTCGGGAAGCATTCTCGGAATGTTTTCATAGAATCCTCCGCCAGTGATATGGCTGCAGCCCTTGATGGTAACGCCGGCGTCCTTGACCGCGCGCAATGCTTTGACATAGATCTTTGTGGGAGTCAGAAGCGCCTCTCCGAGAGTCATTCCCAGTTCGGGATAAAATCTTCTGAGATTTATGCCGTTGACGTCAAAAACCTTTCTGACAAGTGAAAAGCCGTTGCTGTGAACGCCTGATGAGGCAATTCCGACCAGCTTGTCTCCGGGCTTGATATTTCCGCCGGTAATGATGTCCTTCTCATCGGCGACACCGACCGCGAATCCGGCCAGGTCATATTCGTCCACAGGATAGAATCCGGGCATCTCCGCCGTCTCTCCGCCGATAAGAGCCGCTCCGGACTGTATGCAGCCCTCGCAGACTCCGCTGACTATACTTGCGATCTTCTCGGGCTCATTCTTCCCGCATGCAATATAGTCGAGGAAGTACAGAGGCTCGCCGCCTGCGCAGGCAACGTCGTTTACGCACATTGCTACGCAGTCGATGCCGACTGTGTCGTGCTTATCCATCAAAAAAGCGATCTTGAGCTTTGTTCCGACCCCGTCCGTTCCGGAAAGAAGGACCGGTTTTTCCATATCCTTGATCTTCTCGAGAGAGAAAGCGCCGGAAAAGCCTCCAAGTCCGCCGAGGACTTCGGGCCTCATGGTGCGCTTTACGTGCTCTTTCATAAGTTCCACGCTGCGGTAGCCGGCTTCAATATCGACTCCGGAGCTCTTATAATCTAAACCCATCTGCTGTATTTCCTCCGTTTAATCCTTCTTGTAATTTTTATATCCGGCCGTCTGCAGACGCTCGTCCTTGGCTTTTACTTCTGCAGCCATGTTCGCGCTGTAATCCTTAAGCTTTTTAAGAAGCGCCGTATCACTGACAGCCAGGATCTTTGCAGCAAGAAGCCCTGCGTTCTTGCCGCCGCCGATCGCAACAGTCGCTACGGGAATCCCCGAGGGCATCTGGACTATGGAGTAAAGGGAATCTCTTCCTCCAAGCGAAGTTGTGTGCATCGGAATACCGATTACCGGCATAGGGAACAGCGCTGCGCACATCCCGGGAAGATGAGCCGCCATTCCGGCTCCCGCCACGATGACCTTGATCCCTCTTTCTTCTGCGCCCTTAGCCCATTCAAAAAAGATATCCGGCTCTCTGTGCGCAGATATGATGTGCATCTCATAACTGATCCCAAACTCATCAAGGACCTCAGCGGCTTTGCTCATCACCGACAGATCCGAATCGCTTCCCATAACGATACCAACTTGTGCCATAGTTCCTCCTTAATGCGTAATGCTCCGACCTGCGGACATACAAACAGAGCCTGTTATGATCAGGCATGCTATCAAGCATAGTTTATCGAAAACAGTTCCCATGTGCAACACATAAAAAAGCGACGCATCATTCATTTTATGACCATTTCGTCCAACGGTTTGTTGAGGATCCTCGTGCCTTCCAGCACAAATCTTCCGTCCAAAAGGATCGGAGTCCTCATTCCGTCCGCGCTGACTGCGGTAAATTCTCCCAATTCTTCATAGGGGATCGTGATATCCGTGTGGCAGCCGAAGTATGCTTTTTCCGGTGAAGTTTTCCTGAGGATGGAGACGGAATTATCCTTTGCGACGATCTCCTTTCCGTCAGGATTATAAACTTTGTTGTCCTCATCTCTGCAGTAACATGTGTCGCCCACTGCGAAGTGGGGGCCTGTTTTCTCCGCGATCAGTATAGGCAGACGGTCGGAGATACCATATTTTGCCGCCGCCGCGTAGGCAGTTGTATTCGTTCCGATCGCGCACTCTCCCATCGGAAGACTCTCGTGATGATAAAGAATGTTTTCTCTTATGTATTTTTTGTTCTCTTCTTCGCTTTCGAAATTGGCGCAGCTGTACTCCGCCACCCTGCCGTTCTCGAACCGGATCTCGAGATCTTTGAAAAACAGCCCTTCCAGATAGACCCCGGTCACATGGAGCAGTCCGTCGGTTCCCTCGAGAACGGGCGTCGTGAAGACTTCTCCCACCGGAATGTTGACATCTGCCGTACAGTTCTCAAAATTGGCTTCCCGTGAGGGATCGGCGGGTTCATACAGTTTTATCCTAAGATCCGTCCTGTTTCCGTTTCTGCCCCGGACCTGCGCAAAGCGCGACGAATTCAGGACATCGATCATCCTGTTCTGGATCTTCTCGTACAGTTCGTTGTCAAGTGTATTGATCTGCGTGACAGCATCAAAGATCTCTCTGTATTCCTCGTCGGTTTCCGCGATGGAGGGAAGAGGAAAATCGATGACCGTAAAGCTTCTGTCTTTAGCCACGACTGCATCGCTGTAGAGCTGAGCGGCTTTAATGTTGTAATCCGTGCAGATTTTCTGCTGCACCTCATCGTACCGCGGCGCATAAGGAGTCTGAGCAGGGCAGAAAGGAGCGCTTCCGAAAGTCTCCAGAACAGCCGGGCCCGCATATAGGACCGTCTTGTCTCTGAGTTTCCTGTAAGCGTTTGTCAGCCCCTCAATCCTTCTTGTGCGAAGCCCTTCGTCAAGAAACAGAGCAAGGTCTTCCCTGTGATCATAATAATACTGCGGATTGGGATCAGCTCCGCCGTATCCCATGTTCCCCCGGCTGAAGGAGTGAAACAGCGTCGGGACTTCAGCGGAAAGGATCACTCTGAGCCCATATCCCCTGAATCTCAGGATGCAGGCCGATAGTATTCTCTCAAAGCCCAGATGGAGGATCACAGCCACATTTTTCTTCGAAGCAAGGTTCTTGCCGCCGTTTATGAATCCTCTCCTGTAGCCCTCTGTTATTGTGCCGGCGATCAGGGCGATCTCCTCTTCGGGGAGTCCGGCTATATACTGAGCGCTTCGGGTCTCGTCATCTGTGACGTATTCGCCCGTCAGATACAGATTTCTCAGATCCGCGCAGTCGGAAGCCGCAAGGTCATAGATCCTCGGGCTTCCCTCAACAAGTTTATCCTTAAGATAGGCGGTCATTTCTTCTTCCGCGTAATCCGCAAGATACCCGCGGATGATACTTCTTATCTGTTCGCGGGAAGGAATGCCTCCGCTTTCGTGAAACGCTACCGTAAAAGCCGTGTAGACCTCAAGAAACAGTTCCGCTCTGATCAGTACGCGTTCACGCATGAGCCTGTATACAAAGGGCAGCGCGCTTCTGATCTCATATCGCAGCGCGGCAAGAAGAGGTCCCATTTCACTTCCGAGCCTCTCAGACGCGAAACTGTGATTGGCCCAGCTCGAATCGTAATGATCCGGCAGTATTTCCTCGTATAATCTGTGGTTTCTCTTTTTCAGAAGATCGATATCTGCGCCGGCCGCATCTTCTGACAAAAGAAAACGCTCCTCCTCTTCCATGAGAAGAAGCCACTCCGCTCCGTCTTCAAAATACAGTATGAATCCGGGTTCCACCATATTCTCGCCGGGTATCTCGCGGATCCGGTCCATAGCAAGCGTGTACCGAATATCTGTCAGTTCCATATTTGTCTCCAATAAAGCAGGCTCTGCCGTCCCTTCAGGGACAGCGGAGCCGCTTAAGAATGTCTTATGCCTTTTTCACTCCGTACTCTGCATAGTAATCGTCGAGCGCCTTCTTGATCTTTCTGTCGATCAGGACCTTGCCGTCGATCGGTCTGTTGTAGAGGTACTCCTGAACTTCATCCATTGTGACGATCGCGCTCGTCGGGAATCCGTAGTCTTCCCTGATCTCGTCCAGCGCGCTGATCGTTCCTTTCGGTCCGACTTCCCTTCTGTCCAAAGAGACCATAAGTCCAACGATATCAACGTCAGCCTGTGCCCGGATGATCGGAATAGTCTCCGCGATGGAGGCGCCGGATGTTGTTACATCCTCGATGATCATGACCCGGTCCTCGTCATGCAAGCGGGTTCCAAGAAGGATTCCCTTGTCACCGTGATCCTTGATCTCCTTGCGGTTGGAACAGTACTTGATGTCGCGGCCGTAGAGTTTGCTGATCGCCATGACTGTGGCTACTGCCAGAGGAATTCCCTTGTAGGCGGGTCCGAACAGGACGTCAAAATCCAGCCCGTACTTGTCGTTGATGGCTCTTGCGTAATACTCGCCGAGTTTGATAAGCTGCGAGCCGGTCTTGTATGCTCCGGCGTTCATGAAGAACGGCGATTTTCTTCCGCTCTTTAATGTAAACTCCCCGAATTTGAGGACGTGCGAGTCTACCATAAAATTGATGAAATTCTTTTTGTACTCTTCCATTACGGATCCTTCCCCCTTATTACTTAACGCTGCTTCATCGTCCGGTGTTCCAGACTGTTCTTCCGCCGTGGATCGCTCCCCTCAGATCCTCGATCATATCCAGCGCGGCAGCTCTTGCCGCGTCGGCAAATCCCTCTTCTCCGTACCTGCTGTAAGCTTCCTTCTTATAGGCGGCTATGATGCCTCTGGAGGAGTTTACGATCGCTCCGAGGCCGTCGGCGTCGAAAAATCCGCTCAGATCAGCAGCCGTCGCGCCCTGTGCCCCGTATCCGGGAGCAAGGATAAATGTGTGCGGCATCAGTTTCCTGAGGATCTTCGCCTGTTCGGGATAGGTGGCTCCTACGACGGCGCCCACATTGCTGTACACGCCTTCAATGCACTCTGAGCCCCACTCCCTGACCATTTTTCCTACCAGCTCATATACAGCCCTTCCGTCGCCGGTGAGTACATCCTGAAACTCGCCGCTGGAGGGATTAGAGGTCTTGACAAGCACGAATATCCCCTTGTCGTGCTCTTTACAGACTTTGATAAAAGGCTTTACGCCGTCGGAGCCCAGATATGGATTGACTGTGGCGAAGTCTACGTCGAACCCGGTTCCCGCGAGATGCCCTCTCGCGTAGGCCTCGGAGGTAGATCCGATATCGCCTCTCTTGACGTCGCCGATCACGATCAACCCCTTGGATCTGCAGTAATCCACTGTCCTTCGGTAAGCGATCATGCCGGGAATCCCGAACTGTTCATACATCGCGACCTGGGGTTTCACGGCAGGTACGATGTCATAGACTGCGTCTGTGATCGCCTTGTTAAATTGCCAGACAGCTTCAGCCGCGATCACATTCTCCTTCTCGCAGTACTCCGGAATATCGCCTTCGGCGGCGCTCTGGGCTTTCTTTATGATAAAACCCGGAATGAAGGAAAGATTCGGGTCGAGTCCTACTACGACCGGCGCGTCTTTGCAGGTGATCCCATCAATTAATCTTTGAATCATTTTCAAGTCACCTTTCTTTTATGTAATTGCAGTCAAAGTATAGCATAACGTCCACTGCAGTGCATTATTTCTTATCTCGTTTTTAAAAATCTGAGTTCGCGTTTCGCATCTTCGTCGCCGGAATACTGCTGCAGATATTCGGTAAGCAGTTCCCTGGCTTTCTCAAAATTGCCGGCGTACTCATACGCGACGATCCTGTTGTATAAAGTGACCTGAAGATCCCCGCTTTCTTTAGCGGCGCTTACAGCGCGCTCGTAAACCTCGGCGGCTTCAGCGTATTTCCCCTGTTTCATAAAAATCGAACCCAGAAGGTCCAGAAGTTCGATCGAGTTTTCCACTTTATCGCCGAAACTGTCAATGACGCCCTTTGCGGCTTCCGTATCTCCGAGAGCAAGGTAAGATCTGCAGACGATCATAGCCGCTGATTCATCTGCCTCCGCATACTGTCCGAGAAGGTCCAGCGCTCCCTGATAATCCTTCATAAAGTAGAGGATCCTTCCCCTGAGAACGGGATCGAGCCCTTCCACAGAGCCTGCTCCAGCAAGATAACCTTCGCCTATACTCCTTCCTCCGTACTGGTCCAGAGTCTGGGCGATGTTCAGGATCAGGGCGTAATTTCCTCTGTCCATGTTGATCGCTTTGTCAAAATCAGCCTTTGCGCCCTCGAGATCACCGGCAGCGGCCTTTGCCGTACCTCTCTCTGTGTACAGTGAAATTACGCTGTCATTTTTTTCGATCAGCGCGTTGTAAACAAGAATCGCCTGCTGAGGCTCTCCGTTGTGGATATAGCAGCTGGCGAGATATCTGCGGATATCGTCTTCCATGCCGTCGCGATAGATCTTCTCTTCTATGAATGTCGCGGACTCAAGCGCTTTATTAAAGGCTTCCACAGCGTTCTCATATTCCATCCTGCCCATAAGGGCAATGCCCTTTCCGCGGTAACAGGCCTGAAGCTGTTTGCCTTCGTCGATCGCGGCCTGATAGAGCGCCGCGGCGTTCTCGAAATCGCCCTCCTCAAGGGCTTTCTGGGCGTTAGACATCGTCTCGGTATTCGTAGGACTGCAGCTGCACAGAGCGGCAGCCATAAAAGCTGACAGCAATATCGCGATTACTCTTTTCAACTTCCGCCTCCTGATCTCTTATTCCTCTTCGAAAACGACCTTTACATAAAAGCCGCGCTCGTTTTCCTCAATAGCTTCGACCTTTCCTTCTCTGGAAAGAAGACGCTCATTGAATGGATAGTTTCCGCTCATCGCAAGCGACGGATGGATCGTGTAGTAGTAGTTGCTCGGAAGCACTCCCTCCACAATGGTGACGGTATCTCCCTCCTTCAGAAGGCCTTCCCTCTCCATCTTGAACTCCATCTCTCTCATTCTACAGCGCCCCCCTTTTTATGAGAAGTGATTTTTCTTTATTATGACCATATTTTGACGATCATTCTCCGATGACCGCCGCGTTCTCCATCAGCGATCTGTCCCATCTCTCGTAAGCGGAAGCCTTAAGGTGGATCCCATCTCCCGACAGATCGGAAATAAGATCCCCGTCCGCGTCGCAGACGTAAGGGTTCATGTCGATGTAATAGATATCCCGTCCGTTTGCCAAAGTACTGATGGCGTAATTCCTCTGGCAGATCACAGTGTTGTTCCTGCAGCTGTCTGAGCTGCTCTTTTCATAAGAGACGTGCATGATCCCCTGTATATAGATCAGAGCGTCCGGCTGGTACTCCCTGATCATTTCCAGGATTTCTCTGTATTTCTCATAGAACATGTAGGTGTTGCCAATCCCGAGTTCATTAACTCCGAGAGCGACATATACCTTTCCGAATGTATGCTCGGAGAGAATTTCTTCTACTGTCGCGTCCCATCCCTCTCCGTCATTGTCTGTGAACCAAAGCTCCTTGTCAAGAATGTTGTAGACATTGATAGATTCCTTCGCGAGGAATGCGGCGTTTCCCTTGAGGCTCCCGTATTCGCATAGTCCGACTGTCCTGGAGTCTCCTATGAACAGAGCGTCGCTGAAGTAAGATGGATCTACAGATCCCAGTTTGAAATAGATCCCGTTTTTGGCAAATATCCCCTCTGTATCCGTGTTGTATTCGGTGTCATCAGGAGACAGAAACGCCACATTTACTACGTCGTAATCTTCTGCCTGTAAGACAGGATTGCAGACGCCTTCAGGGATCGCGTCCGTGCCTCCCCGGATCGCGTTGGAAGGGATCGTCTCCACTTTCTCCACGACAGAATCCTCAGCCTCTGTGTATTCTGCCGCAGGGTTGCCGCTTTCGGAAGCAGCCTCTTCAGTCGACGAAACAGCCGCGATCTCTTCCGCAGCAGCCGCGTCGGTTTCTTCCGCTTCCTTCGGCCTGATCAGGCTCTGCCAGGGAAAGACTCCGTCGTGGATCCCTTCCATGACCAGCGCAAGGCCCGGTTCGGTCAGGGGAGTGAACTCATATTCGCTGTACAGGCCGCTCCTGCCTGCCCAGCCTATGATTATGAGCGGGAGCGAGGTGATCACAAGCGTGCACAGCAGCGTGTACCTCCTCCACAGCATCTGTAAAAATCTCAAGGAAATGTCCTCCGGTGAGTTAAAAACTGAAATACATAAATGGATTGCTCTCGGAAATCGTGATCCTGTAAACAGAGAACCAGAAAACGGCCGTCAGGATCAGTATCACGGGAAGCTTTTTCCTGTTCCTTACGATCAGCCTGTACCAGTGAGGCGTGCACAGTAAAATGCTTACCAGCAGGAAAGGCCAGTAGATCAGGAGCTGTTTCATAAAATCGCCTGTGTTGACGTTGACTCCGCTTCCAAAGAACGGGAAAAGCCTCTCAAAATAGATCAGAAGATCTTTCAGGTCAGGGATCGCGAAGATCACCCATGTAAGAGGTATAAAGAACCAGACATGGAGATGTCCGATGATCGGAAACGACGAGATCAGTCCGTCTACAACGAATTTCTCCCAGATTATCAGTAAAGCCAGTACTCCTCCCCAGATCAGGAAATTGGGAGTAATGCCGTGCCAGAGTCCTGTGAGCATCCACACGATGATAAGATTCCGTATCGTTGTCAGGTTCCCTTTCCTGCTTCCCCCGAGCGGGATATAGATATAGTCCCTGAACCACGCGCCAAGGGTAGCGTGCCATCTCCTGTAGAATTCCGCGACGCCGCACGCCCAGTAAGGGTGCACAAAGTTGACGACAAAATGGAATCCGAGCATCATGCCTATCCCGGCCGCCATCAGCGAATAGCCCCAGAAGTCCATATACAGTCTCAGGGAGAAGTCTATGGCCCCCATCCAGGCAAGAGGCGTCGATATGCTCTCAAAGCCGATCTTCTCAATCTCATACCAGAGAAGGCTCAGGGGATCCGCAAGAAGGACCTTCATTCCAAGTCCGAGCACAAAAAAGAACAGGCCGTCGTTGAAAGCCTTTACGGATACAGTTCTCTCCCTCTTCTCAAATCCCACGTTGTTCCAGCGCATGATCGGGCCCTGGGTCACCTGGGGGAACATGGTAAAATAGACCACCGTGTCTATGATATCAGGGCGCCTTGTGATCTCCCCCCTGAAAAGATCGGCCTGGTAAGAGATCATCTTAAAGAGATAGAAACTGAAGCCGAGCGGGAGCACGACCTTGTCAGAAAGCCCGGACAGGACCTTAAAAAGGATGAGCGAACCTGCGTCGATCGCGATCGCGGCGTAAAACGCCCTTTTGTTGGCAGGCTTTACTCCGCCTTTGTCGGCTGAGAATACCATCTGTCCAAGAATATAGTTGATGATCGTGAGGACCGTGAGACCCATAGCCATGCGCAGTCCGCCCATGGCATAGAAAATAATGCTCCCGAAAAACAGCACTACCTCCCTGAATCTCGCGGGCGTCAGGAAATATATGATTAAAAATATAGGGAAAAACCTGAACAGGAATGCCAGGCTGTTGAATAATATCATTTATTTACCTTCATGAAAGACCGGCCCAAAGCCTTATTCACTGCTGTCTGAAATCAGGCTCCTCATCTCCCCGGCAAGATAAAGTGATCCTGCCGCGAAGACGCGGTCCTTTGTATCTCTGCCTGTGATGAATCTTTCCACTGCATCCCTTACGGATTCTGCATCGTGGATCCTCATATCAGAAGAGTATCTGCCTATATACTGCCTGAGCGTCACAGCGTCCAGGGCCCGTTTTCCGGCCATAGGAACTGCGACTATATCCGAAAATATTCCGGAACGGCAGATCATTTCCAGTTCCTTCGAATAATCTTTGTCGCTGACACAGGAAAAGAGCAGAAATGTGCGTCCGCCGTCCCCGCAGTTCTCCTTCCGGCTGCAGATCTGCCCGGCGCTTTCCAAAAAAGCCCTGATCCCGTCAGGATTGTGCGCTCCGTCGATAAAGACCCCGGGAAGGATCTCTTCCATCCTTCCAGGCCAGAAACATCTCTCAATCCCTCGTTTAAGTATCGCAGGATCATATCTTCCTTCTTTTTTCAGCAATATACCGCAGGCTGTCGCTGACAGAGCCGTGTTTTCACACTGATAGAGCGCGTTTCCTTTCAGACTGATCCGCAGATTTTTATCATAACGACTGTCCAGAGAAAAATCAATGCCATTATCGTCCGCCCGGTTCACTTTCCACATATCAGGAGAGACTTCATATATCGGCGCTCCCGTTTCGAGGGCTTTATTGCGGATCACTTTGTACGCCTCTTCGGGTTCTGTTAGAAAGACAGCCGGACAGTTCCTGCGCAGTATCCCGGCCTTTTCGGCCGCGATCAGCGCCCTGGTATCTCCCAAAAGCGCTGTGTGGTCTAAGCCGATCCGCGTTATGACAGTCACTTCTTTGTCTTCCAATGCATTCGTAGCGTCAAGACGTCCGCCCAAACCGGTCTCCAGGACAATATAATCCGGCTTTTTCTTTGAAAACCAGAGTACTGCCATCATAAAGAGCATTTCAAAATAGAGAAGGTGCGGCAGTCCCTCCTCCCCGGCGTCGAGACACTCCTGCTTTACTCTTTCGAACAGAGTAAGAAATTCCTCCTCACGGATCATCTCTCCATCGATGCTCATTCTCTCACGGATCACTTCAAGGTGAGGTGAAATGAAAAGACCTGTGCTGAATCCCGCTTCGCGCAGACAGGACGCGATCTGCGCGCAGACACTTCCTTTTCCGTTTGTGCCTGCCACATGTACGATCTTCATTCCTCTCTCCGGATGGCCGAATCTTTCGAGGTATTCTCTTATGTTTTCAAGCGAACTCTTTTTTGCGAACACTGGAGTGGAATTGAGATACTCTTCCGCTTCCCGCATTCTCGTACTGAGTTCTCCGGATCTGTCACTGCTCATGCCGGTATATTCCTTTCAGAAACCGAGAGATAAGTATATGCAAAAGCGCGGTCACAGCGGCCGCGCTTTGCACTTATGATCGTTCAGTAAATTGATAGGTGGATTTATCAGAGCTTTTTGAGGTTCTCCAGTTCTTCCCGGACACCCTTCATCTGCTCTTCATATGCTCTCTGTTTTTCTCTCTCCGCCTCGATTTTGGCAGCGGGCGCTTTGGCGAGAAACTTCTCATTACTGAGCATGCCTGCGCTTCTCTTAAGTTCTCCCTGAAGCCTCTTCTCTTCCTTTTCGAGTCTTGCGATCTCCGCGGAAACATCCATAAGATCCGCAAGCGGCAGATAGAGCGCCGCAAAAGGAAGGATCACGCTGAGCGCTCCGTCCGGGATTTCCGATTTGTCCTCGCACAGAACTGTATCGGATGCGGAAGCCAGAGTCTCGAAGAACACCTTGTTGTCCGAGAACATGTCCAGAACTTCCTTCTTGTCGGAAACCACGAAGATCTTGGCCTTTCTCGAAGGAGCGACATGTCTGTCGTTTCTGACTGCGCGGACTGCGCGGACCGCGTCCTTGATATTCTCGATCGTCTCTTCCTCTTTGGAGAATCTGAAATCCTCTCTGAATATAGGCCACGAAGAGATCATAATGGACTCTTCGCTGCTCTGCACAGTTGTGAAGATCTCCTCGGTGATGAAAGGCATATAGGGATGAAGAAGCTTGAGGCCTGTGATCAGGACCTTCTGAAGGGTCCACAGAGCTGCCGTCCTGCTGTCCTTGTCATCAGTCTTATAAAGTCTGGGCTTGACCATCTCGATATACCAGTCACAGAACTCGTCCCACATAAAGTCGTAGATCTTCTGGACTGCGATGCCAAGCTCGAATTTATCCATATTATCCGTCACAGCCTTAACAGTATCGTTGAGGCGGGACAGGATCCACTTGTCCTCAGGGCAGACCGCGGCAGGCACCTTATCGGCGTCGATGAGATCGCGCAGTGCGGACTCTTCCTCTGAGCCTTCCTCGGGAAGGTTCATCATGATAAATCTGGAGGCGTTCCAGATCTTGTTTGCGAAATTTCTGTTCGCGATGACTCTCTCGTCGTAGAAACGCATATCGTTTCCGGGCGCGTTGCCGGTGATCAGAGTCATTCTCAGCGCGTCCGCGCCGTAGTCCCTGATGATCTGCAGAGGATCAATACCGTTTCCGAGGGACTTAGACATCTTGCGGCCCAGGGAATCCCTGACAAGTCCGTGGAAGAGTACACTCTTAAAAGGTTTCTCACCCATCTGCTCAAAGCCGGAGAAGATCATTCTGATGACCCAGAAGAAGATGATGTCATAGCCTGTGACCAGCACATCCGTCGGATAGAAGTATTTGAGATCTTCTGTCATTTCCGGCCATCCCAGAGTGCTGAAAGGCCACAGCGCGCTGGAGAACCATGTATCGAGGGTATCCGGATCCTGGGTGAGATGTGTGCATCCGCACTTAGGGCAGACGGAAGGAGCCTCTTTGGCGACAACCGTCTCACCGCACTCACCGCAGTAATATGCGGGGATCCTGTGGCCCCACCAGAGCTGGCGGCTGATGCACCAGTCGCGGATGTTGTCGGTCCAGTTGAAATAGGTCTTCTCCATCCTCTTAGGGATCAGACGGATATCGCCCTCTTTGACAGCCTTGACTGCAGGCTTAATAAGCTCGTCCATTTTAACGAACCACTGCTGCTTGATCAGCGGCTCAACTGTTGTGCCGCATCTGTCATGGGTCCCTACGTTGTGAGTGTAGTCCTCAATGCGGACTAAAAGTCCCATCTCACCGAGCTCTTTGACGATCTGCGCTCTCGCTTCATATCTGTCCATGCCGCAGAACTTGCCGCCGTTCTCATTGATGGTGGCGTCATCGTTCATGATGTTGATCTCGGGCAGGTTATGGCGCTTTCCGACCTCGAAGTCGTTGGGGTCATGAGCGGGCGTGATCTTCACGACGCCGGTTCCGAATTCCCTGTCGACATATTCGTCGGCAACGATCGGGATCTTTCTGTCAACGAAAGGAAGCCACACATAGCGGCCGATCAGATCTTTATAGCGGTCGTCTTCAGGGTGAACCGCGACCGCGGTATCGCCGAGCATAGTTTCGGGACGCGTAGTCGCGAATTCAAGGAAAGTGGTCTTTGATACAGATCCGTCCTCTTCGATAAGGGGATATTTAATATGCCAGAAATGGCCTGCCTGTTCCTCATACTGCACTTCCGCGTCGGAAATAGAGGTGTTGCAGACGGGACACCAGTTGATGATCCTGCTGCCCTTGTAGATCCATCCCTTCTTGTACATCTTCACGAAAACTTCGGTAACGGCCTTGTTGCAGCCTTCATCCATTGTGAAGCGCTCGCGGTCCCAGTCGCATGAGGAACCGAGCTTTTTGAGCTGGTTTACGATCCTTCCGCCGTATTCCTTTCTCCAGTCCCAGCAGTACTCCAGGAACTTCTCGCGGCCCAGATCCTGCTTGCTGATCCCCTGTTCCTTGAGATTATTGATGATCTTTACTTCTGTGGCAATGGAGGCGTGGTCAGTTCCCGGCTGCCAAAGGGTATTATATCCCTGCATGCGCTTCCAGCGGATCAGGATATCCTGCATCGTATTGTCCAGGGCGTGTCCCATATGGAGCTGTCCCGTGATATTCGGCGGAGGGATGACGATGGTGAAAGGAGTCTTTGAGTGGTCCACTTCGGCGTGAAAGTACTTCTTATCCTCCCAGTTTTTATAGATCCGGTCCTCGATTCCCTGAGGATCATAAGTCTTGGCGAGCATCTTTCGCATGTTCTCTTCTCCTTGGTTGTCTTTATGGTTAAAGATGTAAAATACGTAAAGCACCGTATTTTACGCATTATGAACAAAATATACCGCGTTGCACTGTTTTGTCAATTCCCGCATTAATGATGTGCGCCTTCATTACCGGGTCCTATAGTTTCAGAGAAACTGATTGCGCGCGGGGATATAGTCGTAATCCGCTTCCTTGAGCTTTCCTACGATTTTTTCCTTGTCAAGTTCAAGGTCCTCGCAGAGGGCGTCCAGAGTCGGATAATGGTCTCTGAGCTTCATATTGAGAAAGCTGGCGAGCATATCGGGATCTTCAGGCAGCATGATCTCCTCCTTCTTTTTTTCAAACTGCGGTGCAGAATTCTTCTGATAATGATATAATACATATTCGCAACGTAAACAATTGTACCATAAATTGTGAGTTACTATGACAGAAACTTCCAAAGAATCAAGAGAAAATGCAGTATCAGTTCCACAGATGCCCTGGTTTGTCAGGGGGCTTCGGGACGGGATTCCTATCTGTATGGGATATTTTGCCGTTTCGTTTGCATTGGGGATCACAGCCCGAGGCGTCGGAATGAACGCACTGCAGGCAGGCCTGATGTCCCTGGGAATGGTGGCTTCAGCCGGAGAATACGCGGCGATCGTCCTGATCGAATCCTCCGCCGGCGTTTTTGAGATGATCACTACCTGTATCGTGGTCAATCTCAGGTATTTTTTGATGAGCTGTTCGCTGTCGCAAAAGCTCAGCCCGGATCTGCCTTTTTATCACCGTTTTATGCTTCCCTACTGCATCACCGACGAGATCTTCGGTCTCTCATCAGCAGTACAGGGATGGCTTGATCCCACTTACTCCTACGGCATGACGGTCATCTCGGTTGCCGGCTGGACTACCGGAACTGTTCTCGGCGTCCTCTTAGGCAATATAATGCCCGCCTGGGCCGTTAACGCGCTCAGCGTCTCCCTGTACGGCATGTTCCTCGCGATCATCATCCCTCCCGCAAGAAAAGACAGGTTTATCGCCGGTCTTGTGGTCATCTCCATGGCTGCAAGCGGGCTGTTCTCAGTCCTGCCCCTGTTAAGCGGGATTACGAGCGGCTTTAAGGTGATCATTTTAACGCTCCTGATCGCAGGCGCGGCTGCCTTCATCCATCCCATTGAATAAGGAGATTATTATGAATCCGGGAATTTATCCTTCGCTTCTGATCATGTGCCTTACAGTGTACTGCATCAGGATGCTCCCCTTTCTTGTGTTCAGAAAAGAGATCACGAACCGCTGGCTCCGCTCTTTCCTCTACTATGTGCCTTATGTCACTCTCGCAGTCATGACCTTCCCCGCGATAATCACGGCTACAGACAACATCTGGTCCGGGATCGCGGCACTGGTCGTAGGACTTCTGGCCGCATGGTTCAACGGAGACCTTTTCTTTGTAGCTGTATCCTGCTGCGCGACCGTTTTTTTGACGGGTCTGTTCCTCTGAAGGCATGTTCCGCCAGAAGTGTTCGTTTATTGTTTTTTTATACTATTTTTTCCTTTTCTTTCTTGCAATCGCTATTCTATTATCTACAATTAATACGAATAGCAAACCTTACGATAAAGGGACGTGATAATACATATGCTTAATGAACTCAGATATCGTTTTTCTAAATTTATGCAGGGAAGATACGGAGTAGACAGCCTTTCCCGCTTTCTCTCCGTGGTGCTTCTGGCCGTCATAATCCTTAGAATGTTTATAAGGATCCCTCTTTCCGGAACGATCACCCTCGTGATCCTTGTGATCCTTTACTGGAGAATGTTTTCCAGGAATATTCCCAAGAGATATGAGGAGAACCAGAAGTTCCTTCAGATCAGGGATAAGCTTTTAGGGCGCTTCTCTGATTTTGGCAGCAACATGTCGCAGATGAAGGATTACCACATCTACAAATGCCCCAGATGCAACCAGAAGATCCGTATTCCCCGGGGGAAGGGACATATCATGGTGAGGTGCCCCAAATGCGGATACGAATTCCACAAGAAAAGCTGACTTAAGCGGCCGGTTCACCGGCCGTTTTTCTTTGTAAATTTATTATCTTGTGTTTATAATATCCTTCAAAGATAACTTATGGTAAGGAGTCCTATATGTTCGGATATGTAGTCGTCGGCGAACAGGATCTTAAGATCCGCGAGTTCAATCTGTACCGCTCCTATTACTGCGGAATGTGCATGGATCTCAAGGAGAACTACGGACAGACAGGAAGACTGACACTTAGTTATGACACTGTTTTTCTCGCGCTTCTTCTGACAAGCCTTTATGAGCCGGAGGATCTGGTACGCGATATCCGCTGCGCAGTCCATCCGGTGGAGAAGCACAGGACGAGACAGAATGATTACACGCGCTACGCCGCGGATATCAATATCATACTCTCCTACTATTCCTGTCTGGACGACTGGAATGACGAAAAGGATCCGAAGAAGAAAATGTTCGCCGCGTTGCTTAAAAGCAAAAGTGAAAGGGCCTGTGCGCTCTATCCCGAGAAAGCCGCCGTTATCCGCGGGAAGCTCTCTGAGCTCAGTGAACTTGAAAAGAGAGCCGGAAGCCGGGAAGAGTCTGATCTTACGCCGGCGGCACTCCTTGACAGAACGGGCAGTATCTTCGGAGATCTTCTGGCGGAAGTGTTCGACTGCAGAAAGGATACATGGAGCCCGGCTCTTAGAAGGGTCGGCTTTAATCTCGGAAAATTCATCTATATTCTGGACGCTTACGACGACCTGGAAAAAGATGAAAAGAACGGAAGCTTTAATCCCCTTCTCAGCATGAAAGACAAGCCCCATCTCGACGACTATGTCCGCGGCGTCCTCACTATGACTCTCTCGGACTGTACAGGAGCATTTGAGACGCTTCCTGTCGTAGAAAATATTGATATCCTTCGAAATATATTGTATTGTGGGATATGGTGTAAATTTGAAGAAGTATACAGGAAGCGCACCGGAGTAACGGAAAACTCCGCTGATTCCACGGAAAGGACCCCACAAGATGAGTGATCCGTATAAAGTTCTCGGCGTTGAGAGAGACGCCTCAGACGATGAGATCAAGAAAGCATACCGGGCTATGAGCAAGAAATATCACCCGGACGCCAATATCAATAATCCCAATAAAGATAAGGCTGAGGAGATGTTCAAGCTGGTCCAGGAAGCGTATCAGCAGATCATCTACGAGAGGCAGCATCCTTATGCGTCTGCCGGCAGCCAGAGTTATGGAAACACAAATACAGGAAGCAATACTACTTACGCTGGCGGTTCGGGCTACAACGGCCAGTTCTATACCAGTTGGGAAGATTTCTTCAACGATTTCTTCGCCGGCGCGTACGGCGGCCAGTATCAGCAGCAGTATAATTCGACAATGAACAGCGACTATCAGAGATATATGAACGCCGCGGCCAGTTATATTAACGCAAGACGCTACAACGAGGCTCTCAATGTCCTTAGCAACGTCGAGGATCACAGCGCTCTCTGGTTCTACTACAGCGCTATCGCAAACGCCGGACTCGGAAATCACGCCCAGGCTTTGGAATACGCCACGACTGCAGCGAGGATGGAGCCGAATAACTACTCCTATCAGAACCTGGTCACACAGCTCAGCAGGGGCAGCAACATGTATCAGCAGCGTGAGACCAGCTACGTCCAGCCTTATAACAGCGGCGGATGGTGTCTCAGGCTCTGCCTGCTCAACATGTTTCTCAATCTTTTCTGCGGCGGAAGGTTCTTCTGCTGCTGATCACAGATCAAATAAAAAGGAGGCTGACGCGTATGCGACAGCCCCTTTTTTGCTCGAATTAAGATCAGCGGTTTCTACCGTGGCACTTCTTGTATTTTTTGCCGGATCCGCAGGGACAGGGATCGTTGGGATAGATCTTGGCGGGCTTTCTGACAGTGCCGCTCTCCTTCTGCTCCTTGTACAGTTCCTTTCTCTTTTCCTCATCGAAAATGGGCTCCCACTCCTCAAGGTCATAGAGCCAGTCGGCGCCGGCTGCCACCATGTTCTTATAGAGCAGTTCCTTGTCAAATCCAAGGTTAACGACTGTATTTTCGTCCATCTCCTCGATAGGGTTGGCTTCCTTCAGGGAGTCGTTGATCCCGTCCAGAAATCCAGTCATTGTCATGAGGTCCACATCAAATTTCTCGGCGAGTTCACTTACTGTACCTTTGACCACTTCGTCGGGATTTTTGAGGATCTCGGCGTAGATGGACTTTTCTTTGGCAAAATAGTCCGCCCACAGTCTCTGAAGATCACCCTTATTAGCTTTCTCATTGTAAGCTTTATCTCTCCACTGTTGTAAAATACCCATTTGAATACCACCTTTCTTAGTATTAGTCTTTCAGCAATGTATTTGTTTCAATGACTCCCTCGAACACTGTTCTGGCAGGTCCGGTCATCCAGACATTGTTGCTTTTTTTATCCCATTCGATCTCAAGGCTTCCACCCAGAACATCCACAGTGATGCGCTCGCCTGTCTTCCCGTTAAGTACACAGGCCACTCCCGTCGCGCAGCATCCGGTTCCGCAGGCCAGAGTCTCTCCCGATCCTCTCTCCCACACTCTCATCCTGACATGCCCTTCGTCAATGACCTGGACAAACTCAGTATTGATCCTGTTCGGGAAACGTCTGTGGTTTTCATACAAAGGTCCGATCTCAGTCAGCGGCAGGTCCTCTGTATTGTCCACAAACAGAACGGCGTGGGGATTTCCCATTGATACGCAGGTGACTCTTTTGACCTCTTCTCCGATCTCAAGGGGCGCGTCGACAACTGCGCAGCTGATCCTGCTTCCGTCATCCAGTGTCAGGGGACTTCCCTCTTCCTCTGAATAGAGCACAGGAATCTCTGCGGCTTCCAGAATAGCCGGTCCCATGTTGACTCTGACGCGTTTTACAAATCCGTCTTCCGGATAGAGAGTGAGATACTTGATCTTTTTAAAGCTCTCAACGGTGATCTGAGTCTTATTTGTCAGTCCGTAGTCATAAACAAATTTTCCTACGCAGCGGATCCCGTTTCCGCACATTTCTCCGCGGCTGCCGTCGGCGTTGTACATTTCCATCTCGAAGTCGGCGATCTGAGAATCGTTAATAAAGATCACGCCGTCTCCGCCGATGCCGAAATGCCTGTCGCTCAGTTTCCTGACGAGTTCAGGCTTAATGTCCTGCGGTATTCTTTGGGAAATGCCTTCTATGTAGACATAATCGTTGCCGCAGCCTTCCATTTTCGTAAAATTGATGATCATAAGAACCTCTTTATATTCATACTGCGCTGACAATTCACTCTCTCATGAAATGCGGAAGCTTTTTACCGTTTTCACGCACAACACACAGTATCCTCTCGCTCTCTTCCGACACAGGTCCCATAGTGTCGCTGTCCATATCCGCGATCCAGGTCAGCCCTGCTTTATTCGCGAAACTCTTCATCTCCTCGAGCGTATATCCCCGCTGGCGATGGATCTCCTGATATTTTCTGAAGAGATTTTCGTCTTTCGGTCCCTTATCCCTTATAAAAAGAGAAAGGTCATATTCATTGACGCGGGACTCATCGTCGAACCAGTTCTCCCAGATGAAGGAGCAGTCCTCTCTGTCCTCCGCGATCGTGCTGTCGCCGATCACATCCCTGTACAGATGAAGGGTCTTGAAATCGAAAACGAAGATCCCTCTTGGGAAGAGAAAAGTATTGACTCTCTTAAAGAGTCTGACCATATCCTCATCCGCGAGCAGGTAGTTGACGCTGTCACCCACACTCACAAATGTCCCGGCCGTTCCGTAAAGTTCAAACTCCCTCATGTCCTGGCACAGATAGAGCGTTCTGTGTCTTAGTCTGTCCCTTCTTTCAAGAGCTATTCCGAGCATCTCTTCAGACAGATCGATCCCCATGACGTCATATCCCCTGTCCGCCAGGATCTCAGTGAGTTTTCCCGTACCGCAGCCGAGATCCACCACCAGGTTCTTCTCAGCCGCCAGCAGCACATCCCGGGCCTCGCTGGCGCCTGTTCTCTTCTGAGTCGGCTTAGATACGCCGAATCTGGTGATCATATCCTGAATCCGGTCGGCTGTCAGCTGATAATCCGTCCCGTCCATAAATTCGTCGTAGACGGAAGCAAAACTTCTATAGCTTTCGTACATTTTACTTTTGACCTTCCAACTCTTATATCCGGTACAAAACCGCCTGTCCGGGATCCCCCGATCTGTCAGACGATCCGCGCGAGAAGACCGTAGGAAACAATGGACATGATCACAGTTGCGATCAGTATTCCCAGAATTTCAGCCACAAGCGCCTTCTTGAAATCGACGTCCAAAAGCGCCGCGATGAGGGACCCTGTCCATCCTCCCGTACCCGGAAGCGGGATCCCTACAAAGAGCATGAGTCCCAGAAACTCGCCCTTTTCGAGGGCGTCGCTCTTGTTCATGGCCCTGCTCTCCAGTTTATTGACCACTTTTTCCGTAGGCCCGAATTTTTTAAGCCACTTGAAAATTCTCTTGATAAAGAGAAGTATGAACGGGATCGGAAGGAAGTTTCCGATCACGCAGATCGGGATCGCTTCAACGATATCTACGCCCAGAAGCGATGCGACAATAAGTCCTCCCCTGCATTCGAGGATCGGCATCAGGGAAACGATAAACACGACTGCCTTTGCTGAAATGTACTGTCCGAGGTTTGTTGCAAACCAGGCTGCTAAACTCTCCATATTATGTTTTACCTTAATTCCTTTAAATGATCCGGTCACCCGCGGCCGGTGATCTCCCGCAGCGCCGATACCACTGCGTCCATCTGCTCGTCTGTGCCGACGGTAATTCTCAGATACTCTTTGATGGCGGGTGAATTCCAATGACGGACAACAATATTCTTCTTTCTAAGTTCCGTAAACAGATAGTCTCCGGAGAAATCAGGATGGGCGGCAAAAACAAAGTTTGCCCTGGAATCCGGGAAGACAAAGCCCATCTTCCTGAGTTCTTCCTTGAAGCGCTCCCTTGTCTTCACTATTTTGCCCGTAGTCAGTTCAAAATATTCACGGTCTTCCACTGCGGCTTTCCCCAGCATAATTGAAGGGAGATTCATTGTATAGGAATTGAAGGAGAACTTGATATCCTTGAGATATCCGATCAGTTTCTCATTTCCCATAGCGAACCCCACTCTCAGTCCTGCCATAGCGCGGGACTTGGAGAAAGTCTGGACGATCAGCAGATTGTCATATTTCTCTGTCAGGGGCAGCGCGCTGGTCCCTCCGAAATCAATGTAAGCTTCGTCCACAATGACGACACTGTCAGGATTGGCCTTAACGATCCTCTCTATTGTGGTCAGGGATTCCTCCACGCCGGTGGGCGCGTTGGGGTTGGGGAAAATGATCCCGCCATTTTTAACCCCGGTCAGACGGGGCATGTACTCGTAAGGGTCGATGCCCATCTCCTCGGTGAGGGGGATCGACTGATACGGGATCCCGTACAGGTCCGCCCAGACAGGATAAAAACTGTAGGTTATAGCTGGAAACAGGATCGGATCACCGCTGCCAAAGAACGTCAGAAAGCACAGTGCAAGGACATCGTCGGAACCGACTCCCACAAAGATCCTGCTGCTGTCGATGCCATAGAAAGCGGACAGCGCGTCCGTAAGGTCAGCGGCGTTCATATCAGGATACAGTCGAAGGTCGTCTGAGCGAAGCGCGAGTTCATCAATAGCTTTCCTGACGCCCGGTGCCGGCGGGTAGGGGCATTCATTAGTGTTGAGTTTGATTATATTTTTTTCTTTGGGCTGTTCGCCTGCCGTATAGGGTACAGTCCTTCTGACTTTACTCTCCCAGGACATGTTATTCCTCCTTTGCTCCCACAAATATCCCCACGGTATTTTACCCTACTTCAAATTGGATGACAACAAATAAAACGTCCGGGCACCCAAATATATTATTCGTCAGTTCAGACCATCTGCTCCGGATGAAATACCTCGTCGAATTTCTCCGATGTGAGGAATCCGAGTTTTACGCAGGCCTCTTTGAGAGAAATATTCTCTTTATAAGCCAGTTTGGCTGTTTTCGCCGAGTTCTCATATCCTATATAGGGATTGAGCGCCGTCACGAGCATCAGCGAATTGTGGAGATTATGACTCATCTTCTCTCTGTTTGCAGTGATCCCGCACACGCAGTTTGTGCGGAAGGAATTGAGAACATCCGAAAGGAGCCTGACCGACTGCAGATAATTGTAAATTATAACCGGCATAAATACATTTAGCTGGAAATTTCCCTGTGATGCAGCGATCCCTACAGCAGTATCATTTCCCATCACCTGCACTGCGACCATTGTCACGGCTTCACACTGAGTGGGATTGACTTTGCCGGGCATGATAGAGCTTCCGGGCTCGTTCTCCGGGATAAATATCTCCCCGATGCCGCAGCGCGGGCCGCTTGCCAGCCATCTCACGTCGTTCGCTATTTTCATCATATCGGCGGCAAGCGCCTTGAGAGCTCCGTGTGAGAATACTACAGCGTCTTTAGAGGACAAAGCGTGGAATTTGTTGTCTTCAGTTATGAAATCAAATCCGGTGAGTTCAGATACAGCCGCGGCTGCTTCCTTCGCAAATCCCTCAGGCGCGTTGAGGCCTGTGCCGACTGCGGTTCCTCCAAGGGCCAGTTCCTTCAGCCCCTTCTCAGAATCCCGGATCATTTCCCGGCACTTCTCGAGCATTGCCCTCCAGCCGCTGATCTCCTGAGAGAAACCGATCGGTACTGCGTCCTGTAAATGCGTGCGTCCGCTCTTGACAATCCCTTCGTTCTCCTTCTCCAGCCTCTTCATCTCAACGATCATCGCGTCCAGGGCAGGAATGAGCTGATGCTCCAGAGCTGTCACAGCCGCGATGTGCATTGCAGTGGGAAATGTGTCATTAGAACTCTGAGACATATTTACTGTATCATTGGGATGCAGGAGTTTCGCGCCGGCAATAGCGTTTCCTCTGTTGGCGATGACTTCGTTGACATTCATGTTGGACTGCGTGCCGCTGCCTGTCTGCCAGACTGCAAGGGGGAACTCACCGCCGAGTTTCCCTTCGATTATTTCAGTACATACTTGCGCGATCAGGGCGCATCTCTTCTCGTCCAGTTTCCCGAGCCTGCAGTTGGCCATAGCCGCTGCTCTTTTGAGCACCGCGAATGCGCGGATGATCTCCACCGGCATTTTTTCCGTTCCGATGCGGAAATTCTGATAGCTTCTCTGTGTCTGGGCTCCCCAATAGCAATTTGCCGGCACCTTCATCTCGCCCATTGAGTCGTGTTCGATCCTGTATTCCATTTTAAGTCCTCCGCTTTGTTTTATACGTTCATCTTCTATTGTCCGCGGACCTTGAATCCCGCAAAATCTCCTCTGCTGTACACTACCCTGCATCCGGCTTTGCGCACTCTGAGCTCAATGCACCTTCCGCAGGCGGACGCCTCGTCCTCAGTACAAATTTTGCCGTCATACAGCAAATACTTCTTTCTGACGTCTCCCGGAGAGAGATTGGGCATGATAACATTCGCGCCTGCAAGAAAACCGAGTTCTCTTCCGGCCGGATGAATGGTTCCCAGCGCTGTGGTGGCAGGGAGCAGCACATCAGGCATCATCAGCCTGATCACCGCGAGAAGATGCAGGGTATCATACAGACTTCCCGCCTTCTCTCCCGCGAAAGGCGTGTCCTTGTGGGGGATAAAGGGCCCGATCCCGACCATATGGGGCCTGAACTTCTTCATATATCGAAGATCCTGCATCACATGATCCCTGGTCTGACCGGGGGATCCCACCATGATGCCGCAGCCCACCTGATAGCCGATCTCTTTTAGATCGGAAAGGCACCTCTTTCTGTTTTCAATGCTCAGTTCCTGCGGATGAAGATATCGGTAGTGCAAAGGATCTGATGTCTCCTGCCTGAGAAGGTAGCGGTCCGCGCCGGCATCATAATACGCCTTATAGGAGTCTCTGCTCTTCTCTCCGATGGACAAAGTCACGGCACAGTCGGGATATCGCTCTTTAATAGCCGCAACGATTCCGCATATCATATCATCCGTGAAATAAAGATCCTCGCCGCCTTGAAGCACAAAGGTCCGAAAGCCCAGGGAATATCCCTGTTCACAGCACAGAAGGATCTGTTCCTTGCTGAGCCTGTAGCGCTGTACATTCCGGTTGCTTCTTCGGATCCCGCAGTATTTGCAGTCGTTTCTGCAGTAGTTCGTAAACTCGATCAGTCCCCTGAGATAGACGTCGCTGCCGTAATATTTCTCTCTCGCTCTTCGCGCGGCGGCGTAAAGGATTGCCTCTTCCTGTGTGCACCTGGCTGCCGGGATCTCTTCCCGGATCTGCACGCGCCTGTCCGCGTCTTCACCGCATGAATCTGCCAAAATATCGAAAAACTCACTGAATTCACTGTCCGTGAGTGTCTGTTCTTTTTCCAGGAGCCCGACAAGCTCCTCCATTCTCGAAAGATTATTCATTGCGCACTATTTCCGTACTTCTGTCAAGGATACCTCTTATATAGGCGATCGCGGTGCCGTAATTGGTGAAGGGAATACCCTGGTCCGCGGCGCATTTCATGCGCCAGCGCACTTCCCTGTCATTAAGCATACATGCGCCGCAGTGTATGATCAGCGCGTATTTGCTCAGGTCCTCGGGAAAACCGGTGCCTGAAGATGTCTCAAAGCGGATATCTGCCCCGGTCTTCTTCCTGATCCAGGCGGGGATTTTCTCCGTCCCTATGTCGCCGCACTGTCTGTGATGCGTACATCCCTCGGAGATCAGGATCACATCCCCGTCCCTCAGATCATCTATCTTCCTCACTCCCGCCAGGGCAGAATCAAGAAATCCTTTATATCGTGCCATGAGGATTGAAAAGGATGTAAGGGGAATGTCGGCCGGCACTGTTTTGGCGACCTCCCCGAAAACCTGGCTGTCGGTGATGACAAGTCCGGGCTTTGTCTGAGCGCCGCCGCGCTCCAGTTTATTCAGAAGTTCAGAAAGCCGGTCCTGCTTGACACAGACGGGAATACCGTCCGCATCAAGGATACCCCGGATCATCATCTGCTGAGGCAGGATCAGTCTCCCTTTCGGAGCTGCTTTATCGATAGGGATCACAAGGATGACCACCTCGGAGGGTTCGATCAGGTCCCCGATCAGCGGTCTTTCCACGACGCTCTCTCTGCCAAGGGCGGCAATCCTCTCCTTGAGCTCATTGATGCCTTCGCCGGTCAGGGCGCTGACACACAGGATCTGTGTATTTTCGATTCCCGGAATGAGTTTCTCAGTTTCGACAGTATCTTTATTGTCTAAAAGGTCGGATTTATTGCAGACAACGATATAGGGAATTTCTTTCTCCTCAAAGAGAGATATAAGCTCCCTGTCCGCTTCTGCCGCGCCGGTCTGAGCATCGATCACGAGCACCGCGAGATCAGTGCGGTTCATTACCCGTCTGGCCCGCTGCACTCTTTTCTCACCAAGCGCCCCTTCATCGTCAAATCCGGGCGTATCTATGATCACCACGGGCCCGAGGGGCAGAAGTTCCATAGATTTGATGACAGGATCAGTCGTCGTGCCCCTGACGTCGGAGACCACGGAGATCTCCTGATTGGTCACGGCGTTCACAATACTGGACTTACCGGCATTTCTCCTGCCGAAAAAGCCTATATGAACTCTCTCGCCTGAAGGCGTACTGTTAAGGCTCATCAATGTCTCCTTTCCCGCTGCATGAACTTACAAAAGGATCTTTAAAGCTGCTTCTGTAAATGCGTCCTGAGAAAGCCAGATGCGGTACAGGCTCCATCGCTGTCCCTTCCGGGATCACATAGCGGTAGAGCGGATCAGCGATCACAAGGGTATCCTCCGCGCAGAGCTGATTCAGCGCTTCTTCAACTTCCTCTTCTCCCCGGCTGATCCTGTCTGCGGGCCTTATCAGTTTCCCGCTTTCCTCTGTCGCGGCGATCACGAGTGTGCTGAAACCTCTGTCTTCATAATCCTGCGCGATACTGCAGGACATTACCGGCTCGCCGATCACGATGACCTGAGCCTTTCTTTGAAGAGCCCGTTCGCAGGTCTCATAAGCTGCAGCGCAGGCTCCGCTCCCGGCTGCTTTCTCAAGGGCCCTTAACACCCGTCCGCGCATGCTTTCCAGCGGTGCGCCCGCCACCCATGGCGTGCCGAACTTTTTTCTCAGGAATTCTGCCGTGCGAAGGCCTGAAGCGGATATCACAAGATTGACCGATGATTCGCCGGCCTTTTTCAGTTTTTCAAGAGAGTCCCCCATGGCCCACACAGATGTGATCTCCCACCCGCCTTTTTCGAGTATCTCGCGAAGGGAAGAAACACAGCCCTCTGCGGCATAGTCGAGAGGCGTCATTCCGAGGATGTTGAGGCTTCTGTTTTTTGCTGAATATTTCCCGGTTACGGTATCATGGCTTCCTGATTCCCCGAACAGTTTTTCCGCCAGTTTCTCAAAGGCAAGCCCGGCTCCGCTTATATAGTCATGCATTCCGTTGGTGGGAATATAGAACGCCGGTATTTCCGTCCTTTGCTCGATGATCCTGCAGATCCCGGCGAAATCAGTCCCCGTAAGATAGGGGATCGGGGAATTGCAGAGCGCGATGAATCCGGGAGAGAACTCCCCCGCCGCTCTGACCACATCTTCGATGAGTTTGCTGTCATTTCCCATAACCGCGTCCGGCTCGCACAGTCCCGATAAAAAGATCAGGCTGTCGCGGTCGTACCAGCGCGTCTCGTCATGTGTGTTGTATGTGGAATTGCATCCGGACGGGTCGTGCATAACAACCATTCCGCCCAGTTCGTAGAGCGCCGAGCACACCCCCGACACATCCCCGGAGTAGACCGGCAGTATTCTGTATGCCTGTCGCATAGTGTCCTCCTGAAGGTCAAAATATCGTTATATTACCGGCATTAGAACAAAATGCTCTCACAGCCGAGTCCCTTTCTGGGAACCAGGTCTTTGGTGTCCTTTGCGTTTTCAAACGCGTCTTCCATAAGAGAAGCCATCTTTCTGATCCCGCTGTACCCCCACATTCCGCCGTAATCAACGAGATTAACAAAATGCTCAGTGCCGCAGAACCAGGCCGCTTTGGGACCGACGGCCAAAAAGCCGCTGTGTTCCGAATCTATGGCTCCCGCGTGAAGCAGGCGCCCCTTGACATGGATCGTACTGCAAAGGAGTACTTCGCCGCGGTTTTCTTTAAACCAGAGAAAATCGTTCTCTTCTTCGGGGCTCACCGCGTCCAGGTATACTTCCCTGACCGCAAACCCGCTCTCCAGAAGGAGTCTTGCAAACCCAAGGGGTCTCTGTACAGCAATATAGTCGATCGCGATCGGTGTATCTCCGACCACATCGCGCAGATGCTGCAGAGCGTCTTCACACAGCGTTTCTTCCTGTTCGAAGCTGATGCCTGCCTGTTCAGATGTTATGCCCAGTGCCTCTGCGGCCGTCTCAAGTTCTTTCCTGATTCCCGCATAATCCATGACCGCCGGCAGATACAGCCCCTTGCAGCCCAGCCTTCGGGCCGTCTGCCTAACAGATACCGCAGACATCGGGCTTCTGGTTATTAATACTTCTCTGCCTGAGAGAGCCTGATACTCTTTAAGCGTTTCGCAATCCTGAATTTGAAGAGGGGTTGAGACAGTCCCCCGCGCTTCGTCCGCGGCGCGGATCAGCCGCATGAGATCGCTCTCCGGATCCAGCGCATAGATGTCTCCGATAAGCGCTGAGAGGCCGTTTTTTTCCTCAGAGGGCATCAGGATGTCCATCATTGCTTTTCTTAGTTTCATGTCAGGACTGGGCCCGGTCTTCTGCATGATCGGATCCATCCATCCCTTAATGAACACGATCCGCGGGAATCTCTTTTCCAGTTCCTTATATACATATCCCAGGTCGCATCCCATAAAGTGATGGAGGCATACGGGAAATACCAGGACTGCTTTTGGAAGTCCTTCTTCTCCCCGTTTTCTGCGGATCTTCAGAAGCACGTCCGAGACTCCCTCCAGGGTGATCTCCTCAAGATTTCCACTGTGCATGTCTTTCTCTTCAAGAACTACACAGGAGAACCGCTCTATGGCGTTCATCTCGGCGGCAGTCATTACGACGCCCCGCATGCAGTTGTCCGAGCAGATATAGATCTGGTGCGCCTGGGGCATCAGCATTCCGATATGAACGATATTCCAGGTCTCATGAACCGGCGGATTAAACTCCAGTTCCTGCACAAAGGGCGCGGGAAAGGAAGCCCTCGATACAGGGATCCGGGAAGGCCCTTCGCTTGAAGTTTCGGTTATTTCTGTTTTGTTTGTCTGAGCGGGAGTATCTTTGGCGACAGGATAATCTACCCCGCAGTCTGAAGCGATCCTGTCAGCAAGCGCTCTGTATGAATCAGCGATGACGGATTCGGGAAAGGCGCTTATGACAGTCTCACCCAGTTCCTCCGCTTCCTGCACAAGTTCTGATCTGTCGAGACTTCCGACGATCTGCGTGTGAAGATCCTGCGAGAGTTCCAGGACCTTTTCCTCTTCGCGCTTAACATTCCTGCGGTTCAGGATCAGGCCGCCAAGCTGCGCGTAGCCTCTTTCTTTGAAGTTTTCCACCGCAAGGCCGATGTTTGCCGCGGCGTATATAGCCATATTCTCGCCGGAGGTCAGAATGTACACTCTGTCAGCGTAGCCCTCTCTCATGGGCATGGCGAATCCTCCGCATACTACATCCCCCAGAACGTCGTATAGGATCACATCGGGGCTGTATTTTGACAAAATATCTTTATCCCTGAGAGTTTCCAGCGCCGTGATGATGCCTCTTCCGGCGCATCCTCTTCCGGGCATGGGGCCTCCTGCCTCCGCGCAGATGATCCTGCCGCGGCCGGTATGCTTCACATAGATAACGTCTTCGAGGTCAAAAGGAACGCGTTTTCTGACCATGTCCATGACCGTGGGGATCTTTTTACCATCCCGCAGGCTCAGGGTGGAATCCGCTTTGGGATCGCAGCCGATCTGCAGGACGGTCATCCCAAGGCTCGCCCAGTACTGAGACAGATTTGAGACGGTAGTCGATTTCCCTATGCCGCCTTTTCCGTAAAATGCTATCCTTATCATCTTATCTCCACCTCTGAGATCACGTTGGAATAAGCTGTCTTGGCACTTATCCCCGGGAGCCTCCCGATCCTGCCGGAAAGCGCGCTGATCTTCTCCTGGGGAGCGTCCACAGCTACGCTTATGATGCTGATTCCCTTACTTCTGTAAGGAATACCCATTCTCCCGATAACATATTCGCGGTATTCGTGAAGGATCTCATTGATCTTCTGCGCGGCGTCCTCATTTCCGACAATGATGGAGATCACCGCCACTCTCGTCTCTATGCTCATAGCCGTCTCCTTAGTGTTTTATCAGCAAATCCTTGGAAGCAGCTCGTTGCCGGGCTGCGGAAGAAGAGTCTGCGCGCCGATCTCCGTCGTCATAGTCACTCTTCCGGGCATAGTTTCTGTGATCCTGCCGATCACAGTCGTCCCTTCTGTGTATTTGCAGCTTCGGAGGGTTTCCGCAAGAAGATCTGCTTTCTCATCGGGGCACACCATAACAAGTCTTCCCTCGCATGCCAGATACAGAGGTTCAAGACCAAGGAGTCCGCAGACTCCCTTAACGGCCGGATCCACCGGGATCTTGCCCGCATCGAGGTTCACGCCGACGCCGCTCTGGGCAGCTATCTCATAGAGCACAGTTCCAACGCCGCCGCGGGTTGCATCGCGGATCACATGAATCTCAGGTACCGCCTTCAGCGCGGCCTGAACAGCTCCGGACAGAGGCGCGCAGTCGCTTGTTACGTCCGCCTCGATTCCGTAGTCATCTCTCTCGAGAAGGATGGTGCAGCCGTGTCTTCCGATATCACCGGTCACAAGGATCGTATCGCCGGGCTTTGCCAGCGCTCCCGAAGTCTTTACTCCGTCCGGGATGATCCCGACTCCGGTGGTATTGATAAAGACGCCGTCAACCTGTCCTTTTCCTGCAACTTTGGTGTCCCCCGCTACGATCTGTACTCCGGCTTCCGCTGCAGTTTTCTCCATTGCCGCCGCGATCTCCTCGAGCTTGTCCATGGGGAAACCTTCCTCGATGACAAATCCGCAGGTAAGATATTTAGGCACCGCTCCCATACATGCGAGGTCATTTACCGTTCCGCAGATCGAGAGCTTACCGATATTTCCGCCGGCAAAAAAGGCCGGGGATACGATAAACCCGTCTGTGGACATGGCGATCCTTCCCTTTTCCATTTGAATGACTGCCGCGTCATCCGCAGTAAAGAGAGGGTTTTGGAAATGACTCTTAAATACGCGGTCGATCAGTTCCGATGTCTGTTTACCGCCCGCTCCGTGGGCCAGTGTAACTGTGTTATTACCGATCATTGTCTTTTATTTCAACCTCCATACAGATAGAATGCCGAACAAGCGCCTTCCCCTGATACCATGCAGGCTCCTACGGGGTGCTCGGGCGTACACACTTTGCCGAATACTTTGCAGTCGGAAGGGAGACATTTTCCCTGAAGGACTTCTCCGCACCGGCAGGCGGGATTGCTCCGCCCTTTCACTTCCGGCAGACTGAACTTCACGCGCGCGTCATACTGCGAGTATTCATCCCGCAGTTTCATTCCTGACATCGGTATCTCACCGATCCCTCTCCACTCGCTGTCGCAGGGCTCCATCATAGAGTCCACCAGCCGCACTGCCGCCGGCTGTCCCTGCGCTCTTACGACTCTGGGGTAGCAGTTTACAAAGAAAGGCTCACCCTTTTCAAACTTCGTGACAGCGACTGCCAGAGCGGTCACAAGTTCCGAAGCTGTAAATCCTGCGCACACGCCGCTCACTCCGCGGGCCGCCAGGTCCTCGCAGATCCCTGTTCCGACAATTGCGTGGACATGACCCGGATAAAGATACAAGTCAGTGCTGTCTTTCATTGCTTCATAAGCGCCCGGCATTGTCTTATTGGCTGTCAAAATACTGAAGTTATCCAGTTTATCGTTCTGTGCAGCCTGTACCGCAAGACATACGGAAGGCGTTGTGGTCTCAAAACCGACGGAAAGGAAAACAACTTGTTCTTCCGGATGTTTCGCCGCGTACTCCACCGCATCTGCCGGCGAGTATACTACCTGAACCTTTGCGCCGGCGCCGCGGGCCTTTTGCAGACTGGAACCGGTTCCCGGAACCCTGACAAGATCCCCGAAAGTGCAGATCGTGCATCCGTGATCCAGCGCCAGCATGATTGCCTCATCGATAAAGCTCACCGGCGTCACGCAGACGGGACATCCGGGTCCGGAGATCAGCCGTATTGACGGCGGAAGGATCTTTCTGATCCCCAGACGGAATATCTCATGGGTGTGAGTGCCGCATACTTCCATGATCCGCACGTCGGGACCGCTGTAGTTTCTGATGATATCGAGGGCCGATCTCTTTTTTGACCCTTCATTTCTGTCCACGGTCATAACAGTTCCTCCAGAAGTTCCTCTGTCTCCGTCTGGTCATCGCTTGTGATCTTTGAGATCGCCGCGCCGGCGTGTACCATGACATAATCGCCCGGCTCCAGATCTTCTAAAAGCTGTGCGGAGACCTGTCTCCTGGCCCCGCTGGCGTCCACCAGCGCCGTTCCGTTTTCATTGATCCTGATTACTCTTGCTGAAAGACCTACACACATAATTTCCTCTCCTTGAGCGGAATCCTCCGCTTATATACTTTATCTTTATGAAACATACTAACGGATGACATTTACTTTCCCGTCATGGACAGCCTGTACCGCAGCTGCCGCCTGACCCAGCGCTATGCCTCCGTCGTTGGGAGGTACAAGGTGATGGATCAAAACATCGAAGCCCTCAGCCTCCAGTCCTCTTTTGACCATGTCAAGAAGCAGGCGGTTCTGGAAGCATCCTCCGCTGAGGGCAGCTGCCCGTATCCCTTTTTCTTCCCGGATTTCTGCACAGGCCGAAATGATCTGGTCTGCAAGCATTTTGTGAAAGAGCCACGCAAGACTATCCGGTTCCTCACCTCTTAGTTTTCCGAGTGTGATTCTTCTTACAATCTCGTCTGTAGGAAGTATCCGGCGTCCTTCTTCTTTTTTTATTGTCTGATCCGCTGTACTTTCCACATTTCTGCATCCGGGCACTGCTTTCTCATACCGTTCTGCGGCAAATTCCAGCGCCATTGAAGCTTCACCCTCGAAAGTGGAATGTCTGCAGATCCCGCATATGGCGCTCACTGCGTCGAACAGCCTTCCCGCGCTGGTGGAGACCACCGCGTTGAGTCTTCTGTCCGCCATTTTCATGAGCACTGAAGCCTCCTTATCAGTACACAGCGCCAGTTTTGATGACAAGGCAAGGGCATCTTTAAGCGGCGACTCCTCTTCCTCTTCTATACTGATACTGTGGAGCATAGACACCGCTATCCTCCATCCGTCTGTGGAGGACAGGTCTCCCCCCACCTGAATGAAAGGTTTAATACTGGCGTCCCTGACAAAGCCGTGATAGTCCGCCGTCAGGATCTCTCCGCCCCAGATAGTACCGTCAGTCCCGTATCCGGTCCCGTCCATGGAAACTCCAATGACCGGATCCGAGAAGTCATTTTCAGCCATGCAGCTTAGGACATGAGCGTAGTGATGCTGAACTCTGACTACCGGAAGGGGACCTTTTCCCAGCTCTTTTCCGATCTTCTCTGACAGCTCGACCGCAGTCGTTACCGAGTTGTACCTGGGATGGAGATCACATGCAATGATCTCCGGGGTCACTTCCAGGAGATTCGCGTATCTGCCCGTCGTCTCCTCCAGGGCTTTCACGCTTCTAAGGTCCGCGAGATCTCCAATATAGGAGGAGGGATAGAACAGACTGCCGGTTCCTATACAGAATGTATTCTTCAGCTCGCCGCCGATAGCAAGCACTCTTGTACCGCCTGCTTCCTTTTCACTATCCTCCCACGCTGAGAGCATGTATGGAAGCGGGGCGTATCCCCGGGATCTGCGGATCATATAGGGCTCCCCGCCGTAGAAATCCATGACTGAGTCGTCCGCCCTGATCCGGATCTTCCTGTTGTGAGAAAGGATACAGTCACAGAGACTGCCAAGTTCCGAAAGAGCCTCTTTGTCATCTCTGCAGATCGGCGCTCCCGAGACGTTGCCGCTTGTCATTACCAGGCAGTCCGGCATACTGATCCCGTCGGTATAATCGAAAAGAAGGATCTGCACCGGTGCATATGGAAGCATCACGCCTACAGTAGGGTTTCCGGGCGCAATGGACGGACACAGCCTGCCTCCTTCCCTGCGCTGCAGCAGAAGGATCGGTTTCTGGTGTCCCGTTAGGATCTCTCTTTGAGCCTCACTGATCTCGCACTCCCTCTCCACTGCCGCTTCGTCACGCATCATTACGGCAAAGGGCTTAACCGGCCTGGTCTTTCTGAGACGAAGCTTGGCCACCGCCTCCTCGTTTGTCGCGTCGCAGCACAGATGGAATCCGCCTATGCCCTTGACCGCGGCGATTCCGCCTTCCGCAATGATCCTGCGGGTCCTTGTGATCGCTTCACTTCCCCTGACAGATTCCTCTCCGGCAAGATATACCTCCGGTCCGCACTCATTGCAGCAAACAGGCTGGGCATCGTATCTTCTGCTCTTTGGGGAGTGATACTCGCTGTCACAAGCCGGGCACATCGGGAACATCTTCATGCTCGTTCTGACCCGGTCATAAGGGAGCCCTTCCAGGATCGTGAGCCTGGGGCCGCAGCACGTGCAGTTGATAAAGGGGTGGAGATACCTTCTGTCTTTCGGATCGAGTAATTCCTTACGGCATTCATCGCAGATCGCTATGTCAGGGGAGATAAAGATCTCTCCCTTCGTTTTAGCGCTCTCTATGATCTCGAAAGACGTGAAACTTAGCTCCGTGCTGTCCGCGCTTTTGACGTCCATCTTGAGCACTGCAGCCCTCTCAGGCGGTCTCTTTTCGAGAAGACTCAAAAAACAGTCTACCTGCTCCTGTCCGCCCTGGGCAAAAATCTCCACATAAGGACCTTTATTGCAGACGGATCCTCTGATCCCTGCCGCCGCCGCATGTCTTGCTACAGTAGGCCTGAACCCCACTCCCTGGACGATTCCGTATACTTTTATCCTCAGCGTCTTCTCTGTATTTCCGATCATAGTTTCCCTGAAACCGCGAAATGCGGCAATCCTGCGAATACCCCGTCATAACAGCCCTTTAACAGAGGCAGCATCACCGGGTCCGCGATGATCATGTCGTAATTTCCTGAGCGCACCGCCCGGACAAAATCTGTCTCCTCACTTAAGCGCAGATCTCCCGCTTCGCTCAGTTCATCCTTTTTCATAAACCAGGTGGCAACGTCAACACTTTCTGCTCCGAGTTCCCGCAAAGCTTTTCTGCAGGAATTCGCAGTGATCTGTTCGTGCACCACCAGGATCTTTCTTCCTGTAACCCGCTTCTTCTCAGCGATCTTGCGCATCTGACGCTCCGCAAGAGGGTTGCGGCAGGAGAAAGGCACTCTGTATTTTGATAAAAGCGCCTTTGCCGCTTCATATCCCGAAACTGTGACAACAAGGTTCTCACATACCGACGCCGGATCAGCAAAAGCTTCTGTTCCATCCGCGCGGCTTCCATATATTACCGCCTGCCTGCCGTTCTCATTTTTCGCGTATTCCCTGAGCGCGTCGTAATCAGCGATGCCTCCGAGATCCATATACTGAGCGCCGAGAATACCCAGACGGCCTTTTTTCTCCGCCGGGGTACCGCATCCTGTTTTTTTCGCGAACTTTTCAAACAGGGCCAGATACGCCTTCTCGGCTCCTCTGTCATAGAACTCCATCCCGTCGCAGGCAATACCGATGCAGGGCAGCCCTGCCTTTTTCTCCGACATCCTCTCAAGCGCCCGAAAGTCTGTCCCTATGACAGCAGGGACAGGAGTCCCGACAATGGCGGCAAAAGAAGGCGCCCTTCCATTTCCGTCCTCTGACAGTAAAGAGGCGGCGTCCGCCAGTTTCTTTACAAGTCTCTCATCTCTTCCAAGGATCGCGTCCATGTCCCTGAGGCCTGCGCTGAAGACGGCGCTTCTCTCCCGGAACCATCGGGGCTCATCGAAACCGCATATATTGCCGGTGCAGCCGCCGGCGTCACATATCACCGTGATTCCGCCGAGTTCGTAGAATACGGAAACCGCACCGGACTGATCAGGGGCAAAAGGCGTCAGGACTTCTCTGTATCCCTTAGGCCGCATGTCTGCGGTCCCTGTTCTATTCATGGAACTCTCACGGCTGATCTCTTCGATCCCCCTGTCAACGCCATATTCGCCGACCAGTCTGACTGCAGAACCGTAAAGATCTTTTCCTCTTCCCTTCGCGGTCTCCATCAGCGCTTCGAAAAAGCGGCATACGCCCATAAAACCAAAGGGCTGAATGTCCTCTCCCCACAGAAGGCAGGGGTAATCCGGATGATACCAGCCCGCGTCCCGGCCGAGAGCTATGTGCAGCGCTCCCTTGTCAGCTTCAGATTCGTCTGAATCCTCTTTGTAGAGCAGCATGGAAGGCGACAGATTCGAGTATACTCTTGTTTCCGGACTAAGATTGGACAAATGCCTGATATAGCGGTAAGAATCCGCGGTAATTGTTCCGAAGATCTCTTTTACTCTGAAACCATACCGCACAAGCGCGAGCGCAAGTTCGAAAGGATCAGCGTTTACCGCTTCTCCGACGCTGAAGACCGCTTCCGGATAAATTTCCCTGAAACTCTTCATAGCCGCTCTGGCTTTCTCTCTGTAAATCCCGTAGTCGAACCTGACTCCAAGGGCCGCCGCGAAAGCGTCATACTGCGCCGCAATTCTGTCGACCTGATAAAGTCTTGTAAGCTCGATGGAGGGGATTCCAAGTCTCTCCTGGAGGTCGCCCGCTGCGGGTCTGGCCTCGGGATTGAGGATCAGGTTGAAGTTAGCCTCCGCCATCTTCTCGAATTCTGCGTAATCTGCGCAGGAGGATACTTCCCTTATCTGCTTTACCCCTATCTGTCCAAGAAGTTCCCTGAGTTCACAATCTTTCTGCAGAGGGGCGAAATATCCGAGAATATTGACACTGTCGGATTTCTTGGGGATTGGCTGCAAAAGGGAATAGATGGACTGTCTTACATGGACCATGGGCGGCTTTCTTCCTTCCCTGGTCAGCGCGTACATGTAACACGGCCTGACCCGGATATAAGATCCCGCCTCGTCAGAAGATGCCTGTACAGTTTCATTTACCATCTTCTCCGCTTTTCTGCATACACGCTCCATATCTGTTCCAAGGAGAGCGTCCACGCAGGTTATGCAGATCATGATCACGGAAGGTTTCTTCCCAAGTCCTGCCGCCAGTTCGCAGACTGCATTAGGGATCCTGCGCAGATGTCTTCCGGTGATCAGATCCGTCTCGTCCATAGTCAGATAGAAAAATCTGTTTTCGTAACCCTTCATGGTGCTGATAGAGGAGGTGTTTCTCCCGCAGCAGCCCGGGGACACGATCAGCATGACCGACCCGGGAACTGACAGCCCCGCCCTCTTGACGCCGAATCCCTCTGCTCCGGGCGAATTAAAGGCCAGAGTGGCCGGGGAACTGTAGATCAGCTGGGAGTTAGACACCATGTCCTGTGGGATATTATCCCTTCCCATCTCCCATAGTTCCCTGACAGTATGACTAATCGCTCCGCTCATTCTCTCCTCCATCAGTTTCCGGCGTTTTCCTGTTCAATGAGTTTCTTCGCCAGGTCTAAAAAGCACCGGCTCACTAAGAGATCAGGATCTCCCTCGATCACTGTCTTTCCCTGATCCTCAAACCGGATTATATCGTCGCTCCTGGGAATGCGGGCAATAATGGGCAGCCCTTTTAATTCCGCGAACTCCTCCACCTTCCTGCTCTCGCCCTCGACATTTCTGCTGTTGAGTATGATGCCCTCGACTCTGGCGTAACTCCTGTCCTCGAAATTGCGCACCGCCGTACAAATATTGTTCGCGGCATAGAGAGCCATCTTTTCACCTGAAGTTACGATCAGCACCTTCTGGGCATAGCCCTCCCTGATCGGCGCCGCAAAACCTCCGCACACTACATCACCGAGAACATCATAGAGGACTACGTCGGGCTTATAAGTCTCGAACAGTCTCAGATCCTCCAAAAGGCTGAAGGTCGCGATAATTCCTCTTCCGGCACACCCAAGTCCCGGCGTAGGTCCGCCTGTCTCGATACACAGTACTCCTCCGTATCCCTCTTTTGCGATCTGGTCGATGGATTCCGGCTCCTCGTCCTTCTCGCGCAGATAATCCATAACCGGCTGCAATGGCTGTCCGCCCAGCAGATTAATGGTGGAATCCGCCTTGGGATCACAGCCTATCTGTATCACTCTTTTGCCCAGATAGGCAAAAGCCGCCGCCAGATTGGATGTCATTGTGGATTTTCCTATGCCGCCCTTGCCGTAAATCGCGATCCTGATCATTGCGCTCTCCTGTCAAAATATTCCCGTTCATAAAAAAAGCCCTTCCACCTTCCGGTGAAAGAGCCTCGTATACATGAAAACACGCGCAGGGATACCCTCCGCGAACGGAAGGTCCCGCTTTATTCGCATATACCTGTCTTCATAGAAACTGTTCACTGCTCTTTCAGGTCGGACAATACTTTCCTGTCAGATATCTCTATGCCCATTATTCCACAGAGTACACGATATATTCAAGCCCTGTGTCGCTCATACCTCCAAGTTCCAGCAGATATTTGCCGTTTTCGTACATAAAATCAAAATCGTAATCGAAACTTCCGGAGAAGCTTGCCTCTCCGAGCTGTTCGATGATCTCGCTCTCGGGGGTTCCCCAGGTGAAACCGCAGGGAAGTTCTACCGCGGGAAGCCTGGGCTCCGCCCCGTCCTTTCCTTTTCCCTTAGTAATATAGATTCCTGTCATTGGAAGATCTGTCAGTTTCGCCTCTGAACCGGTATAGTTTCCGAACTCAGCCTTAACAATGACATCGTCGTCCGTATAGTCAGGATTTGTCATCTTCGCTGTAACGACCTGATCAGCCACCAGGGTTTTATCCCCGGGATTTCCTTCGATCTCATAGGTGATCGTCCACTTGCCGAGTTTGAGCGAATTCAGATCGACAGGGAATTCCAGCTGCATTCCGTCAAAGGTCATAACGCCGTCGAGAACCTCGTCAAGGTTGACGGCAGCGGTATTATCCTGTTTTCTCTTCTCATTTTCTTCTTTTCTTCTCTCAGCTTCCGCTCTTTCTGCTTCCGGATCCACCTCGGTGGGTTCGGGCTTTTCTATCACTTCCTTCGGCTGCTCCTTCTGCGTTGCTGCTTCGGCAGGCTTCTCTTCCTCTTTCATGACGTCTTCCGACTTCACCTCCTCGGGATTGATCGGTTCCATCACTGTGCTCTGAGCCGCCGCGCTCTCCTCAGCTGATTCTTTCACAGTCGAGTCTTTCGATCCCCCGCACCCGCAAAGACCTGCTGTCAGAGCAAGTACAAGGATCACTGCGGCAGTTTTTCTTCCTGCGTTTACAAATCTTTTTCTGATCACTTTTTTCTCCTCCCATGTGGGCGGACGTTCTTTCCGCCCTTGTTTATTTCATCCGATTCAGATCGGATTCCGGTCAAAGCCCTTGATTTTCTTTCCGTTTCTGCAGTAGAAATCATACAGGAACGCGCCTGTGTTTCCGAACTGCGGGTACGCGCTCTCCGGTATATCCAGAGTGCATGACTCATAGGCGTTGATTATCACCGTACCCGAAGGATGTTCTCTTCGCTTTTCAAAACTGCGCGAATAAGCCTTGTGCACATGCCCATGCAGCATATAAAGAGGCTTCACTTCCGTAAGAAATCTGTCAAAACATTCAAAGCCCCTGTGCGGCAGATCGTCAAGGTCGCCGTATCCTCTGACGGGCGCGTGAGTCACAAGGATGTCGATTCCGCCGGTCGTTTTTGTCTTGCGCATAAGACGGTTGACCCGGGAATCCATTTCCTTCTCGCTGTACATATTGCTGCCGAACTTGTATCGCATGGAACCTCCGAGCCCCGCGACTCTGAGCCCACAGTGATTATATATCATTTCTTCGATACATACACAACCTTCCGGCGGTTTTCTGTCATAGACCGCGTCGTGATTTCCACGGACATAGAGCAGAGGACAATTTCCCATTGTCACTAAAAACTCCAGATAATCCGGGCTCAGATCTCCGCAGGAAATGATCAAGTCGATTCCCTTTAGTTTTCCCGGAGTGTAGAAGTCCCATAGAGACTTGCTCTCCTCGTCGGCGACAACCAGAACCTTCACAGTTTTTTCTCCTTTACGCCGGATACTTTCACAGTCTTTTTGATCGATTCATCAAGTTCCCATGTCTCAGGTATCTCTCCGATTATATTATCACACAGCCAGTCCATCTTGATGATCTCTTTGTCATTGAGAGCCGGTGAGTCAGGCCCCTTTAGAACGCCGGTCTGCGTGTGGATCTCTCCCTCGAAAGGACTTGCCGCGTCCGTCGCTATGATGCGTTTAAGTGACATAATGACCTTACGGGATGCATAAGGAAGATTTTGGGACAGGATGATGTCCACAACACCCGCGGAAATCCCCCACCAAAAGTTAACTGCCTTGCCTGCGGCTCCGTTTTTCCTTGCATCCAGCGAACCGTCAATGAGTTTTTGGATGATCTGCTCGTAATAGGGGCCCCACTGATAGACGGGAGCCGCGAGGTTTTCCACTTCCTGCTCATCTCTGACTGTTCCGTCAGCTCTGCGTGTCCCGGCATCGTGGATCCGGTACAGGCCGTATTTCCTGGTGGGATCCTTGGGTTTTATGAAATCGATCCCTGAAATGATCCTGCATCCGCTGTCGATCAGTTCTTTTTCCCAGTCACTTCCTTTTTTTGATGCCCAAACAAGTTTTATCCTGGCGCCGGGATCGAAGGCTGCGGCGCCAAGAGCAAACGCGTTGATATTCGCTATCCCGCCGTAAATAGGATAATCAGCCCGGTATCCGATCATGTGGTTCTCAGCCAGAGAGGCGGCCAGACACCCCATCAGGAATTTGGCTTCATACATTCTGGTGTAATAGGTCGGTACCGAACTCCGTGAGAGATTGACAGAACAGTTCATGATCCTCATCTCAGGGTATTTGATCGCTGCCTTAAGGCATGCCTCCATCATTGCCGGAGATGTGGCAAATACAATATCCTCCTTATCCGCGCTGCAAGCTTCAAACGCCTGCTCAAGATTATACTCGGAACTGCAGTCCTCAAATCTGATCGCTTCGACAGCACCGTCAAACTTTTCTACAAGCTCATTGGCGCCCAGTTCATGGCTGTAGGCCCAGCTGGATTCCTCTTTTTTGTGTTCAAACAGAAATGCCGCCCGGATCGGTTTTCCGCTGTAGGCGCTGCTTAGATTGATCAGCTTCCTGACGCCGCTTCCCCTTCCGACTTCCCAGGGGCCGCGGACCAGCTCTATTTTGTCCTCTCCGGATAAAGCGCTGTATTCATTGCGGAGTTTCTGAATCTTGTGTCTGATCAGATTCTCCGAATCGTAGAGCAGACTGTCCAGTTCAAAGACCTCAAGATAGAGTAAAAAAGCGTCTCCAATGGTAATGGAATTCTTTGCGCTCACGTGGACATAGCATTTAGCGAAAACATTGAAGGCTGATCTGAGTTCTTCGATCAGTTCCTCTGGCCATTGTTTACTAAGGTCCTGTCCGAAATGATCCGCAAGTTCCGCGTAGGAACCCTCTTTGGAGAATGTGATGGAAAACATTCCCGTCACATTGTAAAAATCTATATATTCATAGTAGATCCTCGAACCCGGATCGTCCGTCTTTGGCGGCAGGATCCTTATCACGTTTCCCGGGATCGAAAAATAGCCTATAAACTTGGATACGGATACCCGCTTATTACCTTCCTCTACATAGAATTTGTTCATGTATTCGTAAACCTTGATCGGTTCACGGATTCCGTCTTCGAGTGCGGAGTCATAGAGAGAAGACCATTTCTGCGCGAATTCACTTCCGGGTTCTGTAAGAGGCATAAAGTTGCAGGCAAACGCGTTCTGCCTTCCGACAGTCCTTGTGCCCGCGATCATGCTGATAGGCACCTCCTCGACGCCCAGATCTCTCACAGCAAGCCTGTCAATGTCCTGTCCCATAGAATCCAGCGCAGGAAGATAGGGGTACTGTCCCGACATGACAGCTCTGCGGTACGCGCGCTCGCCGTCCTTCCTTGCTTTTTCGTAATCACTCTGCATAAACCGCTCCTTAAAAAAGTAGTCATAAGTCAATTATCAAACATTATACACGAATTCGAAATGAACGAAAATATTATAATGTTACCTTAATACTGTCAGTTTTTCGATATTTAAACTTTTGTTAAGAATAAAGTGCTATTTTATATTTGCCGGTAAATTTAATAACTCTGCCGAACAGGATGCATCTGCATTCGTTCTCCATAAAAAGCGCGGTCAAGGTCTAACTCCCTTGGCCGCGCTTTATTTTCACATCTGTTCTCTTGAAAGACCGTCAACGTCAACCACCGCTATTTCCGGCGGGTTGTTTAATCTCGGAATAAGACCTTTCGGTGCGCTCAGTCCGCTTGTGATAAACAGTTTCACATCATCCTTTTCAAACATGCCGTGCAGGTACTCAGGGAAATATCCCTGGGAACCGCCGAATACGCCGCCGTAATGCGGAAGCACAACAAGGCCTCCCAGGTCGTTTCCACTCACCACCAGATCCGGATTCCAGGTTTTACATGCGTCGGAATATAAAAAACTCTCGGGTCTTATTGAAAGCATGATCTTCAGATTTCCTGTATCCTTAAAGTCATTGAGAAAATTCCAGGTACTCTGATACCTTTTCTTGACCTCATACCTCAGGTTGGTCAGCTCATAGGCATTGTTGTACATGCCGCCGATCCGCACTCCGATCCCGTAAAGACTCGTATCCGCGTAACTCTCATTCAGGACAACAGCGCCTGCTTTCTCCAAAGCATCCTTCAGAGGATCCACAGCTTCCTCCTGTTCAGCATGGTCTGCGGCATACTTCAGTTCCTGTTCCCCATAGGAATAGTATACGGGAGCGATCTGGTTAAGTCTCTTGATCAGGTCCGTGAGAGGCGTAAGATTTTCCGTATCGGCTGTGATCATGTTGCCTCCTATCAGGATAGCGTCAGGAAATGTATTTCCGGCCCGATCGGCGATCACCCCGTTGCCGCCCTCAAAGACATAGCCGTAAAGATCTGAGATCACAACAAAACGAAGAGACTGATCTCCCTCTCCTTCTTTTGTGTAAAAATAGTGTACTTCCGGATCGCTGTAGGAGCGATGAAGCATCCATGTCCCGGGAATGCCTATAACGAGCGCCAGCAATAATAAAACAAAAATAAAATGAAACAGTTTCTTTATCATCTATCCTGCCTTTAACTTTTAATTATTCCGCACCTTCATGCCTCAGGACGACGCCAACCGTTTTGAGGAGGATCTTGAGATCGAGCCAGACGCTCCAGTTTTGAATATACTCGCGGTCAAGTCTGACGACTTCCTCAAAATCAGTGATATCGCTTCGTCCGCTGATCTGCCACAGACCGGTGATCCCGGGCTTTATGCTCATTCTCACTCTGTGGTGAAGATCATATTTTTCCCATTCGTCGAGCGTCGGAGGCCTTGTACCCACAAGAGACATTTCTCCCTTGAGCACATTCCAAAACTGCGGAAACTCGTCCAGGGAAGTTCTTCTTATAAAGTTGCCGATCCCTGCGGGTCTTCCGTTCTTATCCTTTTTCTCTGATCCTATGATCCTGGGGTCGTCATCCATCTTGAACATCATGCCGTCGCTGATCTTGTTCTGCTCCATGAGCGCCTTTTTGCGCTCTTCAGCGTCCATATACATGCTTCTGAATTTGTACATGTAGAACTGCTTGCCGTTCTGGCCGACGCGCTTCTGCTTGAAAAAGATCGGTCCGGGGGACTGAATGTAGATGATCGGAGCGATAAAGATGAAGATGATGCCGGTAAGAATGCATCCGATAATACCGCCCAGAATATCCATTACTCTCTTACAGATGATCTGCCTTGTCGATACGATCCTGAGGCTGTTGGTCAACACCCTGTAAGTGCCGATCTTGGAAACTTCCTGCATGCCGTCGCTGTGAGCGTTCAATGCTTCCAGACAGTAATGCACTGTGATTCCCATTTCCATGATCGCATCGATCATATCCATTGGATACGGCATGTTTTCCGGCTGATAGACGAGCACCTCGTCTACCCAGTTCTTCCTGATCTCGTTTATGATATCCGTATCCATTCCGAATACAGGAATGTCGCGGAAAGTCTCCGTCCCGCATTTTTTGTCCATCACGTACAGACCGGTAATCTTGTAGTCGTGAACACTGTTGTCCAGAAGATTCTTGATCACTTCTCCAGCCAGTGAAGCAGAGGTCATTACCATGAGAGACTTTTTTCCCACTTTGATCTTGGCTGAATTGAAAATCCTCTTTTTGTTCATCTGCCTCATAAAATATGAGGCAAACAGGTACATGACTGCCATGATACCGGTAAACATTCTCGATACCATGTAGATCTGATGCACCATAAACAGGAACAGGATCTCCAGCAGCATGAAGATGACTTCAAACCGGAAGGTGGCTATGAATTCCTCAACCCGGTTTCTTCTCAGTATATTCTTATAGCTGTCTGTGAACAGCACTGTGAGCAGCTGGCAAAGCAAAAGCAGGATCGCCTGATATCTGTACAGATATGTGTCGTACGGATTTTCAAATCCGACCCATATCCAGTAACTAAGTACAAAGCAGACCTGCAGGATCACCACATCGAGCACTATAAAATCGATGTGCTTGATCCAGCCTCTCAACTCTTTCTTATGCATAACTCTCTCCCTGCCTCATTAAAAGTGCAATGAAGCAACCAAACTTCCGTTCAGTTAAATCCGAAAATATTCCGTGCGATTCCGTATCCGGCTGAGACCACCTTTTTGCCGACTCTGCCGGGCAGATGCACGACTGTGCCGAAGACACCTCTGCGCAGCTTCAGATACAGATCATGATCCTTCTCGGAGAGATAATCCCACAGTTCGTCCTTAATAGCGATCTTTTCCGGGTCATCGGATATGATCGCGAGAACCGAGGTGATGGTAGTTATGATCTCAAGATAGTTGTACATGTATTTATACAGCTGGCTCTTCTTTTCGATCAGACCTTCCGATACTCCATCCGAGAAATAGTCAAACATGATCCTGTTGACCCTGGCCTGCTGGTCAAGACGTCCGATCATGACCTCTTCATTTACGGACTGGTCGTCTCTTCCGATAAAATAATAGTAGAAATTAACGTCCAGATAATAGATATTCTTCACGCTCGGCATGGGATTGAACACATAAATGTTATCCACGTAGAAGCAGTGCTCCGGGAGCCTTAGACCGCACTGCCTGAGCAGTTCGGTTCTGTAGATCACGGAATGCATCAGGATATACTGGCCTTTCCTGAATCGCTTGGCTTCATCCCAGCTGAACATTCTGCCCACAGGCAGAACCTTTCGGTATTCCATTACTTTCTTGCGTGCCTGTCCTTCTTTATCGTAAACGAAATTGCTGATGAGAAGATCGATCTTCTCCTCAGCATCCTGATTTTCCCGCAGTTTATCCAGTATAGACTTAAATGCGCTGGCTTTGACTTTATCGTCGCTGTCCACCACCTTGAAGTAGAGACCGGATGCATTCTCGATCCCGGTATTCACGGCTCCGCCGTGACCCTTGTTGGGCTGATGGATCGCCCTGACGATCCCGGGATATTCTGCCTCAAGCTGATCAGCGATCTCAGCGGTCCTGTCCGCGGATCCGTCATCCACCACAAGAACCTCAACCTCGTCCCCTCCGACAACCAGGGAACTGATACAATTTTCCATATAATCCTGTGAATTATAGCAAGGTACAGCTATTGTCAATAATTTCATATTTCATTCCTTCCATAAGCAGTCATCGGCGTAATATTATACCATACCTTGACAAATAAGCCAAACATTCGAGCTTTCCCTCAGTCAGTAAATGGAATTGTTCTTTTTTAAATCCATCCATTTTAAATAAGCGCCGAAAGCAGAGGGAATACAGTACTTTTGAGCAATCTCTTCTTCGGAAGCCATGATAAACGGTACATTTTCTTCCGAAAATGAGTCCATCGTCACTTCATAGCCCCGCATGATCCACTTCTTGTGTGTAAAAATGTGCTCAGCATCAATGATCTTTTTGATCCTGATCGGCTCAACAGAGTGTTCCCTGAGCCACTTAACGGCATCTTCTGTCTCAAGTTCTCCTGCCGCGCTCGGAAACTCGTAAAGACCAGCCAACAGTCCCCGCGCCGGCCGCTTTCTCACAGCGGTTCTTCCTTCTGATCTGATCAGGAACACCGTCAGGCGCTCCTCCTTTTTACCCTTTCCTGCAGGGATCACAGGCAGATCCGCCTCCATGCCCGGCCTTTCCCTATGTGTCCTGCAGAACTCTGAGATAGGGCAGTTCCCGCATTCAGGTGCTGTATTCGGCAGGCATACAGCATTTCCCAGATCCATAAGCGCCTGGTTAAAGTTCCCGCATGGATTTCCTTTTCCGGTTTTCGTCGTGTTTTTCGGCATCCGGTCAGTATAGTACTCCAAAGCTTTCCTAAACGCCGCCGGTGTCCGGATATTCTCCTCATACATTTCCAGTCTTGAGTATATCCTCAGAAGATTCCCGTCCACTGCCGGTATTCTCTCTCCGAACGCAATAGAGGCAATTGCAGCTGATGTATACTGTCCGATCCCCGGGAGCCGAATCAATTCCGCTGAAGTATTTGGAATGTTGCCTCCGAATTTCTCCATCACTTCTGAGGCAGCTCTTTTCATGTTCCTGACCCGGCTGTAATACCCCAGTCCCTCCCAGAGTTTCAGGCATGTGTCCTCAGAAGCTTCGGCCAGGGAGCTGACGTCCGGAAGTCTGTTCAAAAATCTCAGATAATACTCTCTCGCTGCTTCTACTCTGGTCTGCTGAAGCATGATCTCTGAAAGCCAGACATGGTAGGGGGTGGGATCCTCTCTCCAAGGGAGTTCCCTCTGATTTTCCAAATACCAGTCTAACAATTTTTCATAAAAATCCTTCATCTTCTCATCATTTGACTGTCACGCTCTTCCGGAGTGTTTTACAATGATCATCTCCGCCGCGATCCCCGCTTCGATCCTGCCGCTCTTGCTCTCATGGTCAGCAGTAATACAATCATTCAACGCTTCAATAAGTTCCTCTGTGCTGTACATTCTAAGCGCCGGCTTATACTTTCTGGTGATGACAAAGGGAGGAACTCCTACCTTAGACGCGATCTCGCCGTCCGGCATTGTCCCGCTCAGTTCCTTTATCTTGACCAACTGGTCAAACTGTCTCCTCATAAGACTCAGGATGACTTGCGGCGCGGTTCTGAGGGCGCACAGTTCCATATAGATCCCCAGTGCTTTCTTTCTGTCTCTCAGCGCAATAGCTTCGATCATGTCAAAGATCCTGTCCCTGATCCTGGGACTGCACACATCTTTAATATCCTGTTCAGTGATCTCCTTTTTTCCCATGCAGTAGCAGCAGAGTTTCTCCGCTTCCCCTGCTATGTTCTGCATATCTTCTCCTGTGAATTCCAGAAAAAGCGCCAGTGTTCTGCCGTTTACGGAAAAGCCGTTCTTTCTGAAGATCCCGCCGGCCCAGGCGCGAAGATCAGCCTCCCCGGGCGTGACGCATTCCAGGATATCTCCCCGTTTTTCCTTGCGGCTTCTGGTTATTGCTTTGTAAAGTTTTCCTCTCTTGTCGACATTCTCCTCAACAAATACGATCGAGGCAGTGTCCGGGATCTCGGGGATGAATCCGGCGATCCTGTCCGCCTCTTCGGCGACCGACGCGGCCGTTTTACTGCCAGTCACGGATTTAGATGCGGATTTTGGATTCAGCAGACCGGTATTCTCCAGTATGATCACTCTCCGGTCCGCGAAAAAGGGAAGCGTCTGCGCAATGTCGATCAGCTCTCTGGCTGTCACATCTGTCCCGGTATAGCGCGCCAGATTCATCGCATCCCCGTCTCCCATGAGCGCCCTCACTAGTTTATCTCTGTTCTGGAGCCGCAGATATGCCTGCTCTCCGCACAGAAGATACACGCTTTTCAGATCTCCGCTCCTGATCGCCTCATTAAATTGTCTCTGTTCTGCAGCAAAATCACTCTTTGCCTGTTTGGCGGCCATTGTTATCCCCACTTACAAGCTGCGGCGGTCTGCCGCTTGTACAATCTTTTTCGTATTAACTTTCATTGAATGACATTCCCCGCGTTTTGTCAATAAAATGTATGAATTGAATACCCGCCCCTTCCGTCTGTTGTCACTGATATCTGTCCTGCTTTTCTTGTATCCGCAATATCCATTCCCGCATTCATGATCCTGCTGATCGTAGAAGGCGCGGGATGCCCGTAGCGATTCCCGTATCCGCAGGAGATCAGGGCAAGGCGCGAAGAGATCTTTTGAAGAAACTCTTCTGTAGTTCCTCCTTTGCTGCCGTGGTGGGCGATTTTCATAACGTCTGCCGATATCTTATTTCCGCCCAGATAATCCAGAAGATCCTTTTCCCCCTGTCCCTCAAGATCGCCCGTAAGGACCGCTGAAAACCTGTCATAGGTCAGCAGCATTACCGCTGAGTACTCATTCGCGTCCTCATAGTTTGCGTTCAGCGCAGGATGAAGGCAATTCAGATTCAATTTTCCCTTTGTATATGTCATTCCCCTGTGCAGATATGTAACCGGTATCCCTTTTAGTTTCGCTGTCTTCTCAATTTTGAGATATGTTTCTCCCTTTCGTTCCTCCGCGATGGAAGGCATCCCCAGACATCCGATCCTGATACCGCCCGGTGAGTCTGCCTGATCGAGGAGTTCCAGAAGTCCGCTGCAATGATCAAGATCATCATGGGTCAGCAAACAGTAATCGATCTTTGAGATCCCGTGATACTTAAGAAATGGGATCTCCACATTTTCTCCGATCCCTTTCCTGGAGGAACTTCCTCCGTCGATCACGATCACACCGCTCCCGTTCTCGTCGCAGGTCCTGATAACGAGCCCGTCCCCCTGACCTACATCCAGCATATACAAAGCCATGGGCGGAATATACCTGATCGTGAAGATCAGAAATACTGCGGCGGCGCAGAATGAAAAGCGCAGCACATGAAGTTTTCTGTCCCGGACTGATTTCAATCGCGAAACCGCGATGGCTGCGGCGATCAGAATGTAATAAACTGCGATCACCCAATTCGGCGGCCTACCCGGCGTCAAAGTATTAAAGGGCAGCTTCTGAGTAAGATCGCACATCCTGTCAAAGATCCAAAGGATCAGGACCGGAACCTCTCCCGCAAGCCCGCAGGCACCGGAAAAAACGGCGCGCAGAACTATTTTGCCTGATAATACCCTTGCGGCAGTCCCCAGAAATAATGATATACATCCTGCTGTCATCAGTATGGGAGCCATAAAGATCACGACCATGTTTAAAAAAACGGAATACAGCGGGAATGTGTAATAGAAACTCAGATGCACCGGCAGAGTGAAGAGAGGGATCGCCAGAGGTTTTGCAGGAGACGGAAGCTCAGGGATCATCAGACCTGCGGCTGCGATCGCCGTAAAAGAAAAGAGAAAACCGCTGTATAAGAGATAACAAGGCTGTTCAATAAGAAGAAGCAGAGCAGCTATCGCCATAGCTGTAAGCGTGTCGTAAGTCCTCCCTGCCGCTTTTGCCGCCGTCCTCATCCCGAACATGACCAGCGCTCTTATACATGAGGTATGCATACCTGTAAGCATGCCGTACAAATAAAGAAACGCTATGGTAACGATACATGAAATAAAGAGCGGTGTCCTGCACTTTCTAAGAAAAGCGTAGATCCCGGAACCGATCAGAGAAATATGAAGGCCGGACACGCATATCACATGTACAATGCCTGATGCCTGGTACTTCTCTTTGATCTTTCTGTCAACAAGTCCGCTCTCTCCCAAAAGCATCGCTTTCATGACAGACGCGCACTCTCTGCCATATGTCCCATGCCTGCTGCCGTAGATCTCATCCATCGCAGCAGACAAATGCTCTCTCGCGAGGAAAAGTGTCGATCTTACAGGATCCTTCCCGCTGTTATAAGCGAGAATGTGTGTATTGCTCAGCTTAAACAGATAGCCTCCGATCACACTATAGTAAAAAAAAGCGTCAAACTCACCGTCATTGGAAGGCTGCCTGAACAGCCGGATCTTTCCCCTTACCCGCACTGTGGCACCTTCAATGGCCCAGATCTTCTGCGTTTGTGGATCCTCATCGATCGTACATAGTATTTTGTCCCCTCTTCTTATCTTAAAAGCTCCCTCCTTAGGGATCTCAGACTCAAGGCTGACATTACCCAAAGTCATTTGTATGTACTCTTCTCCTCCGGGATCCCGGATCGCATATTGTTTTTCCTCCACTGTCCCAACGAGAGTTACATACCTTCCCTCCGCCTTTTCGGCTATGAGAGGCTTCGGGGGTGAGAAAAGAACAGCGGCCCATACTGCCGCCGTAAAGAGCATTACAAAAAGACAAACCGGTCTTCGCAAGTTTCTCCTCCGTCCGTATTCATATTGAAAATAATGGATTCTTCCCTGCCGGACCCGGCGCAGGGGACGGACCGAACGGTCCTGACATAATTATCCTAATCCGGATATACCCAAAAAGCAAGATACTCTCTGATATAAAAAGGCGGCTTTCGTCAGGTTAAGTTCCTGAGCGAAAGCCGCTGATCAAATTACTGTGTTTCCGTCTCCGCGCGTCTTTCGACGATCTCTTCATTCATTCTGAAGCTGCCGGAAAGGGGGATCGACTCCATAAAGACCGCATCGGTATTACCGTCTACAGATATCTGCACGGATTCTATACTTGGAAGCTCGCAGAGCGAGTTTACGATCGAATAGAGCGCTGTCTGTGCAAGTACGCCTTCCTGTCCGTGAAGGAACTCGCTGTTCAGATTAACGTAGCAGCGACGGTCTCTGGTCGTGACATTGATCACTTTTGAAGCGCTGTTAACAGTAGGATGCGCGAAATTGCCGTTCGGTCCCTGTATGACCTGCTCGATGACGATCCTCTCAAGGGGCATATTACTGTTATAGACCACCGTTCTGTATGCGTCTACGAGTTTGTCTCCTGTCTCATTGGCAAAATACAGATGAAGCCGCACTCTCTCATAATTGCGCATCTCTGTATATGAGTTGTAGATGAACTGGTCCGGCTCCATGATGCCCGGCTCTTCTCCGTCCGCGTCACGGAACGCTTCACCTTCTACCATAAAATAGACGCCGTCCACATCCGTGAAACTGCAAAGAGTATTGACAATGGCGGTCCTTGTCAGTACTTCCTCGACGGCGCTCAGATCATAATACTCAGCGGAAAGATTGAGCGTGACGATCTTTCCCAATGTCTCACTGGACAGAAGTCTGAAATCCGTTATGGGAGCCCTGAGCGTCATCTCCTTGGGCTGAACGCAGAGTTTGGCGATCAATTCCTCAATGATCCTCTCCCGGTCGTCGGCCTCGGGAACATATTCCTGTTCCTGGATCCCGTAGTCACCCTTATTCAGATAATAGATCCTGATGCCTCTTTTATCAGCGCCTTTCTTTGCGCACGCACCGAGAAAGAGGCATAGTGTGAACAATATTAAGATTATTCCTGTCTTTTTATTCAAACTTTCTCTCCGGATGCGCCGCTTTCTGAAGGTTTCCCGTTTCCGCTGCGCTGCGCTTTCTTTACAGTTCCGGCGCCGGAAGATTTCCCGGCAGTACCGGTTTTCTTTTTTGCTGACGTGCCGGATGTATTCTTCCTGGTTGTTCCGGCAGAAGACGTCTTTTTCGCTGTTCCCGCAGAGGATGTCTTTTTCACGGTCCCTGAGGAGGTCGTTTTTTTCACTGTCCCTGAAGCGGCCGCTTTTTTGACTGTTCCCGCAGAAGATGCCTTCTTTGAGGTTCCGGCAGCAGAAGTCTTTTTTACAGGCCCGGCGGCAGTTCTTCCCGAGGAAGTACGGCCTGACGTACCGCTGCTCTTTTTGCGGACCGCAGCAGCGCTCTTTGCTCGCATCTGCCTTTTCCTCTTCTCGTTTCTTCTCATCCTCTCGGACTGCCTTCTGAGCTCAACGGGATGCGCCACATAATTGAGCGGAACAGTAACTGTAAACTTCGTTCCCTCGCCTTCGATACTGCTTACATCAATAGCGCCGTGATGCTGCAGAATTATACTCTTTGTAATGGAAAGTCCAAGGCCTGTGCCTCCGACTTCTCTCGACCTTGATTTGTCGACGCGATAGAACCTCTCATAGATCTTGTCGAGGGAGTCCTGCGGAATACCCACGCCGGTATCCTCGACGCTGATATAGAAATTATAAGGATCTGCATTGATCGTTACGCGGACCTTTCCGTGATCCCTGTTATATTTGATCGCGTTTTCCACGAGGTTCGTGATGACCATGACCATCTTGACCTCATCGATCTCCGCGTAGACCTCTCTCATACTGACCATAGTCAGCTCGATGTCCCTCTTCTGCGCGATGGGGCGAAGTCTTCTGAGGATAAGCTCAACCATTTCATTGACGTTGCACTCCTTGACATTGAGCCTGGAGTCCTTCCGGTCCATGCGGACAAGGGTGAGCAGTTCCGTAATGATCTGGTTTTCGCGGTCTACCTCGTTCTTGATGTCGATCATGAACTCCCGGTACATCTCGACAGGAACATTTTCCTGCTGCACCAGTGAATCCGCCAGGACTTTCATGGAAGTCATCGGCGTTTTCAGCTCATGTGACACATTTGAAACAAATTCCTGCCTGGATTCATCCAGCGCGTTCATTCTGGCAAGAACCTGATTGAAGGCGTCAGCTATATGCTCCGTCTCCGCGAAAGCGGGCGCCTTGATGGGGTCCGTCGAATACCCGGCCTTAACTGCGGATATTTCTCCGGAGAGCTTTTCAAATGGTTTCATCAGAACAGTGGACAGGACTAATGAAATCAATAACACCGCCAATATCAGGATCACTTCCAGGAGCATGGCCTTCCGGCTCAGTATTCCCAGTGTGTTTCTGATAGAGACGGTGGATACGCTTGCCAGCAGAACACCTTTGACAACTTCTTCGTCCGCCACATTCAGCGACGACTCTTCATTGTCAGATCTGCTGTCCGCATAATTTGTTGCTATTATCGGTGTCACTATTTCAATGAAACCGTCGCGGCGGTCATAGTTGGAAGTACTGCCTGTATTTCCCTGCAGCAGACATTTTACAACATCAGGCGACACGATCGTCTTGCCGTCCGACATCGAATAGGTGTCCTTCATTACTTTCAGGTGATCGCTGATCACCATAATGCGTCCGTCATACAGCGCTGAGAATTCGGCGAGTTCCGCACCGATCAGTTCCGAAGACTGATCGTTCAGGTAGTCGTATGTGATCAGGTGATTGGCGAGAGCACGCAGATGCGTCTCCACTTCCTCCGTTCTGACCTCTACGGCTCTGGTCTCATAATTATTCAGGATCCCGTAGTGAAGGAGCACGCAAGGCACCAGCCCCACCACGAAGATAATTATGAAAAGCCTCATTCTCAGACTTCTGACCACTGAGAATTTCCGGACCAGCTCCCTGAGCTTATCTGTCATTCTGTCTGAAATAGTAGCCTACGCCCCACTTAGTCTGCACATATACAGGCTCGGAAGCGTTGGGCTCCACCTTTTCACGGAGCCTTCTGATGTGAACATCCACTGTTCTCACATCACCGGGATAATCCTTACCCCAAACTGTCTGCAGGAGCATCGAGCGGCTGTACACCTTTCCGGGATGAGTTGCCAGAAGCTCGAGAAGCTCAAATTCTTTACTGGTGAGGTTGATCTCCTTGCCCGCTACGGTGACTCTGCGGTTGTCAAAATCCATCCTCAGGTCGCCGTTCTCGAGGATCCTCTCCTCCTCTTCCTCTTTGTCCTTGCGGCTTCCGGCCACGCGGCGGATGATAGCCTTGATCCGCGCCTTCACCTCAAGAATATTGAAAGGCTTTGTGATATAGTCGTCCGCGCCGTAGTCGAGTCCGAGGATCTTGTCCATATCCTCGCCCTTGGCAGTGAGCATGATAACAGGAACAGAGGAGAATTCCCTGATCTGCTGCAATACCTCAAGTCCTGAATGCTTCGGCAGCATTACATCCAGCAGGATAATGTCGTACTGATTCTCAGTCGCCTTCTGAAGAGCCTCGTCGCCGTCATAGGCAGTATCCACTTCATAACCGTCCTGAAGAAGGCTGAACCTTATGCCCTTCACGATCATTTTTTCATCATCAACTACAAGTACCTTTGTTGCCATTCATTACTCCTCTCTTTGTTGTCGTGTTCCGCCGTCGGTTCCGACTGGCGCGCAGACACCATATTATTTCACTGTTATACAGTCTTTCATCTTTTCATACATACCGCTTCCGATCCCGCTCACATTCATGAGTTCCTCGATGGAACCGAATCTGCCGTGGATCTGCCGGTATTCTATTATCCTGTCGGCTTTGCTCTCACCGATCCCGGGTATCCTCATCAGTTCCTGCTTGTCGGCGGTATTGATATCAATAAGGCCGTTCTCCCGTACGCTGCCCGAATCACCCTGCTCTGCGGCCGCTTCCGCCTCGATCTCTCTAAGGCGCTGCGCTTCTTCGAAGGTTGGAATCTCAACCCTCTGTGTATCATAGACATACTCTGCCTGATTCACATAAATTCTGTCGGCGTCTTCTGAATAACCGCCCGCCGCCTCCACAGCGTCAATAACTCTGGAGGATTCAGGCAGTTCATACACACCTTCGCAGTTCACTGCTCCGCATACAAAGACACAGATTGTTTCTGCATGCTCCGGCTGTTCCTCGTATATCGCATCCTGCCGCGTATCGCCGATGTCGTCGGAAGCATAGGCAGTTTCAGTAAAAACAGTCTGTTTTTCTCTTTTACAGCCGCACAGCACTATTGCCGCCGCTAAGACAGTTATTACGATTTTGCCTTTCGTTATTAAAGAAAATATAAGATGAGATTGCATACTAGTCCCCTCTTTTCAAAAGGGACCCGCATTGCGACAACATTATTGTAAACATTGACGTAATATTTTACAAGGTCAATTCTTTATCTGTTAACCTTTTTTTCGTCAATTTCTCCCTTCGACATACAAAATATAGTGAAACAACAAATAATCTCCACAATATGGGCTACTTACCCATACTGTGGAGATCATACTGCCCCCTTTCGGGATTTGATCATTTTTATGTATTATTCCGCTTTTGCCAGCGCAGGTTCCAGTATCGAGACCATCTCGTCGATCTCCCTCTCAGTGATGATGAGGGGCGGAAGGATACGGATAATGTCCGCTCCCGCGTTGATGAGGATCAGACCGTTATCCATAGCGTCAGCGATCACGCCCTTCACAGGTCCTCTGCAGACCAGGCCCTGCATGAAGCCTCGACCCCGTCTCTCCAGGCAGAAATCATATTTTGCCACAAGTTCGTCAAGTTTCTTCTCCAGATAGGGGGCGGCCTTCTTCACGTGATCCGTTATTCCCAGCGCCTCATACTGGTCGAGCACAGCGTTGACAGCCGCGCACGCGAACGGGTTTCCGCCGTAAGTCGTGCCGTGGTCGCCGGCCGTCAGGGAGTTGTCCGCCACTTTCTGGGTCATCATGAAAGCGCCCACCGGAACCCCGCAGCCGAGCGCTTTGGCGGAAGTCATGATATCGGGCTTAATGCCGAATTTCTGCCAGGCGTACATATAGCCTGTTCTTCCCATGCCGCACTGTACTTCGTCAAAGATCAGAAGGATATCCTTTTCGTCACAGAACTCTCTCACTGCCCGGAGGAACTCCTCCTTCGCGGGAACGATGCCGCCCTCGCCCTGCACGACTTCCATGATGATGGCGCAGGTTTTATCAGTCACAGCGGAAATGACGCTGTCCATGTCGTTCATCTTCGCGAATCTTGCCTCACAGGGCATTGCGCCGAAAGCTTCCCTGTAGTGGCTGTTGCCGGTGACTGAAAGAGCGCCGTATGTGCGCCCGTGGAAAGAGTGTTCGAGCGCTACGACCTGATGATCAGATGCGCCGTCCTTGTTGTAAGCATACTTGATAGCCGCCTTGAGAGCTCCTTCAACCGCTTCGGCTCCGGAGTTGGCAAAGAATACACGGTCCATGCCGCTGACCTCTTTGATCCTGTGAGCTGCCGTAATTGCGGGAACATTATAAAAATAGTTGGAAGTATGCAGTATCTTGTCGATCTGCGCCTTCAGGGCGTTCTCATAATACTCGTTGCTGTAACCGAGGGCGAAAACGCCGATACCGGACATGAAGTCCAGATATTTCTTTCCCTCAACATCGTAGAGATACACGCCTTCACCGTGATCAAGAACAACCTGATATCGGTTATATGTGTGCAGCAGGTCGTTCTCCGCCTGATCGATCATCATCTTCATTGTCATTGTGTTCTGGCTCATCATTCGCTCCTTTTTTTCTGCCGTCAGTTCATATCTGTATCGGAAGTCAGGTGGAACATTGTTCCGACTCCCTTATCTGTGAAGAACTCCAGCAGCATACTGTGGGGAATCCTTCCGTCGAGGATATGAACCCTGTGTACGCCGCCGCGTACCGCCTGGGTGCAGTTGGTAAGTTTGGGAAGCATTCCGCCTCCGATGATGCCGTCCTCGATCATCTGCTCAGCTTCCGCGATGGTGATCCTGTTAATAAAGGAAGAAGGATCGTTGATATCCCTGTAAAGGCCGGCGATATCAGTCAGATATACTAACCTGTCGGCTTTCACAGATCTCGCGATAGCACTGGCCGCTTCGTCCGCGTTTATATTAAAGGTATCAAAATTTCCATCCATTCCTACGGGCGCGACGATCGGAAGATAATCGTTATCCAGAAGGTCATAGAGGATCTTGGGCCTGACTTTGCATACTTCGCCGACATAGCCGATATCCTGCCCGTCTGAAAACTTTTTGGTGACAGTGAGGAGTTTGCCGTCCTTGCCGCTTATTCCAACTGCTTTGACGCCAAGCTCTTCCACCATACGGACGAGATTCTTATTGACTCTGCCGAGTACCATCTCGGCGATCTCCATTGTTTCCTCGTCAGTCACGCGAAGGCCGTTGATAAACTGCGCCTCTTTTCCGCTCTTCTTCACCCAGCTGCTGATAGCCTTTCCGCCTCCGTGGACGATGATCGGCTTAAATCCGACAAGTTTGAGGAGTGTGACATCCTTGATCACATTTCTCTGGAGCTCCTCGTTGTTCATCGCGCTTCCGCCGTACTTGATCACAACGATCTTCCTGTTGAATTTCTGTATATAGGGCAGAGCCTCGATCAGTACTGACGCTTTGCGCTGCGCCTCGGTCTGCTCCCGGTTCAGATGTGTTTCCATGATTTTCTCCATTCCGGACCCGCCGCTCTTAAGTAAGTGTTCCGGCAGTATCCCTGATCTTTATATATTTTGACCGGTTTAAAGTGTCAGCTTCTGTAATCAGCGTTGATCTTTACATAGTCATAGGTAAGATCACATCCCCATGCGGTCGCATCCGCGTCACCCATGTGCATGTCCGCTGTGATGACTACTTTCTCGCCGGAGAGGAGCTCAGTTGCCTTCTCTTCGCTGTAATCAGCCGCGCTTCCGTTTGTGAATATAAGGATCTGATCTTCGCCCTCGCCAAAATACAGATCGCAGTTCTCCGGATCAAAAGAGGCTCCGGAATATCCGAGCGCGCACAGGATCCTGCCCCAGTTCGCGTCTCTGCCGAACACAGCCGCCTTGGTCAGACTTGATGTGATGACGCTCTTCGCGAAGATCCTCGCGTTTTCAAGGCTGTCCGCGTGAATGACTCTTGTCTCGATGAGTCTGGTGCAGCCTTCTCCGTCTCCTGCCATCTTCATGGCAAGTTCCCTGCAGACTGTTCTGAGCGCCTCATAAAATGCTGCATAATCCGCGCTGTTCTCGTCAGCGATGACCGCGTTTCCAGCGAGCCCGTTCGCGAGAACGAGCAGAGTGTCGTTGGTAGAGGTATCTCCGTCCACTGAGATCATATTGAATGTCTCCTGAACGATCTCGCCAAGCGCCTTCTGCAGCAGAGCTTTCTCAATTGCGGCGTCTGTTGTGACATAGCCAAGCATTGTGCACATATTGGGGTGGATCATTCCGGATCCCTTGGCCATACCGCCGATCACGGCTTTCTTTCCGCCTGCCTCAAATTCATATGCTGTCTCTTTGTGGACGGTATCCGTGGTCATGATTGCCTTCGCCGCCTCTGTGCCGGCCTCGATCCCGGGTCTCTTGTTCTCCGCGAGCTTTCTTACGCCGGCTTTTATTCGGTCAATCGGCAGCTGGAAGCCGATAACACCTGTGGATCCCACAAGCACGGAGTCCGCGTCGATGTCAAGACATGCCGCGGCTTCCTCCGCGGTCTGCCTGCAGTAATCCATTCCCTGAACGCCCGTGCATGCATTTGCGATTCCGGAGTTAACGATCACCGCATGGGCGGGCTTTCCGCTGTATACCATATCCCTGTCCCAGATGACCGGGGCAGCTTTTACTACATTCGTTGTAAAAGTACCTGCGCAGACACACGGTACCTTGCTGAAAACCAGCGCCATGTCAGTTCTTCCTTCATATTTAATGTGCGCGGCAGCAGACGCCGCCTCAAACCCCTGCGCTGCTGTGACGCCTCCCTCGATCTTTTTCATCTTACTCCTCCGTTTCGTTCTCTATAAACCGCGTGATATTCGCTTCATTCAGAACAAATTCATAGTAATTGCAGTCAGGACGGCAGGTCCATCCGATCTGCTTCCAGAACGCGTTTCCCGCGTCATTTTTCGTAAACGCGATCAGGGCGATCTTGTTGATCTTCATTTTTTTAAGTTCGTTCATGCAGTAGATGACCATCTGAGTGGCAATTCCCTGCCTCCTGTAGGACTTCTTTACGCATACGTGGTAGAAACTTGCCTGTCTGCCGTCATTTCCGCAAAGTATAGATCCGACGATCCGTTCTCCGTCACACGCCACAACGCTTGTGGTGGGATTTCTTTTCAGAAACCGTTCGATATCATCCTTTGAGTCGTCTATACTGCGTATCCCGAAGCCCCTGATACCCATCCACAATTTCCGGACATTGTCATAGTCCTCGGACACCATGGGACGTATTTCAATATTTTCCATATTATTCCTTCACTATTTTTCCGCCTTTTTAAGTCATGCAGTCTGATAATATCACAATTTTTTATATAATAAAGAACTATTTTTAAACAATTCAATATAGATTTATGCATTATATGCATCTTTTATGCATTATAAACGCATATTATGCAGTTTTCAATGTATAATTTTCGAATATTATTAAATTATATTCATAATCCCTATTGCATTTCCAATTATGCTGTTGTATAGTACACAAATGTAAGATCTGCTTACGATAAAAATTCAATGTATATAGAGAAATGGAGGAACTCACAATGTCCGAACAGAAAGAAAAAGTAATCCTCGCCTACAGCGGCGGCCTCGATACCACTGCCATCATCCCGTGGCTCAAAGAAAACTATGATTTTGACGTCATCTGTGTCTGCATTGACTGCGGTCAGGAAGAGGAACTCGATCACCTTGAAGAGCGCGCAAAATACTGCGGAGCTTCCAAACTGTATATTCTGGATGTCAATGATGAGTTCGCCGAGGAGTATATCGTTCCCTGCGTACAGGCCCACGCCGTTTACGAGAACAAGTATCTCCTGGGCACCTCCATGGCCCGTCCTCTGATCGCCAAGAAGCTTGTTGAGATCGCCCGTAAGGAAGGCGCGACTACTATCTGCCACGGCGCGACAGGAAAAGGCAACGACCAGATCCGTTTCGAGCTCGGCATTAAGGCTCTGGCTCCCGATCTTCGCATCATCGCGGCATGGCGCAGCGACAAGTGGAAAATGGACTCCCGTGAATCTGAGATCGAGTTCTGCAAACAGCACGGGATCGACCTTCCCTTCTCCGCGGACAGCAGTTACAGCCGTGACCGCAACCTCTGGCACATCAGCCACGAGGGCCTCGAGCTCGAGGATCCTTCCCTGATGCCCAACTACGATCATCTCCTGGTCCTTAGTAAAACTCCCATGAAGGCTCCCGATGAGATCACCTATGTGACCATGACCTTCGAGCAGGGCGTTCCCAAGAGCGTAAACGGCAAAGAGATGAAAGTCGCCGATATCATCCGCACCCTCAACAAACTCGGCGGCGAGAACGGCATCGGCATCATCGACATCGTAGAAAACCGTGTAGTCGGCATTAAGTCCCGCGGCGTCTATGAGACACCCGGCGGAACGATCCTCATGGAGGCTCATCAGCAGCTCGAGGAACTCGTCCTCGACCGCAAGACCTATGAGGTTAAGGATGAGATCGGACACAAATTCGCCAGTCTCGTATATGAAGGCAAGTGGTTCTCTCCTCTTCGCGAGGCGGAGCAGGCCTTCATCGAGGCCACACAGAAGTATGTCACCGGAGAAGTCAAGTTCGGCCTCTACAAGGGCAATATCATCAAAGCCGGAACTTACTCTCCTTACAGCCTCTACAACGAGAGCCTTGCATCCTTCACGACAGGCGACCTCTATGACCATCACGACGCAGAGGGCTTCATCACTCTCTTCGGTCTTCCCGAGAAGGTGCGAGCGCTGAAGCTGCAGGAAGTAAACGGCAAGAAATAAGCTGTTATGCCCCTGCGTATATACCCTGTCCTTCACTCCGGTTTCACCGGCGGGGAAGATATAATAGTAATTGAAAGAGAGATGGCATCATCGTGCCATCTCTCTTTTTACGTATCGCTTCCCCGCCGGTGAAAAGTCGTTCATGACAGGGTATATACTCCGGGGTATGCACTACACACCACCGCAAATCATACAGTCATAATGCATCAGATTATACATACGATATTCCTGCCGGAAAGACTAAGCAAGGATCTATTATTATAAAGTTTTCATAATCCTATGAGGATTAATGTAATTAAAATCTGAATCATCAATGTAAATAATAGGGATAGCGTGGAGGCGCGCGGGGCGTTATACCCTTTCTGTAACGACTTTTCAAGTACGGGAAAGTACATCTGTCCTATTTATAACTTTCCCGTACTTGAAACCGGAGTGAAAGAAAGGATATAACGTCCCGCGTGCAGCATCGACTATTCATAAATGGTATCCGGAGTGAAAGAAAGGGTATAACGCACCTCACGCAAATACGATAAATCATATTTTTTCCTTGCATGTACAGATAGAAAATTATAGAATATTCATCAGGAATTTTGGAAAGGAGGAGCTCATGAATACAAGATTAATGCTCATTCTCTATTTTTTTGTTATGAACCTGCTCGGCCTTTCCGCAATGGTCATTGATAAGATACGCGCAATGGAGCGCCGATTCCGTATTCCGGAGTCCGTGCTCTTTATTCTTGCGATTCTGGGCGGTTCTGCCGGCTGTATCGCGGGAATGATCATATTTCGCCACAAGAAGCGCAAGCCGCAGTTCCGCTATGGTCTGCCTCTGATCCTTATCCTTCAGATCAGCGCATGGCTCGCGCTTCATATAGCAACTTCCAAGATCGTTTTCCTGTAAAGGCTCATTATTTACATTCATCAGACGGGGAATTATATGAGAGCATTTAAGATCACTGAAACAGGAAATTTCATGACGAAGCTTCTGTCCGGCAGTTCATTTGATTCTTTTTTGCTGGAAGAAGCTTCTCTTAGTATGCAGGTTACCTGGCTTTTGGACGGAAAAATAAACCGCGGTTTCTATTCAGCCGAAGAATGGGAGGACGAGTCGCTTCACCCTTATCCGCTGATCTCATGGTCAGAGGTGCGGGGGCACCTGCGGGAACTGATCCGGGGCAAAAAAGCGCCGGCCTCTCTCTCGATCGTTCTTCAGCTTCGACCCGACCACTGTGAAAAGATACTGCTTTCGCACGGTTTTCCCCAGCTTAAGGAAAACGTTGGCGCCATGGTCCTCAACATCCGTTATGACGGGACCGATGTCACACTGGTTACGGGCATTGCATTAAAGAGTTTTACACTGGACAAAAACGCCGACAGGATCTGGGACGAGACTATGGAGAAATTTCTCATATCCAGGGAGATCGGTTTTGAAACAATGGCTTAAAAGAAAGGAGTCTTCATGCGACACTGTCTTACACCTCTTGATTTTACCACTCAGGAGCTGGATCAGCTTTTCGATCTGGCTGCAGACATTGAGAAAAACCCCGGCAAATACGCGCACGCCTGCGACGGCAAGAAGATCGCGACACTCTTCTACGAACCCAGCACAAGAACACGTCTGAGTTTTGAAGCCGCCATGATGAATCTTGGAGGAAAGGCTCTTGGCTTCGCCGGCGCCGACCAGTCTTCCGCAGCCAAAGGTGAGAGTGTGGCTGACACGATCCGCGTTGTCTCCTGCTTCGCTGATATCGCTGCGATCCGCCACAACAAAGAAGGCGCGGCTTATGTAGCTTCCCGTTTTTCCGACATCCCCGTCATCAACGCAGGCGACGGCGGACACGAACATCCCACCCAGACGCTTTTGGACATGATGACGATCCGTCAGCTCAAGGGAAGGCTTAACCACTTCACGATCGGTATCTGCGGCGATCTCAAATTCGGCAGAACAGTGCACTCGCTGGTCAAAACACTTGCGCGCTACGAGGACATCCACTTTGTGTTCATTTCCCCGCCTGAGCTTCGTGTTCCCGACTACATCACCGATATTCTGGAGGAGAAAGGTTACACCTATGAGGAGTGCATCAAGCTTGAAGACGTCATCACCAAACTGGATCTGCTCTATATGACCCGCGTACAGAGAGAGCGCTTCTTTAACGAAGAAGATTACATCAGGCTGAAGGATTTCTATGTTTTGAATAAGAAACTCATGCGCCGGGCCAAGAACGATATGTATGTCCTTCATCCGCTTCCCCGCGTAAACGAGATTTCCGTGGAGATCGACAAAGATCCCCGGGCCGCTTACTTCAAGCAGGTTCAGTACGGCGTATATGTGCGCATGGCGTTGATCCTGACACTGCTTGACATTCATGTGGACTGATTTACATAAAGTTATCCAGGATTAGGAGGAAACCGGATGTTAAACGTAGGAAAGATTGAAAACGGAATCGTTCTTGACCATATTGAAGCCGGAAAGGCAATGCTGATCTACCACTATCTCCACCTTGACAGAGAGGACTATCAGGTCGCCATCATCAAGAACGCCCGCAGCAATGATATGGGCCGCAAAGATATTTTGAAAGTGGAATGCGATCCCGATACCATCAGTCTCGACGCTGTCGCTCTGATCGAGCCCAACACAACAGTCAATATAATCAAGGGCGGCGTCATTGTGGAGAAAAAGAAAATGGATATGCCCAAGGAAGTCTATGGAGTCCTTAAATGCCACAATCCGCGATGCATTTCTTCTATTGAGCAGGAACTGCCGCATATCTTCTTCCTGGCAGATTCCAGGCGCAAGATCTATCGCTGCAGATACTGCGAGGAGAAATATTCCGCCGGCGAGCGCGAGAAATGGTTCCGCTAAGTATCTTCCGGATGATTATTGAGCAAGCATATCTTTGAGTTCGTGACAAAGCCTTGAGATCGGCAATCCCACTACGTTGTAGTAGCATCCGCGGATCCCTCTTATATACACGCCGAAACTGCCCTGGATGCCGTAAGCTCCGGCTTTGTCATAGGGCTCAGGCGTGGAGATATACTCTTCCACTTCTTCATAAGACATCTCACAGACATCCACATCAGTGCATTCATTAAATGTTCTGGTGCGGATGTTTCCTTTTTCGTCCTTAAGGATCAGCGTTACTCCTGTATAGACCTGATGAACATTACCCTGCAGCATTGTGATCATTTTCCGCGCGTCTTCGTGGTCGGCAGGTTTACCCAGAATTTTGTGGTCCGCCGCCACTACAGTATCAGCTCCTATGACAACGCTGAAATCGGAAGCCTCTTTTTCTTTACCTGAAAGGATCCTTTCGGCAACTTCCCGTGCTTTCTGCAGAGACAGTTCTTCCACCACTTCTGCCGGATGTGTGCTTGTAACAACTTCCTCTCCCTTAGATGGAATCACGATAAAATCCATTCCTGCCTGCCGAAGCAGCTCGCTTCTTCTTGGTGACGCCGACGCCAGTATGATCTGTGCCATAGCCGGATACCTCTTTTCTTTGATATTTTGACTCTAAGGAGAAATTGTACCCGATTTTAAAGCAAATCTCAATATGACACAGAAAAGGAGGCGCCTGCCGAGCATTCAGCAGGCGCCTCCTCCTTTATCTTTGTTTTACTTTCTTCTATACCGGCGTATCTTCCTTACATGATCTCGATTTTCTTCGTCTCCTTCTCGGGAAGAGCATCTCTCTTAGGGAATGTGACTTCAAGAACGCCGTTGTTGTATGCTGCCTTGATATCCTCGTGTGTCACATTGGCTACGCGGAAGCTTCTGCTGTAGGAAGAAGTGTGTCTCTCCCTGCGGATGTATCTGGTCTTCTCGTTCTCCTCTTTCTTCTCCTCCTTGTGAGAAGCACTGATGGTCAGAATATCATCCTTCAGATCAACATTGATATCTTCCTTGTTGAAGCCGGGCAACTCAGCCTGAAGCACGTAGTTGCCGTCCTTCTCCATCACATCCGTCTTGAATCCG
>CAMOIJ010000001.1 GCA_946615865.1 uncultured Lachnospiraceae bacterium | reverse complement strand
TAACACGTTCTGCGTCTCTTTTTTGGCACGACGTTTCTTTGGAAAGGAATTGCCACAACATATTTGATATCGAACAAAGTGTCTGATACAATTCAAGAAGACCAGGAAACGGTGTAACAGGAGATAGCAATGAATAAAGATATTAATAAGAATACAGCGGATGAGACCACCGGTTTTTGCGGCGGCTGCCGCAGCAACTGCCCCCTCTCTGCCCCGAATTGTCCGACAGGCATGGAGAGAGCAGGCTGGAGCACTGAAGAAATTGAGAAAGCGATGGCTGAACGGGCAGTGCCCATTAAACGTCACAGTTAACTCAGAATCTGAACGGCTTTTGGTGACGCGTCTTAGTCCTCTACAAAGTCTTTCCGGTAGGGATTGAAGATATCCAGCAGAACGCCGGCTTCCAGACACACGCAGCCATGGATGACGTCATTGGTCTTGAGCATTGTGTCGCCTTTTCTTACGACATTCTTTACGCCGTCGATCTCGAACTCGAAAGCGCCGCTCGCCACATAGGTGATCTGTGTGTGAGGGTGATGATGGAGGGATCCGACGGCGCCTTTCTCGAAGGTGTTCTCTACTACCATCAGATCATCCGAATAAGCCAGAACGCGGCGGGTGACTCCGCCTCCCATATCCTGCGGCTTTACGTCTTTGTAATATACCCATCTGTCGTTTTTCATAAGATATACCTCTGTCGGGAGTGCCGTAATAACGGCGCCGCTGCACTCTCTTTTTAATTAACGGCGCCTCGGGTTTATGTTCTTTTTTATAGTACATAATCCTGAAAGGATGCCGCAATGGTAAATATTTAAGGTGTGATACCGCGCTTGATTTGTTGTCAGAATATAGCTACTATTATTCTGTATGAGAATGTCTGCAAACAGTCAGATCAATACCGAAGCAGTGTAAAATAGTGCGCGATACGAGGTGGGGCATGAGTATTCTGAAATTAAAACCGGCCTGCAAGGACTATCTGTGGGGCGGGCACAGACTGGTAGATGAGTATAATGTTGAATATGAAGGAGACATCCTCGCAGAGGCGTGGGAGCTTTCCTGTCATCCTGACGGCCCGTCCATGATCATGAACGGACCCTACAAGGGAAAATCCCTTCGGGAGTATCTTGAGGCAGAGGGGATGGAAGTGCTTGGAACCCATTGCCGCAGATTCCGGGAGTTCCCTATTTTGACCAAGTTCATCGACGCGAAGGACAACCTGTCGATCCAGGTCCACCCGAGCAACGGATTCGCGCTTCAGAACGAAGGCCAGTATGGCAAAACAGAGATGTGGTACGTTCTCGACGCCGAGGAAGGCGCATTCCTGTATTACGGCTTCAAACAGGAGATCACAAGGGAAGAATTCGCTAAGAGGATCGAGGAGAACACACTGCTTGAGGTGCTCAACGCTGTCCCCGTGAAAAAGGGCGACGTCCTGTTCATCGAGTCCGGCACCCTTCACGCGATCGGCAAGGGGATCCTGATCGCCGAGATCCAGCAGAACTCCAATGTAACCTATCGCGTGTACGATTACGGCCGCGTCGGCAAGGACGGCAAGAAGCGCGACCTGCACATCGAGAAGGCTCTGGCGGTGACCAGCCGCGTTCCGATCATTAAGAGCGGCAGCGAGTACCCGCATGTGGCGGACTGCGACTACTTTACAGTCGACAAACTGAACCTGGACGGAAGACTCACATACCGCATGCAGGGAACTGTTACGGGAGAATCCTTCCTGAGCATTCTGATCCTGGACGGCGAAGGCAAGATCAGCTGCAAGGGCGAGTCGGTATCCTACCGCAAAGGAGACAGCTTCTTCCTGGCAGCAGGCAGCGGCGACTGGCAGATCGAGGGGAGATGCGACGCTCTGCTCACCACGATCCGCGAGAAAGCAAGCCCGATCCGTGCGGGCGTCATCATTGGCAGCACCGAGACGCAGATCGGACTGGTAAACGACCACCAGCAGATCATCGCGATGCGCACTTTCCCCACGGATGTGGTGAAGGATGCTTCGGAGTTTATCGACGAAGTGGCGCAGGCGACACTGGATCTTCTAAAAGAGCAGGAGATCCCGCTGGATCAGTGCATTGGCGTTGGCGCAGGCGTTCCCGGAACCATCGACAGGCGCGAAGGAAAAGTGATCTATTCCAACAACCTGCGCTGGAGGGATGTGGATCTGGTAAAGGAACTCGGGCGTGTTATCCCCTGCCCGGTCCGCATAGCGAATGACGCGGACTGCGCGGCCTTGGGCGAAGCGGTGGCAGGCGCCGGCAAGGACTACTCCGATGTTGTCATGTTCACTCTCGGCGGCGGCGTCGGCGGCGGCATTATCCTGGGAGGCCAGGTCTTTGAGGGCGGCATCATGGGCGGCAGCGAAGTCGGACACCAGGTTGTACGCGTGAACGGAAGACGATGCACCTGCGGCAGAAAGGGCTGCCTTGAAGCTTATGTATCGGTACCCGCGCTGCAGCGCTCGGCAGAGGAAGCCACAGGCCGCAAGATGAAACCGGAGGAGATCTTCAGGGGAGCTTCAAAAGGAAATATCGATCTGCAGGAAACCGTGCAGCAGTATGAAGAAATGCTGGGGACCGGCATTGTCAACATCGTCAACATGTTCCGGCCGCAGCTGATCCTGCTTGGCGGCGCCATGAGCGAATACGCCCAGACCATGATCGGACCGATCCGCGAGATCATGGAGAGAGACTGCTTCGGCGGCGTTAACGGCAAGATCCCGGAGATCGCGGCTGCAGAGCTCGGCAGCAATGCGGGCATGATCGGAGCGGCGAATCTGTAAAGGTTATTGAGAGGAGACAGAGGGCGACCTGCTGTCTCCTCTTTTTGGGGAGGAAGCATAGTGAAAAAGGCGTTTTTTTACGGAGATTCCAATACATTCGGATATGATCCGGCGGATTATCTCACCGGACGCTATCCGTGGCAGCATCGTTGGACCGGCATTTTGAAGGACAGGTTTACAGGGGAGTGGGAGATCAAGGTTGACGGTATGCCCGGACGGGTGATCCCGAAGCCGGGAAAGGCCGTCCGGTTTCTGGCGGACCGGGTGCGCGCGGAAATGCCGCTCGATCTGTTTGCGGTCATGCTCGGCACGAACGACATTCTGGGAACGCTGCATCCTGACGCGGAGCGGAGCGCGCGAGAGATGGAGGTGCTGCTCGACGCAGTGCAGGAACTCGGGATCCCGCGGATCCTGCTCATCGCACCGCCAGGGATCGAACTGACGGATCTGTCTTTTGACGCCTCCTACGTGAGCGGAGACCGCTCTTATGCGGAGAGATACCGAAGCCAGGGAAAGAAAATGACACAGCTCTACAGAGAACTCGCGGCGCGCAAAGGATACCTGTTTGCGGACGCGTCTTCCTGGGATCTGGATTTTGCCTTCGACGCAGTGCACCTGTCGGAAAAAGGGCATGAGACATTTGCTGAAGAAATGACAGAGATCATGAGAGAGATTACTTGAAAAACAGTCTGTTTTGAACAGAAAAATGTTGGACATGCCAATATACTTTGATCCCGCAGTTTCCTATAATGGAGAATAGAGCGGTTTCATAGACAGCGTGTCCCGCAGTGTTTCAGTAAGACTTGAAGATAGCCACAGGGGGTTACTATGAGGGGAATGGATGGATATATGAGAGGCGTCAATCTCGGCGGCTGGCTCTCCCAGTTCGACGCTCCGACAAAGGAGCACTTTGACACCTTTATCACTGAAGATGACATTCGGCGCATCGCGGGGCTGGGCCTCGACCATGTCCGCGTACCGGTGGATTACACGGTCATAGAGACGGAAGACGGCGAACCTGTTGAGGAAGGATATCAGTATATCGACAACTGTGTGCGGTGGTGCAGGGAAAATGGCCTGCATATGATATTGGATATCCACAAGACTTACGGGTACTCCTTTGACCCGCTGGACAAGGACGACAAGACGATCTTCTTCACGGATCCCGGCCGCCAGAAGCGTTTTCTGGACATGTGGCGCACTATCGCGAAGCGTTACTGCGAGGATACGGACGTCGTAGCCTATGAGCTGCTCAACGAGATTGTGGCGGTAGAGGTCAAAGATCTCTGGAACGACATCGCGCTGCGGGCGATCGAGGCGATCCGTGAGTTCGCGCCGGACACCTGGGTGATCTTCGGCGGAGTGTTCTACAATGCCGTCACCGCCGTGCCTTTCCTGGCCGATACGCCGGACCGCAAAGTCGCATATACATTCCACTGCTATGAGCCCTTTATCTTCACTCATCAGGGAGCTTACTGGGTGGATGGAATGCCTTTGGACTTCCGCATCGGCTATCCCAAGACGGTGGAGGAGTACCGCGAAGCGACCAAAATAGTGGATCCCTCCTGTACATACACGATCTTTAACGAGGACATCAGGCCGATCGGCACCGAATTCTTTACCGGACTGTTCGAGCCCGCGCTCAAGACAGCAGAAGAGAGGGATATCCCGCTTTACTGCGGCGAGTACGGCGTCATTGACCGTGCGAACCGGGAAGACGCGGTGCGCTGGCTGACGGACATCCACGAGGTGTTTGAAATGTATAAGATCGGCCGTGCTCTCTGGAATTACAAGGAAAAGGATTACGGCATCGCCGGCGAAGAGGCCCGCCCCTATCTGCAGGCGATCGCCGATAAACTGTGAACATGCCGGAAGCCGCCTGTGAAGGCGGTGTTTACCGGATAAATGCATTTTTTTAAGAGGTAAAACAAACTATGATCAAACCCGTTGTCTTATTCATCATTGGTCTTGTCTGTCTTATCAAGGGCGGCGACTGGTTCGTGGACGGCGCCAGCGCGCTGGCAAGGAAATTCAATCTGCCCGAGCTGCTGATCGGCGCGACAGTCGTTTCCATCGGAACTACGCTTCCGGAAGTCATGGTCTCCACAATGTCGGCTCTGTCCGGTCACGGCGAGATCGCTTACGGTAACGCGATCGGCTCCGTAATATGCAATACAGCTCTGATCGCGGCGATCACCATTGCAGTGCATCCCGGCCCCGCAGATCCCAAAACATTGAAAGTGCCGGTGGCATTCTTCTATGTAGCCGCGGCAATCTACTGCATCGCGGCCTATGCGATGGGACGCTTTACAAGACCTATGGGCTTTATCATGCTGGCGGTATTCGTGTGCTACATGATCGTCAATGTCCGGTCCATGAAGAACAGCCCTCAGCCTGCCCCGGAAGAGGAAGAAGAGCATGAAGAAGACATGTCGATGGGCAAGATCCTGATCCTTCTTGTGCTGGGAGCAGCCCTGATCGCAGTCGGCGCCAATCTCCTGGTGGAAAACGGAACACTGATCGCGCAGGCTTTGGGCGTTCCGGAGTCGGTCATCGCTCTTACTTTTGTGGCGCTGGGAACCAGCCTTCCTGAACTGGTCACGGCGATCACATCCCTGCTCAAGGGGCACGGAGCACTTTCCCTCGGAAATGTCATAGGCGCCAATGTATTCAACCTGGTGCTGGTCAGCGGCGTTTCTGTAACTCTTGCTCCCTTTGACGTGCCCAAGAGCGCGGTGTTCATGGGGCACAATGCCAGCCTGATCCTGGAGATCCCGGTCATGCTGCTCGTCATGACCATCCTGACGGTTCCTACCCTCATCCGCGGCAAGCTGACCCGTGCCCAGGGAATCATACTGCTGGCGATTTACGCCGTATTTTGTTTCATACAGTTTACCATGTAAAAAAAACAGCGCCTGAAACAGGGCGCTGATTTTCTGAAAGGACCCCTATGAACGAACTTCTGGATCTTTACATTACTTTCGTCCGGATTGGCTGCGTCAACTTCGGCGGAGGCTATGCGATGCTGCCCCTTCTTGAGAGGGAACTTGTCGATAAGCGGCACTGGACGACGATGGATGACCTGCGGGACTATTTTTCTATAGGACAGTGTACGCCGGGAATCATCGCGCTTAACGTCTCCACTTTTATCGGAGAGAAAAAGGGCGGAGTAGTCGGCGCGCTCTGTGCTACTATCGGTTTCCTTACCGGTCCGATCATAATCATCCTTGTCCTCGCAACATTCTTATCAAATTTTGCTGATCTTCCGGTCGTACAGCATGCCTTCGCGGGAATCCGCGTCTGTGTCTGCGTCCTGATCCTGCAGGCTGTCATGAGGCTGTGGAAGAAATCAGTGGTTGACGCATTTACCCTGTTTCTGTATCTTGTGATCTTCTCGCTGAACGCCTTCAAGGGGATTCTTCCCGTCAAAATTCCGGCGGCGGTCCTTGTTATCTGTGCGGGTGTGATTGGCGTTCTGATGTCCATGAGAAATCGAAAAGCGGCATCCGGCACGGGGAAGGAGGCGGACAAGTGACACTCCTTCGATTAATGTATGAATTCTTCAAGACAGGCCTTTTTTCTGTAGGCGGCGGTCTTGCGACACTTCCTTTCCTTTATGAGATGTCTGACAAGACCGGATGGTTTAGTCATGCAGACATCGCGGATATGATCGCGATCTCCGAGTCCACGCCCGGAGCGATCGGAATCAATATGTCCACCTATGCGGGCTTTAAGACTGCAGGCATTCCGGGAGGGATACTGGCTACGCTGTCTCTGGCGGCGCCTTCTGTGATCATTATCCTGATCATCGCTAAATTCCTGAACAAGTTCAGGGACAATCCGCATGTGGAAGGTGCTTTCTACGGTCTGCGCCCTGCTTCGATCGCTATGATCACAGCAGCGGGCCTGAACGTGGCCAAGGTAGCGCTGGTCAACATTACGGCCTTTGAAGCCAGCGGCAATGTAGCAGATCTGTTCCTGCCCAAGGCGATCATACTGGCGGTTGTGATCTTTGTGGGGCAGAAGAAGCTCAAATGGAGCCCGATCATCTTTTTGGCGATCGCGGCGGTTGTGGGGATTGTATTTAAGTTCTGAATGTGTTTAGTGGATCGAATGGTCGGAAATGTGTTTAGCTGCCGCGCTGCGGCAGCTTCTTTTTGATTGTGGCGGAGGGACTTAAGGTTTGTTTATAGCTTGTTTAGCTTGTTTAACGGGGAAACTCCAGCCATTAGGGGACTTTTCCAAATCGGATGTAGGGAAAATGCTTGTTTATCGGGAAGACTCCAACGATTAGGGGACTTTTCCAAATCGGATGTAGCGATAAATGCCTGTATTGAAGAGAAGCTCCATCCTTTGAGAAATATTTAAGAATTCGATGGATGAGTTCAGGCGAAGTGTTTGCCTGAAGTCCATCCAAATAGGGCTTCTCGCCTGCTCGGATGGAATGCTAGGGGCAGATCGCATCCAAGCAGCCACAAAACCAAGCCAAGCAGACACAAAACCAAGCCAAGCAGCCGCAAAACCAAGCAAACAGCCACAAAACCAAGCCAAACAGCAAAAAAGCAACCCAGACAACCATGTAAACCAGACAAAAACAAAAACAGGGCGGCTACACGAATGTGCAGCCGCCCTGTTTAGTTCAATGAAAAGATCAGGCATTCTGCTCTGTGAGGTCTCTGACAACTTCTGCCAGGTTGATGGCGTGGTCGGAGCAGCGCTCCATGTCGATGCAGAAGTCTGTGAAGAGGATTCCGCCCTTGGGGTCGCAGGCTTTCTTGGCCATGCGCTCGATGTGGGATGCCTCGATCTGCTCCTTAGTCTGGTCGACGAGGTCTTCCATGGCTTCCGCGTCATCGAAGCGGTCCATGAGCTCCTTCTCAAAGACGATCAGGGAGACGTTCATAGACTGCATTGTGATGTTTGCCAGCATTTGGAGGTCGTCAAGGGCTTCCTGGTGCATGGAAGCTTTACCGGTGCGCATCTGCTCCTCATACTCGACGATATTCTCGGCGTGGTCGGATATACGCTCGAGGTCGTCTACGACCTGAATATATCTGTAGAGTTTGTTCAGGTGTTTGGGAGAAAGGTCGAGGGAGCGGAGCTCCACGAGCTTTCCGAGGATAGCGCCGGTCAGATAGTCGACGGTCTCTTCGCCCTGAAGAGCCATCTGGCCCTTCTTGGCATCGTGTTCAAAGAAGCAGTCGATGGAATACTGCAGGTTGTCGATGGCGAAGTGAGCCATTCTGCAGATCTCGCGGTGCGCCTGGTCCATGGCGATGACCGCAGGGATCTGTGAAGTATTGTTGAGGTAAACGAGCCTCTGGTCCTCGCCTCTTCTGGTCTCTTCCTCGGAAGGGGGGATGAGCTTGCCGGCCAGTTTCACGATGAATTCCGACACGGGCGCAAGGACAAGAACCGCGATGATCGCGAAGCAGGTGTGCGTGTTCGCGATCTGTCTGGCGACATTGCCCGGCGACAGATTCTGTATGAAAGTCAGGATCTGCGGGAAGACTGTGATAAGGATCAGAATCAGTATAGCCCTGAGGGAGTTGAACAGAAGGTTCAGCACCGCGCAGCGCTTGCCGTTGCGGTTGGCTGTTAGGCCTGCCAGAAGGTTGGGCATGACAGAACCGACAGCCGCGCCGATGACCAGGTATACCGCGGTCTGGTAGCTGATGATGTTCTGCACTGCAAAGGCCTGGAAGATAACCGTTGCCGAAGACGAGCTCTGCAGCAGCGCCGTGAAGGCGATACCGAACAGAACAGTCAGGATCGGGTTCTCCAGCGATGTGAGAAGCGCGCGGAACGCGGCGGTCTCTGCGAGAGGCGCGATCGCGGACTTCATGAGGGTGATGCCCTGGAAGAGCATACCGAATCCAAGGATTACGGATCCGACTTCCTTGAGAGTCCTGTTCTTGAGGAACAGATTCATCACCGCGCCGAGGAAAAGGATCATGGGCGCGTAGGCGCCGATGTTGAAAGCGGTGATCTGGGCTGTGACGGTCGTTCCGATGTTGGCGCCCATGATGACGCCGATAGCCTGGCTCAGGGTCATCAGGCCGGATGTGACGAAGCCGATGACCATAACGTCCGTGGCAGAGGAACTCTGCACGAAGATCGTGACGGCAATACCTGCCAGAATGGAAGTGACCTTATTCTTGGTCGCTTTTCCCAGAATGACCTTAAGGTTGTCGCCGCAGGCGTTCTTGAGGCCGCTCGACATGATCGTCATACCGTAAAGGAACAGGCCTACGCCGCCCAACAGTATGAAAATATCATAGATTGACATGGATTATCTCCTTTCAAATTGCGGATTGCAATTCCATTTTAATGTATGAAGGTCAAATTAGGGGGGATTGCAATGTAAAATTTATGTAAAACCGATATTTAGTGGAGTATTGTATATATTTACGCTTGCTTGGGAAAAGTGACCGTAAATACAGAGCCTTTGCCTAGTTCACTTTCGACACTGACCTGCGCGCCGTGGACCATAGCGGCGTGTTTGACAATGGAGAGGCCAAGGCCGGTGCCGCCCACTTCCTTGGAGTGGCTCTTGTCGACCCGGTAGAAACGCTCGAAGATCCTGTCCAGGTCCTCGGCAGGAATGCCGATTCCATTGTCCGCGACAGTGAGTTCTGCTTTGTCGCGGGAGTCGCGGACGGTCACGAGGACATTGCCGCCTTTTTCGCTATAGTGAATGGCGTTGCTGCACAGGTTGTAGATAATGCTGTACAGAATCTGGGGCACGCCGTACATGACAGAACTCTCTCCCTCGACTATCAGTGATACGCCCGCATCGGAAGCGGCGGACGCAAGGCTTTCTGCCGCGTTGGCCGCGATCCGGTACAGATCCGTAAATTCCCTGGTCATGCCGGTGCCGCCGCCATCGAGATGCGACAGATCTATGATGTCCTCCACGAGTTTGGACATACGCTGTGATTCGGCCCGGATCTTGCCTGCGAAGAGACGTCTGGATTCCTCGGAAGGGACCATGCCGCTCTCAAGCAGTTCCGCGTAACCGGAAATGACGTGCAGCGGGGTCTTGAGTTCGTGAGAGGCGTTGGCGGTGAATTCCTCGCGGATCAGAGAGGTCTTTTCAAGTTCTTCCCGGTCCCGGGCGAGTTGTTTGTGCTGGTCGTCCAGGCGCCGCAGCAGCGGCAGGATCTCTTCATAAGCTTTCTGGTCGGCGTTTTCAAGAGGCGAGTCCAGGTTCAGCTCATTGATGGGCTGGACAATCCTCTCGGAAAGGCCGGAGGCCAGAAGAAGGGAGATCGTAAGGAGCACCGGGATACTCAGGGCAAGAGGCAGTATAAAATGAAGGAACAGAGTCCAGATCGTCGCCTGTGTGATCGAAAGACGCAGGACCGTTCCGTCCGGGAGCCTCTGGGCTGTGTACAGCTGCCGCTCAAACAGGGTAGAAGAATAGCGGCTGCTCTCTCCGTAACCGCCCTCGAGCGCCTCGCGGATCTCCTCCCTCTCCAGATGGTTAGGCATGATATGAGAATCCGCCTCGTTGTCGTACAGAATGGTCCCGTCGGAAGTGATCCATGTGATGCGGAAATCCGTGTTTCCCAACCTGTCAAAATAGTCCTGTCCGTTGAGGGTAACAGCCTGGGAGACAAGCTTGGTTTCACCCCGCAGCTGCTCGAGCTGTTCATCTGTGAAGTGATTGTACAAAAATATCGCGGTAAGACCGAAAGATACGGTCAGAGTGGCGAGAAGAACGAACCAGATGGAACGGAATATTTTGCCCCGCATAAGATGATACCTGCTCTTTCTAAGCTATCCGAGCCGGTAACCTACTCCGCGGACAGTTCGGATCGCCTCGCCGCTCTCGCCGAGTTTGGTGCGCAGAGTGCCGATGTGCACGTCCACAGTCCTTGTCTCGCCGGAATAATCCTGGTCCCAGACGGATGAGAGGAGCTGGTCGCGGGTAAATACAAGGCCGGTGTGTTCCAGTAAGAGTTTAAGAAGATCATATTCCTTGAGGGTGAGGGAGACCTCGCGCCCGTCCACAAGGACTACATGTCTGGACTGATCCATAGTGATCGCCCCATAGGAGAGATAGTTCTTGTGCTCGCTCATCGATGTGCGGCGGAGAACTGCCCTGATCCGGGAGACCATCTCCATCATGCCGAAGGGCTTGCACAGATAATCGTCGGCGCCAAGATCGAGGCCGATGACCCTGTCATACTCGCTTCCTTTGGCGGTGGCCATGATGACTGGAAGGGCTGCTGTCATCGGGGCGGACCTCAGCTTTTTGAGGATTGAGATCCCATCTTCGCCGGGGAGCATGATGTCCAAAAGGATCAGTTCGGGGCGCCCCGTCTGCATTTCTTTCCAGAAAGAGGCGCTGTCGGCAAAGCCTTTCGCCTCAAAGCCTGCGATGGTCAGTGTGTAGATCATCAGATCCCGGATGCTGTTGTCGTCTTCCACACAATAAATCATGATATTCTCCTCTGAAAAATATGCTCTGCCCTGTATTATAGCATGCTGAAGCGGTGTCAAGGGATGTGTAGTATAATTATGAAGAAAAAAGACAGTTTTCGTATTACAATGATTACATATCAGGATAAACAAAAAGGAGCGGACCGGATACTCTATGAAGAATAAAAGGATAGACAATTCAGGACCGAACAGGATAGAGAGAGAGCAGGAAACTGCGCCATCAGCTTCGAAAAAACTGGAACAGCGTCACCGCAGGATGCAGAGCAGGATCGGACGCCTTCGCAGAAACAGTGTGACAGGCGCCCTTATGGCAGTGCTGATACTAGCTGTTGCTTTTGCCGGGTTCAAAGTCTCCTCAGACAATGAACAGGCGATCCGGCTCGCGTTGGGGCAGAGCAACTACGCGGTGACCGGAGAGGAAGGCCCGCAGTATTTTGCGTCAGAGTATGAGGACGACGCGGAACTGAGGACGGACAGCTCGGAGCTGGCGAAACGGATCCAGAGAGAGGGGATCGTCCTGCTGCGCAACGCCGATGAAGTGCTTCCTCTGCGCAAAGGGGCGATGGTCAGCGTTTTCGGGAAAGGCGCGGTGAATCCGGTTTACTGCGACGAGAAAACAGCGGCCTCTGCCGTAACTTTGAAGGAAGCGCTGGAGGCGGAAAAGATCCGCGTCAATGAAAAACTGTGGAATTTCACGCAGAGAGGGGGACGGAACTCTTTTTCAGGGAGCGTGGAAAAGAGCATGGAAGAATATTCCGAGGCAGCGGTGGTCGTGATCAGCCGCGGAGCAGGCCCTGCAGATCTGTTCGAACCCGCCTATGCGGAAGCGGAAGAGAGTGGAGAGCCGGTCGCTGCCGGAGCGAAAGCCCTGCAGCTGACGGAAGAAGAGAAGGAACTGCTCGCCTATGTCGGGGAGCGTTTTGAGCAGGTGATCGTGGTGCTCAATACCGAAAATCCAATGGAAATGGGATTTTTGGAGGAGTACGGGATCGACGGCTGTCTTTGGACCGGCGCGCTCGGCACAAACGGCATGACAGCTGTCGCGGAAGTGATCAGCGGCAGCGTCAATCCCTCCGGCAGACTTGCGGATACGCTTGTATATAACAGCCTGAACGCCCCGGCGGCGGCAAATCTTGGGGATTACGAGATCAGGAACAGCAAGGTGAAGTACGGCGACAGGTATCTGGTATACGCCGAGGGGATCTATGCAGGGTACCGCTACTATGAGACCCGCTATGAGGACACCGTTCTGGGGACGTCCTCACGGAGCGCTTTCGATTATGACAAAGAAGTCGCTTTTCCTTTCGGATACGGCCTTTCCTACACCGACTTCGAGCTCAAGGATATGACGATGGAGCTTGGCAAGAAGGGCTATGAGGTTTCGGTAAGTGTCCACAATACCGGAGACAGGGCAGGCAGGGAGACCGTACAGTTCTACATCCAGAAGCCCTATTCCCAGTACGCGGAAAAGAATGGAATGGAGATCCCTTCCGTGGAGCTCGCGGCCTTTGTCAAGACGAAGGAGCTCGAACCGGGCGAATCCGCAAGGGTCAAAATAGTGCTGGGCGAAGAGGCCTTCAAGTCCTTTGACGCGGCCGGCAGGGGGACATATATCATTGACGGAGGGACCTATTTGGTGACCGCGGCCCAGGACTCCCACAGAGCGGTCAACAATATACTAATGTTCAAGATGAAAGGCGGTTCCGAGGCCTTCAGCGGCAGTGGAGACGGAGGTCTTGTGGAGACGGCGGATCTTGTCAGGGACACCGGCAGTTATGCCGTTTCGTCTCAGACTGGACATGAGATCAGCCGCGCGTTCAGAGAAGCGGATCCCGCAGCTTATGATACTGACTACCGCCAGCTCACAAGGAGCCTGTGGGGCAGCACCTGGCCCGTGACCTGGAACGGCGGTTCCTACTCGGCGCCGGCTTCTTTCCAGGATCTGCTTAAGGTCAGCAGCAAGGAAGACACTAAGGCGGAGGCGCCTGTTTACAACAAAGCCCACGGGGAGAAAAACGCGGGACTTGTTTCTTTGAGGGAGACGGCCTTCGACGATTACCGATGGGGCAGCCTTTTGGACCAGCTGACCTGGAGGGAGACCTATTCTCTTGTCCGAAAGGGAGGCGGCGTTGTAAATGAGGTGATCTCCTGTATCTCTCCTCAGGCCATGATCTCCGCGGATAAATTCGGCTATCCGTCAGCCGCGGTCCTGGCTTCGACCTGGAATACGGAGCTGATCCTGCAGATGGGACAGATGATCGGAGAGGAAGCTCTCCACGCAGGTGTCACTTTCTGGCAGGTGCCTTTCCTCAATCTTCACCGGACGGCTATGGGAGGAAGTAACGGTGACAGTTTTTCGGAGGACAGCTTTCTGACGGGCAGCATGGCGGCGGCGTTGTGCCGGGGCCTGGGCGGAAAGGGCGTCATACCTGTCCTCGGAAGGATGGTCCTGGCGGATCAGCAGACCAATTATACAGGCGTAGCGGTAATGGCAGGTGAGCAGGCGATAAGAGAACTGTATCTGCGTCCCTTTGAGATCGCGCTGCGGGACGGAGGTTCCGGAATGAAGGCCGTAATGGCCGGCATGAACCGCGTGGGACCCAGGTGGTGCGGCGGACACAGCGGGCTTTTGACCAAAGTCCTTCGGGACGAGTGGGGCTTTTCAGGGATCGTAATGACAGACCGGATCATCGGCGGAGCGGACGAATACGCGGATATTCTGGAGGGCCTGGAAGCGGGAACGGATCTGTGGCAGAACACTTCCAACAACAACTATAAGCTGCGGGGAGGGCAGCTGACCTACGGCGTCCGGGCGCGTTTCCGCACATCCGCGGGGAGAATCCTGCAGACAATTTCCCGGAGCAATGCGATGAACGGGATCGGAACGAAAACAACGCTGGACTACAAGACTCCTAAGTGGAGAACTATTCGCGCGATCCTCGCGGGAGTTGTCGTTGTGATCAGCGCGGCGCTGCTATGGTACGCTTTTGTCCAAAGAAGTAAAGCGGGACGGCTGAGAGCCAGGATCGCCCAGGAGAAGAGGGAGAGCAGCAGAAGCAGGAGAAGATAATAAAAAAGAGGTGCTGTGAAGATCAGCGGAAGTCAGCCGCATATCTATCTTCACAGCACCTTTTTTGCGCGCGGAAAAGCCCGCGCGGATCATTCCACACTGTCCGGACCAAAGAATCTTCCGCGGAAAGGCATCAGAACCTGCAGAAGGAGCTGGCCAAGGCCCATGCAGGAGATCAGTTCGCCCAAGCCTACAGTCAGCATGAACAGCGGAATGCCGCCGGGGATGTGATAGGCGTAGGTCAGGACAAAGGGGATGATCAGCATGTTGGAGACAATGGGAGGGATCGCGCACAGGAAGCGGTTTTTACGAAGCGCGTAGGAACCCAGGGCTCCGATCAGCGTCGCGAGAGTGCCGAAAATAATATCGGGCAGCGCGCAGCCGGTCAGGATATTGCTGAGTAGACAGCCGAGCGTCAGACCCGGGATCGCGGCGGGAGTGAAGAAAGGCATGATCGTGAGAGCCTCCGAAAAGCGGACCTGTATTGCGCCGCTCGCGAGATCGAACCCCGCTGCTATTATGGTAAGGACTGTATAAAGCGCGGCGATGAGGGCCGCCTGGGTGATATAAGCGGTTTCCTTTGATATTTTGCTCATAATGTGTTGTAAAACCTTCTTTCATGATGACTAATGAACTTCTTTTTCTACGATATTGTAAATTAACACAAGCGCAGGAAAATAACAAGAAAAACAGATGGAATCTGTTTTTCGTTTGCTATAATGTATACGGAGAAAACGGGATACTCTCCGGGAGGGGTTTGAAATGATCACAATCAAAGAAATCGCGTCGAGGCTGGGCCTGAGTACAACGACCGTGTCGAATGTTATTCACGGCAAGACCAGGGAGGTCTCCGCGGAGACGATCGAGCGCGTCCAGAAGTTCCTCGAGGAAGTGGAATATGTCCCCAATATCAACGCGCGAAATCTTGCGCAGGGACAGTCCAAGATCATAGGGGTGGTCCTCAAATCACTGGATTTCCGCCTCTGGCACAGCAGCAATATTCTCAGCGACCCTTTTGTGGCGGATATGATCGGAGGCATCGAGAAGGCAGTCCGGGAGGCGGGCTATTATATGATGCTCTATATTTCCGACGACATAGCGGAGATCATCCAGCATATCTCCATCTGGAACGTGGACGGGCTGATCCTGTTCTCGATGATGGATGACGACGGAAACCGGGTGGCGGCAAAATATCATAAGCCCATCGTCTGCATCGATACCTACAGTTCGAAGAATAACGATGATTTTGTCAATGTAGGACTTGATGATGAGAAAGGCACGTATGATGCGGTACAGTATCTGATCAGCAACGGACACAGGAAGATCGGTTTTGTTACCGACAACCGGGTCGGCGTGGACGAGCAGAGATTCTGGGGCTACCGCAGGGCTCTGGCGGAAGCCGGAATCGAATACAGCGATAAGAATTTCTTCTTTTTAAAACCGGGTGAAGAATTCGCAAATAAAAATGCTGAGAAGCTGTGCAAAAAAGCAAAAGATTATACGGCGCTGTTTTGCTGCTCGGACGTCTATGCCGCGGTCATGATGGCGGCCCTCAAGGAGAGGGGCTTCAGGATCCCGGAGGATATATCCATCATCGGATTTGATGACAATCTCTATGCCAGGATATGCACGCCCAGACTCACAACGGTCCACCAGGACGCGGACGAAAAAGGGCGCGTGGCGGTGGAGACGCTGGTCGGCATGATCACGGGCAGGGGACCGGTTTCAAAGAAGATCCGGCTCGAGACCCGCCTTGTGATCAGAGACAGTGTGCGCAGGATCGAATAACAGGAAGACTGCTGCTGACGCAGCAGTCTTTTTTGTGCGATAAGCCTCTGACTTAAACGCTTTAGTGAATTGATTTGAGGACGGCTGCCGCACGGGAATCACAAAAATGATTGTGGAAAATGACGAAAATAAGTGGAAATAATGATTTTTTGCCATATGTAATAAAAATTACTTGTCAAATACGGCGGAAATGATACAATTCTAGTGTAAACTTATGCGCTAAAGTATCTAAGCAAGATCAAAGTGCAGGAAACAATGGTTTATTTTACAAGGAGGAAACTATGAAAAAGAAACTCTTAGCATTGGTACTTGTTGCCGCAATGGCAATGGGGCTCATGGCATGCGGCGGCGGCAGCTCATCCGCCAGCAGTGATGCAGCAGCCGGTGATGCGGAGAAGACTGAAGAAGCAGCAGCTCCCGCAGCTTCCAGCGAAGGCGACATCCGTCTTGTCAACGGCAAGATCGAAGTTGATGCAGCTCTGAAGGCAGCAGCTGAGGCTTACAAGGCCGAGACCGGCGTTACCGTGGCGATCGAGTCCATGGGCGGCGGCGTTAACATCCAGGATACCCTCAAGGGCTATTTCCAGGCTGACAACATGCCCGACATCTTTGTTTGCGGTTCCGACGCGGACTTCGGCAACTGGACCGGCAAGCTTGCTGACCTGAGTAATGAGCCCTGGGCAGCTGACACAGATGCAGGCTATAAGGATGCAGACGGCAAGATCATCGGCTTCCCTTACACAACAGAAGCCATCGGCCTTGCTTACAATGCTGATATCCTCGAGAAAGCCGGCATCGATCCCGCTTCCATCACAGGCCCCGAGAGCATGAAGGCAGCTTTCGAGACTCTTGATGCCAAGAAGGATGAGCTCGGACTTACGGCAGTTATCGGCTGGTGCTGCGAGGCGAAGGATCTGTACTGGTCCACTGGCTCCCACAGCTTTGCAAACTACCTTGATGCAGGTCTCTCCAGAGACGACACCACATACAGCGACCTGCTCGCCGAAGGCAAGATCGATGAAGCACGTTTCCAGAAATATGCTGAGATGATCGCTCTGTTCAACCAGTATTCCGATCCCGCTCTTCTTACTTCCGGAACATATGACCAGCAGATCCTCGGCTTCGCGTCCGGCAAGTACGCGTTCGTGACCCAGGGTTCCTGGATCGGCGCTACAATGACCAGCGACGACGCTGAGCAGTATGCGGCAGCAGGCAACTTCAAGGTTGGTATGATCCCTTACGCATTCGACGAAGGCATCGACACCATCCTGACCAACTCCCCTTCCTGGTGGGCAGTATTCGAGAACGACAACACACAGAAGGCTAAGGACTTCCTTACATGGCTCGCAGGCGACGCAGGCCAGAAGTTCCTTGTAGAAGATGCCGGTTTCATCAGCCCCTTCAAGAGCTGCAAGTATGTTGCGAACGATCCTTTCGCACAGACCATCACAGATTACACGGCAGCAGGCAAGACCTCTTCCTGGCACTGGCTCAAGAACAAGGCTTCCCTGGACCAGAACGTCCTCGGCCAGCTTTATCTTGACTACGCTCTGGGCAGCATCCCGGATGCAGCTACCTTCACACAGGTTGTTTCCCAGCAGATCGCAGCTTACTACGCACAGTAATTGTATGATCTGACCCCGCAGACGACAGTTCTGCATGGCAGGAAACGTTGAACAAGCAGGGGCGGCGCCTGTCGCCGCCCCTATATTGCTATTTATAGGGGGAATCACTTTATGAAAACGAACACCGCAGGCTCCAAGGGTCTTTCGATGATCCTCATGGCGGCCGGCGCAATCATGACGATTGCTGCACTTGCACTCGATTTCATGGGAAACAAGGCATCCTTCAGGGGCCCGATGCTGGTTATCGGCGTACTGGTTTTCGCGCTTGGCGTGTACCTGTTTCCGACTCTGAAGCACCACAGAAAGATCGTCTATGTCATCTTCCTGTTCCCGCTTCTCTTCGCTTTTGTCGTCACAGTCATCATCCCGCTGGTCCTTGGTATTTTCTATTCCATGACGGACTGGACGGGAATTCAGTTCACAAAGTTCGTAGGGCTTGCGAACTACGCGGCCATGTTCAAGGACCCCGCTTTTATCTGGTCCGTACTGATGACCTTCGTATTCGTTGTCATCAACATGGTCCTTGTCAACCTTGTCGCTTTTCTCCTGGCGCTGCTGTGCACGTCCGGACTTAAGGGCGACGGATTCTTCAGAGCGGCTTACTTCCTGCCCAACCTGATCGGCGGTATCGTCCTGGGTTACATCTGGCAGTTCGTATTCAACAACGTTCTGATCAATATCACGAAGATTTCCTGGCTGGTCCAGACCAAGACCGCGATGCTCGCCATCGTCATCGTCTATGTCTGGCAGTACGCCGGTTATATCATGCTGATCTACATCACCGGACTTACCCAGGTCCCCAAGGATGTTCTGGAGGCAGCTTCCATCGACGGCGCGGACGCCAAGCAGACACTGTTCCAGATCAAGATCCCGATGATCGCGTCCACGATCACGATCTGCACATTCCTGACACTGACAAGCGCATTCAAGCAGTTCGATGTCAACCTGGCGTTGACCGGCGGTACCGGATCTGTTCCGAACTTCATGGGCGCGTACCTGACCAACGGTACCCAGATGCTCGCCCTGAACATCTACAACACGGCAGTATCCAAGAACAACTACTCCCTCGGTCAGGCCAAGGCAGTGCTTTTCTTCATCATCCTGGCATGCGTATCCCTCGTCCAGGTGCGTATCTCTAACTCGAAGGAGGTGGAACTGTAATGGTAGGAAAGGAAAAAAGAACAAAATCCTATATTCTGACAGGCGTCGGTATCCTGATCGCCCTGTACGTCCTGTTCCCGTTCTTCCTGGTAGTGCTCAACTCCTTCAAAGCGCAGGCCTCCATCGTTGAGAGCCCCGTAGCGTTTAAGGGAGCGTCCTTCGGACAGCTGATCAAGAACCTGAACGCTGTTATCAACAACTCGAACTTCCAGTTCTGGTATGCTTTCGGGACAAGTGCGGTCATCACGATCATCTCGCTGGTGCTGCTGGCAGTTCTCGGCGCCATGGCCGCATGGGTCATCAGCCGCAACAACAAGACCACCTGGGCCACTGTGATCTACATGGTATTCATCGCGTCCATGATCATCCCCTTCCAGGTCGTCATGCTGCCCCTGATCTCCACATTCCGTGATGTCGGCAAGTTCATCGGCATCAGCATGCTGCAGTCGATCCCCGGCATCGTATTCGCATACTGCGGATTCGGCGGAGCCATGACTGTATTCATCCTGACCGGTTTCATCAAGGGCGTGCCTTATGACCTTGAAGAAGCGGCAGCGATCGACGGATGCTCACCGGAAGGCACATTCTTCAAGATCATCCTTCCGCTGCTGACCCCCGTCATCACGACAGTCACGATCCTGAACGGTATGTGGATCTGGAACGACTATCTGCTTCCTTCGCTGATGCTGGGCCAGAACGGCAAGGTCAAGACCCTTCCCGTGGCAGTGCAGGCCTTCGTCGGCTCCTACGTCAAACAGTGGGATCTGATCCTGACGGCAGCCCTTTTGGCGATCATCCCCATGGTTGTCGTCTTCCTGATCGGGCAGAAGCAGATCATGAACGGCATGGTCGAAGGCGCGGTCAAGGGCTGATGCCTGTCTCGCCTATACCGGATATGATAATTCATTGAAATGGCTGAAAGAGGCTGTGCCGAAACAGGGTGCAGCCTCTTTTTTAGAAAGAGCCCCTGTCGCAGGGGTAAAATATTGTGATAGTAAGGTTAAAGGACATATGAGGAATCTGTTTGGACAGGAAGGACCGGTGATGCGCGCGATCAGCGACCTGAGCACGCTGGTGTTTCTCAATATTTTGACAGTGATCTTCTGTATTCCGATAGTGACGGCAGGCGCGTCTCTCGCGGCTATGCACTATGTGATCATGGAGATGATGGAGGAGAGGGGCGGCGGCCTGGTGTCGGAATTCTGGAAGCGGTTCAGGGAAAACCTGAGAAATGCCACGCCGGTATGGCTGATCCTGCTGGCGGCCGCGGTATTTCTGTACGCGGATCAGAGGATCATCGCGGGCGGCCAGCTGGGCCTTCCCCGGGCGATGCTGATCCCGATCTATGTGGGAGCTTTCGTCGTGGTGGCTGTTTATGTGTATGCGATTCCGCTGACAGCGAGGTTCGTGTATTCCACAGGCGCAGTGTTCAGGAACGCGGTGATCCTGGCCGCGGCGTATCTGCCCCGGACGATCCTGATGACTGCGATCACAGTGGTGATCCCTTACCTGTTCGTGAATGTCTCCAGTCTGATGCCGCTGTTTTTCCTGCTCGGACTCTCGCTGCCGGCATATCTGTGCGCGCTGCTCTACATGCCGGTATTTGAAAAGATGATCGGGAAGAGGGAGGATGAGGACAGGCCCTGGATTCTTCCGGAGGATGACACAGAGGGAAATGAAGAATAAGTTTCAGTAAGGAGGAACTATGCGTACAAGCGGAATTCTGTTTCCGATATTCAGCCTGCCCGGAAAATACGGGATCGGCTGCTTTTCGGAGGAAGCGTATAAGTTTGTGGATTTTCTTGTGGAAGCGAGACAGACCTACTGGCAGATCCTGCCGCTGGGTCCTACCGGCTATGGAGACTCGCCTTATCAGTCCTTCTCGACATTCGCGGGAAATCCTTATCTGATCAGCCTTGAGGACCTGATCGCGCAGGGACTGCTGACAAAGAAGGAATGTGACGAGGCGGACTTCGGCGATGGAATGGAAGTGGACTACGGAAAGCTCTACAACAGCCGCTGGGACCTTCTGAAAAAGGCATATCTCAGAAGCGGACATAAGGATACACAGGAATTTGCCGATTTCCAAAAGGACAACGAATTCTGGCTGCATGACTACGCCCTCTTCATGGCGGTCAAAAAAGCGCACGCAGGAGCCGGACTGAGCAGCTGGGAGCCGGATATCCGCGACTACAAAGCAGAAGCAGTAAAAGAGTGGTCGGAAAAGCTTCAGGACGACATCGGCTTCTATGAGTATCTTCAGTTTGAATTCGCAAGGCAGTGGAAAAAACTCAGGGACTATGCTAATGGCCAGGGAATCTCCATCATCGGAGATATTCCGATCTATGTCTCCGCAGACAGCTCGGATTTCTGGGCGCACAGAGAGCTCTTCCAACTGGATGAGAGGGGCAGGATCCGCATGATCGCGGGCGTGCCTCCGGACGGGTTCTCCGCTACCGGACAGGTGTGGGGAAATCCTCTGTATAATTGGGCGAAGCACAAGGAAACCGGCTATGACTGGTGGATCCGCCGCATTGCCAAGTGTAAGGAGCTGTACGATGTCATCAGGATCGACCATTTCCGCGGATTCGATGAATATTTTGCCATTCCCGCGGAGTCGGATACAGCGGCAGCGGGCCATTGGGAAAAGGGACCCGGAACCGATCTCTTCAATGCGATTAAGGCCGCCCTGGGAGAGACGCCGATCATCGCGGAGGATCTTGGATACGTGACTGAGACTGTGCGCCAGCTGGTGCGCGACACGGGCTTCCCCAACATGAAAGTGCTGGAGTTCGCGTTCGACTCCAGAGACTCTTCAGGAGCAATGGAATACCTGCCCTATCGCTACAAGAACAACTGCGTGGTCTACACAGGCACACACGACAATGAGACGCTGCGGGGCTGGATCGACAGTATCCTGCCGGTCGAGAGAAAGCAGGTCATTGAATATTTTGACGTGCGCACCAAGGACCCTCAGGAAATCGTGGAGAAGATGATCATAGCGGCCTTTGGCAGCGTGGCGGACTACTGTATCATTCCGCTGCAGGATTATCTGGGACTGGATAACAGTGCCAGGATCAACCAGCCTTCCACAAACGGTAAGAACTGGAAGTGGAGAGTGAAGAAGGAAGCCCTGAACGGAAGACTGTCAGGAAGGATCGCGGAGTTGACGGCACTGTACGGAAGACTTCCGGAGTAAGTTTATAGAAAAGCAAGTTTTCCGGCATATTAAGTAAGGAGGCGCTTATGAAGAAGACCTGGTGGAAAGAAAGTGTGATTTATCAGATCTATCCCCGCAGTTTCGCGGACAGCAACGGAGACGGGATCGGAGACATCAACGGGATCACTTCCAAGCTGGACTACCTCAGGAACCTGGGGATCGATGTCATCTGGCTCTCCCCCGTTTACAAATCGCCCAACGACGACAACGGCTATGACATAAGCGATTACGAGGCGATCATGGACGAGTTCGGGACCATGGAGGATTTTGACAGGATGCTGGCCGAGGCCCATGCCCGGGGCATCAAAATAGTGATGGACCTCGTGGTCAACCACACCTCCGACGAGCACAAGTGGTTCCTTGAGAGCCGCTCCTCAAAGGACAATCCCAAGAGGGATTACTACTTCTGGCGGGAGGGGAAGGACGGCAGGGAGCCCAACAACTGGGGATCCTGGTTCTCCGGCTCTGCGTGGAAGTACGACGAGACAACGGATATGTACTATCTGCACCTGTTCTCCCCCAAGCAGCCTGACCTCAACTGGGACAACCCGGCGGTGAGAAAGGATGTATTCGATATGATGACCCGCTGGTGCGAGAAGGGCATCGACGGCTTCCGTATGGACGTGATCAGTCTGATCTCCAAGCCTGCAGGCCTGCCCGACGCGCCGCTCATGAATGAGCTCTACGGAGACTGCGGCTGCACGGCAAACGGACCGCATGTCCATGAGTATCTGCAGGAAATGAACCGCAAAGTCCTCTCAAAGTATGACATCATGACTGTCGGCGAGACAGCCTGCGTCACTCTGGAGGAAGCCAAAAAATACGCGAACAGCGAGGGCACAGAGCTGAATATGGTCTTCCAGTTTGAGCATGTCGGTCTCGACGGAGACGAACAGTTCAAGTGGTCCACCAGAAAGATGCCTCTGGTGCCTCTTAAGGAGAATCTCACAAAGTGGCAGAATGGCCTCGACGGGGTTGCATGGAACAGCTTGTTCTTCTGCAATCACGACCAGCCGCGCGTTGTCAACCGCCTCGGCGATCCTTCAGATGAGTACCGCGAGGTATCAGCCAAGTGCATCGCCACCTGCCTCCACATGATGCAGGGAACACCGTACGTTTATCAGGGCGAAGAACTCGGAATGGTCAACTATCCTTTCCGCACCGTAAAGGACTTCAATGACCTCGAATCCATCAACGCCTACTATGAACTCACGGAAAAGATGGGCTGGGATCCCAAGGAGATCTTCCCCAAGATCGCGAACAAGAGCCGCGATAATGCTCGCACGCCCATGCAGTGGGACGATTCGCCGAACGCCGGCTTTACGACCGGTAAACCCTGGCTCGCCGTGAATCCCAACTACACGAAGATCAATGCTGCCGAGCAGGTGATCCGCGAAGACTCTGTCTTCAACTACTATAAGAAGCTGATCGAACTGCGTCATACCTACGACATTATCGTATATGGCCACTACGAACTGCAGATGGCGGAGGATCCCGAGCTCTATATCTACACGAGAGAATTGGACGGACACAAACTTCTGGTAGTATGCAACTTCTCCGACCACGAGCGGGAGTTCATGCCCGACGAAGAATTCCGGGAAGGAAAAGTGCTGATCCGGAACCTGAACAACAACAATATTCTGGATGGGATACTGGAACCGTACGAGGCGTATGTGATCTATGTAGAGTAAAAATTATTTAAAACAAACCGGCACGGGGCTGCCGCATTAAGTGTATGGATTCAAAATCCTGCGCTTGTGCGACAAGCCCCTTTTCTATGCTATAATTAGATCCTAACGAATCTTTACCGACCAACAAGGAGATACATCGGCCGTGAAATGGTTTCAGCGTTTTTACCTGGATAAAGAGAAAGATATGATCGTGGACCTGTACAGGGAGGAAGGCAGAGGTACCATGCACTTCGTGCTGTCCACGCCTAACCACGGGACCGGAAATCTGATCCGGAACCTGGCGGCACTTTGCGGGCTTCCGCTTTCGGAGGGAAAGAGCGGACTTTTGGTCATACGCGGGACAGTGCCGAGCTACATTGACGGTTATAACAGGCTGATCTATATTTTCAGGCTGGGGGACACGAAGGTGGCCAACATCTACCCGGACGGGCGGGTGGAGACAAAGGCGCACATTCCGGCTATTTCCAAGACACTGATGAGCCAGACCAAGGACTATCGTCTTGATGAGAAGCGCACGATCGTGAAGACGTACATCCGCAGCGAGAACAAATTCCGCACGGATCTGCATACACATATGAACGCAAACCTGCACCCGGATATCCTGATCGCGCTGGGAATCTGCCATCAGATCCGCTATCCCCTTTACTATATTAAGAAACTCGGGCTTCGCTGCTCAAAGGAGCAGAAGGAGAAGCTCGCGGCGCGCAGGGCTGTGTCGGAGGAGAAGTACAGGGACTGCGGCCTTACAGGCAAGTACCTGGACAGAAGAATCGATGACAATACATTTTTGAACTTTGCCGACCTGATCCTGAATGATTCTGAAGACGCAGCGTACAATATTCCGCGGATAAGAAGCTCGCTGTCGATCCTCAAGGACGGACAGGCAGTCTTCACAAATCTGGAGAAGGTCTATCTGTACCGCTATGTTTTCTGTAAAGGACAGGAGGCGGAGGACAGGATTGAATTTGAAAAGGAGAAAATAACTGCGATCCCGGATTCCGATATCCGCGCCGCGGTGCAGCAGATTCTGAGGGACCGGGAGAATCCGGCTTACAGTGAGAATACACTGTTTCAGGACAAGCTTTTGTGGATCGCCCGCAGTTACGCGAAGCAGGGTGTCTGCTACGCGGAGATATCGGACACGACTCTGGTCAAAAAAGAGGGAGCCCCTGCAATGCTGGCACAGGTTCATGCCGTCATGCCGGCAATTACGAAGGAGACAGGCGTGCTTCTGCGGTTTCTGGCGGCGATCAGGCGCATTCCGCTGACGATCGTGAAGGATCAGGTGGAGACGGGAGATTATTTCAGGGAAAATCTGGAGACGCTCCGCTCGATCATTGCGGACCCCTATGTGGCGGGGAGCGATATCATCGGCGAGGAACTCAATGATATACGGGATATCGCGCCGGTGCTCCACGAACTTGTCAGGATTGCCAAGGAGGATCCGGGATTTGTGCTCAGGATCCATGCCGGTGAGAACGACGGACTTCAGGACAACATCGCAAACAGTCTGAAGTGCGTGAGGGAGGCTCTTTTACCGGGGCAGAAGATGCCGTATGTGAGGATCGGTCACGGGCTCTACACGCCGGACCTTCGGAGGGCGAAGGGGAAAGCGCTGATCAGCGCATTGAAAGAGAGCGGCACTGTGTTGGAGTTTCAGATCACATCAAACGTTCGTCTCAATAACCTCAGCAGCATGAAGCGGCATCCTCTCAGACAGTACCTTGCGCTTGGGATCGGCTGTGTGCAGGGAACCGACGGAGGCGCCCTGTATGGGAGCGATTCGATTGATGAGCAGCTCTCCCTGGAGAAGATGCTGGGGCTCAGCGACGAAGAGATGCATTTGATGAGAGCCTGTGAGGACAGAATCCTGCACCAGAGTTTGAAGGCGTTTGAAACCAAAAGCGCGGCTTATGGAAAAAATGCCGGACCAAAGGCAGAGAAAGGTGCGGAAGAACCGGAGCTCTCCCTGATCGGGAAGCGCTCGCTCCGGGCTTCGGAGGCACTGGCGGATCAGATCAGAGAAATGCCTTCGGATAAGACCCCTATAGTGATCGTCGGCGGCAGTTTCAGCCATGACAGCCACAAAGTGAGGATGACTGAAGAGAATAAGAAGAGGATCGACGATCTTTTGGCAAAAGAGGACCCGGAGAAGACTTTCTTTGTGATCGGGCATGCTCTGCGCGGTTATGAACAATATTTGGTAAAGGAGAACCGGGGGAGGTTCGAGGTCTTTGCCATGGTGCCGTCCATGATCACGGAGCCGGAGTACCGCAAACTTCGCGCGGCGAGAGCAGGGATCCGGGTTTCGATCGAACCGGTGCCAATGGGCACTTACAAGAGTTTTGCTTATGAGATCTTCAAGAGGAGGCCTTCGAGACTGATCGCTTTCGATGGAAATATCGCAGGGGCGAATATGATCCAGGAGGCCAAGAACAGCAAGTATCCCTGCGTTATCCATGTCAACAGCAGATGTAAAGCACTGAAAGTGAAGGCGGACTCTCTTGAAGGATATGTTAAACTGTTCTGAGAGGAGAATGCTTCGGTTCGCAGAAACGTAATTAAATGTCAATCGATTTGTAAGACTTCACCTGTCTCAGCGTCATTTAGAGTATAAGCGGTGTGAAAACACCGGCCTAAAAAGGGAAAATCCATGGAAGATACCGCAATTATCGATCTGTACTGGAAGAGGGACGAACAGGCCATCGTCGAGACGGATCAAAAATATGGGAAATATTGTCACACAGTGGCGTACAATGTCCTGAACGATGTCGAGGACTCAAGAGAGTGCGTCAATGATACCTGGCTGCGCGCCTGGAACTCAATGCCTCCGAAGAGGCCTTCCGTGCTGCGCGCGTTTCTTGCCAAAATAACGCGAAATCTGGCTTTTGACCGCTACAGGGCGCGCAGCGCGGCGAAAAGGGGCAGCGGCACTATGGAAGCTGTGCTCGATGAGCTGGCGGAGTGCGCGGACCTGTCGGGAAACTGGAACGCCGAGGAGGCCTACATGGCCGCTGAGCTGAAGGAAGCCATCAACCGGTTTGCAGAGCAGCTGCCCGCAAGGGAGTGCGATCTGTTTGTGAGAAGATACTTTTTTGCAGAGGAGATCCCTGCCATTGCCAGGCGGTATCAGATGACTGAGAACAACGTCACAGTAAGCCTGAGCAGGATCAGGAAGAAACTCAGAAAGTATCTTAAAGAGGGGGAATATATCGAATGAGAGCGGAGGACTTATTTGAAGCGGTGGGCGGCATCGACGATAAACTGATCGCCCGAAGTGACCGGAGAGTGCGCAGTTCTCAGGAAAAGCCTTCCTCCGGAAAAGCCGCAAAAAGGACAAAAAAGAGAAAGAGCAGAAGAAGCGTGGGAGCGGAGATCTACCGCTTCACGGTGGTCGCGATGTCGACGGCAGTCGTTGTTTTCCTGTTTCTTATGGCCAGGGACCTGTTGGGGATCCGTAACCTCTCCGACATCAGAAACCGTATAGCTTCGACCCAGGAGAGCAGTATTGCCGAGCCGATGCAGGCGGAAGAAGCTGCGGCAGAGCAGGCGGAGGAATCCGCGGTGATGCGGGCGGAAGAAGCGGCAGAGAAGGCGGAAGCCTCCCCGGATCTGCAGGCCTCGAATGACGAAGATGCTGAGGAATCCTCCGAGGCTGCGGAAAACAGAGCATCCGACAGCTTTTTCGGCAATAAGACGGCGGTGGACATGCTCGGAGATCTCAAGGGAGACTATGTAAGCCTTGAGATCATCTCGGCCGAGGACGAGGCAAACGGCGGCAGCCGCCTGGTGCCGGAGTATACCGAGGAAGGAGAGAAAGCTCTTTCGGAAGCTTTTTCAAAAGGAAAACCGACTCCGAAGGTATTTGCTGCCACTGGTGAGGCTACTTACTACGTATATCTCACGAAGAAGAACGGGGAAGTTCACAGAGCAGTCTTTTATGAAAACGCGTACGTCAGCATGGACAATATTCCCGGGGTTGTGATGAAGATTTCACAGGCGGATTACGAGGAGGTCAAAGCCCTATTCCGCTGAAGGGAGGATCATTATGAAAAAGTTTAAATTGGCGGCAGCCGCTGTTTTGGCGGCGTCACTGTGCCTGACCGGATGCGGCGGCGCGTCAAATTCGAGCACTGCTTCCTATAAGGAGGAGGCCGGAGCGGCGGGCGATTATGCCTACGAATCTTACGCGGGAGACGCTTACGCTGCAGAGGAAGCCGAGCAGACGGCAGAGGGTGAGGACTATAAGGCGGACAGCGGATCGGGCGGTTCAACGGAATCGGCGCTGCGCGCGCAGGACGGCCAGAAGATCGTCTACACAGGCAATCTGAGTATCCAGACTCTGGAATACGAAAAGTCCGCGGCCAGCATCCGCAAGAAGATCAAGGACGCCGGCGGTTTCTCGGAAGCTGAGAGCGAGCGCGACAACGATTACTACTGGTACAGCCACAGCAGCGGCTCAGGCAGCACGCGCTATCTGAGTATCACCGCGAGGATTCCCTCCGAGAAGTTTGAGGACTTCATTAATTCCCTGAGCGGAGACGGAAAAGTTATGAGCCGTTCTGTCAACGCTGAGAATATAAGCCAGGTATACGCGAATAAAGAGACTTACAAGAAGTCGCTCGAGAAGGAGCAGGAAAGACTTCTGGAGATGATGGACAAGGCAGAGACTATTGAGGATATGATCACCGTGGAGTCCAGACTCTCGGAGGTGGAGCGCCAGCTGAATGTCTACAAAACAGATCTGGCTCAGATGGACAAGGACGTGGAGTTCTCCACGGTCTATATTGAACTGAAAGAAGTGAAGCGCTACACGGAGGAAGTGAGCAGTACAACCTTTGGCGAGGAACTCAAATACGCGTTTGAAGACGCGATCAGCAGTTTCAAAAACTTCTGCGAAGGGATTATACTGTTTGTTGTAAGGAACTTCCCTTATCTGATCATTCTGGCAGTGATCATTGTTATGATCGTACGGGCTGTCGGCAGGAGCAGGGCTAAGAGGATCGCGATGATGTCGGATCCTGAATACGCGAAGATCGTAAATGCGAAGGCGCGGGCCAAGGCTGAGGCGGACGCCAGAAAGAGAGCGGAGAAAGAAGCGAAGCGCAAAGGGCGCAAGGGACTCTTCGGAAAGAAGGAAACTGCAGACGGGAACGCAGCAGTCCCTCCTCAGACGGAGAATCCTGAGGTGAAGGACAAAAACCCGCAGTAAAATCAGGAATGACAAGGGGACTGTTATATAAGCGAAAAGAAAAATCCTACGCTTATGTGACACGTCCCTTTTTTATTACGTTGAATTCGCGGGGATTCACACGACCCCTTCCTTTCGCTTCGGAGGGAACCGCCTCTCCAAAACTCGCCGTCCGCTCTGATGACCGGACGGCTCAGACAGGTGGGCTTTCGGACTGCAGGAGCTGCAGTCCTCATTCCCTCCTCCGCTTCGGAAGGGTCCGGTTCATCCAGCCGCTCATTCAAAGCAATAAATAAGGGACATGTCACATCCGCTCAGGCTGATCCCTGGCGCCGTCATCACGGCAAATGTAAAAGCCGGACTGATAAAGTCCGGCTTTCTTGCATGGCGAAAAGGTATTGATAGCTGCTACTCCTGGAAATGAGGATTTCTGTGAGCGGAATTAATGAGTTCTGCTGAGGGCATGATGGGGCCGGAAGGAAGGCTTTGAATGAGCGATTAGTTTTTCATGATCTGTAAGGAAGTGAGTGAGAGGATGAGGGAGGCAGCTCCTGCCGACCGAAAGCCGGCAATGTTTGAGGCGTCTGTTCATAGGAACAGACGCCGAGTTTCCGAGCGGTCCCTCTCACGAACGACTGAAAGATCATAGAAAAACTTCGCGAATTCAACGTCTTCCTTCCGGCCCCATCATCCCGTTACAAAATCAAAAAAGCTGCACCAAGAATAATATCCTGGTGCAGCAATGTCGGATTTAATCGTGCCTCTGGGTGAAGTCGCTGTAAACTTCGGTAAAGAGTGCGGAATGGGGCAGGCGCTCGGTCCGCAGGCCTGCCATAGTCAGGTGTGTTGTGTCGCCGATCCTGGTCGCTCGGAAATTCGCAATCCCCCTCTGCCGCTCTTCGGTGTAGACCTCTGTGACAGAGGAGGTGGGCATGCAGAAGGACTGCAGGGGCACAAAAGGCGAGAGGCTCCACAGGTGGGAGAGCAGCACACATGTGATGCCGAAGTGGCAGAAGAAGGTGAGTGTCTCGATGCTCTCCTGCTCCACGCGGTAATGGCGGCCCTCGCGCACATATCCGTGCTCGGCCAGCAGCTCGTCAAAGGAGGAGATGACGCTGTCGTAAATGGGCAGCAGGTCGGAATTGAGGGCGACCAGAGTGCCGCGCCACGCTTCGTAATCGGAATAGGCGGGATGCTCCGTGAAGTAGGAGGGGTACATATCCCACACAATTCTCTTCTTAAAGGATCCGTCTGACTCAGTCTTGATATAATAGGCGTCCTGCAGCAGTGTGGCGTCATTTACGTCCACCTGGGCGGGAAACTCCCGGAGCCAGTCCAAAGTGGTGAGAATATCTCTGCAGTTAACGGCGGCAGCGGCGCCGCGGGCACCGGGGATTGCGCGGCCGAGGGTGATCGCGGCAGTTTCCTGCGCCCGCCCCAGAGGGGAGGCGTAGCAGGTCCCCAAATGCATCTTTGTGCTCGACCTCAGAGCACAGAGGGCTTTGGCCTCATTGCGGCCGATCTCATTCAGACAGTCGCTCGCGTAATCCGGATCTCCGTGCCGGATGAACAATAATCTCATAATATCTCCATTCCGCCGCGCTGCCGCGCGGCTTTTAATTGCACTTTGTAGTAATGAAAGGTTTGTGCGATAATGATGTTGTTTATGTAATATATTTTACTTGAAATTTACCGGAAATTGTAAACAGATTGCGGACAATAACGAGATATGACATGAAAAAGAACAGCAATGAGGCGTGGCCGGCAGTGCGGGCCAAAATATTCAGGATGGTTTCAGTCGGCGTGATCGACGAACCGGTCAACCAGGCCTATGACGCGATCAGCATCATTGCGCTGCTGGCAAACCTTCTGGTCAGCGTGATGGCTACTTTCGACAATCTCCAGGCAGCGTACGGGAGTATCTTCCTTTTGGTGGAGCAGGTGACGGTGTTTTTATTCGGAGTCGACTACGTGCTGCGCGTGATCACCGCGCCGGAACTGTACCCGGAGGAGACGCCCGCAGGAGCCGTGGCAAAATATTGCCTGTCCCTGTCCGGTATCATAGATCTGCTCTCTTTTTTGCCCTACTACCTGCCGGTATTCTTCCCGTCCGGCGTCGCGGCCTTCAGAATGTTCCGCGTGGTCAGGATCCTGAGGCTGTTCCGGATCAATGCGTACTATGATTCTCTCAATGTCATCACGGAGGTCTTAAAGAGCAAGAAGCAGCAGCTTCTCTCCTCAGTCTTCATCATTGCAACACTGATGCTCGGTTCAAGCCTGTGCATGTACAGTCTGGAGCACGAGGCGCAGCCGGAGGTGTTCTCCAATGCCTTTTCGGGCATCTGGTGGGCCGCATCGACACTGCTGACCGTGGGCTACGGAGACATCTATCCGATCACGCCGCTGGGCAAACTCTTCGGCATCTGCATCACCTTCCTCGGAGTTGGAATGGTGGCGATCCCCACCGGTATCATCAGCGCCGGATTTGTCGAACAATATACACAGTTCGCGCTGCTGGGGGACAACAGAAGAGACGAGACCCTGAGATTCATCAGCATAAAACTGACTCCCAGTGACTCCTGGACCAATCAAGCCATCCGTGAATTGAAGCTCCCGGCAGGCCTTCTCATCGCGATCGTCAGAAGGGGAAAGGATTCCATCGTGCCTAACGGAGATCTGGTGCTCGAAGCCGGCGACATAGTCGTTCTCGGTGCAGAACCTCTTCCCGGTACAGACGACATGGAGCTCAAGGAAATGGTTGTCTCTTCCAAACACAAGTGGAAAGACCAGGCTATTCGGGATCTCGATATCTCCCGGCAGACCTTTATCGTCATGGTGAAGCGGGGCGACAAGAAAATCGTTCCCCGCGGCTCGACGGTCCTGCAGGAGGGCGACTGCGTCTACATGTATAAGAAAGCGTGACGCGCAGGACCGCGTCAATATCGTTTCAGGCACAAAAAATGCAGGCGGGAGACCGCCTGCATTCTCACTTTTTTCCGGAACAGGACCGGGGACCGGCCTCATGCGCGGATCGCCTCACACCGCCGCGATCAGGATCAGCAGCTCAGCGCTCTTTTCCATCTCCTGAACGGATGCGTATTCGAAGCGCCCGTGGAAGTTGTATCCGCCGTTGCACAGGTTGGGGCAGGGAATGCCCATGTAGGTGAGTCTTGCGCCGTCGGTGCCGCCGCGGATGGGGCGGGTGATGGGCTCGATGCCGAGCTTCCGCATGGCCTCCTCCGCGCGGGTGATCAGGTGCATGTGATCCTTGAGCGGAATAGCCATGTTGTAATACTGGTCGCGCAGTGTGATCTTGAGAATATCTCTGCCGACAAAAGACTTGTACTTGGCATTGATGAACTTGGCCGCGTCAGTCATGAACTCTTTCCTGGCCTGGAACTTGTCATAGTCATGGTCGCGTATGATGTATTTGAGGACAGCGTGGTCCACGCGCCCTTCCATGCTGCCGAGATGATAGAAGCCTTCGTACCCTTCCGTGTGCTCCGGGCGTTCTGAAGCCGGGAGCATCGCGTTAAACTCCATGCCGACCAAAACAGCGCTGAGCATCGCGTTTTTGGCATCTCCGGTGTGGATACTCCTGCCCGTTATCTCCACGCGCGCGGAGGCCGCGTTGAAACACTCATATTCGATCTCGCCGAGCTTACTGCCGTCTACGGTATATGCCTCCTGCGCGCCGAACAGCTCCGTATTAAAGTGGTCGACGCCGGCGCCGATCTCCTCATCCGGCGTAAAGGCGACGCAGATTGTTCTGTGCGGGAGCTCCGGGTGCGAGGTGTAATAGGCGAGCAGGTTCATGATCTCCGCGACGCCTGCTTTGTCATCGGCGCCGAGCAGGGTCTTGCCGTCCGTGACGATCAGATCTTCACCGATGTGGTTTTGCAGCTCCGGGAAAGCTTCGTGGCGCATCACGATGGACTCACTGCCTGCGTGGCCTTTGAAGAGCAGGATGCTGTGGCCCTGGTAATTCTCTTCGATCCGGGGATGGACGTTTGCGCCGCTTGCCGCCGGTGAAGTGTCCATGTGCGCGATAAAGCCGATGGCGGGCTCTTCGCCGGGGAGTTTGGCGTAGACATAGCAGTTTTTGCGGTCATAGTGCGCCTCGACGCCCATCTCATTCAGCTCTCTGTAAAGAAGCTTTGCCAGGTCATGCTGCCTGGCGGTGGAGGGCTGGGTGCCGGTGTCTTCGGCTGACTGCGTGTCTATTTTGACATATCTGAAAAATCTGTCGATCAAATCCTGATTCTTGATCATTTCGGTGCCTCCTGCGGATAATTGTATTTCTTTGTGTTTCTATGATAGCACTCGGGCGCCAGTCAGTGTTATACTAGATGTCACTATTGTAAAAGAAAGAGGAAAACCTATGACATATAACTTTTTTGCCACGCTGTCGAGAATGAAATACATCGAACGCTGGGCGCTGATGAGAAATGCGCGCGAGGAGACACTGAGCGAGCACACGCTGGACGTCGCGATGATCGCACATGCGCTGTGCGTGATCGGCAATAAACGGTTCGGGAAATCGCTCAACGCGGACCGCGCGGCGCTGATCGGGCTTTACCACGACGCGTCGGAGATCATCACCGGCGACATGCCGACGCCGGTCAAGTATTACAACGACGACCTGCGGGACGCCTACAAAGAAGTGGAGCGGGCGGCGGAGCAGAGGCTTTTAAAGCAGCTGCCGGAAGACCTGCAGGATGTCTACGGCGAGATCTTCGAGGGGGATTCTTCCGAAGAAGACAGCTATATGCGCCGGCTCGTGAAGGCGGCGGACAAGCTCTCAGCGCTGATCAAGTGCATGGAGGAGACGGGGGCCGGAAACGGCGAGTTCCGGACAGCGCAGGCATCTACTCTCAGGGCAGTGGAGAAACTGGCCTGGGAAATGCCGGAAGTGAAGGTTTTTCTGGAGGAGTTCCTTCCTCCCTATGGCAGCACATTGGATGAACTTCTCGGGAGAGGATAGTGCCCGCGCCGGGAAGCGGCGGAATGGAGAGTATTTATGAAAATATTGGTAGTCAGCGATTCCCACGGAAGACATGATCTTCTCCGCAAAGCCATCGGGCAGGAGGCCCCCATCGATATGCTGATCCATGCGGGCGACGTCGAGGGCGACCTTGACAAAATATTGGGCCCTAAGCGGGAATACATCGTGCATGCGGTAGCCGGCAACATGGACTGGGGGACGCCGGAAGACAGCAGTCTTGCATTTGACATGGGAGGACATAAGGTGTTCCTGACCCATGGACACCATTACGGCGTTTCCTACACGCTGGCCAACCTGCGGGAAGCCGCGGAGAACTGCGGGGCGGATGTGGCGATCTACGGTCACACCCATATGCCGGCGCTGGACGAGCAGAACGACATCCTGCTGCTCAATCCGGGCAGCGTGTCCAAGCCCAGGCAGGCGGGGCTGAAGAAGACTTACGCGGTGATCACGATCGACGATAAGACCGGGAAGATGTCGGTGAAATTTAAGAGTTTGCCTATGATTGGCTGGATTTGAAGGCGGAGCATTATAAAAAAACGGCGGTGAGCCGTTTTTTTTGTGGGATCATTTGTCACGCATAGTGTTGCTCATTAGAATTAATTGATCCCAAGCGTGGTTGCAGATTTGTTCCATCTGGATTTTGCTGGTTATGGGTGTGGTTGGGCACCAGGTTGGTTTTGTGGGAAATGTTCCCCTTGGATTTTAGTGATTAAGGGCGTGGTTGGGCACAGAGGGGTATTTCTAGAAATTGTTCTCCCAGGTTTTTACGGATTTTGAACGGAGTTGGGCACAGAGAAGCACTCACAAGAAATAATTTTCCATTTGTTAGGAAATTCTTGGAGAAGAAATCAAGAAAAACTCTTGTAGTGCCCAACAGCCTGCAAATCATCGAAAAATCGAGGGGAAGAAATTACGGAAACCCAGTACAGTGCCCAATGGGGGAATAAGGATCCATGACGCTTAGCTTCGGAGCGACGTTCAATATAAGGGGACAGTTTCACAGGAGAAGAATTCTCTGATTTTATCCTGGGCAATTGTAATATCAAAAGGGTGGTCTTCGCTCTCATAAGTCAGGATTAAATTGTAATCAGGAATAAGGCCATTGTTGATGTAAATTCGCATTTTTTGAATGAAGTCTGAGCGATATTCCGGCTTATGGAGTGCTCCGGCATGTTCCCAATAATAGGTTTTTCCGGTGACAGGATGACGGATCGTGAAGTCAGGATAATAGATATGTCCGCCAACTTCCAACTTACATTCATAACGATAAGGGATGTGCTGCGTAGAAAGAAGCATTACGATAAATGCTTCAGATTTAGAACGGACCATAATTCCGTCAACGGTCGGAACGTTTTTGTATTCAGGATAATAAGGATTGGTTTCGTACTCTTCATGAGCCCATCTTTTCAATTCTTCAGACAAATCATTTGAGGTCGGCAACTCTTCGTCTTCCAGAAGATTAAGAAGAAGTGGCACATTAAGAAGGTCTTTGAGAGCTGAATTCTGGCTGTATTTTGCCAAAAAAGAATCCATTGCACTAAGCTGGTTCTTAATATCCTTAAGGCGTTTACTGTGGAGCCTTTTCCGAGCAAGCTGCTTTGCATAATTCCGATTCTTACGGGAGATATAAATCTTCTTTTTGAGGCCATCCTTATCGGTAACGGAGACATAGTACTTATAGTAAGTCCTTCCTTTGGAAGTGTTTTTGCTGTAGATGAGCGTGCCGACGGGTGCCTCGCGAAGAAGCTTTTCCAACTTGCGCTTCTCCTGGATCAAAGATTCACGAGTGTCTTCTATGATGTTTTTCAGTGTCATTGGGCTCCTTTCCTCCGAATGGAGATAGAAATGAAATGTGAAAGTGTTAATTAGTTTGCTCCGACTGTCACCTGATGATTACGGCGAGATCCATCGAAAGAACGATTATTTCTAGATTATATGGCGAATGGAGAAGGGAGACAAGAAGGAATAGTTACCAAAAGAAGTTGGAAGAGATGGAATTTGTGCGGCTGGTTTCGGGCGTGGTTGGGCACCAGATTGGTTTTGTGGGAAATGTTCCCTTTGAATTTTGTTGATTATTGGTGGTGTTGGGCACAGAGGGGGATTATAAGGAAATGTTCCGCTAGGATTTTGTTGATTATGGGTGGTGTTGGGCACAGAGGAACAATTATAAGAAATGATTCTCCTTCCGTGAGGAAATTCTTGGAGTAAAAACCAAGAAAAATCCTTGCAGTGCCCAACAGCCATCAAATTAGTGAAAAACCAAGGGGAAGAAATCGAGAAAAAGCCGTACAGTGCCCAACAGCCTTTAAATCATCGAAAAACCAAGGGGAAGAAATCAAGAAGAACCCTTTAAGTGCCCAACGTGGCACAGAGTCAATGCTTCTTCGGCCCGGAGCGTCGCCCGGAACGAACGGATTTGCCGCGTGACATTCGAGAATCGTGCGCAGGCTGAGAAACTCGTGATTTCTGTAACTTCCCCGAATCAGAAATTCCCCGCTGAGCACGCAGATCGGAAGCTCCTCGCGAGCCGCCAGTCCCTCGCGGCGAACGTGAATCGGACGCCACTCGCGGCTCCCTGGGCGGGATCAGGAACTTATCGCCGAAGCCGATGAGGTCGCCGCGGCCTTCGCGGAGGAGAGCTTCCTTGACGAGGGCGTAGTTCTTGGGATCACGGTACTGGATCAGTGCCCGCTGCATCGCCTTTTCGTGCGGGTCGCGCGGCACATACACTTTCTGCATCGTGGAGGGATCGCCGCCGCGCATGGTTGTCGGGTCAAGACCGGTGTAGTACATACAGGTGGAAATCGTGCCCGGTGTCGGGTAGAAGTCCTGCACTTGTTCCGGCATGTAGCCGAGGTCGCGGATGTATTCCGCGAGGGCGATCGCGTCCTTCATGGTGCTGCCCGGGTGGGAACTCATCAGGTAGGGCACGATATACTGGTCTTTGCCGAGCTTTTCATTCATTTTCTCGAATTCGCGGCAGAAAGCGTTGTATACGTTCACCGAGGGCTTGCCCATTTTGGAGAGCACATTGTCCGAGATATGTTCAGGTGCTACGCGCAGCTGTCCGCTGACATGATACTCGCAAAGTTCCCGCAGGAAGGTCCTGTCCTTGTCTGCCAAAAGATAGTCGAATCGGAATCCTGACCTGACAAATACTTTTTTGACTCCCGGAAGGGCGCGGAGCTTTCTAAGGAGCGAGAGGTAGTCGCTGTGGTCGACTTTGAGGTTGGGGCAGGGCTGAGGATACAGGCAGCGCCGGTTCTTGCAGGCACCCCCCAAGAGCTGCTTGTCGCAGGCGGGGCGCCTGAATTCCGCGGTGGGACCTCCGACGTCGTGGATGTATCCTTTGAAGTCGGGGTCTTTCAGGCAGGTCTTAGCCTCCTCGAGGATAGACTTATGGCTGCGGGCCTGGACGATCCGGCCTTCGTGAAAGGTAAGGGCGCAGAAATTGCAGTCGCCAAAACAGCCCCTGTTCGAAGTGAGGCTGAATTTGATTTCGCTGAGCGCAGGGATGCCGCCGTCTTTCTCATAAGAGGGGTGATAGGCGCGCATGAAGGGCAGCGCGTAGACGTCGTCCATCTCCTGGGTGGTCAGGGGCTTTGCAGGCGGATTCTGCACGACGAAGAGTTTGCCGTCGTAAGCTTCGTACAAGCGCTTTGCCTGGAAAGGATCTGTGTTCTCGTGCTGGACCGCAAAACTGCAGGCATACTGTCTCTTGTCACTGCGGACCTGCTCGAAGTCGGGGAGCCTTATAGCGTCGTAAATGCTCTCCTCGTCGCGGGTCTTGTAGACGGTCCCGTCGATGTAGGTGATGTCGCGGATGTCGAGGCCGGAGGCGAGAGCGTCGGCGATCTCGGGGATGCTGTGTTCGCCCATGCCGTAGGAGATCAGGTCGGCGCCGGAGTCGAGAAGGATCGAGCGGCGGACCTTATCGGACCAGTAGTCGTAGTGGCTGAGCCGGCGAAGGGAAGCTTCAATTCCGCCGATGACGATGGGCGTGCGCTTGTAGGTCTGCCGGATCAGGTTGCAGTAGACGATGACTGCGTAGTCGGGCCTTTTGCCGATAGCGCCTCCGGGGGAGTAGGCGTCCTGGTGGCGTCTCTTTTTTGCCACTGTATAATGATTGACCATGGAGTCCATATTTCCGGAGGAGACGAGGAAGCCAAGACGCGGCTCGCCGTAAATCTGCACGCTCTTCGGATCGCGCCAGTCGGGCTGGCAGATCAGGGCGACGCTGTAGCCGCGGGACTGCAGCAGGCGGCAGATGATCGCAGTGCCGAAGCTCGAGTGGTCCACGTAGGCGTCGCCGCTGACATAGACAAAGTCGGGCCGGTCAATGCCGTCCGCTATGAGGTCTTGTTTGCTGATGGGTAGAAAGCCGTTGGGCATGAGGGACTCCTTGTAATGGTCTTAGTATGCGGGCTGTTTTGGTTATTATACCATGATTGCGAGGACGTTATTTTTCTAAAAATGTCGCTCCGTACGGAATTTCTTTCTCTTTGCGCAGTCCCGCCTTGTTATAATGGATGTGTATCAGGTTGGGAAATCTCCAAACCTGCAGACGGCGCCAGTCTATAACAGAATATGCGACAGGAGGCAGGGGATCTATGAAGAAATTAATAGCGGCTGCAGTGATCACAGCGATAATGGCAGGCAGTCTCCTGGGATGCGGGGCCGGTCAGGACCAGAAGCCGGCGGCGCAGAGTGAAGCGGCGCAGGAGCAGGCAGAATCTTCTCAGGAGCAGGCCGAAGCGGCTCAGGAAGAGACCACGCAGGCACAGCCTACGGTAGGTCAGGAGGAGACCACGCAGGCTCAGGAGGCTGAGTCCGGCGGCGTGCGCCCCATATATAAGCTGCAGGGTCATTCGCGCATGGAAGAGCAGGACCTCACGCTGATCGCAAGCGGTTCCTACGATACAGTAACGCTTACAGAAGAAGCAGTCATAGACTATCCTCATCTGAATAAAGCCATTGAAGCAGAGAATGACGTGATCGCAGAGAAGTATGAGAAGACTTTCGCGGAGATCAAAGAGGCGGCTGAGAACGCTATAGCTGAGCAGAGAGAGGATACGGAAGAATTTCCTGTCGGAAATATGGAAGGAAAGATCGTGCCGGTCCGATGCGATGAGTCAGTTCTGAGTTTTTATGAAGTGTCCTCTGTATATTATCCCGGCGCGGCGCACGGCTCTGTGGGCTACAGCGGATACAATTATAAGCCCGAAAACGGCGAACAGATCACACTCGTGGAAGTCTTTACGGATCCGGCTGCGCTGAAGCCTGCCGTGGCAAAATATCTCCGCGCCCAGGCGGACGGATCTCCCGTTGACGGTGCGGAAGACATGCTGCAGTACTATTTTGACGAGGGCAATATGGACGCCCTGACGTGGGTGATCGATCAGGACGGCGTGACATTCCTCTTCGCGCCTTCCGATATCGCGCCCTACGCGATGGGAACACTGGAAGCCAAAATATATTTTGACAGGGAACCCTCGCTCTTCACCGGTAATTACGGATCTTCCAAGGAAGGTTATGTGAAACCTATGAGCCCATATACAGAGATGACAGTGGATCTGGACGGAGACGGCACAGGCGAGAAGCTGTCGGTGACCGGCACATACGAAGAGGGAAACGAGATCTACGCGTATTCCGGCATTCAGGTTTCCGTGGGAGATCAGGTATGCACGGCGGAGCAGTACTGCTTCAGCATGCAGCCGAGCTTTGTGCACACAGAAGACGGAAGAAATTATGTATATGTGGTGACGGCAACAGATAACGATTATCCGGAGCTGACTGTATTTGCGATCAAAGACAATGTTCCGTCACTCGTTGGAAAGATGGATGGAACCGGCTTCGCGTCTGCCTTCCATCCGGAATATGTGGACGGAGAGTACAGCTTGGAACAGAGCTTTAGCGAGCGTTATCCGCTGATCGATCCCTCGAAATTCGCGCTCGGCACGAGAATGCAGCTTATGAGCACATACAGCGGCCGCCGCTTCTACAAGGCGGGAGAGGACGGAATGCCCGCTCCGCTGACAGATTTATACGAGATTGACGCGGATATCACGCTCACCACCCTTGTGCCAGTGAAGGCGGAAGTAGTGGACCTTTCGGAAGAAGAAGCGACAGGCGGGGAGAAGGAGATTCCGGCCGGAACTAAACTGAATTTCTGGAGGACAAACGGCACTGACACCGTTGACATGCGGACGGATGACATGGAAGTCGGAGAAGCCTTCCGCTTCAAAGTAGAGACAAGTGATGGTCAGACTGTGAACGGCATCAAGCTGGATGAGGCTTTTGACGGGACGATGTTTGGAGGGTGAGACAGGGGGAGTCAGGGGGACAGTCCCCTGACTCATGAAGGGAGCCGGCACATTAAGAATTACTTCTTAATGTGCCGGCCTATTTGTTATAATAGATTTGTTCAGGCAGGAGAGAACGTTGAACCTGCAGGAAGTATGACAACAGAAAGGAGAAGCTTCCGTGACAGGAGAAGAAAAGATCGCAGCCGCAAGACTGATCGCGAAGCTCGCCCATAGAGGGCAGGTGGATAAAGCCGGAAATGACTATTTTTCTCATCCCGAGGCAGTGGCGGCGATGTTGGATACACCTCAGGAGAAGGTCGTGGGGTATCTGCACGATACCGTAGAGGACACAGAGGTCACGATTGAGGAGATTCGGGAGATTTTCGGGGACGAGATCGCAGATGCCGTAGCGCTCATGACACATGCGGACGGAGTGCCTTATATGGACTATGTGAAGGAGATCGGGAAGAACCCGCTTGCCAGGAAAGTGAAGCTTGCGGACCTGACCCACAATATGGATATCAGGAGAATCAAGGACCCCGGTCCGAAGGATTACGACCGCATTGAGAAGAAGTACAAGCCTGCTTACGAATATCTGAAAGGAGAAAGAGATGGAAAGTGATCGGTTGAAAAAAGCCAGAGAATATGAGGCGGCACATGGAACGCAGATCACAGAGGAGGAGAGGCCGGTCTACCACGTCACACCAACAGTGGGATGGCTCAATGACCCGAACGGCTTTTCCTATTTTGACGGACAGTATCACCTGTTTTATCAGTACAATCCTTATTCGACGCATTGGGACTCCATGCACTGGGGACATCTGGTATCGGAGGATATGCTGAACTGGAAGAGACTGCCGGCCGTGCTTGCGCCTGATACATGGTATGACAACTTCGGCGTCTTTTCGGGGAGCGCTCTGACAGCGCCGGACGGAAGGCATCTGCTCATCTACACTGGGGTGGAGGTGACAGGAGAAGCGAGAGGGGAGGGGGTTCCCTGCCGCCAGACGCAGTGTCTGGCTTTTGGCGATGGCATGAACTATGTCAAATACGAGAACAACCCGGTCATTACTCCGGAAATGCTCCCGGAAGGATACAGCGAGGAAGATTTCCGCGATCCCAAGATCTGGTATGAGGAGAAAGAGGGGGTGTACTATTCGATAATCGGCGCGAGCACCGAAGAGAACGACGGCGCAGTTGTCCTGTTCCGGAGTCCGGACCTGTACAACTGGGAGTATGTGTCGACTCTCGATAAGGGCGGTAATGAGTACGGGTATATGTGGGAGTGCCCGGACTTGTTCCGGCTTGGAGATACGGATTTTATTCCGATTCTGCCGATGAAGATGGTCGCGAAAGGGAATGAGTTCCATGCCGGCAACAACGCTGCTTATCTGGCCGGTATCTATGACAGGGAGACGCATACCTTTACGCGGAAAGCGATCCGCTCTATTGATTACGGCATTGATTTCTACGCGCCCCAGAGCACGGTCACACCGGACGGAAGGAGAGTCATGACCGCCTGGATGCAGACGCCGGAGACTATGCACAGGACGCCTCCGGGTGTTAAGTGGTTCGGACAGCTCACGATTCCCAGAGAACTGTCTGAGAAGGACGGACTCCTGATCCAGCGGCCGATCCGGGAGATCGAAGCGTACCGGAAAGACCCGGTTTACTATGATGATGTCTATGTCAAGGAGTGCACGCGGCTTACCGGAGTGGAGGGACGAAGCCTTGATCTGACAGTTCGAGTGAAGCCCGCAGGGGACACCCTTTATCAGAAATTCACGATAAAGGTCGCCGAAGATGAAGAGTTCTGCACGTCCATTACTTATGATCCTGCAGACAGCATGCTGTATTTTGACCGGACCTATTCGGGATTTATGCACTACATTATCTCCGAGAGGAAGGCACATGTGCGGTATCGCGGCGGCGAGATCCGGCTGCGGCTCATGATCGACAGGTTCTCGGTGGAAATCTTTGTCAACGACGGCGAACAGGTGATGTCCAACACGATCTACACGCGGCAGTCGGCAGACGGCATCTCTTTCGAGGCAGTCGGCGGCGCGGCAGTCATAGACGTGGAGAAATATACGATCGAGAAGTGAATGATTGGAAAACGCGGCCTATGAGGCCGCGTTTTTTGTTCGCTGTATTCGGGTGGTTGGGCACAGCGGAGATTTTCTTAGATTTGTTCCCCTTGGATTTTGCTGATTACGTGCATGGTTGGGCACAGAGGGGCATTCTAAAGAATTGTTCCCCGTGGGTTTTTCTGATTTAGAACGGAGTTGGGCACAGAGGGACATTTACAAGAAATAATTCTCCCTCCGCAAGGGAGTTCTTGGAGTAGAAATCAAGAAAGCCTGCTTCGTATGCCCAAAAGTTACAACAGGTTCCGAAATCCATGGGGTACATACACAAGAAAACCTGCTCCTGTGCCCAAAATTACAACAGGCGCCGAAATCCATGGGGTACATACACAAGAAATCTGTTCCCTGTGCCCAAAACGCCACACGAAGACAGCATTTTCAGGAAATAAGCTTTTGTGAACGGTGGTCATATCGGCAGGATGCAGGTGGGGTTTACCGCCTGCATTTTCATGTCCAGAAGTGACAGCTTTTCAGCTCGGCGATCGAATCGCAGCGCTGTGATGAGGTCCGAATCTTGATTGGCGACCAAAAGACGGATGTCCGGATCTTCAGGGTCATCATTTTCGAAGATGTTGAAATCTCTGGGGGTGATTCCTCCACACAGGCAGCGGTCGGCAAAACATAGCTTTCCGTCCGGTTCGCAGCGAAACACGGAGATGCTTTGATAGCCCAGGCGGCTGGAGACAAAGAGATATTTGCCGTCCTTCGTGAAGCGGATCGCGCAGCCGATGCTTCCATTGTCAGCCGCGGAGGGCAGCATGAGAGCCGGATCAGAAGGACATACGCCGGATGTGCCGTCGCAGACAGCCGAGATCTGCTGCACAAGTACGTATTTGTCACTTTCAGAATTATATCGATAAGTGAAGATTGTGTTGGCCATCTCCGTGAGCACGAAAAGCACGCCGGGATGCCTGTCGCTGAATGCAAGATGCCTCGGACCGGAGCCGTCCGGAAGGCGGATGCTGCGATCTGTATCCCGAAGCTTTCGGGATTTGCGGTCGAGTTCGTAGACATAGACCATGTCCAGGCCCAGGTCGCAGACCAGGACTTCATCGCGCTCCGGATGGAAAACGGAAAAGTGGGCGTGCGGTCCCTTCTGGCGGTCTTCAGAGTCAAATCCGACGCCCCGGTACTGCCGGGAATCGCACAGTGAACGGATGCTGCCGTCAGTGTTCAGGTCATAGAGGGAGACCGTTCCGCTGCCGTAACCTGCGACCAGAAGAAATTCACCGCGCTCATCGACACTGATGTGGCAGGGGCCGCCACTTGCGCAGGGCAGGGAACTGATAACCGCTTGTTCGCGGATCGCGTAAACAGACACGCCGGCGGCAGTTTTCCCGAAAGTATATAGTATTCTGTCTGAGGAGAGAGCAAGGTAGGTGGGTTCCGAAATATCCTGCATTGTATAGAGCGCAGTGAAAGCTTCTGCCTTGAAATCAGCTTCACAAAAGCAGAGGGAATCCAGTCCCGCAGAAGCGTGCGTGCCTATAAAAAAGCGGAATGTTTTCATAGTTTTCTCCTTATTAAGAGTTCTGTAGGTACAGAAGCCTTTAATTCTTTTTTTCGTCCCCACAGGACAGGTTGGAGCGATAGATCCTTATCTACAGAGACCTTAATTTCACATTTTTCGGCACAGAAGGATCGACATTGTAAAATTACGTCCCTGACAATCCCTGTAAATTGGTTTTTCTCTGACATCTTCCTGAAAATCCCGCTTTTGAGGGACGAGAGTGTATTCAAATAAGGCTCCTGTGCCGAATCCTTTGCCGCCCGGTCCATAGACTGACAGGTTCATTTCATTCTGATCCTCTTTCAGGGACGTCACTTTTCCAAAAGCATCATTCTGTACCGAAAAACTACCGCTGAATGTTTCAACCACATATATGCGATAGCTTCTGGTCGTTTACTGCCCCCCGATGATCAGTTTCCGGCAGATTATCACTTTCATCATACAGCCTCTGCGGGAGACAGACAACCGTTGCTAAATGGACTGTTCCTTTGGCTCGTATACCTGAAAGGGTATAGTCAAATGCGCGATGCGACGAAGTGCACCCGATAAGGTATAACGGGACGGCGTAATCATTGACAATATACCCGAAAGGGATTATTATAAAGCGCATAGAGAGTTATTATACCTGATAGGGAGTATTTGAATATGAGTACGATTGGTGATTATATTAAACAGGAGAGAAAAAGGGCAGGACTTACGCAGGAGGAATTCGCGCTTCGCGCAGGGCTGGGACTTCGATTTGTCCGGGAACTGGAACAGGGGAAGGAAACTGTGAGAATGGACAAAGTGAATCAGGCCCTGAGAATGTTTGGTATGGAGGCAGCTCCCGGAAGGATTAGGAAATGAGTGGAATTTACAGGAAAGCAACCGTTTATGTGCAAAAGATGCCGGCAGGCAGACTGGAAGAGACTGAGGATGGCTACAGATTTGCTTATTTTCCGGAGTATTGTGACAGGGAAGGGGCAATTGCAGTAAGTCTGACTCTTCCTCTTCGGATGGAGCCATATTCATCAAAAGTGCTGTTTTCCTTTTTTGACGGACTGATCCCGGAGGGATGGCTGTTGAGGGTCACTCAGGAAACATGGAAACTGGACTACAGGGACCGTTTTGGAGTGCTGCTGGCTGCGTGCGGTGATTGTATTGGAGATGTCAGTATTCAAAGAGAGGAGTGACAATGCGCTGCTTGTACTGTGGAAGGGAAATGTCCAGAAAAATCTCTGAGATGGAACGGGAAAGCGGTTGGCACAAAAGATGTGTAAAGGCTTTTTTCGGAACAAATACAATGCCGGTGCTTGATCTGACGGAAGAGGGTCTGTTGCAGCTCGCGGTCAGAATGACCGGCAAGGGACTGACAGTTCCCGGTGTTCAGAAAAAACTATCGCTGCACTTGTCACAAAATCCGGACTGCAGGCTTACGATCGTAGATTATCCGACAGGCTATATTTTGAAACCGCAGACGTCAGAGTATCCGTATCTGCCGGAATACGAGGATCTGGTCATGAGACAGGCGAAGACCGCAGGGATACGAACTGTACCTCATGCGCTGATCAGGATGGGAAGTGAAAATGCATATATTACCCGGAGAATTGATCGGCAGATCGGACAGGGACAGGTTCAGATGTATGCAATGGAGGATTTTTGCCAACTGTCCGGGAGGCTGACGGAAGACAAGTATAAGGGATCATATGAGAGGTGTTCTGATCTTATACCGCAGTACTCAATGCATCCCGGCCTGGACCTGGCAGAGTTTTATTTGAGGATTGTTTTTTCGTTCATTACCGGAAATTCTGACATGCATTTGAAGAACTTTTCTTTGCGGGAGATGACTCCGGGTAAAAGAGATTTTGTCCTTTCAGATGCATATGATCTCTTGCCGGTCAACATTGTTTTGCCTGCAGACAAGGATCAGACGGCGCTGACACTGAACGGGAAGAAGAGAAATCTGAGGAAAAAAGACTTCATTGCTCTTGCAAAGCGATGTGATCTGACAGAGAAAACGGCACTTCGTATGATTACCGGCTTGATTGGAAAGAGAGAAAAGCTGGCGCAGCAGATCGACACTTCGTTCTTGCCGGAGAGCGAAAAGGAAAAAATGAGGGGGCTGATGGAAGACAGAATAGAAGTGCTGATGTAACAGGATAGCTATGCTTCCCTGATCTTCCGGTTGAGTGTGTTCAGCACCCGCTTCTTGTCCGCGCTCCACTGCGGCGCGATGAGCAGGCGCTTGGGCCCGTCGCCGGTGAGCCTATGCACGACTGTCTCAGGTGGCAAAAGGCGAAGGCAGTCAACCACAAGATCACAATAGGAATCCAATGAAAACAGAGGGAACGGATCGGCCTCGTACTCACGGGCCAGTTCGGTCCCTTTTAATATGTGCAGGAGCTGAAGCTTAACACCGTCGAGCACTGGTGTCAAAAGAGAGAGATACCGCACGGTCTCCAGCATATCTTCGCGCGCCTCGCCGGGGAGGCCAAGGATGACGTGTACGATGACTTCGAAGCCCTCGTCCTTCAGCCGCCTGTAGGCGTCCTCAAACACTTCAAGCTTGTAGCCGCGGTTGATGCGCCCCGCAGTCTTTTCATGAATGGTCTGCAGGCCCAGCTCGATCCAGACGGGCTTGCCGTATTCTTCGCGCAGCCTGCGCAGCATTGCGATCATTTCCAGCGGCAGACAGTCCGGGCGGGTGCCCAGATCGAGCGCGACAATCTGCGGGTGCTGCAGAGCTTCGGAGTAGACCCTGCGCAGGCGTTCGGGGTCGCCGTAAGTGTTGGTATAAGACTGGAAGTAGGCGATGTAGCGGCGGTCCTGTGGAGCGATGGAGGCCGATATTTTGGCATCTACGCGCTTTCTTGCCTCCTTGATCTGCTCGCCAATGGGAAGAAGAGGCGCGGCAAAATCACCGGAGCCGCCCTCCGAGCAGAAGGTGCAGCCGCCGGTGCCTATTGTGCCGTCGCGATTAGGGCAGGTGCAGCCGCTCTGCAGGGACAGCCGGTATACTTTGGTGCCGAAGCGGGCGCGCATGGCGTCGTTAAAGGAAAGATAGTTCATAATAGTATACCCTGTGATATTATAGCAGAAGAATAATGCATCAGGGCCGGCGGGGATCAGTCACATCGGTCTTTTCTACAAAATCATCCATCTTTTTGTCAAAAAAGCGTATGGATTTTGAAGAAGAACTGCGTAAGTAAAAATGTCCGGCGGGGCAGAGAGTTAAAAACAGCCGCCGCCGGTTTATATACAGGCAATAATCCGCCGGGAACAATTTCCTGCCGGTTTATATATATAAACAAGAAGATAAATAAAGAAGTTAAGAAGGAAGTAAGAAAAATGGAAGCATTTAAAAAATGGAAAACAATCGCGATCGCCTCGATCCTTGTCGCAGTGATCTCCCTCGGCGGCCTCTGCTACACAGTGGTGCGCTCCGGCTCCGCAAAGACAGGAACACAGGCAGCACCGACAACAGAGCAGACTGCAGCGGCAGGCGAACAGACAGCAGCTGCTGAGCAGACCTCTGCAGAGACTCAGGTCAAAGCAGTCGACGCCAACGAGATGCTCAGCCTCTGGAACGAGGGCGCTCCGGCGAGAGAAGCCCTGACCGCTTATATGGAAGCGATCACAAAGGAAGGCAGCCCTGATTTCATCCCTGTTGAGAACCGTATCGCTGTATTCGACTTCGACGGAACGCTGTTCTGCGAGACAGACCCGAACTATTTTGACTATACACTGCTGGTATACCGTGTGACTGAGGACCCCGAATACAAGGACCGCGCGTCTGAGTTTGAGAAGATGGTCGCAGCGAAGATCATTGATCAGAACACTAACGGCACCAAGTACGCGGAGCTTCCCGTAGAGCACGGACAGGCAGTAGCTTCCGCTTTCAAGGGCATGACAATGAGGGAATTCCTCGACTACATCCAGGAGTTCAAAAAACAGCCTATGCCCAGTTACGAGGGCATGACCCGCGGCGGCGGTTTCTATGAGCCCATGCTGCAGATCATCAATTACCTCAAGGCTAACGACTTTACTGTATACGTGATCAGCGGCACGGACCGTTTCATCTGCCGCGGCATTATGGAGAACAGCCCTCTTGAGCTTCCCAACAGCCAGATCATCGGTTCCGACGAAACAATTGTGGCTGGCCTGCAGAATGGAGAAGACGGCCTCAACTATACTTTCACACAGGGCGATGACCTGTACCTCGGCGGCGAGTTCATCATCAAGAACCTCAAGATGAACAAAGTCAGTGTGATCAACAGCGAGATCGGCGTACAGCCCGTTCTTTCCTTCGGCAATACGACCGGCGACGCCGCGATGTGCAACTACGCGCTGAGCAATAACCCTTACAAGAGCCTTGCTTTCATGCTCTGCTGCGACGATCTCGAGCGCGAGAACGGCAACATCAAGAAGGCTGACGACATGTACAAGCTGTGCGAAGAGAACAACTGGATTCCGGTATCCATGAAGAACGACTGGAAGACCATCTACGCTGAAGGCGTGAAGTATATCGGCAAGCAGGCTGAGGAGCCTGCAGCAGTGGAACAGCCTGCGACTGAAGAGCCCGCGGCAGAACAGCCCGCAGCTGAGGAGCAGCCCGCGACTGAGGAGCCTGCAGAAGAGCAGCAGGAAGTCCTTGACAACGCGGCATGATCGCTGTTTCTTAAGAGCAGAATAGTTTATAAAACAGAAGCTGGTGACACCTGCATGAGATAATTGCAGGGTCATCAGCTTTTTTTGCCCGGAAACTCTTCGGCGCCGGGGCTCGCTTTTTGCCAAAAGACACACATCAGGCGGGCAGAAGTGGTAGAATGTTCGGGTGAGCGTGTTTTTGTACTTTGAAGGAGAATTTGCTATGTCTGTGGAAAAAGCCAAGAAGTATCTGAAGGAAAAGGGATACCTGGACCGGGTCATCGAGCCGGATGTATCCACCGCGACAGTGGAGCTGGCAGCCGCCGCTATCGGCGTAGAGCCGGGTCGAATCTGTAAATCTCTGTCCTTTATCATCGACGACAGACCGATCCTGATCCTTGCCGAGGGCATGGCCAGGGTCGACAACAAGAAATATAAGCAGGAATTCGGCAAAAAAGCGAAAATGATCCAGCGTGAGCAGGTGGGGGAACTGATCGGCCATGAGGCGGGCGGCGTATGCCCCTTCGGAGTCAATGAAAATGTCGAGATCTATCTGGACGAGAGCCTGAAGAAATGGGATACGGTGTATCCGGCGGCGGGCAACGCGAACAGCGCGGTGAGGCTGGAACTGGACGAGCTGGAGAAACTGGTGAACGCCAAAAAATGGGTGGACGTGTGCAAATAACGAAGGGGGCTGTATTTTGGCGGGCTGGCAGGTGGTTGGTCAAAATACAGAGTATAAATAGACGATAACTCGAACACCTATCCTGTTGACGGAAATTTCCGAAAAGAATACCATATACTACAGGGTATAGCAGGTCGGGCAAAAAGAACTCAGGTATGCCCGGCGGAAAGGGGAGAGTTTATGAAGAAAAAGACACTATTTGCGGGAGTTTTGGGACTTCTTATGTCCGGAGCGCTCCTTGTGGCAGCGGTGCCGGTCACGGCCAGCGCGGCAGAGGCACAGACGGAGCAGACGGGCAGCGGACAGGCAGCTGCCGCGGCCGGCAGTGCGGCTGATGCTGCCGCGGCCGGAAGCACAGCTGAGGCTGTAAAGGGCTCAGAGGCTGCCACGGCAGGAAGCACTGCTGAGACTGCGGAAGCCGGAAGTTCATCGGCCAAGAAAGGATATGTCCATGACCCCATGGAGAATCCGAAGGCGGCGCAGGACATTATCGTGAACCGCGCAGCCGTATACGGTTATTCTCTCAGTCCCCTCTCCACACGGCTCAAAGAGTTCGTGGACATCATAGACTGGACAAGCGAGAAGGAAGTAGCTGAAGCGCGCGACAAGAGAATTCAGTACTACGAGACAGAGGAGATCCTGTACCAGACGATCGAGACAATGCTCGACGAGAACAAGAGCATCGAGGAGATCGCCAGAGAAGTCAGCAAGAAGAGAAATGAACTCCGCCTTGCAGCCTACATCGGTGATCCGGACGGCCTCGAAAGGGTAAAGAAGAGCAATCTCGACACCTACGGCAACGAAGAAGGCCCTACCATCGACTATCTCTTTGAAAAGTACGGATCCTGGGAAGCGGTCCTTCAGAAGGCGCTTTCCTCCAATCCCGGAATGGACGCCTGCCTGGGCCTGTATGACGATTATTACGAGTTCTACGGCATCGAAGAAAAGGTGCAGCTCAAGATCAAAGAAGAAGCTGTTAAGACAGACGAAGCAACCGGGAAGAAGACTTACACAGTTAAGAAAGATGACAACCTCTGGAAGATCGCTGAGACGATCTACGGCGACGGGACCAAGTGGAACCTCATCTATGAGGCAAACAAAGATGCCCTGGATAATCCGGGTGATCTCAGAGTCGGAATGGAGCTGGTGATCCCCGAGGCGCCTCAGAAGAAGAGTGATGAGGCGGCGGCAGCTGCAAAAACAGAATAATCATTGGATTAATTTAAAAAGTGGTGCGTCATCTTGCCAAATGAACGGCAAGATGACGCGCCACCTTTTTTTACTTGTCCTGTCTGTTGTTCGCAGACTGCATTTCGGTCAGACAGTGATCTCTCCCGCAAGGATCCTCTTATAATCCGCGAGGTTCCTGCGCAGAAGCTCGGGCGTATCGAGTTCATAGGGACAGCGCTTTGTGCACTGGCGGCAGTTAATGCAATTCTCGATCTTCGCCATCTTTTCCTGCCAGGCCTCGGAGAGCCAGGAAGCGGAGGGCGCCCTCCGCACCATCAGCGACATGCGGGCGCAGTTGTTGATCTCGATTCCCATGGGGCAGGGCAGGCAGTAGCCGCAGCCGCGGCAGAATTCGCCGGCGAGTTCGTCCTGCTCGCCTTTGATGTAAGCGGCGATCTCGTCAGTCATGGAGGGCGTGTTCTCCATGTAGGAGAGCCACTCCCGCAGCTCGTTCTCGCGCTGTATCCCCCAGATCGGAACAAGATTGTCGAACTGCGTCATATAAGCCATGGCTGCGTCGGAGCGGGTGACCAGGCCTCCGGCCAGCGCCTTCATGCAGATAAAGCCCATATCCTTTTCCACGCACGCGCGCACCAGAGCGATCTCCTTTTCAGAGGAAAGGTAGCTGAAGGGATACTGCAGGGTCTCGTAGAGGCCCGACTCGATGATCTCCTGCGCCACGGCAAGTTTGTGCGTCGTGATGCCGATGTGGCGGATCAGTCCTTTCTCTTTGGCCTGCTCGAGACATTCGTACATGCCGGTCCCGTCCCCGGGCCTGTAGCACTGGGGCACCATGTGAAGCTGATAAATATCGATGTAATCGGTCCGAAGATTCTTAAAGGACGTCTCCAGATCTTTCCAGAAGCCCTCCGGCGTCTTGGCGGCGGTCTTGGTGGCTATGTATATTTTGTCCCGCATGCCGTCGAAAGCTTCGCCGACCTTCTCCTCGCTGTCCGTATAAGCTCTCGCGGTGTCAAAAAAGCGCATGCCTCCCTCATAGGCCTCCCGCAGGAGCTTCACCGCGACCTCCCTGGTGTCGCGCTGGATCGGAAGACATCCGAATGCGTTCTGGGGGACAATGATTTCTGTGCGGCCGAGTCTGACATTCTTCATGGTAATACCTCATTAGTTAGTGGAAATTGGTTACTTAACTTTATTCTATATGAATTCACCTTATTTCTTCACCCATTTCACCCGGCCTTCCACAGCGGGAGTCTCATAAAACCGGGCGGTGCGGTCGCGGTTTGTGTCGTTCCACTTGTCAAAGCCAAGGGGGCTGATGTGCGGCCCGTAGGTGCAGTTCTCGAAGCGGCTCAGACCGTAATCGCGCCAGGGCCTTGCCAGATAGATGCTTCCGTCCGTGACGCCGGGCTCTGCCGTAAAGCGGCAGTTTTTAAAGAGGAAGCCCTCCGTCTGCTCGAGGGCGTGGGCGGGAGCGGCGGCGTAGCCGATATCCCTGGCGTCGCAGAGGGATCGGATCTCGCAGTTGTCGAACACAGTGTCGCCGCAGCCGAATATGAAGTCCACGGTGCCTTCGATGAGGCATTCCTCGAAATACTGGCGGCAGGAGATGTCCCGGCGCAGGTGATCGGGCAGAAAGCCGTCGTAGCGCTCGATCAGATCTTTCGGGAGAGGTCCGAGGAACAGAGTGTCCTGGGTGGAAGTGAGCCGGCAGTGCTTCATATGGAAATCGTCCGCGTAGACAGTCAGAGCGACCTCCTGTCCCTTCGTTTCCGGGTGCAGAGAGTCGTTTACGACAGCCAGGTCCTCCATGGTGACATGGTCCGCGCAGACCGCCATGGTCCATGTCCGGAAGGTGTTGTATTCTTTGCCGTCCGCATGGATCTTGTTCGCGTAGTCGTCCCAGATGATGCGGGTTTTGTCCATGCCGGCGCCCCGAATCGTCAGAGAAGGTACAAAAACAGTGCATTTTACGCGAAAATCTCCCTCCGAAAGTTGAATAAAGTCACCTGGTGAGGAGTGATCCAAAACGGCCTGAAGGTCGTTGTCAGGCGTCAAAATATTGTGAAAAGTGCTCATAAAACCTCCGCCAATATCGTAAAAATCGTACAATTGACAAAAAAATCACGCTTATAAATATTATACTTGTCCTGACAAAGAAATAAAGAAAATATCCGAAAAAGTCGGTTTTGTGTATAAATAGCGCTATTCTGTCCATGTACTTTGGACAAAATAGTAATTTATAATTTATACACCTGTTCTAGATACTTTGTCGGGTGTTTAAGGTATGAGACAGGAAATTTTGTGTATAAATATTATTATTGAGGGGACGAAGTGGGGAAAAAGAGAAGCTGGAAGCAATATCGGGCGATAGACCTGGCTATGTTTGCAGGGATGCTGGTCATCTTTGAGTTCATTATAGTGATGGCAGCGCGGTTCTGGTTTCCGGGACAGCCGTTTACAGTTTCTCTTGTGGCCGCGATCACGACCATTGTTTACATGAGGTGGGGATACTGGGGAGTCATCCACGCCATGCTGGGGGGAGTTGTCTACAGCTTCATGTCTGGAGCGGCAGCTCATCAATATCTGATCTATGTAGTGGGTAATATCTTCTCACTGATTTCTGTTTATATTTTGATAAAGGTCGGCAAGGAAAAGGTTCGGACGAATACATGGGGAATGTTGTATCCGATCCTTGTTCTGCTGCTCATGCAGACCGGAAGGGCGATCGTGGCCCTTCTTTTGGGCGCAGAACCGGCGAACATTGTGGGCTTCTATACAACAGACAGCCTGTCAATGCTCTTTACATTCGTGATCATCTGGATAGCCCGTAGGCTGGACGGGGTCTATGAAGATCAAATACATTACCTGCTGCGCGTCAACGCGAAGGAGGGAACGGAAAAGGAGGTAAATTATGAAAGCTAAGGCGGCGGATTTCCTCGTCTACGACCAAGAGTCGGGGACCTATCGGGAAGATCCGGAACAGGCCGTACGCGACGATGTGGAAAAGCATTATTGGCGCCATGTGGGTCAGACGATCCTCAAAGACTGGCGGCTTTACCTGATGCTCATCCCCATGCTGCTGGTATTCCTGTTCTGGCGCTATTTTCCGATGTACGAACTCCTGGGGTGCTTCAAGGTGTCGGACAACGTTAAGCCCGTATCCGAGCAGTTCTTCTCGGGATTCTCGTATTTTAAGCGGCTCCTGTTCGCAGGCGACGGCCTTTCCACAGATTTCTGGAGGGCGCTGCGCAACACGTTCCTGCTAAGTTTTTACGGCCTGTGTTTCGGCTTCCCTATGCCGATCATACTGGCACTGTTTTTCAACGAGGTGCGCTCCAACGCGGCGAGAAGCGTATATCAGGTGCTCACCTATCTGCCTAAGTTCATGTCCACCGTTGTCATGACATCACTGGTAACCATGCTTGTTAAGCAGGGCTCCCTGACAACCGGTATGGGAATTGTCAGCCAGTTCCTCGTCAAAATCGGAGCGATCAGTTTTGATGTTGCCAACGCGGGTCTTCTGAACAACCCGGCTTTCTTCAGGTCGATCTACCAGATCAGTGGTATCTGGGAGAGCGCCGGTTACGACAGTATCGTATTCTTTGCGGCCATCATCGCCATTTCACCTACCAGCTACGAAGCGGCACAGATTGACGGCGCAGACAAATGGGCACAGATGAGATATGTAGTCCTGCCCAGTATACTGTCAACAATCGTTATCATGCTCATCACCAGGATCGGTTCACTGCTGAACATCGGCTATGAGAAAGTATTGCTGCTGTACAATCCCAACACATATGTGACGGCGGACGTTGTTTCCACCTTCGCGAACAGAAATGGTATGGGTTCCGGCGCCGGTGTCGGAATAGCGGCGGCGGCCGAAATGATGAACAACGTCATCGGTATGCTGCTGGTCATCGGTGCTAACACAATCGCCCGTAAGGCATCTAACACATCACTATACTGATAAGGAGGGGCTATGAAGAGGAAACTGGAAATCTCTGAGTTGATCTTTAAAGTCATCAGCTATACCCTGCTTACGGTATTTGCCCTTTGCTGCCTGTATCCGTTTGTATACGCGATCAGCGCTTCCATAAGCGGAAGGTCAGCAGTTGAGTACGGCCAGATCGTACTCTTCCCCAAGGACATTCAGTTTGACGCCTTTAAGCTGATGTTTAATGACAACATGTTCTGGAACGCGTATTCCAACACGCTGTTCCTGACCCTGTTCGGCACGCTCTGGGCAATGTTCGTCGCCATCCTCGGCGGCTACGCGCTGTCCAAAAAGAGACTGCTGTTCAGAAAATTCTTCAACTTCTTCCTGGTTTTCACCATGTGGTTCTCCGCAGGTATCGTACCTCAGTACCTGAACTACCTGGCAACCAAGGAAGTGTTTAATTCCATGGGAATCATGGATGATAAGTGGCTCGTAGTTATCGCCATGGGTATGGCGGCCATGAACATCATCCTGCTTCGTAATGCTTTTGAGGGAGTTCCTTCCGAGATCGAGGAAGCCGCGATCGTTGACGGCGCGACTGAAATGCAGGTCCTCACACAGGTATATCTCCCGATGAGTAAATCCACGATCGCGACGGTAGCGCTGTTCTTCGCAATTTCGCGCTGGAATGGATATTTCTGGGCACGCCAGATGATCTCCAACCAGAACGAGCATCCGCTGCAGGTATTTATCCGTCTGAGACTGGAGCAGTACACGGATCCCGAGGCAATGGCAGGCTGGAACAAAGCGTTTGCTTCTGACTCGGTAATCTATGCACTGATCGTTTGCTCGATTGTACCGATCCTTATTATCTATCCTTTCATCCAGAAATATTTTGCCAAGGGCACAAACGTCGGCGGCGTCAAGGAGTAATGATAGAAATAACGAGAGTAATCATAGGTATTATTCATATTATCCAGGAGGAATAGTAATGAAAAAGATTAAATCAGCACTCGCTCTGACGCTTGCAGCGGCTATGAGCACATTGCTGCTCGCGGGCTGCGGACCCAAGATCCAGGTCCAGCAGAACGGCGCACCTGCAGGAAGCGGAAGCCAGGAGACACAGGCAGCCGCTGATACAGGTGCAGGACAGCAGACTGCAGATGCTACAGCAGAGGCGGCTCCCGCAGCGGCTCTGACCTATGCGCCCGGAACCAAGCTTCGCATGGCGACCGGTTACAACAGCACAAAGACCGGCCTCAGCTTCGATGCAGAGACAGCAGGCTCCGGTATCACACTGGCCGACGGCGTTACCTATAACGCTGGCGACCTCAAGCCCACATGGGTAGCAGTTCAGGAAAAGCTCGGCGTTGAGTTTGAAGACAAATACCAGGGCAACAGCGCCAGCAAAGAGTTCGAGTATTGGAAAGAGCGTCTCGGCGACGTAGACATGGTTTCCGGTACAGCAGCTCTGCTGACAGAGAACGGCGAGGCAGGAAGCCTTGTAAATATCGCTGAGTATCTTGATTCCATGCCCAACTTCAAGGCATATCTGGATGCTAACCCGATCGTTCGTCTCTCCATCACCGGCAACACCGACACAGGCGCGATCTACTTCAGCCCTTATTTCGACGGTGTTAACGATATCGAGCGTATGCCCCTTATGCGTGTTGACTGGGTACAGAAGCTCCTTGACGGCGAAGGCGAGTTCACCGCGGATGCTTCCAATACTACAGCGGATCCTGTTTATCAGCCTTATATGCCCACAGAGGGCAAGGTCGAAGTTGACGTAGTCAGCGCTGACGGCACAAAGGCTGAGAAGGTTACAAAGGATTATGACGCAGCAGGCAACATCGTTGCCAAGATGAACGAAGCAGGTTCTATGGACGGCGTAGCTGCTGTCAATATGCTCCGTACATACATCGACGAAGCTTACGGCGGATACTATGGAACACAGCGTTCCGATCTGTTCGTTGGCCAGAATGCCGCATGGGACGCAGACGAGCTGGTAGCTCTGCTGCGCTGCGTGAAGGCTAACCCTCAGACACTGAATGGCACAGATACCATCCAGGGCCTGTTCACACGTGAAGAGAACAACAACCAGCGCCGCGTAGATCTGTTCCGTTTCGCCGGCACACTGTTCGGCGTCCGCGGCCTTGAGTCCCGTCAGGATTACCTGTATGTAGGCAACGACGGCACTCTGCACGATGCTCGTCAGGATGCGGAAGCTTATGAGGCTCTTAACAGAGTTCACACAATGTTAGAGGAAGGCCTTGTTTCTGACGGCTTTGTCGGCAGCACAGAAGAGAACACCGGCAAGTATCTTGAGAACGACCTCGGCTTCATGCACTATGACTACAACCAGACCCAGACCATCCTTAACGAGACCAAGCTCCAGAAGGATGAGGGCGAGAAGTACATGGCGGTTATGGTTCCCGTAGCACGCTGGTATGACGGCACAAATGCTGACGGCGTATACATGCACTTTACAGAGTCCTGGCGTTCTGTTAAGACAGACGGCTGGGGAATCTCCAAGGCAGGCGTAGGATCCGACACAGACAAGCTCAACGCAGCTCTTGCTCTGATCGACTTCGCATACACACCCGAAGGACTGGTTCTTCTGAGCTATGGTCCCGATGCATTTATCAAGCAGGGTGAGACATTCGACTTCAACGGAACACAGCAGCCCGTTATCGCTGACGCGACCAAAGAAGAGCTTTGGGAGCTGGCAGACGGCAACTACACCAACTTCGCACGTTACTATCTTGGTTCCACACTTTCCTTCGTAAAGAACCAGGCGTTCGAGTATCAGTGCACAACTGAGATCGGTCAGGAAGGCGCAGGCCACATCTCCAAGGCTATCGCTCTTGGCGTTGTAAAGCACCCTGAACTCGCAGTTGCAGATAACCAGTGGTACACCTCTGTTCCCACCGTTCTTCCCAACACCAGTGTTGAGAACGAGAAGATCGGCGGCTACACTGAGCTGAAAGAGAAATTCAGCCAGCAGAAGGATGGCGAGAACGTTCTGGTCAACATGATCATCGGCGGTTACAGCGCTCTGGATTCTTCCGTGAACGACGCGCAGGGAGCTGCGGATTATGTTGCGAACAACTGGAGCGGCAAGCAGTACCTTGGACTCAAGGAAGCAGCTTGGCAGCGTGATCTTGCTTACTATCAGGGCCTCGGCAATTAATCTAACCGGCCAATTTAAGATCTTACTAAGTCCGCGGCCGGACGTCACAGGCGCCCGGCCCGGATGAAACCGTTACTCAACAAATGGTGGAGGTCATCATGTATAAAAAACAGTTGACAGTGCAGAAGATCCTTTGCATGGCAGCGGTCATCGTGAGCGCAGTGGTATTCTTCTATGCACTTGGTATTATGACCGACCTGTACGACGCGCTGTACGATACGATGCGCAACCCTAACGACGTATTTCAGACAGATGTTCCCGGCTCTATTGTTTACTACAATATGCAGGATTTTAACAACTACTTCCTGAAATACAGCATCGGTCTGATCCTGCTCGCCGTACTGCTGTTTATCACAAATACCCATGTGCGCAGGAAATATTATATCGGCAACTATGTCGCTACGGGTCTCTTTGCAGTTGCAAGTGTTGCAATCTCCATTTTCGGACATACCTACATTGAAATCTTCAAGGGGCAGTTCCTTCAGGTGGATTTTGCCGCACTTAAAGAACACGCGGAGATGTGGGGCACGCTCTATACAGAGTCCACGTTCTGGTTTGATATTCATTACCTTGTATTTGCGCTCCTGCTCATCGTAGCGGCGCTGCTGGTAGCGAATGCAGTCTGGAAGACAAGACTCATGAAAGAGGAGCAGCAGCTTCTTCGCGGAGAAAAGGGGGTGCAGGCGTGAATATGAACGACGAGCTCACGATCGCGCGCGACCGGATGAGATTTATTAAGAATTCCCAGTCCGCAAACCTTTGCTACCTCGGAATCCTGCTGAATGTGTTCTATTTTGTCAGTATTTATAAGTCGGATGTAGGAACTTACTACTACAACATCCTGATCGGTGCGTCGATCGTTTACAATCTGATCTTTATGCTGGCAGTCTTCCTTTCCTCGGAAGCAGTCAAGAACTACAACAAGAACTATTCCTATGTGCTTGCAGTGGTCGGTATTCTTCAGATCGTAAGAATATTCATTATTCCCATGCGTGCGCATATAGCGACGACCGTGGTAAACAATGAGCAGGTTCTGGTAATGCACAACGGTCAGTTCATCAGAGTCTGTATCTATCTTGCGCTCTCCGCAGCTTGCCTCCTGGCAGCAGCGGCGATCAACTTCAAGAAGTGCAACGAACTGAGCGAGCACTTGAAAGCAATCGGTGTCCAGAGTTAATAAGGAGAAAAAGACATGGCAACGTTAAACTTACAGCATATCGATAAGATATATGATAATAACGTTCAGGCAGTCTTTGACTTCAATCTGGACGTAAAAGACGGAGAACTGATCGTTCTGGTCGGTCCTTCCGGATGCGGAAAGTCCACTACGCTGCGCATGGTCGCAGGCCTTGAGGACATTTCCAACGGCAAACTCCTGCTGGACGGCAAAGACATCACAGCAGCACCGGCCAAGGACAGAGACATGGCAATGGTATTCCAGAGCTACGCCCTGTACGGCCACATGACCATTTATGAAAACATGGCGTTCTCCCTGACACTGCGCAAGGAGAATCCGAACGTGATCCATAAGAAAGTTCTGGCGGCGGCAGAGATCCTCGGACTCACCAGCCAGCTGAACAAGAAGCCGGCACAGCTTTCCGGCGGTCAGAGACAGCGTGTGGCAATGGGCCGTTCCATTGTCCGCAACCCCAAGGTCTTCCTCTTCGACGAGCCGCTTTCCAACCTGGACGCCAAGCTCAGAGGCGCGACAAGACGTGAGATCCTGCTGCTGCACAAGCGCCTGCAGGCGACCATGATGTATGTCACGCACGACCAGACCGAAGCTCTTACGCTGGCTGACAGGATCGTATGCATGTCCATGGGACACGTTCAGCAGGTGGGAACACCTCTTGAACTGTACGACGATCCGGACAACATTTTCGTAGCAAGTTTCATCGGACTTCCTCCTATGAATTTCTTTGACGTCACCGTCGGCGACGGCGTCCTCAACGGACAGGGATTCTCTGTGAAGCTGACCGAGGAAGAGAAGAGCACACTTGCTTCTTACAGAGGCAAAGAGATCGTTCTGGGCGTCCGCCCCGAGAATATCGAGGAAGGCACGGAAGTTCCCGTAGATGTGCAGAACAACGAGAATCTTGGTATGAACACACTGGTTCATGGATATATCGCTGGCGGCGGTCCCAGGATCGTCGCGAAGCTTAAGGGCTGGAAAGAGCTCAAGGCCGGCGATGGTATTTCCTTCTCCTTCAAACGGAAGCATTTCTTCGACAAGGAGACAACAAATGCGATCAGAGGAGGTAAGTGAAGATGGAAAAGAAACAACCCCGCGGACTGAGCGAACTCTGGCGCAAATTCCTGGTGGCGCTCAAGCGCAAACCACAGAATATCGCGCTGACATCACTGGTAATCACTTTCCTGTTCTATGCGCTTAACCTGATGTATATTTCCGATACGACGGCTAAGATCCAGGGAACCGGAATGGGACTGTGCGGATTCTGCGTAATGCTGTTCTCCATGCTGTCCTTCATGTGCTTTATCAATGCGTTTCCTTATCGCAAAAAGCCCAATGTACCGATGATCGTCCTTATGTTCATCATGTTCGCGATCATTATCGGTGCCGACTATCTGTATCTGCAGCAGATCTACAGCGCTGTTTACCGCCCGGACAACCCGATCGTGGTCACAGTAGCTACGATCTACATTGCATATGCGGAATGGTATCTGAGAATCCATATTATGCTGATGTGCATCACTATCGCGCTGATCGTCCTGCTTCCTGTTTACAGCAAGATGATCCGCAAGATCAAGACTTCGATCGAGGTCGAGGACAACGGCGAGATGGGTGCGATCGATCTTACCGGAGAAGCATGATCCAATCCTTTGGGGCGGAAGCGTCCGGCTCCGGCCGGTGCTTCTGCCCGATTTAGAGCAGAGAGTATGAGTAAGAAAACTGGCAAAAGACAGAACCGTAAACCGGATGTTACCAAAGAGGCAGGGTATTACAGGCTCAAGACACAGGCGGTAAAGGATCTGGTGGAAGCGGATGAGAGCAACTCCCCGGAAGTCAGCGAGGAGGAGCTTAACAAATACCGGTCCGGTCCCAAGATCAAACTTGCGGACGGAGTCAAAATACTTATCCTGAAATTCTGGTTCGCGGGAGCGGTGTGCTTCTTCTTTATATGGGGCCTGAGCGGATACATGGCAGATATGCTGGATACGCTCTTCGTGACGGGCATCGCCATGGGGATCGTAACGGATCTTCTGACCAACAACGCGATCAGGTTCTTTGAGGCAACGCCGGGAGGCGATGACCGCTACATCATGGTCACACATCGCGGTTACTTAAGCTTCTTTTTGAACATACTTTATGCGTTTGTGGTGCTTTTCTTCGTCTACAGTATTTATGCGGTCATCAATTTTACTGTGACCCGGATCACCGGCAACACGGACACGATCCCCCTTGGCGTGGGACCGATCATGTTCGGGCTCTTCTACCTCGGGGTAGACCAGCTGCTGATCAAATGCAAACATACAATTACAGATATTGTAAGGAAAGCACAAAAAGTAAATTAAGAGGTTTTGTTATGATAAAGATCCTTTATCTGGGAAGCAGTTCCGTATGCATGGAGCTGCAGAATGACAACCCCTATTACGCACCTGAGGAATATACCGTTTCCATGGGCGGAAGACCTATTCTGCGAAGGAACACGAATGTATTCTCTCTTTTCGAGCTGACGCCGGATACGGAGTACACCGCTGCTGTCGAGTATCAGGGAATCAAGGAAGAGATTTCTTTCAAGACCCGCACGGAGACATGCTGTGTCAGCGTCAAAGATTTCGGCGCAGTCGGCGACGGCGTTCATGAGGACACGGCAGCCATACAGGCGGCTGTGAATTTCGTGCCTGAGGGCGGCAGGATCTATTTCCCTGCCGGAACTTATCTCACACTTCCGATCGCGCTTAGAAGCCACATCACACTGGAACTGAGCGAGAAAGCGGTCCTTCTGGGATCCACGGAAAGAGAGCGCTACCCTATTTTGGCAGAGGTTGCCAGAGATCCTTTCACAGGACAGGAAACGCCGCTCTCCTCCTTTGAGGGAAATGAGGTTCCGGCCTATATGTCCCTTCTGCACGGCGCTTACGCACGGGACATTACCGTGGTTGGACTTGGCAGGATCGACGGAAACGGACAGAACGGCGACTGGTGGAAAGAGTTTGAAAACTTTCCCGCTATGCGCCCCAGAGCCGTTTTCCTCAATCGCTGTGAAGACGTCACATTCCACGGGGTTACAGTCGCGAACAGTGCGTCTTGGCATATGCACCCGTTCTTCTCGAAGAACATCGGTATGTATGACATGTACATTGAGGCTCCCAAGAACAGCCCCAATACCGACGCGATCGACCCCGAGAGCTGTGATCAGGTCGAGATCATCGGATGCCGTTTCTCGGTGGGAGATGATTGCATCGCTATCAAATCGGGCAAAATAGAGATGGCCCGCAAATACAAGACACCGGCTGATCACCACACGATCCGCAACTGTCTGATGGATTTCGGACACGGAGCGCTGACGCTGGGAAGCGAGCTGGCGGGCGGAATCCGCAACGTGAGTGTAACGAAGTGCCTCTTCCACGCCACAGACCGCGGACTGCGCATCAAGAGCCGCAGGGGCAGAGGAAAAGACAGTATCATAACAAATGTCGAGTTTGATAATATCCGCATGGACGGTGTGCTCACGCCCATCGTCATCAACTTGTGGTATAACTGCTGCGATCCTGACAGATTCACGGAATATGTGTGGTCGAGAGAACACCTGCCCGTGGATGACCGCACGCCTCATATGGGAACTTTCTGTTTCCGCAATATGGAGTGCACGGACGCAGAGGCGGCGGCCTGCTATATTGACGGTCTGCCGGAGAGCCCTATTGACAAGGTGATCCTGGAAAACATTTCCATCTCTTTTGCTGAGAACGCGCAGCCGCATGTTCCGGCGATGCAGAATTTTGCCAAGGAGAGATGCAAACTGGGCCTGTATCTGGACAACGTCAAGGAGATTGAGATCCGGAACGTGAAGATGAAGGGCCAGGACGGCGAGATGGTCATCGCGGATCACTATGAAAAGTTAATTACGGAAGGATTTGATCAGGAATGACAGATTACAGCAGAATCGATGCCTATGTGCTGCGCCTGATAGAGGAGTCCACGCCTGAGCGCACCGCCTGGAATCTGGAGAAGATCCGGGAAGGCAAGAAGGTGGAATGGAACTATATTGACGGCTGCATGCTGACGGCACTTATGGAAATGACTTCCATCACGGGAGATGAGAGATATGCTGCTTTCGCGGAAAAGGTCATCGATCATTTTGTGCAGGAAGACGGCAACATTCTGACTCTGAAACCCGAGAAAGCAAATCTTGACGATATCAACGAGGGAAGAGTGCTGTTTGAGCTCTATAAAAAGACGGGAACCGAGAAGTACCGTCTCGCGGCGGACCGCCTCATGGAGCAGGTCAAAGCACAGCCCAGGACCTGGGAAGGAAACTTCTGGCATAAAGCCATTTATCCCGATCAGGTGTGGCTCGACGGCATCTATATGGCACAGCCCTTTTACGCACTGTATGTGAAGAACTTCGGAGACGGAGACTTCTCCGATATAGTTAAGCAGATTAAAACAGTGTATCTGAGAATGCGCTCTAAGGAGAAGGGACTTTACTTCCACGGCTATGACGCCTCGAAGAAAGCTTTCTGGGCAGATCCGGAGACGGGCTGTTCACAGAACTTCTGGCTTCGCTCTCTTGGATGGTTTGCGGTAGCTCTTGCGGATCTTGCGGACATTCTGCCCGAGGGAGAGAGCAGAGATGAGCTGACCGGAATCTTCAAAGAGCTCATGGAGCACATGATCGAATACGCCGACCCGGAGACCGGGCTGTACTGGCAGGTGCCGGATATGCCGGGACGGGAAGGCAACTATCTTGAGACCAGCGGCAGCGCGATGATGGCATACGCCATGCTTAAGGGCGCAAGGCTGGGAATCCTGCCGGAGAGATTCGCCGAGCAGGGAGAGAAGACTTTTAACGGAATCATCGACCGCTACCTGACATTTACCGATACGGGACTCAATCTCGGCGGGATCTGCCTTGTGGCGGGACTTGGACCTGAGAACAACAGACGCAGAGACGGTTCCTATGCTTATTATATCTCTGAACCTGTTGTAGAGAACGACGCAAAAGGAGTGGCGCCTTTTGTCCTGGCTTACACGGAGATTAAAAGGAAAAAGGGAACTGATTGATGAATGACATCATTTATGTGGGAAGGCATGCGCTGACGCTGCGTGTGTCTGATCATGCGCATGAGAGCTGGGAATTAATATATTGCACGAGTGGTAAAGGCCAGATCAGTTTCGAGGACAGGACTTTTACCTACTATAACGATAGTATTGTTATTATCCCGCCCATGGTCACTCATTCGAATTGGAGCGATTCGGGATTTACAAACATTCATGTTAACATCGTGGATTCGACCCTCAATTTCAGGGAACCGATCATTTTATCCTGTACCTCCAATGCTTTTCTCAGACAGGCGTTTGAGGCGGCATTCTATTACTATTCAAATAACGGAATCGGCAGAACAACGCTGCTCCCGGTTTATGGCCAGCTGATCGCCTCTACGGCGCTCATGCTCGCTTCGGACATCGCCCACAGCGATGTGGTCCAGCAGGTCATAAACGACATTTTAAAAAACTATCCCGATGCGGATTACGACCTGAACGCATATCTGCAGAGTATGCCTTTCAGTTTTGAGTATCTCAAGAAGATGTTCAAGAATGAAGTGGGAATGACTCCCAGGCAGTTTCTCACAGATAAGAGACTGGAAAACGCGGCCAACAATCTGGCGCTTTCCGGCTGCGGATCCAGCATCTCACAGATCGCAAGGCAGAGCGGGTTTCAGGAGCCCCTGTATTTTTCCCGTCTGTTTAAAAAGAAATACGGCGTCTCGCCGAAAAACTACACACCTGACAATCTGGAACCGCCCACATCGGATTCTGACAGTACAAAGATCATTTTGTAGGCGGCAGCAGACAGGGGCGAACGAAGCCATCAATGTGTGAGGAGGCAGTAAAATGGCATATTTAACGCTGAAGAACATCAACAAGATCTATCCGAATGGATACCACGCCGTTCACAATTTCAACCTTGATATTGAGAAGGGCGAGTTTATCGTTTTCGTCGGACCTTCCGGATGCGGTAAATCCACGACGCTTCGAATGATCGCAGGCCTTGAGGACATTTCCAACGGCGATTTCCTGATCAACGGGAACAGAGCCAATGAGTGGGGCCCCAGACAGAGAGAGGTGGCGATGGTATTCCAGAGTTACGCTCTGTATCCGCAGATGACGGTCTTTGACAATATTGCATTTGGCCTGACGCTCCAGGGCGTCGATGAAGATGTCATCGAAGAGAAGGTTAATCATACCGCCGCGATCCTGGGCCTGACAGACTATCTTGACCGTCTTCCCAGAGCTCTTTCGGGCGGCCAGAGACAGCGTGTTGCCATCGGCCGCGCCCTCATCAGAAAGGTCGGCGTCTTTTTGATGGACGAGCCGCTCTCCAACCTGGACGCGAAGCAGCGTGTCACGATGCGTTCCGAGATCGCGCAGATCCACAAATCCACCGGAGCTACGACCATCTATGTCACGCATGATCAGACAGAGGCTATGACTCTGGCTGACAGGATCGTAGTTATGAAGGACGGTTATGTGCAGCAGATCGGTACTCCCTATGAGCTGTATTATGATCCGGTAAATGTTTTCGTCGCCGGATTCATCGGCGAGCCTCCGATGAACTTCATCCGCGGCACGGTTACCGGCGGCAGGATCAAGTTCGGTGACAACGAGCTCGACCTTTCCAGGAAACTTGGCAGCAAGATCAAGGATTACGAAGGAAAGCCCATCGTATTCGCGTTCCGTCCTGAGCATATTGAGCTCGGCAAGATTGACGGCGCTTATCAGCTGACCTCCATGGTAGAGCTTACAGAGATGCTCGGCGATAATACCAACGTCTATGTGACGGCAGGCGAGGACAAGGCGATCCTTAAGGTCGACCCTCACGACACACCGGAAATCGACGAGCAGATCACATTCTCTATTCCTGTGGAAAGCGTATATCTCTTCGACGGAGAGACAGAGATGGTGATCAAGTAATCAGAGCTTAGGAGGAATTATGGACATTCGTTATTCAGCAAGTCCGAACGATGTAAAAAGGTACACAACAGAGGAACTTCGTGATGAATTCCTGATCACAGATCTGTATGTACCGGATACTGTAAAGGCAACATATTCTCACGTGGACCGCGTGGTGATCCTGGGAATCATGCCTGTCAGCGAAGAAGTTTCGATCGACAAGGGAATCGACATCTGGCACAACTTCGGAACAGAGTATTTCCTTGAGCGCCGTGAAGCCGGAGTGTTCAATATCGGCGGCAAGGGATATATCGTGGCGGACGGCGTGCGCTATGATATGGGATATGAGGACTGCCTCTATATCACTAAAGGCGTGAAAGAGGTGTATTTCGGAAGTATTGACGGAGCAGATCCTGCCCGTTTCTATCTCGCGTCTTATCCCGCACACAAGGCGTGCAAGACGACATTCCTCTCTTTTGACAAGGCAAACCACCGTCCCTGCGGCGATGAGAAGAACGCCAACAAGAGAGTGATCAACCAGTTCATCCATCCCGATGTGCTGGAGACATGCCAGCTTTCCATGGGCCTTACCCAGCTGGCTCCCGGCAGTGTCTGGAATACAATGCCCAGCCACACGCACGAGAGAAGAATGGAAGTTTATACATATTTTGAGATTCCTGAGAACGAAGCGGTAATGCACTTCATGGGACAGCCTCAGCAGACCAGGAACATTGTCATGCAGAACTACGAGGCGGTCATCTCACCTTCCTGGTCGATCCACAGCGGATGCGGCACCTCCAACTACACCTTTATCTGGGCAATGGGAGGAGAAAACCAGGCATTTGACGACATGGACAATCTCAAGCCCAACGAATTGAGATAAAGCAACTTACAAAGGACAGGGTTCTGCGGCAGGACCCTGGAAAAGGAGGATTTACTATGGATATGAAAGATTTCCGTCTTGACGGCAAAGTGGCGCTGATCACAGGCGCTGTCTATGGTATCGGATTTGCCATTGCAGAGGCTTATGCAGCAGCGGGCGCCAAGATCGTTTTCAACTGCCTCAGTGAAGATGCAAAGGAAAAAGCTCTTGCTTCTTATGCCGAGAAAGGCATTGACGCATTAGGCTATGTGGCAGACGTAACAAAGGAAGATGAAGTCCAGGCTATGATCGCCGATATCGAGGAGAAGCTCGGCGGCGTTGACATCCTTGTCAACAACGCAGGCATCATCAAGAGGATCCCTATGTGCGAGATGTCCGCAGCTGATTTCCGTGCTGTTATCGACGTCGACCTGAACGCTCCTTTCATCATGTCCAAGGCTGTTATTCCGGGCATGATCAAGAAGGGCCACGGCAAGATCATCAACATCTGCTCCATGATGAGTGAGCTGGGCAGAGAGACCGTTTCCGCTTACGCGGCAGCTAAGGGCGGACTCAAAATGCTGACCAGAAATATCTGCTCCGAGTACGGTGAGCACAACATCCAGTGCAACGGCATTGGCCCCGGCTACATCGCAACTCCTCAGACTGCTCCTCTTCGTGAGAGACAGCCTGACGGATCCAGACATCCTTTCGATCAGTTTATCATTGCCAAGACTCCCGCAGGTCGCTGGGGCACAGCGGAAGATCTGCAGGGCCCTGCAGTATTCCTGGCTTCCGACGCCTCCAATTTCGTAAACGGCCACATCCTTTACGTTGACGGCGGCATCCTTGCTTACATCGGCAAGCAGCCCGGCTGATCATTTTTGTAAAAGAGTTATGGAGTAGAGTATGAGCCGGCGAAGTGTAAAGATAGCTTATATCGGCGGCGGTTCGAAGGCGTGGGCGAGATCCTTTATGCAGGATCTTGCCCTGGCCCCGGATCTGGCCGGCGAAGTTGCGCTCTATGATATTGACGTTCCCGCCGCAGAGCGGAATCAGATCATAGGCACAAAGATACAGGAGAAGGAAGAGGCGCTGTCTGATTTCAGATATACAGTGTCCGAAACGCTGGAAGAAGCGCTCACAGGCGCCGATTTCGTGATCATTTCCATCCTTCCCGGTACTTTTACACAGATGCACACGGATGTACATGCTCCGGAAGAATACGGTATTTTGCAGTCCGTGGGTGACACTGTGGGACCTGGTGGGGTCTTCCGTGCACTGCGGACTGTTCCTGTTTATGAGGGATTTGCCGAGGCGATCCGGAAATGCTGTCCTGATGCCTGGGTCCTCAATCTCACCAATCCCATGAGCATCTGTGTGAAGACGCTGTACCGGTGTTTTCCGCAGATCAAGGCTTTCGGATGCTGCCACGAAGTATTCCACACGCAGGACTTCTTATGCTGCGTTCTGAAAGAACTGACAGGCATCGAGGTCAAAAGAGAGGATATCTATACGGACGCCTCCGGCATCAATCATTTCACGTGGATCACGGAGGCGCGATATCAAAATATTGATCTGATGAAGCTCATGCCCGAGTTTATGGATCGCTATTTTGACACGGGATATTACGAGAACGGTCCGGCCGACCAGTGGACGCGCGACACCTTTGCTTACGGAAACCGGGTAAAGATGGATCTTTTGAAGAAATACGGCGCGCTGGCGGCAGCAGGAGACCGTCACCTGGTGGAATTCGTCGATAACAGCTGGTATCTGAAGGACAGAGAAACGGTTAAGAAATGGCATTTCGGTCTGACCACGGTGGATTGGAGAATTGCCAATCAGGACAGACTGATCCGGGAATCCATTGAGATGGCAGAGGGCCGCCGGGAAGTGCCGCTGGCACCTTCAGGAGAGGCGCTCGTCGATATGCTGCGCGGCATCATGGGTCTTAAGACAGTGATCACCAATGTCAACCTCCCTAACCGGGGACAGATGCCCGGCCTGCCGGAAGGCAGCATCGTGGAGACAAACTGTATCTTTACCAATGGATTCGTGGATCCCATCGTATCGAAACCGCTCCCTGCCGGAGCGCTCGCGCTGGTGAGAAGGAACAGTGATAATATAGACCTCCTCTCCGAGGGGATCGCGGAGAGAAATGAGAAGAAGATCTTCACGGTTTTTATAAATCAGCCACTTTGTGCTGGACTTGGATTCGACGAGGCAATACAATTATTTAAAAGGATGCGTATTTCCGAAAAAACAATTTGAGCCAGGTTTAAAGGAAAAACGCATCAAAAGGGGATGCTCCGACAACCCATAGTTTTACTAATCAATGTTTAATGTTTAAGGAGAGACTAATTATGGAAATTCTGAATTATGAAGTACTGGAAAAATCCGGATATGACGGATATATCCTCAAGGATGCTCCTGAGAAGGTTATGCAGTTCGGCGAAGGCAACTTCCTCCGCGCGTTCGTAGACTATTGGTTTGACGTTTCTAACGAGAAGGCTGACTGGAACGGCAAATGTGTCCTGGTACAGCCCATTAAGCCCGGCCTGGCTGAGATGATCAACAAGCAGGAAGGCCTCTACACACTGTATCTGCGCGGCCGCGAGAACGGCGAGAAGGTCGACAGGAAGAGAGTTATCTCCTCTGTCTCCAGATGCCTTAACCCCTATGAGGAGGAAGGCTTCAAGGCCATGATGGAGCTGGCAGTCTCCGACGATCTCGAGTACATCGTATCCAACACGACAGAGGCAGGAATTGTCTATGATCCCTCCTGCAAGTTCGAGGACAAGCCCGCGAACTCCTTCCCCGGCAAGCTTACCCAGGTGCTTTACGAGCGCTTCAAGGCAGGCAAGGGCGGCCTTGTGATCCTCTCCTGCGAGCTGATCGACAACAACGGCAAAGAGCTTCAGAAATGCGTGAACCAGTACATCGACCAGTGGGAACTCGGCGATGATTTCAAGAAATATGTAAATGAGGACTGCACATTCTGCTCGACCCTGGTCGACAGGATCGTTCCCGGCCGCATCCGCGACGCGGAAGAAGTGGCCCGCCTCGAAGAGATCAACGGCTATTCAGATCCGCTGCTGGTCGTCGGCGAAGTCTTCGGCGTATGGAATATCGAAGGCCCGGCATGGCTGGAGGAGAAACTCCCCTTCAAGAGAGCCGGCGTCAACTGCATCGTAGTACCGGATGTAACGCCTTACAAGAAGAGGAAAGTCCGCATCCTGAACGGCGCGCACACAGGATTCGTTCTGGGCGCATATCTTGCAGGCTTCAGCATTGTGCGTGAGTGCATGGAGAACGCAACAGTTCTCGGCTTCATGAACAAGATGCTCTATGACGAAGTTATCCCGACTCTGCCTTTGGACAAGAATGACCTGATGAACTTCGCGCAGGCTGTTCAGGACAGATTCAATAACCCCTTCGTCAACCACGAGCTGATGAGCATCTCTCTCAACTCCACATCCAAGTGGAGAGCAAGATGCTTCCCGAGCTTCGCTGAGTATGTTGAGAAGTACGGCAAACTTCCTGCATGCCTGACGACGAGCTTTGCGGCCTATATCGCGTTCTATTCCAGCAACATCCAGGAGCTGACGGATGCGGGCCTTGTCTGCAAGGATCCTCAGGGAAGAACTTACACAATTTCCGACGATCGCTGGGTACTGGAATTCTACTATGATCACAAGGATGACGATGCAGCGACTCTGACACATGCGGTCATGACTAACGAGCAGATGTGGGGCGAAGACCTCACCAAGTTCGAAGGCTTCGAGGCTGAGGTCGCAAGAATCCTTGGCGAGATCCGCAAGGACGGCACTCTGAAAGCTTATGCTGCATGCCTTTAATTGTTAATCTGCAAGGCTGTGCAAAATATTGCACCCGGAAATGAGAGGTAACCATGCCTATATTTATTCAGATCAACGACATTGATAATGTAGCAGTTGCCCTCCATCCCGCGCCCGCAGGCACCGCTTTCGGCGGTGCCGCAGCGGTGGAGGAGATCCCTCAGGGCCACAAGATGGCGCTTAAGGACATCGCAAAAGGCGACATGATCATGAAATACGGCCTGCCCATCGGGCACGCCACCAAGGATATCAAAGCCGGCCAGTGGGTTCACACCCACAACATGATGACCAACCTCAAGGGCGAGGTGGAGTACACCTATGACCCCGCTGTTCCCTGCGTCGTACCGCTTAAGCCCAAGACCTTCATGGGCTACAGGAGAAAAGACGGAAGAGCGGCGATCCGCAATGAGATCTGGATCATTCCTACCGTCGGCTGCGTCAACGATGTTGCCAAGACTCTGGTCCGCGACAATCAGGACCTGGTCAAGGGAAGCATCGACGGACTGTACACATTTACCCATCCCTTCGGATGCTCCCAGACCGGTCATGACCACGCCCAGACCAGAAGACTTCTGGCGGCGCTGTGCAGACATCCCAACGCGGGCGCTGTTCTGGTACTGCACCTTGGATGTGAGAACCTGACCCACGATCAGTTTGTGACAGAACTTGGCGATTATGATCCCGACAGGGTGAAATTCCTTACCTGCCAGCAGGTCGAGGATGAACTGGAGGCGGGCAGCGCGCTCCTTAAAGAGCTCGCGGAGTACGCTTCCCAGTTCAAGCGCGAAGAAATGCCTGTGAGCGAGCTGGTAGTCGGCATGAAGTGCGGCGGATCAGACGGTCTGTCCGGCATCACTGCCAACCCTACAGTCGGAAGATTCTCCGACCTTATGACCGCTATGGGCGGAACCACGATCCTCACGGAAGTACCCGAAATGTTCGGCGCGGAGAACTTCCTGATGAGCCGCTGCGTGAATGACGGAGTCTTCGAGAAGGCCTCCAACATGCTCAACGGCTTCAAGGATTACTTCATCAGCCACAACGAAGTTGTCTATGACAATCCCAGCCCCGGCAACAAGCAGGGCGGCATCACCACCCTCGAGGACAAGTCCTGCGGATGCGTCCAGAAGGGCGGCAGAGCTCCGATCATGGACGTTATCAACTACGGCGAACAGGTTAAGACCAAAGGTCTGAACCTTCTGTACGGTCCCGGCAACGATCTGGTGTCCTGTACGGCTCTTACGGCAGCGGGATGCAACCTGATCCTGTTCACCACCGGCAGAGGAACGCCTTTCGGAGCACCTGTTCCCACAATGAAGATCGCTACCAACACACCTCTCGCGACGAAGAAGGCCAACTGGATCGACTTCAACGCGGGCGTTGTCGCTGACGGCGTCAAGACTCTCGACGAGGCGGGCGCGGATCTTCTTGATCTTGTCTGCGAAGTTGCCTCCGGCAAACTGACCAGCACAGAGCGCAAGGGATTCAGAGAGATCTCGATCTTCAAGGACGGCGTAGTGCTGTAATGTGAATGTGAACCTGACGATCGGACGGATCACAATTTAAGTACGCAGGCGCGCGCATCTGAAGATTATGGCGAAGATGCGCGCGCCGCTGTAGTACGTCTGTATTGTCAGCAGTGTTTGTGAAAAAGGACGATCGATCAAAGTGAGTGCTCACCAAAAGGATGAAGAATTCAGGAGCCTTCCGCTTCACTCCGTCGGCGGTGCAGTTCAAATCGAGGATCCTGCTGCCGATCTTTCAGCTGTCCTTCCCTGTGACGGCGGTCAGTATTTTGAATAACAGGAGGAAAGCCTATGCAGCTGGGAATTCGCCTGCATGATATTCATACTAAACTCGGTCCTGAATTCCAGACAATGGAGAAACGGGCACAGACGGCAAGAGAGGAAGGGTTCACCTGCGTTCATCTCGCTTATTCCAAGGTGATCAAGGGGTATACCTTTGATGACTGCGCGCTGACAGAGGGCCTGGCAAAATATACCAGGAGGGTATTTGAAGGCCAGGGCCTGGATGTGGCTGTCCTCGGCTGCTATCTGAATCTGGCCCATCCGGATCCGGATAAGCTTAAGGAGATCCAGAGCAGGTACTACGGGCACCTTCGTGTAGCGTCCCTTCTGGGAGCCGGCGTGGTGGGAACCGAGACCGGAGCTCCGAACGCCCAGTACAAGATGGATGCCAACACGCACTCCGAGGAAGCTCTTGATACCTTTATCCGGGGCCTTGCGCCGGTAGTGGAGAGAGCGGAGAAATGCGGCGTGACAATGGCCATTGAGCCTGTCTGGAAACACATCGTATACAGCCCGGACAGAGCAGTGAAAGTGCTGGAGGCGATACAGAGTCCCAACCTCAGGATCATTTTTGACCCGGTCAATCTCCTGTATCCCGGAAACCTCGACGAGCGCGGCAAAGTGATCGGAGAGGCAATGGAGAAGCTGTGCGATCGGATCGCAGTCGTTCATCTCAAGGACTGTGTCCCTGATGGAGATGACCTCAAGAGCATCGCGGCGGGAACCGGCGTCATGGACTACAAGGAGATCCTGAAGTTCATAAAGGTGAGAAAGCCTTATATTCATACAACTTTGGAAAATACTACGGACGAGAACGCGGTGAGCTCCAGAATGTATCTGCAGGAGATATATGACGGACTGTGATCCGGGAAGAGTTTTACGGGAAACACTATGAGAAGGAGGAAAGAAATGGTTCATAAAAACCCGCTGCTGGACAATGACGGCGGACAGAAATTTATTACTTTCGGCGAGATCATGCTCCGCCTGACGCCTCCCAACTACGGCAAGATCCGTGTGGCGAACAGTTTCGACGCCAGTTATGGAGGAAGTGAGGCCAACATCGCTCTGGCCCTGGCTAACCTGGGTGTGGACAGTACCTTCTTTACAGTGGTACCGAACAATTCCCTCGGAAAGAGTGCAGTGCGTATGCTGCGAAGCAATGATGTGCACTGCACGCCTGTGATCCTCTCCAGCAAACAGGAGACGCCGACCCACAGACTCGGAACTTACTATCTGGAGACCGGTTACGGGATCCGCCCCAGCAAGGTCACCTATGACCGCAAACACAGCGCCATCACAGAATATGATTTCTCAAAGATCGACGCGAGAGAGCTTCTGGAAGGATTCGACTGGCTTCATCTGAGCGGAATTACGCCTGCCCTTAGCGAGAGCTGTGCGGAGTTTATGATCCGCCTGATGCAGACCGCCAAGGAGATGGGCCTTAAGGTCAGCTTCGACGGCAACTTCAGAAGTCTTCTGTGGACCTGGAACGAGGCGAGGGATTTCTGCACGAAGTGCCTTCCTTACGTGGATGTGCTCTTTGGCATTGAGCCCTATCATCTCTATAAAGATGACGAAGACCCTTCAAAGGGAGACGTCAAGGACGGAATCCCGCTGCAGCCCAGCTATGAGCAGCAGGATGAGGTCTTCCAGGCCTTTGTGGAGAAGTATCCCAATATCAAATGCATCGCGAGACATGTGCGTTATGTCCACTCCGGAAGTGAGAACAGCCTGATGGCCTATATGTGGTACAAAGGGCACACTTTCGAGAGCCGCCTGTTCACTTTCAACATCCTGGACAGAGTCGGCGGCGGCGACGCATTCGCCAGCGGTCTGATCTATGCGTATATGCATCATTTCAAACCTATGGATATGGTGAACTTCGCGGTGGCTTCGAGTGTCATCAAGCACACGATCCACGGCGATGGAAATATCACAGATGATGTCGACAGCATCATCAACCTCATGAACATGAACTACGATATCAAGCGCTGATATCACAACAAGAAAAGGAGAACAACATATCATGAAACCTTTTATGGACAAAGATTTCCTGCTGGAGACCGAGACCGCGAAGCACCTGTTCCATGACTACTCAGATCCGATGCCTCTGGTGGACTATCACTGCCATATCTCCCCCAAGGAGATCTATGAGGACCGCCGCTTCAACAACATCGCTGAAGTATGGCTTGGCGGCGAGAACCCTGACGGCACCTATTTCGGTGACCACTACAAATGGCGTGTAATGCGTTCCAACGGAACACCGGAAGAGTATATCACAGGCCACAAGCCGGACTTCGAGAGATTCGTGAAATTCGCGGAGGCTCTGGAGATGGCAATCGGAAATCCTATGTATCACTGGTCCAACGCCGAGCTGCACAAATACTTCGGCATCACGGAGCCTCTGACGGTTGATAACGCCAAGGAGATCTGGGACAAGACCGCCGATATGCTGCAGAATGATCCCAACATGTCGGTCCGCGGCCTGATCAAGCAGTCGAACGTGGCTTTCATCGGCACGACCGATGATCCGATCGACAGCCTGGAGTGGCACGAGAAGATCGCAGCAGATCCTTCCATCGAAGTCAAGGTCTGCCCTTCTTATCGTCCCGACAAAGCGATCAACATCAACAAGGAAGGCTTCGCTGAGTACATTGGCAAGCTCGCAGCATCGGTAGGCAAAAAAGAGCTGGCCAGCGCACAGGAAGTCATCGACGCTCTGATCGAGCGCCTTGAGTTCTTCGCTAAGCTCGGATGCCGCGCAAGCGACCACGGCCTGGATTACATTCCTTTCCGTCCTGCGACTGCTGAGGAAGTTGACGCTGTTTATAAGAAAGTCATGGCAGGCGAGGCGATTACCGTAGAGGAAGCTGAGAAGTATCAGACCGCGGTTCTGATGGCGCTTGCCAAGGCATATCACCGCCTTAACATCGTTATGCAGCTCCACTATTCCTGCTACCGCAACGCTAATGAAAGAATCTTCCGCAAGATGGGGCCTGACACCGGCGTAGATATGATCGCGCAGAACACATGCGGCGAGGACATCGCGCGCCTGCTGTCCGCACTGGATATGACAAACGAGTGCCCCAAGACCATCATCTATTCCCTGAATCCCGCTGACAATGAGCAGATCGGCACCATGCTGGGCTGCTTCCAGTCCGACGAGGTGCCCGGAAAGATCCAGCACGGCAGCGCATGGTGGTTCAACGACACTAAGAGCGGCATGGAGGACCAGATGAAGTCCCTCGCAAACCTCGGCCTTCTGGGCAATTTCGTGGGAATGCTGACAGACTCCAGATCCTTCCTGTCCTATGCAAGACACGACTACTTCCGCCGCATTATGTGCAACCTGATCGGCAAATGGGTTGAGAACGGCGAGTATCCCAACAACGAGGCTTCTCTTAAGAAGATCGTTGAGGGCATCTCCTACAAGAACGCAGCGAGATATTTCGGACTGTGATCTGTACGAAAACCAGAATAAAACGGCTCCAAAAAAGCACCGCCGCATTTGAAAAAATGCGGCGGCGCTTTTTTGTTTGATTTATGCAAGAATCTTCCTTTTGTTTAGAAGATGTTGTCAACAGTTAATATATGCTTAAATGTAGTTTTGCCCAGTTTAGTAATTGTTTATATTTATCTTCCATTTTAAACGTGCACATTGTATAATTTAATAGACACATTATTGAACACAGCCTGGCTCAAAAAGGGAGGTGACAATGTTTTTTTGTAACGTCAGCATTGCTGAGAAATACAACTATTTGGATGAGAAATTTACAGTTGCGTACAAATGGCTTGCCGAGACCGATATCAAGAATCTGCCGGAGGGCTTCTATCCGCTGATGGGAGACGATGTCATCGCAGGGGTTCAGGAATATTCAACTTCACCGTGGGAAGAGCGGAGATTCGAGACACATGAGAAGTATTTCGATATCCAGTACATGGTGACAGGGGATGAGATGTTCGGCGTATGTAAGAGAGACGGACTTAAGGAGATCGACAGGATCGATGAGAATGACGTTGTGTTCTACAGCGATCCGGATCTCTACGGACAGGTGCTCCTGAGGGAAGGCGATCTCATCGTCGTTGCGCCTGAGGACGCCCACAAACCCCGCTGCGCGGCAGGCGTGCCCGCTCCGGTCAAGAAGGTCGTTGTGAAAGTCAAGATATAACTGCAACACATGTTTAATAAGTAAGGAGGTTAATTATGCAAGTAGTATACGATATGGGTAATGGCATGCGCCTGGTCGATCTTTCCAAACTGGTAGATCCGGCAACCGAGACCAGAAGATGCAAACTGTACCGCTTCAACACCGGCGGCCCGATCCCGGATTTCCACACAAACTTTGATATCATGAGCCATCTTGGAACCCACGCTGAGTGCCCTTATCACCACGATGACAATTGGCCGGATGTCACAGGACTTCCTCTGACAACTTTCGTAGGCCGCGGCGTCTATGTGGATTTCAAGGACACTGTAGCTCCCTACACACACATTACAAAGGCTGACCTCGACAGAGTTGCTTACAAGGTAAAAGAGGGCGATATCGTCATCATCGACTCTTCCTATAAGCTTGAGCCCTTCACGAAACTGACCAACACGGAAGTTGACAAGAGACTCCTGATCGATGCTGAGTCCGCAGAGTGGTTCCGCGATCACAAGGTCAAGGCAGTAGGCTTCGGCGACGGTGTCTCCATCGAGAACTGCAACGAAGATGTTAAGCCTTTCCATGACATTCTCCTTGCAGAGAACATCATTTTCATCGAAGTTCTCAAGAACCTCGAGTACCTTGAAAAGGATGTATTCTTCATGTCCTTCTCCCCGCTTCCGATCGTCGGCCTGGATTCCAGCCCGGTTCATGCTTATGCAATCGAGGGAATTAAGGAATTTTCTGAATAAAGGAGTTTTGACAGTATGAGAATAGCAGTTATCGGCGCAGGCGCCATGGGCTCCATTTACGGAGGACATCTATCATTACATAATGACGTTTATCTTGTTGATACTAATCCGAATGTAGTCGCGGCAGTCAATGAAAACGGACTCAAACTTCAGGAGTACGGAACTGATAACCTGTATCATCCCAAGGCAGTCACTTCCACAGAAGGGATTGAGCCCGTGGATCTGATCATCCTGTTTGTCAAGGCGCTGTTTTCCAAGGCGGCACTTGCCGGCAATAAGGCGCTGATCGGTCCCAATACGTATGTGCTGACGCTTCAGAACGGCTCCGGTCATGAGGATATCCTGGGTGAGTTTGTCGACCTGGATCATATCATCATCGGCACGACCGAAGACAACGGTGCAGTGCTCGGCATGGGCTACATCCGTCACGGCGGAGAGGGAAATACCAACGTCGGTATGCTCGTAGAGGACAAGGAAGGCTTCCTTCCCAAACTTAAGGAATCCTTTGACGCATGCGGTTTCAACGTACGCATTCATTCCGTGATCCAGCAGCTCATCTGGGACAAGCTTTTCACCAATGTGTCGCTCAGCGCAGTGACCGGTGTTCTGCAGTGTGAGATCGGCTACATTTACGCTAACGAGTACGCATGGAAGATGACCACCGCGCTGATTCACGAGGCGGTGGAAGTCGCGCACGCACTGGGACTTAAAGCTGATGAGGAAGAGATCACCGAGAAGGTTAAGAAGACGTCGGTCGGTTCCCCCGAGGGCGTGACCTCGATCTGCGCGGATATCCGCGCGGGAAGGAGAACGGAAGTCGACACCATCAGCGGATCTGTAGTCCGTGCCGCCAGGAAGGCAGGTGTCGCGGTTCCGACTCACGAATTCGTCGTTAACACGATCCACGCACTGGAAGGAAGGCCGAAGGCCTGATGACTTTTGGAAAAATGTAAAGGATTTACAGATAAATCTCTTTGCTTTTTGCATAATTATTTTTTTTAAGGAGGGTAACATATGAAAAAGAGAGTTATCGCACTCGCGCTCACAGCAATCATGGCACTGAGCCTTGCAGCATGCGGCGGCGGCGGAACGACCACCAGAGAGGACAACAATGCATCTGCAGGTGCTGCGGCAGGCGGAAGCAGCGCTAAGGTAAAGGTTGATCCTTATGCAGGCGACGAAGTCAAGATCGCTTACATCGCACATGATATCGGAACTCCCAATAACCAGGGCTGGAAAGAGGGTATCGAGAGAGAATGCGCATCCTGGTCCAACATCAAAGTCGATTCTTACGGCGCTGAAGAGTCCGCAGAGACTCAGGTGCAGATCATGACAGACTGCATCAACCAGGGCTACAATGCGATCATTCTGCAGTGCTCTGACGGAACTGCTCTGGCTCCCAGTGTAAAACAGGCTGAGGAAGCAGGCATCCCGGTTATCACAGTTAACCTTGACTGCTCAAGCGACACGATCCACAGCGCGCTTGTCATGGCTGTTGACTACGACGCAGGCCGTATGGCAGCAGACAAGATGGCTGAGCAGATGGGTGAGGCCGGCGACATCGCGATCATTCAGGGTGTTCCCGGACTTGAGCGTACTGATAACCTTGAGAAGGGCTTCCGTGACACAATCGCTAATTATCCTAACATCAAGATCGTTGACGCACAGTCTGCATCCTTCCAGAAGGATACAGCTATGACAGTTATGAACTCCTTCCTGCAGTCCTATCCGGATCTTAAGGGCGTATTCGCAATCAACGACGCAATGGCAGAGGGCGCTGCGCTTGCAGCACAGTCCGCTAACAAGAAGGGCCAGATCTGCATCTGGGGCGCTGACGGTGAGAAGGACGCTCTTGCAATGATCGAGAGCGGCGACATGGCAGGCACGATCTACACGAACAGCTGGGACGAAGGTTCCACAGCAGCTAAGATCGCTCTGCTTATGATCGGTTCCGAGTATGATTACACATGCCTGACCGCAACTCCTAAGGTCATCATGGAGCCCATCGTTGTTACTGCTGAGACCGTTGGCAACATTGCACCTGAAGATCGCTGGTAATCTGATTTTTCCAGTGAATAAGAGCGGGCGGGAATCTTTATGATACCCGCCCTTATGCACTCCCGTCGAAAGCGTGCTGACGTATTTATACCTGTCAGTGGCGGAAGAGTCCGGCAGCAGTATATATTTTGCGCGGGAATGTATAAGAGAGGAGGAAATAACAAGTGAAACGGATGAATCAGACAACGATGCGGCGCCTGATTTCGATCGGTATGCTGGTCATACTTGTTGTATTGTTCACCATCCTTGCAGGAGCGGGCAAAGGCAAGTTTTTCAACTTTGACAATCTGATCGAGGTAGTCAGAGATGCATCCATACCGGCGATCATAGGCGTTGGCGTTACATTTATCATAATCACAGCAGGCATTGATCTTTCAACCGGAAGTATGATGGCGCTGGTAGGCATGACAATGGCAAACATTTATGCCTATACACTGCTTCCCTTCTCGGTAATGATGCTCGCCGGAATTCTTGTAGGACTTCTGTGCGGACTTTGCAATGGTGTGATCGTAGCCAAGTTCAACGTTCCCGAATTCATTGGTACGTTGGCGACCATGAGTATTTTCAGGGCGTTGACCTACATCATCGCGATCAGGGACGCCAACGGCGTCATCAAGAGTCAGCCGATGAATCACTCCGGTTACACCTGGCTCGGAGGTGGCATTGGCAAATTCTATTATGTCATCATGGCTATGATCGTGATTGTCGCTGCAGGACAGATCGTCCTGAAGTTCACACGTTATGGCACAAACCTTTACTCTGTAGGCGCCAGCAAGAAGGCAGCAACCCTCTCCGGTATCGACGTCGCGAAGACGAGACTGATTGCTTATGTGATCACCGGCTTTACCGTAGCTGTAGGCGCTATTTTCACAACAGCGAGACTGCAGAGTGCTACCACTGCAATCGGTATGGACTTCGAGTTCAACCCGATCGCGGCAGCAGTTGTCGGCGGCGTGGCGCTGTCCGGCGGATCCGGTGATGTCATCGGAACACTGATCGGTGCGCTTTTCATGGCGACACTGGAAAACGGCGTACGTAAACTGTCGATCAATACGGCATACCAGTATGTCATCAAGGGCGCGATCATCATCGCTGTCGTTATCTTCGATGCTACATACAAGGCCCGCATGGATCGCAAGGCAAGAGAAGAAGGAGCTAAGGAGGGGCTTGAATAATGGCAGGAAATACATTAATTGAAGCCAAAGGCATTTATAAGAGCTTTTCCGGCGTTCCGGTTCTTCAGGATGTTCACTTTGAAGTAAAAGCCGGTGAAGTACATGCGCTGATGGGAGAGAACGGTGCCGGTAAGTCCACACTGATCAAGATCATCACAGGCGTTTACACAAAAGATGCAGGCCAGATTTACTGGGAAGGTCAGCCGGTAGAGATCAACAACTATCAGGACTGCCAGAAACTGGGCGTAGCGTGTATCTATCAGGAGCTTTCCGTAATCCCGCCTCTGACGGTAGCACAGAACGTTTTCCTCGGCAGAGAGCCCCGCAAAGGTGTCTTTATTGATTATGCCAAGATGAATCAGATGACCCAGGAACTGATCGACAAATATCAGTTCCCCTTAAAGCCCACAACGGTTGTGGACAATCTGGGTATCGGCCAGAGACAGCTGATCGAGATTCTCAAGGGTCTGTCCCAGGATTCCAAGCTGCTGATCATGGACGAGCCCACAGCTTCCCTTTCCGGTAAAGAAGCGGAGATGCTGTTCAAGATCATCCAGAAGCTGCGCAGCGAAGGCGTTTCGATCATCTATATTTCCCACAGACTTGAGGAAGTTTATATGCTTTCCGATCGTCTGACGATCCTGCGAGACGGTAAGAACGCGGCGATCCTTGAGAAACAGGATATCATTCCCGCCAAGGTCATCGAGACCATGATCGGTAAGGTAGTCGACGAATCCGCCGGCTCCCGCAAGATGCTTCACTCTGATGACAGCGCGGAAGTCAGACTGGATGTCAAGAACCTCACAGACAAGACTGACCGCTATCGCAATATCAGCTTCCAGGTCCACAGAGGAGAGATCCTCGGCCTCGGCGGTCTGATCGGTGCAGGAAGAACAGAAGTTGTCCGTGCGATCTACGGTGTGGACAAGGCCGCATCCGGCGAAGTATGGCTGGACGGCAAGAAGCTCGATCCTTCTCCTAAGGCAAGCATCCTCGAAGGAATCGGATTCGTTCCGGAGGACAGAAGAAATCAGGGATTCATTCCGCTTCTGTCCACGATCAAGAACGTTGCTCTTACCAACTACGACATTGTCAAGATCAGCGGTACCTCCATTTCGGATGCGGATGAGCTGGCAATGGCCAAGAGAGCGATCCAGGCCATCGATATCCGTCCCGCCGATCCCAACAAGCAGGTCGGCGTTATGTCCGGCGGTAACCAGCAGAAGGTCGTTCTTGGCAAATGGCTGATGAGAGATCTTAAGCTCCTGATCGTTGACGAGCCTACGGCCGGTATCGACGTCGGTGCTAAGGACGAGATCTATCAGATCCTGGAGAACCTTGCTAAGCAGGGCGTGGCGGTCATCGTTGTTACATCTGACCTGCAGGAGCTGCTTCGTGTCTCACACAGGATCATCGTCATGCGTAAGGGCGATATTGTGAAAGAGTTTAAGAATGTAGAGGTCACGCAGTCCAAGGTACTCTCCGCTGGACAGGGTGTAGAAGAGGAGGCGGAATGATGAAGAATTTTAACTGGAGTAAATACAGTAAGCCGATCATCCTCGTCGCATTTATTGTTGTTTTGTCCATCCTTCGCCCGAAGGCATTCCTTTCACTGGATAACTTCAGTAACGTGCTGTGGTCAGTAGCAGTTATCGGTATCATGGTCTCCGGAACGATCTTCGTTTTCCTGATCGGCGGTATCGACCTTTCCATTGCGACCTTGTGCGCGTTCTCCGCAGTTATTGCCGTCACGGTCACTCATAATATGGGAGATACGCCCGGCGCTGTATTTGCAGGTGTGTTTGCGGCTCTGATTGCAGGTGCCCTGGCAGGTGCCATTCACGGTATTGTCATCACGACGTTCAAGATCCCGGCTTTCCTGGTGACATTTGCCACGCAGAGTATTTTCCTCGGACTTGCTATGGTCATGACCAACAACAAGATCATCAGCTGCACAGTTCCCGCGTTCACGGCGATCGGTGCTTTCAAGATCCTTGGATTCCCGCTCCCTGTATATTTCATGGTGGTCATCGCGCTTGTCAGCTGGTATGTGCTCAGAAAGACTGTATACGGCAGATATGTCTATGCAGTCGGCGGCAACCCTACAGCATCTGAGATTTCCGGTATCAACGTAAAGCTTGTATCGATCGTTTGCTACGTTCTCTCCGGTCTCACAACAGCTATGGGTGGTATCGTTCTCGCGTCCATGACGCAGCAGGCGTCCTCCTCCACCGGCGCAGGATACACCAATGACGTTATCACGGCAGCCGTTATCGGCGGTGTTTCCCTTCTCGGCGGCGAAGGTACCGTTCCCGGCGCGATCTTCGGTGCAGTCCTTATGGGACTTCTGAACAACGGTCTGAACCTGATGTCCGTACCGTCCACACATGCAGGACTGGTAAAGGGTCTGGTCATCGTAGTAGCAGTTGCGTTCGATGCTATGCAGCATGCTGATCAGTCCAGAAAGAAAGTTAAAAAGGTCAAAAAAGCAAACGCCTGATCTTTTGGCTGAACAATCATAAATGATGTCAGAATGAGGATTACTTATGAAAAAAATTGATGCACATTTACATTTGGCCAAGATCGTAGCAGGTTACTGCAGACGCGGTGAGCTGCGCGCCATCGGCGGCGGCAAATGCCAGTGGGGAAGCGGCGAAGTATTCCAGCTTTTCCCGCAGAACGGCGATTATGGCGAGGACTGCTTCACAGCGGAGCAGGCCCTGGCGATCATGGACCGCAACGACGTGGAGAGAGCTGTTCTGATGAACGGCAGCATGTACGGCTTCCAGAATATCTATCACGAGGAGCTTCTCGAGAAGTATCCCGATCGCTTCTGCCCTTCCTGTGAGGTGGAGCCTTTCGCTACCAATCACATGGAGACACTGCACAGATTCCTGGAAGAGAAGCATTTCCATCTCGTCAAATTTGAAGTCAGCTCCGGCGGCGGCCTCATGGGCTGCCACGATCCCTTCGATCTGTCAGGCGACAGAATGATGGAGATCTACAAGCTGATCGAGAAGCATAAAGGCGTGGTTGCGCTGGATGTCGGCGATATTCTGATGGAGAGCCACCAGACCGCCGCTCTGATGCGCATTGCTGACAGATGCCCTGATCTTAAGGTCGTGATCTGCCACCTTCTTGCTCCCATGAGAGAGAAGAAGAAAGAGTGGAAGGCAGAGCTGCAGATGCTCAGCCAGGCTAATGTCTGGTTCGACATCGCCGCGATGCCCAAGATCATGTCCCCCGATGTCTATCCTTATCCGGAAACGGTCGATACTCTGGCGGAAGCGAGAGATATCATCGGCGCTGACAGGATGATGTGGGGCACAGATGCTCCGTTCGCTGCTACGCAGGATTCCTACGAGCATCTCACAGATTATCTTGAGAAGTCCAATGTATTCTCACAGAAAGAGCTGGAAGACATCTACTACAACAACGCTAAACTTGTCTATTTCAGCTGAGCTGATTGCTAAATAAAGGGGCCGGGAAGAAATGTCCTCCATTTCTTTCCCGGCCCCTTTTCCTTTGCCGCAATTATTATCAGGTTGTGTACAGGATCAGCGCGATCATCTCGATCGGCTCGCCGATGGCCTCGATGGAATGGCACTCGCCGTCACCGCAGTAGTATACATCGCCGGGCTGTACATCAACGATCGTGCCGTTGTCGTTGTACTTGCCGCTTCCGGAAAGGATGTAATAGGTCTCAGCGTCGCCCTTGTGCGTGTGGAGGCCGATCTTGCTTCCGGGATACACCGTCGTATGCCCGAATACACGTCCCTTATTCTCCATTTCCTCAGGTCCGTTCAAAAGGCTTCTCACAGTGATCTCACCGACACCGTTAAAGGGAGACGGCTTTCTGATGCTGATCTTATCGTCGCTTCTTCTAATCATGATTTACCCTCCTGTAAGCTGTGTGCATTATTGCTCAGTTTAGATAATGTTTACATTTATTATACTAGATGGGCGCGATTTCTTAAATTGTTTCATATGCAAAAACCAAGATTTGGTTCCCGGCTAAACATGTCATTTTTGACCTGTATTATGTCATATCCGACATGCGGCTTGTATTTCTGCTTTCCGGTGCTATAATTGGGGCGTTCCAAAGAAAACCGCCAGGATGGACATGCTATGCTCATGACTGACTGGAGTTTTTTTTATTGCAGTGGCGCCGCAGGCGCTCTTATCAGTCATTATAGAAAAGAGGAATCGTTATGAGCATGTTACTGGAAACTGCACTTGCGTTGTTTGCCGGGCTGATGATGACCCGTGTTTTCAAGTATATGAAACTGAACTTTCCGGATGTAACGGCGTTTCTGATCGCCGGCGTTCTTGTAGGTCCCTTTGTATTGGGAAGACTTGGCATTCACGGAGTAGGGTTCAATACGATGCAGGACCTTGAGACTGTAAGTCCCCTCAGTAATGTCGCCCTTGGATTTATTGCCTTTGATATCGGCAACGAGTTCCGTCTGGCACATTTGAAGGAGACGGGAAAAACGGCCACTGTGATCGGCGTAATTCAGGCTCTGATGGCGACACTGCTTGTCGACGCGGTCCTGATCATGCTTCATTTTATTCTCGGGCCGGAAGTGCTGCCGCTTCCTGTAGCGATCACTTTGGGCGCGATCGCATCAGCTACTGCGCCCGCAGCGACCCTTATGGTCGTCAGACAGTACAAGGCCAAAGGCCCGGTCACAGAACTGCTCCTTCCCATAGTCGCACTCGATGACGCGGTGGGACTGGTCGTGTTCTCGGTATCTTTTGGCATAGCGCAGGCAATGGCCGGCGGAACACTGGACTTCATTTCGGTCATTGTCAATCCGCTGCTGGAAATTGTGTTTTCACTGATCCTGGGCGCGGTGATGGGAACGCTGCTCACTGTGCTGGAGAAAATTTTCTTCTCCAACTCCAACCGCCTGTCTCTGACGATCTCTTTCGTGATCATGACGATCGCGATGGCTTCGCAGGAATTTGAACTCGGCGGTGGAGCAAAGATCAGTTTTTCGTCACTACTTGTATGTATGATGCTGGGAACGGTCTTCTGTAATTTCAGCGAGTATTCTGTGGATATCATGAACCGTTCATCCAAGTGGACGTCGCCGCTGTACGCGCTCTTCTTCGTGCTGTCCGGCGCGGAGCTGGATCTGGGCGTGTTCCGCTATCCCGCAATCGTGCTGATCGGCGTTGTCTATATCCTGGCGCGCTGCCTCGGAAAGTATTACGGCGCTCGGCTCAGCAGTTCACTCATGCACTGCAATGAGACGGTCCGCAAATATCTCGGAATCACTCTGTTCCCGCAGGCCGGCGTTGCGCTCGGCATGGTGGTCACAGCGCAGGCACTGGGAGAAGAGATGGGCAGCATGGTGCGCAATATCATACTCTTCAGTGTCCTGGTCTATGAGCTGGCAGGCCCGCAGCTGACGAGGATCGCACTGACGAAGGCCGGCGAGATCCAGGCAGGCGCGGACGACGCCAAGAACAGGGCCCGCTTCGAGAAAAAAGCCAAAATAGCGTAAATCGACCGTGGTATTTGAGCTGCCGTGCCGTATATTTGAACAGTTATGCAAAAAACAAATAATTGATTCAATATTTTGGCAAAAGGAGATAGTTATGAAAAAGGTTATGTTATTCACAGCGGCAGCAGTTATGATCCTGGCCCTTGCGGCAGTCGGATGCGGCAAAATTGAAGAGTCCAACTCCATGATGTCGATCGTGATCGAAAATGAAAAATCATGTGAGATCGATCTTTCAGATACAGATGAGGGAAGTTCCGTGTCATCCGCGGCGCTGATCATCGCGGAGGGAGAAGAGATCGTGGTCGAACCCAGTCTTGAAGAAGATGACAAAGTTGTGATCCAGCTCAAGTCCGGCGCTGAGAACGAAAACGCCGATGAATTACCCGATACCGAGAATCCGGATTATGAGATCATGGTGACCGGCAGCGGAGTTGTGACTTGCACTGTGGATCCCGGCTCCTACAGAGTAACGGTGCTGCCTGAGAAGAATACCAACGGCACGATCAATATGACTGTGCAGCGGGCTTCAGTGGAAACGCAGAACTGATGCTGCTGCAGAAAGCCACATATACCTGAACTTTTGAACTTGATAAAGGATAATGAAACTAAGCCGCTGCTGTGATGCAGCGGCTTTTTTATGCTAGAATGAATGTAATGGTCGAAATAATTTTGTGAGTGTCCGGGGAGAAGACCGATGTTAGAAAAGATAAGGAAATTGCGGTCTAATATGGCCGTTTATATAACGTCCGGAGTTGTGTGCCTGCTGGCGCTGTTCGGGATCATTGTGTGTATAAGCGGTATAGTGAGCTTCACAAGCGCTTTCGATGAAATGAATTCGACTACCACGTTTCATATGGCGTATACAGCTGCCTCTTTGGTAAACGGTGACCATATCAAGGCTTATCTGGCGGGGGAAGAGCCGGAAGAGTACGCTCGGACCAAGAGGATTCTGGACGCCTACTGCCATAGGATGAGTGTCTCTTTGATCTATGTAATCGACGTGGATCAGAGTGATTATGAGAGATTTGTGTCGGTTTTCAACGCGGTGGATAATACCGTGGATGACTCCAATTACGTTCCCTGGGAGATCGGACATAAGCGCGAGACAACCAATGAGGAATACAGGAAGAATTACGAAGCCTTATACGCCAAAGAGAAAGAGTATGCGACTATATACCGGCTGCGCCCCGAGCAGGGGCTGAAGCCGCATATCACTACGATCGTGCCGGTCACGAACTCGGAAGGAGATGTGACGGCTCTTCTGTGTATTCAGCGGCCAATCCATGAACTGGAGACGGCCATTATAAGATTCATGCTGCACATTGTCGTCATAGTCCTTATTATGGGTGCGCTGGCCTCGCATTTGGCGGCAAGATCCCTGGCAAAATGGGTTTTTATCCCGATCAAGAGAGTCTCGGACGAGGCGTCCCGTTTCGCGAGGGAGAACACCAAGGGCGAGGAACTTGGAAATGTAAGCAGATTTGAGGAGATCGATACCCTGTCACGCTCGATCGATAAGATGGAGACGGACATGGTCAACTATATTGAAAATCTGACCGCCTACACGGCGGAAAGAGAGAGGATCGGGATGGAGCTGTCTTTTGCCAAAAATATACAGCACAGCTCTCTGCCTACCAAATTTCCGGCTTTCCCCGACAGAACGGATTTTGACATATATGCTTACATGAAGCCGGCCAGAGAAGTCGGAGGAGACTTCTATAACTTCCGTCTGCTCGATGACGATCATCTGGCTATGTGGATCGGCGATGTTTCGGACAAAGGAGTGCCCGCTGCTCTGTTTATGATGGCGATCAATATTGTGATCAACAACCGGGCCAGTATGGGCGGAACGCCTGCGGAGATCATGGCTTTTGTCAACAATAATATCTGCGAACACAACGAGGCGACCCTTTTTGTCACGATTTGGCTTGGGATTCTGGAGATTTCCACGGGCAGACTTACTTTTGTCAACGCAGGTCATGAAGAGCCGGCGCTCTATCGCAAGGGCGGATCTTTTGAACTCTATAAGACCAAGCACAATGTCGCTGTCGGCGTATTTCCGAACATCGAGTATACAGATTACGATATCCATCTCGGCAGCGGAGACAAGCTGTTCGTTTACACGGACGGCGTGCCGGAAGCTACCGATCAGTTTGACAAACTGTACACGACAGGCAGGATGCTGGCAGCCCTGAATCAGTACCGGGACAGCTCGCCGCAGGAGATTTTGGAGGGCGTGCATAAGAGCGTCAAAGAGTTTGTCGGAGACAGGCCTCAGTTCGACGACCTGACAATGCTGGGATTTGAACTGAAATAAGCAGGCAGAAGAAGGAAAAGCAGCCCGGTCTTTGCGGGCTGCTTTTTCACGTGCTCCGGTATATTTCGGGAGTGCGCTCGACGAACAGGTCGATCAGCGCCTTGAGGCCGGAATGCAGATAGAGGGATTTACGGTAGACCAGGCAGATCTGGCGTACATCGAGTTGGTCTGTCGCCAGAGGCTCTATGTGAAAATAGCGAACGCCCTCCTGCGCGTATCCCGGAAGAGAGTAGATCTCAGGGGCCAGCACGATACCGAGCCCGCATCCCACCAGTTCGAGCGCAGTGACGATCCTGCTGCATACCATCCTTGTCTGCGGCAGAAATCCTGCTGACTCGTAGATGCGTCTCGAGAGCGCTGCCAGATTCTGGGGTTCAGCCAGCATGAAAAAGGGCAGTCCGGCGAAATACTGCATTGGTACAACTCTTTCCGTCGCCTTTGACGGATCCATAGTGATGGTTTGAGCTTCCGGGGAAACTTCCGGGAGCTCTTTTATATATCTTTCGGGAACAGCCAGGACCAGATGCTCCTGAGCAAGAACAATGTTTTGGTAATTCAGGGAATCCGGGTGGGGGACATCGATCATAAGGTCCAGCTGTTCCTCCTCCAGCATAGTCCTCAGCTGGTAAGTTGGCCTTTCCTCCAGAAAGATCTCGCTGGTGGGAAACTGCTCATAAAAGCGGGGCAGGATTTCAGGCAGCAGGATCACGCTTCTGTGCGGGCTGATTCCAAGGCGGATCAAATGGCTGCTCTCGTCCTTGATATCCCCGATCCGCGCGTCCAGCTGCTCCCGGGAGTGCAGCGTGTTCAGAGCCCAGTCGTAATAGAACCTGCCGGCATAGGTCAGTGTCATGGCCCCTCGGCTTCGCTCGAAGAGTTCGACTCCCAGTTCCTTCTCGAGATTCTGAATGCTCAGCGTCAGCGAAGGCTGAGAGATAAAGAGTTTTCCGGCGGCCTTAGTGATGCTTTTTTCCTGGGCGGACTTATAGCGGTGCTGGGCGTTCTGACGCCTGCTTTTACACTGACTTTGGTCATTGCTGTTTTCTTTGAGAAATTTAAGGAAAGCAGCGTGATGCGGCGCATCATGTTCGTCGTAAAACCAATCTGTATCGCCATGATCCTCAGCGTTATCGTGACACTGAGTTCGACGACATATTTTGTAGAAGGAGCAGTTCAGCCCTTTTCCATTGGCATAGCGGCGCTTATGCTGTATCTTCTTATTAAGAGAAAGTGGTCGGTGCCGATGGTCATCGTGAGTTCAGCTATGCTGGGCGTGATCTTCTACGGCGTACTGCCGATGGTAAGGGGATAGAGAACGCCTTGAAACCGCAGTGCCGCACCGCCACTGGTAATGGACAGAGAGGAAAGAAAAATTGACCGGAACGGCGGAATGGATCGGAGAATGCGCCTATAATGCTCTTATCGAAGAGGTAAATACAACTCTCAAGCCCGGGCTTGTGGACCTGTATTCCAACGGCGCTCATACAGATATGGACGCAGGAACCTTCAGACGCAGCGCGGAAGCACTGCGCCGCTTTTTGTCCAAATGGCGAGGGAAGGTCTCTCTTTTGACGGATCCGCGGAGGAACTTTTCATGGGCCTTCGAAGTGTGGGCATGGACGCGGAGCAGGCGATGTACGCCGCGACCGGCGGGGTGAACACGCACAAGGGCGCTATATTCACCTTCGGGATCTTTTGCGCGGGAGCGGGACGATGCCTGAAGGAGCAGAGGGAGCTCACAGCATTGGGTCTTCTTGAGATGGAACAGGAGATGACGGTGCGGGTGCTCACGGCGGAACTGGAAAAACTGAGGGGAAAGATCAGCGCAGCCGGCCAGGCAACCCACGGAGAACGCAACCTCCACAGATATGGAACAGCGGGCTGGCGGCGGCGATCTTCATTTTGGAGTTGACAGAGGGCTGCCAGCTTGGAGGGGATTCTTGTTGAAAAAAGAGGGGTTGGGCACAAAACACCCTTTTTTTGGATCATACACAACAAATCTTCCGAATATAGTGCATCTGAAGTCAAAATATCGATCGCAACATAATTGCAAACATAAATAGACAATGTATCGTCTGCCGTTGGGTATAGATAGCAAGTTATTACTATCTGTACCCATTTTTCTTTATTCCCGGAAATGTTGTGTCCAAATTTTTTGTGTATACAACCAGAATTCCTTCTTTTGTGCCCAACTCGTTTCATGCTGCTGCATCGTCAGAAGAATCTCGAATTAAAACATGATAAAATACATATATATACAACGAACCAATGAACTGACCGCAGTGGGAGGGGAAGCGTGAAAAGGCTCACAGCAATTCTGCTCGTAATAGCATTGTCAATATCGGCATGTGCTGCGCCTGCCGGCGCAAGCGGCAGCGCAAGTGGAGAAACCGGAATCGTAAACGGAGAAACCGGCAGTTCAAGCGAACAAGCCGACATCACAAGCGAAGAAACCGGCAGTCAAAGCGGTGAAGCGGCAGAGGACCTGACTGAAGCGGAGTGGACCTCCGAGGATCGAACTGATCGCGAAGAAGGCTTTGTGCCCGCGGAAAAGCCGAAGGAGGAACCCGCGGAAGAGACACAGGAATCCGCCGAAGAGCAGCCTGCTGAGGAGCAGCTTATCGAGGAACAGCCTGTCGAGGAGCAATCCGCCTCCGAGGAAGACACACCCTCGGATTCCCTGGAGACTCCTGAGTCCTCGGAATCCGCCTCGCAGCAGGAATCCAAACCCGGCCTAGTCATCCTGGAGGAAGATAACGACGATTACAGGGGCGCCGCCGGCCTCAAGGCTTCCGACATCGATGAGAAGACTTCTCAGCTGCATGCAGTGACAAACGGAAGCGGGGGTTCGAAAACCGGCGGTAAAACTGCGGCAAAAGCGGTCAAAGATTACACTGTCATGGTATATATCGTGGGGTCTAATCTGGAGAGCCGCCTTGGAGCCGCGACTACTGATATCGGGGAGATGAAGCAGGCAGGGATCGACTTCGGGAAGATCAATCTCCTTGTCTACACGGGCGGCAGCCGCCGCTGGGTGAGCGATATCCCCAACAAATATAACAGCGTGCTGGATCTGTCGACGGCCGGAGGATCTCAGATCATCGCGCAGACGAAGGAAAGCGCGGACATGGGAATGCCGCAGACGCTGACTGAATTCATTAACTACTGCACTGCGCTTTACCCGGCAAAGCATTACGGGCTGATCTTTTGGGATCACGGCGCAGGGCCTCTGTGGGGGTATGGGAGCGATGAACTGTTCGGAAATGACAGCCTCCTTCTCGAGGAGCTTCGCAGGGCTATGGACGCATCGGTGTTCGGACCGGGACGCAAGCTGGACTGGGTGGGTTTTGACGCCTGTCTTATGGGCAACCTGGAGAACGCGAAGCTGTGGAAGAATTACGCACAGTACCTTGTAGCTTCCGAAGAACTTGAACCCGGCAGGGGATGGGATTACACCTGCCTTGAAATTCTCAATAAGACAACCGATGCTCGGGAGATCACAAGCAGGATCGTAGACGCTTATGGGCAGTATTATGAGAAGAACAGAACGCTGTTCTTTAATCCGGATGTGACTCTGGCCGCCCTCGATCTTGAGAAGATGGACGATGCCATAGCAGCAGCGGACCGATTTTTTGACGCATTAAAAGAGAGCATCGAAAACGGGGACTACGCTTTGATCAATCAGGCGCGGAGCAGCACGAAAGCATTCGGGCTGAGCGTAGCCGGTTCCCGGGAGAAGGCTTATGACCTGCTCGATCTCAAGGACTTTGCGCAGAATGTGGAAGAAGAGTTTGCGATGAGAGCGGGCGAGGAGCCCGTGCCGGAAGCGGAGCCCATTGTGGAAGCGGTCGACCATCTGGTCGTGCGCTCCGCAGGCAATGTGGAAGGAGCCGGCGGAGTCTCTTTCTATTTGCCCGGCGACAACCGCGAACTGTTCAGAACAGCGCAGGAACTGTACACAGACCAGGACATCCTTTCAGAGTCCTATAAAGATTTTGTTGATTCTTATACCGGAAATTGGCTCGAAGAGAGCACATTGGACTGGAAGCTGCCCGCCCTTCAGAAAAAGAATGGAGAGCTTACTCTTCAGCTCACGCCGGAGCAGGCGAACAACGCCTCGGAGATCTTCTATTCGATCCTGTTCAGAAACGGCTACGGCGGTTATCAGACCGCCACCTGCAATGTGAGGATCAGCCCGGATAAAGACAATACTTTGCATATCCCGCAGGATCCGCTACTGGTGACAGCCAGGACTGATCTGGAGGATTCCGCGAAGCCCTGGGCTTTTACACAGGTGTCGGACAAGCGCAGCGAGAGCGTGTACAAAACAGTGAAAGCCGTCCTGTCTTCGGGGCATGAGATCGCGCTGTATGATGTGGCGGGAGAAGAGGAGGTTTCCGTCTCAATCCGTCACAGAAAAGGAAACACAGACACCTCGATCCTGGATATCAACTCTGCGGGAGGAAGCGCCTGGCTCAGCGGAAAGAGCTCTATTGACGTCTCGGGCTACAGGTCGATCTTTGACGTCGGAGGGGATACGATTTCTCCGGTCAGGGATGAAAACGGACAGATGAAGCCCTATACGGAATGGGAGTACAAGGGCTATATTTACAGCGGCATGGCGATGGACAATTCCTTCAGGTTCTATCTGAAACCGGCGTCGGAGTTCAACCGCAAGTTTATCTGCCAGGTGACTGTTAAGGACGTAAACGGCAAACTCCATGGATCCGAATATGTGGAACTGGATCCTGAGAAGAAGACAAAGACAGAGACTGTTAAGACAGACAAGGGGCAGCTGTATTTTGCAATAGAGGAAGATCACGCCGAAGTGAGCGGCTACGACGGAACGGACGCAGAGATCGCGATTCCGAACGCAGTCGCCGGGAAACCTGTAACAGTGATCGCTGTGAGCGCTTTTTCCGGAGCGGATAAGACAGAGAAGATCACACTTCCCGACAGTGTCACGGAGATCGGAAGGCTGGCATTCTACGGGACCAAAGCACTGCGGGAAATCCGCTTGCCGGCGGGGCTTCAGACGATCGGAATATCCGCTTTCAGAGAGTCGGGGATCGAGGAGATCGAGCTTCCCGGGGCGCTGCGGAAAATCGGACGTGCGGCTTTCATGGAATCCGGCCTGAAGCGGGTGGAACTGCCCGCGTCGATCGAAGAGATCGGAGAGATTCCCTTCGCGCTCTGCGGGGGACTGACGCAGATCGCGGTCAGCGATGGCAATCCGGGATATAAATCGGCGGACGGAGTGCTCTATTCAAAGGACGGGAAGGAACTGATCCAGTATCCGAACGGGAAGAGCGGCCCCTATAAAGTAGAGGAGGGGACCGAGGTGATCCGCTACGGCGCCTGCGCGAGGGCGGACATTCCGCAGGTGACATTCCCGGAGACGCTTAGGCGTATTGATAACGAGGCGTTCTATGAGTGCCGCGCGCTTGAGGAGCTGCAGCTTCCGGATTCTCTCGAATATATCGGAAATCTGGCTTTTGGCAGCAGCAGATACTGGCTGGACGAGGCGCCGGAGGAGCAGCCGCGTATCGAGCGGATCCGGATCGGCGCGAACGTCGGCTTTATCGGGATCGACGCGTTTACGGCGCTGATGGCAGGAGCCTTTGAGGTCGATGAGGCGAATACCGTTTATGCGTCGCACGGCGGGTTTATAACGAATATTGCCGGCGATACGATCAACACGGTTCCCATGGGGACCGGGGATCTGGTCGTGATCCCTGACGGGGTCACTACTTTGCAGAGTTCGCTCTTTACACTTCTTGATCCGGACACCGAGTTTTTCATTCCGGACAGCGTGTTCCGCTATTCCAGGGATGTTTTCCCTTACGGGCGGGAGACCTCGAAGGAGACGACGAATCTGGAGAACTATTATCGCTGCAGGATCCACTGCAGCGAGGGTTCCGCGGCGTGGCAGTATGCTGTGAGGTTCGGCATCCGCCATGACAGCAATACGGATCCGGAGAGGATGAAGTATGAGGAAGTGACGCAGGAAGAAGGAGACCGTACTTATTACTGGAGAGTGTTCCGGGACCGGGCGGAACTCAGCGGATTTACCCAGGTGGTTTCGAGCAAGGCGGACACTCTGGAGGTTCCGGAGCAGTTCGGCGATCTTCCTGTGACGGCGCTCCGGTACGATGAGGAAGCGAAGTCAAAATACAGCGGAAGCATCAGCAGCATCATCCTGCCGGCTTCAGTGACTGAGGTGGACAGGGAGTTCTTCGTGCCATACTGGAATCTCGCCAAAATAGAGGCGGCCCCTGAGAATACTGCGTTTGCTGGCGTCGAAGGCGTTTTGTTTACAAAGGACATGAAGACGCTGATCTACTATCCTTTCATGAAGAAGGACAGCGAGTACAGGATACCGGACGGCGTCGAGGAACTCGAAGAGAAGGCTTTTTCAATGAACCGGAACCTGCAGAAGGTTGTCATGCCTTCCTCCCTGCGCGTGATCGGAAAGTCCTGTTTCATGCTGTGCAGTAAACTGAAAGAAGTGGAACTCAACGAGGGGCTCACAGAGATCCGGGACCTGGCGTTCTGCTATGTGTACGCGGAGAATATGACAATTCCTTCTTCCGTGGAATGGATCGGAAACAGCGCCATTACACTCCATGACAGGTACGGAGAACTCATCATACCCGAGAACCTCAGGAAAACAGGATACACGGGCTTTGCCGCGGACTACGGAAAGACTTTTTACCAGGAAGTGATAAAGATCCCGGCCAAGCTTCAGCTCATTTCGCCGCTGCTCGGAAGAGTGCTGTTCGAGCGCTACGAGGTCGACCCCTCCAATCCCTATTACAAGGAAGAAGACGGAATCCTGATGAGCAGGGACGGCAAGACCCTGGTCTCAGTGCCGACACTGAAGAAAGGAGAACTGCGAATTCCGGAGGGAACGATGTATATCCGCTTCAGCGCGCTGAACGAGTGTGACCTGATCACGGACATCTATCTGCCGGATTCGATCCTGGATCTGGGCAACATCGGGGTGAAAGACAACAAGACGGGCAGGTATAAATACACGATCCACTGTCATGAGGGCTCGGAGCCGCAGAAGAAACTGGACGCCAAAGAAGTGCCCTGGGTGCCGATTGGGGACTGATCCGAATGGGCAAATTATTGACAATAGTTACAGTCAGGGTTTGCAAAACAGAGAATAGTTGAATATACTTGAATATACGGCGTCTGACAGATACACAGAGCATGGCGGGAAACTATGTTTTGACCTGTATCCGTAAGACGCGGATCAGAATTTGCAATATCTACATGCAGCGAAGGAGAACATAATGCTGGAACTGAAGAATATCCGCTTTGACGTTCAGGAGGGCACGAATGAGATCGAGATCATCCGCGACGTCAGTTTCACTATTCCGGACAACAAGTTTGTCGTCATCACCGGTCCCAACGGCGGCGGTAAATCCACCCTGGCAAGGCTGATCGCCGGTATTGAGAAGCCCTCCGGCGGCACCATCCTGCTCGACGGCGAGGACATCACAGAGAAATCTATCACGGACCGCGCCCGCATGGGTATTTCCTATGCGATGCAGCAGCCCGTCCGTTTCAAGGGCATCCAGGTCCTTGACCTGCTCCGCCTCGCGGTCGGCAAAAGAGTGTCGGTGGCAGACGCGTGCCAGTACCTGTCCAGAGTCGGCCTGTGCGCCAAGGACTACATCAAGCGCGAAGTAAACGCCAGCCTCTCCGGCGGCGAGCTCAAGAGGATCGAGATCGCTACTGTCCTGGCCCGCGGAACCAAGCTCTCTGTTTTTGACGAGCCCGAGGCAGGCATCGACCTCTGGAGCTTCCAGAACCTGATCCAGGTCTTTGAGCAGATGAGAGATTCCATTAAGGACAGTTCGATCCTGATCATCTCCCATCAGGAGAGGATCCTGGAGATCGCGGACGAGATCATCGTCGTCGCTGACGGAAAGATCGACCGAATGGGTCCCCGCGATGAGATCCTGCCTTCCCTGATCGGCACAACGTCGGCAGTGGGCACCTGCGCCCCTTTGGGAGGCAAGCCGATGCCTGTACCGTCCATTCCCGCTGAAGAAACTGCGAAGAAAGGAGGAGAAGCCTGATGGAATTCAAGAAAATGGATGAGATCCAGAAGAGAATCCTTATGGAAGTAGCTGACCTCCACTCGGTTCCGGAGGGAGCTTTCAACATCAGAAGCGACGGACAGCTTGCCGGCCGCGCGAGTTCCGCCAACATCGAGATCGTCTCCAAGGAAGACGGCTCGGGCATCGATATCCACATTAAGGACGGAACGAAGAACGAAAGCGTTCATATCCCCGTCATCATGAGCAAGAGCGGCCTCCACGACGTGGTCTACAACGATTTCTATGTCGGAGAGAACTGCGACGTCATCATCGTTGCCGGATGCGGCATCAGCAACTGCGGCGGAATGGATTCCGAGCATGACGGCATTCACCGTTTCTACGTCGGCAGAAATTCCAAGGTCCGCTACGTGGAGAAGCATTACGGCGAAGGCGACGGCACCGGCAAGAGGATCCTCAATCCGGTAACCGAAGTCTACATGGAGGAAGGCAGCACTGTCGAAATGGAAATGGTCCAGATCAAGGGCGTCGACTCCACCGACAGAAGCACCGTTGCCAAGGTTGCAGCGAACGCGAGCCTTGTTGTCAAGGAGCGTCTGATGACTCACGGCGAGCAGTACGCCGCCAGCGCCTATACGGTGGACCTGGACGGCGACGGTTCCAGCGCGGATATCGTCTCCCGCTCCGTCGCGCGCGACAAGTCTTACCAGAAACTTGATCTTCGAATCAACGGCAACGCCGCCTGCAGCGGACACACCGAGTGCGACTCCATCATCATGGACGAGGGCCGCATCCTCGCTGTTCCGCAGCTCGAGGCCAACTGCACGGACTCCGCGCTGATCCACGAGGCGGCCATCGGCAAGATCGCCGGCGACCAGCTGATCAAGCTCATGACCCTGGGCCTTACCGAGAAGGAGGCGGAGGAGCAGATTGTCAACGGATTCCTCAAATAAAGAACAGCAAAAGAGCTGCCGTTTTGCGGCGGCTCTTTTTTGTCGCTAAAATACTGCGCTTCGATAAGTTGCGTCAAGCATTCTATATAGGAAAATGTGTACAGTATATGGAAAAAGGAGAAGAATTTTCAAATAAGATAAAAGGAATTTCAATGTTTTGAAACAATAAAACCACATATAATGCTAATTGTAACAAGCGCGGCAGGCCCGCGCGAAAACCTTTAACATTATTCAAGGAGGATGAATATGTTTAAGAAAGTTATTGCTATCATGACAGCATCCGTTCTGGCAGCTTCCATTCTGGTAGGCTGTGGCGGAAGCACAGGCGCAAGCTCTTCTGCACCCGCAGAGCAGAAGACCGAGGAAGCAGCTCCCGCTGAGGCAGCAGAGCCCGCTGCAGATCAGGCAGCTGCAGCTACAGACGGCGACCTTGCAACCAAGAAAGTCGGCGTTTGCATTTATCAGTTCTCTGATAACTTCATGACCCTGTTCAGAACAGAGCTCGAGAAGTACCTCATTGAGAAGGGCTTCGCGAAAGAGAACATCACCATCGTTGATGGCGCCAATGACCAGGCTACACAGTCCGGTCAGATCGACAGCTTCATCGCTGACGGCGTTGATGTCCTGATCATCAACCTGGTTAACTCCTCTTCCGCAGCAACTGTTACCGATAAGGTCGTTGCAGCAAACATTCCGCTGGTTTACATCAACCGTGAGCCCGCTGCAGATGAGCAGCAGAGATGGGCAGACAACAACTGGAACGTCTGCTACGTTGGATGCGACGCTCGTCAGTCCGGCACATACCAGGGCGAGATCATCGCTGACCTTGGCCTTGACGCTGTTGACTTCAACAAGAACGGCAAGATCGACTACATCATGATCAAGGGCGATCCCGAGAACGTTGACGCTCAGTATCGTACAGAGTTCTCCATCAAGGCTCTGACAGACGCAGGCTTCGAAGTTAACAAGCTTGATGAGCAGGTTGGTATGTGGGATCAGGTTAAGGGCGCTGAGCTCGTAGCTAACTCCCTGTCCCAGTACGGCAACGACATCGAAGTTGTATTCTGCAACAACGACGCTATGGCACTTGGCGCTCTGCAGTCCATCCAGTCCGCAGGCCGCAAGGTTGGCACAGACATCTATCTGGTAGGCGTTGACGCTCTGACTGAGGTTGTTGAGTATGTAATCTCCGGCGACATCACCGGCACAGTCTTCAACGATCACTTCGCACAGTCCCACAACGCAGCTGATGCAGCGATCAACTACATCACAGGCGCTGGCAACGAGCACAACATCCAGTGCGACTACAAGAAGGTCACAAAGGATAACGCTCAGGAGATCCTTGATTCTCTGAAGTAATTAAAGCAATTTGAACAGTTTGTTCACAGTCTGAATTGACAGGTGCGGCGTGCCGCCGCACCTGTCTCTCTTTAGCGAAAACAAGCATCCTGTACATTCCGATGTGAATTGACGGGAATACAAAAAAGGAGATTAGCATGGCAGAATATTATCTTGAATTGAAAGGTGTATCCAAGTCTTTCCCCGGCGTTAAGGCTCTGGATAATGTTTCCCTTTCGGTCCGCCCGGGTACTGTCCATGCACTGATGGGGGAAAACGGCGCAGGTAAATCTACGTTAATGAAGTGCTTGTTCGGTATTTATAAAATGGATGCCGGAGAAGTCTATATAAACGGCGAGAAGGTCAACATCAACAATCCCGATGAAGCCATGAAGATGGGTATTGCCATGGTGCATCAGGAACTTCAGCCCGTACTCCCCAGAAGTGTTGCTGAGAATATGTATCTCGGCAGATTCCCTACCCACAATTACGGTCCTCTTAAGGTCATCGACCACAAGAAGATGTATGAAGACACTGCTTACTGGCTCAAAGAAGTAGGTATGGATTTTGATCCCAAGGCACCGCTTTCCGATCTTTCTATCGGCCAGATGCAGTCCATCGAAATTGCGAAGGCAGTTTCCCACGAGGCGAAGGTCATCATCTTCGACGAGCCTACGTCCTCCCTCTCTGACAAAGAAGTTGAAGTACTGTTCCGTATCATGAATGACCTTCGTGATAAGGGCGTTGCTATGATCTATATTTCGCACAAGATGGATGAGATCAAGCGGATCTCCGATGATATCACCATCATGCGTGACGGTACTTATGTAGGCACATGGCCTGCAGCAGAAATGACGACCGACCAGATCATTGCCAAGATGGTCGGCCGCGAACTGACTAACGTCTATCCTCCGCATCCCTGCACGCCGGGCGATGTGATCCTGGAGACCAAGAATGTCTGTTCCATCCATGAGAAATCCTTCCAGGACTGCTCTTTCAAGATCCGCAAGGGCGAGATCGTCGGATTCGGCGGCCTTGTCGGCGCGCAGAGAACAGAACTGATGGAAGCGATCTTCGGTATGCGCGGAATCCAGTCCGGCGAGATCTATGTCCACGGCAAAAAGGTGGATACCAAGACACCCCGCAAGGCAATGAACGCCGGCATCGGACTGATCACAGAAGACAGACGTGGTAATGGTATTCTGGGCTGCCTGTCCATCAAGGACAACACAGGCATTTCTATTTATGACAAACACCTGAAAGCAGGTTTTGTTCTGGATCATCCTACGATCGACAAGATCGTGGACGAGAGCATTAAGAAGCTGTCCATCAAGACGCCTAATGCGCAGGAACACATCGCAAACCTTTCCGGTGGTAACCAGCAGAAGGTCATCATCGCAAGATGGCTGGCCAATGACCCGGACGTCCTGATCATGGACGAACCTACCCGAGGCATCGACGTCGGCGCCAAGCACGAGATCTATGAGATCATGGTAGAACTGCAGAAGCAGGGCAAAGCGATCATCATGATCTCCTCAGAAATGGCAGAACTGCTCGGTATGTCCGACAGGATCTATGTCATGTGCAACGGCCACATCCGCGGCGAGATCACCGATCCTGCAGAAATGACTCAGGAGAAGGTCATGAGTTACGCGACCATGTTCTGATCGGCACTATAGTCTGTTACTATGGTCAAAGCATTGACACAGATGCTCTTTGAAACGGAGGATTCTAATGAACAAAAAAGCTTTTAATTTAAAGGATTTCCTGATCAACTACGGCGTTATCCTTATCATCATTATCCTGGTTGCATTTACAGGGATCAAATCGCCCAACTTCCTGTCCCCGTCCAACCTGCTGAACCTGCTCCTGAACATGTCCGCACGTCTGGTCATCGCGCTCGGCATCGCCGGCTGCGTTATCACCGCAGGGTGCGATCTGTCAGCAGGTCGTATTATCGGTCTGGGCGGCTGCCTTGCAGGTATTCTTCTGCAGAAGGCTGATTATTCCGGACGTTTTATCCAAGGCGGAAAGCCTATGAACGTTTTCCTCGCTGCCATTATCGTCATGCTCGTATGCGCATGCTTCGGCGCAGTGACCGGTTCCTTCATCGCGTTCCTGTCCGTACCTCCCTTCATTTCCACTCTGGCAATGATGGAAATCGTCTACGGTCTTAACCTGATCGTCACAAACGCGACCCCTCTGGGCGGCTATGTCACTGAGTACACGAATCTTGCTTCCGGCAGATTCCTTATGATCCCTTATCTGGTATGGATCGCCATCCTGATCGGCGGTATTTCATGGTTCATCTTCAACATGACCCGCCACGGCAAATATATGTACGCAATCGGTGCTAACCCGCAGGCAGCGGAAGTCGCCGGCGTTCCCGTTAAGCTGACAATGGTCATGATCTATGCTAAGGCAGCTGCTTTCTACGGCCTGGCCGGCTTCATGCTGGGCGCCAAGTCCGGCGGCGCTTCCGTTAACCTTGGTCTTGGTTACGAGATGGAAGCTATCGCGGCTTGTACCATCGGCGGCGTCTCCGTTACCGGCGGACGTGGTAAAGTGTCATCCGCAGTTATCGGTGTTGCAGTCTTCGAATTCCTGAAAGCAGCACTGCAGTTCCTGGGCGTCAACGCGAACGCACAGTGGATCGCCCTTGGTATCATCATCTACATCGCGATCTCTCTGGATATCAGAAAGTACGTGGCGAAGAAGTAATATTCTTCTATACAGATGGAATAACCGAATTGACAGGCGGCCGGCTCTTTTGGAGCCGGTCGTTTTTTGCTTTTGCAGAAGCTGAAGGGGGTTGCGGGTCGCTTCAAACCCAACAAATTACAACCCCTCTGTGCGGCCCGGCATTGCGGGCGCGCCCGCAAACGTAGTATGATATTTAGTGTTCTATGTTCCGGGAATGAAGAAAAACGGACGAGAGAATGAGCGAAAGAAATAACAAAGAAAAGGGAGAAAACGGATGGCATCAGCAATTTTTGAACATACAGGCGTCTCGATCCTGATCGGGATGGTATCGCTCTATTACGCGTACAGGGTGATGGTGCTCAAGGACGTGCGGGCAGTTGTGGGGAAGAATAAGCCGGAACCGAAGGACAAAGAGGGATTCTGCAGAGATACCGGGAAACTTATTATCTTTTTCGCGATCGGATCCTTCCTGATGGCAGGGCTGGAATTGTTTAACGCGACGGTGGCCTTCGTGCAGATGGCTGTATGGGTCGTGATTTCATTTATGCTCTGGAAAAAGGTGAATGAGAAGTACTATTGAGTCTCTGAAGAGGAATTATAAGATGAGCATGTACTCAGTGCTTATGGTGGACGACGAAGAAGACGTCGTCCGCGCGATGCAGAAGAAAATAGATTGGGAGAGCATAGGCTTTCGGATCATGGGCTATGCCCACAACGGGATCGAGGCGCTTGACCTGGCTGAACAGGAGGCGCCGGATGTTGTCCTGACGGACATCAAGATGCCCTATATGGACGGACTGGAGCTTGCGCACAATCTCAAGATCATGTATCCGGCAGTGAGGATCCTGATCTTCTCCGGTTTCGATGAGTTTGAATACGCCAAAGAAGCGATCCGTCTGGAGGTGGAGGAGTATATCTTAAAGCCTGTAGACGCGGATGAGCTGCGCAGGATCTTCACGAAGATCAAGGAGTCCCTTGACCGGGAGATGGATGAGAAGAGGAATGTGCAGAAGCTTCGGGACTACTACATGGAGAGTCTGCCCCTTTTGCAGGAGAACTTTTACTCCTCGCTGGTGGAGGGCAATGTGTCTGAAGCGGATCTGACCAGGTTTCTTTCGGATTATCAGATTGAGATGAAGAGTCCCATGTACGCGGCAGTGGTGATCCATACCAGCACGACGCAGCTTCCTGAAGGGATCAGCGCGGTCCTGTTGACGGAGTCAGTGCGCCGTCTCGCGCAGGAGCATCTTGCGAATAAATGGGACGCCAGGCTGTTTCCCCATGAGGGAAACATCGTTCTGCTAGCTCCTTGCAGATCGCAGGAGGATGTGATGCGGATCACAGATGAGGCCGAGGCGTTCTGCCGCCTGGCAAAGCATGTGAGCCAGGCTGTTGTGACCATCGGGATCGGAAAGATCTGCAGGAATCTGGCAGAAATCCCGGAGTCCTACCGGGGCGCCAGAGAAGCGGTTTCTTACAGATCGCTGTACGGCGCAGGTAAGGCGATCAACATAGGCGAGATCGCGCCGGGAGAGGAGCGCGCTTCAGACAATTCGCAGAAGAAGCTTCTGGCCCTGTTCAAGGCAGTGAAGATGAGCACTCCGGAGACCGTAAGAAGGGAAGCGGACGCCTATGTGCAGGAGATGGTCGGAGGGGGCGTGTCCCTGAGCATGCACAGATTCATGGTGATGGAGCTGATCAGTTCCCTTTATCGTTTTGCTGTCAGCAACAGGATCGATACGGAGCCGATCTTCGGGGAGGACGAGCGGCTGTTCCGCAATGTAGCCAACATGGATTCCACACAGCTGGAGGACTGGCTCTGCAAGGTATCCCTCATGATGCAGGAACAGATGCAGAGCAACAGGGCGGACGGCGCGCAGACTTTTGTGTCTAAGGCAGTAGATTATGTGCGCGATAATTACAGCGATCAGGAGCTGACGATCGATAAGATCTGCGGAATTCTGGGAGTCAGCGCGGCGTATTTCTCTACTATGTTCAAAAAAGAGACGGGAAAGACTTTTATCGCCTATCTCACTGATTACAGGATGGAGCAGGCTGTGCAGAGGCTGATCGGGCGGGATGAGAAGACCTATGTGATCGCTGCCCAGGTGGGTTATGCGGATCCCGCTTACTTCAGCTATGTGTTTAAGAAGAAGTTCGGCGTCTCGCCGTCCCGCTATCGCACGGAGAGAAAATAGTTTTGGATGTTTTGACATCCAGATGCCGAACGGAGAGATAATAACGTGGAATTTGACAGGGAGAACCCGGAAAAAGTCAATAGCGGATTTTCGAAATGGATCGGACAGACAATGGAAAAGGCAGGCAGGCGGGGAATCCAGTTTACGGTGCTTGTTTCCTTTACGGTCGTCTCGGTCTTTATTATGGTGCTGCTCGGATTTTCCCTGTATCAGCGGTTCACGCTGCGCACCCGGGCAATGATGACAGAGAGCATGGAGCAGCTGATGTCCCAGACAGAGGCTAACTTTGAGGACTACCTGACATCGATGCGCAGAGTCAGCGACGCCATGTATTATGACACCATCAAGGATAAAGACATGGCCTTGGACAGTCTTGACAGCGAAATGTCCCTTCTGTATGAGGCCAATAAGGACAACCTGATCAGCTTTGCCCTGTTTAAGAGGGATGGAAGCCTTGTCTGCGCGGCGCCTGTCTCAACAATGAAAGAAGGAATGGATGTGCGCCTGCAGCCCTGGTTCAAGATGGCGATGGAGCGGCCGGAGAACCTTCACTTCTCAACGCCGCATGTGCAGAATATTTTCAACGCGTCTTCTTTCCGCTATTACTGGGTCATTTCACTGAGCCGGATCGTAGAGCTGACCTACAGCGGCGTTCCCGTCAGGGGAGTCCTGCTCGTCGACATGAACTACAACACGATCGAGGAGATGATGGACCGTGTCAACGGGAGCAGCTCCTATCAATATTTTTACCTGTGCGACAGCAACGGAGAGCTGATCTATCATCCCAGGATGATCCAGATTGGCGTAGATAAGTACAGGGAGAACAATCTGACCGCCTCAGATTATGATGACGGCGTGCACGAAGAGATCTTTGAGGGCGAGCGCCGGATGGTAGTTGTCAAGACGATCAGTTATACGGGATGGAAACTGGTCGGTGTCATTCCTATGAGCGGCTTCAGGCTGGGCACGGTCAGTACGCAGCTTTTCACATTTCTGGTCCTGCTCGTGACGATCCTGGCTCTCCTTCTGATCAACCGCCTTGTGACGAATCGGATCACAAGCCCGATCCTGCGGCTGAACCGCTCTATCCAAAATATGGACGGAGGCAGGGTCGATCCCGACAAGGTGTACATCGGAGGACCTGCGGAAGTAGAAAACCTGGGACGAAGCATGCAGGGAAGTCTGCGGCAGGTCAATGAACTGATGGACGACGTCGTCAGGGAGCAGGAGGAGCGCCGCAGAACAGAACTGGACGCTCTTCAGTCGCAGATCAATCCGCACTTCCTTTACAATACGCTGGATTCCATCGTGTGGATGATCGAGGGCGAGAGAAACGCGGACGCTGTGTTTATGGTGACACAGCTGGCGAGCCTTTTCAGAGTCAGTCTCAGTAAGGGCAGGACTGTGATCAGTATCCGGGACGAGTTTGTCCACGCCCGCAACTATATGAATATTCAGAAAGTGCGGTATAAAGACGCTTTTGAGGTGAGCTGGGATATCCAGGAGGAGATACTGGACTACTGCACGGTGAAACTGATCCTGCAGCCGATCCTGGAGAACGCGATCTACTACGGCGTAGACGCGCTCGGCGACGAGGGAGAGATCGTCGTCAGCGGAAGAAAAGAAGGAGACGATATTTTGATGTCCGTGCGGGACAACGGGCTGGGCATGCCGCCGGAGAAGGTCGACCAGATCCTGTCGGATGAGGAGCATGAGGAGAGAACGCGCAGACACGGATCGGGAGTGGGACTGATCAATGTGCACAAGAGGATCATGCTCAGATTTGGCCCGGAGTACGGACTCAGGATAGAGAGCGAGCCCGACGAAGGGACAGAGGTTACGATCAGGATTCCCGCGGTTCCCTATACAGAAGAGAACCGCAAGGCCCTGGAGCACGGGAAATGGACAGGGGAGGTGCAGGATGAAAAATAAAAGGCTCTTCCCGGCACTGGTGCTGGCCCTCGTTGCAATGATTCTGGCAGTGATCGGTTTCATGGTCTGGGAGAGCGGAAATACCGCGAATCTGCGGCAGATCCATGTGATCATAGAAAACAGCAATGACAACCGATGGGTTCAGTTTATCGAAGGGATGAAGCAGGCTGCGGAGGATCAGGAAGTCATTCTGACTATCGTTCCCACCGGACACATAGAAACTCTTTCTGAAGAAGAGGCGATCGTCGAGAGAGCGATCGCGAACGGATCGGACGGAGTGATCATCCAGCTCTGTTCGAGTATAGGTGCGGCTAATACGCTGGAGAAACTCAGTGACAGGACAAATATAGAACTGGTGGATGAAAATGCTTATGAGGTCATGAGCAACGTAGTGGGAGTTGTAAGTCCTGACCACAGGGCTATTGGAGAGACGATTGCACAGGAAACCGCGGTATACGCGTCGAAACCTTTGGAAAACTGCGTTATTGGCGTTATTCGGGGCAGTTCCGCCCTGAGCTCCATGGAGCAGAGGATGGACGGTTTTACGGAGACTTTGGAGAGTCTTGGCGGCCGGACTGCCTGGGTCGTGGAATGTATGGGGGACGCCAAGGAGATAAAGGAACAGCTCGAAGAGCATGAGGTACCGGAAATACTGGTAGCTTTGGACAACGCCGGGATGGAAGCGGCGGGTGAATATGCTTCGTCGCAGGAAAAGAAGATAATCGTGATCGGTACCGGGACGTCCACAAAGTCGATCTATTATCTCGACTGCGGTATCGTCCAGAGTCTTGTGGTGCCTGAGGACTATATGATGGGTTATCAGAGTGTCTCAGACCTGGCGGACTATATTCACAGAAACCGTTTCCTGCCGCTGGTGCGGACGATCGCGCACAGGACGATCCACAAAGACACACTGTTCGCGGAGGAGAATCAGGAGATTCTGTTCCCTGTGCAGAGATGAGGCGGAAAAGATGGCCTGAGTCATAGAGCAGGCAAACGGGTTATCTATTGGAAAGGTACAGACGATGAGCACAATGGTGAGAAAGAGCAAAAAGACGGCGGGGATCAGGCAGGCGGCAGCCATATTGGCAGCGGTTCTGGGAACTGCGGTAATTGTCTCCGGCTGCGGGGGTACGAGTCCCAAGAAAGGGAACGGCTCCGTGAGGATCGGCGTCAGTCTCTACGATCAGTATGATACATTTATCTCGGAACTCATGGACTCCTTTGGCAGCTATGTGGACACTCGGAAGTCTGAAGGCGTGGAGATCGCCACGATAGTTCAGGACGCGTCGAGGTCCCAGCCTGCGCAGAACGAGGACGTCGCGGAGATGATCGAGAACGGCTGCAACGTGCTCTGCGTCAATCTGGTGGACCGCACTGCGCCCACGGAGATCATCGACACTGCGAGAAAGAACGACATTCCGGTTATTTTCTTCAACAGAGAACTGGTGGAAGAGGACCTGATGCAATGGGATAAACTCTACTATGTCGGAGCGGACGCATTTCAGTCAGGGATCCTGCAGGGCGAGATGGCAACAGAGTATTTCAAGGCACATCCCGAGGCGGACAGAAACGAAGACGGCAGTATCCAGTATGTAGTACTTGAAGGCGAGGCCGGGCACCAGGACGCTATCATAAGGACGGAGTACTCGGTGGACACCATGATCTCGAACGGGATCCTTCTGGACAAGGTCGGCTACGCGATCGCCAACTGGAACCGCGCCCAGGCCAGGAGCAAGATGGAGCAGCTCATCGACGGAAACGGAAGCGGCATCGAACTTGTGCTGGCCAACAACGATGATATGGCCCTTGGCGCAATAGATGCTTACCAGGGCAGAGGGATCCCCGAGGAAGAGTGGCCGGCCATCTTTGGGATCGACGGAACGGACACGGGACTTGAGGCTGTGATCGCCGGCTCCATGACCGGTACGATCTACAACGATAAGGACGGGCAGGCCCGGGCTATGGAGGAACTGGCCTACACGCTGGCCTCCGGCGGCTCGCTGGACAAAATGCAGCTTCCCGACGGCGTCGCGATGCAGGACAACAAGTACATCCGCCTTCCCTATGAAAAAGTGGACCGGGAGAAGGCTGAGGAGTATTTGTCAAAATAGGGATAAAAGTAGTACAAATCGCCATATAAAGGGGGCTCTGATCGACTCCTTACTCGATTGAAACATGCTTCTTTTGGGATTATAATAGGTTTCTGCGCAGCCGGAAGGCGCGCGGAAACCTGTATTTTTTTCAGGAAAGGAAGTTGAAAATGAAAAAGAAAGCATTACTTTTATTTATGGCTATGTGCATGGCTGTAACAGCTCCCGGATTTACTGTAGCGGGAGCCACAGCGCAGGCTGGTGATAACAAGGAGACCGAAACCGGCAAAGGCAGCTCTGCCGCAGAGAAATACTCTGATGTAAGCGTTCTGACCGGAGAGCCCATCGACCCGACGCTGGCCGCTCAGAGACCGATCGCGGTCATGTTCCCGATCGACAAAGAAGCGCAGCCCCAGTACGGCCTGAGCAACGTCGATGTCTTCTATGAGATCATCGAAGAGGGCAGCATGAGCCGCCAGATGGGAATTATCCAGGACTGGCAGAACCTTGAGAGGATCGGCAACATCCGCAGCATCAGGGCATATTTTGTCTACGAGGCACTGGAGTGGGATCCCATTATCATCCACTACGGCGGACCGATCGACTACACTAAGGACATCCTCACCAGAAAAGACGTCGATAACATCAACGGCGTTGGCGGTATCCTCGGTTCTGATTACGGCTGCTTCTACAGAGTTCCCGCCGGCAGCAGGTCGGAGCACACTGCTTACACTGACGCGGAGCACATCAAAGAAGCCATCAGGAAAGCGGGCTTCGAGACGGAGCACAGAAGAGCTTACTACAACAAGAAGCACTTCACCTTCGCGCAGGAGCGCAACACGCTCAAGCAGTATGGTGATTCTGTGAGCGCGGTGTACCTGGATATGAGAGACAGCTTCCCTGTCACAAAATCCGCGCTGACCTACAACGCCGAGGACGGAAAGTACTACAAGACGATCTACGGCGAGCCTCAGAAAGACGCGGTGACCGACGAGCAGATGGCCTTCGACAATGTTTTGATTCAGAGAGCCAGCGCCGAGCCCAGAGAAGACGGCTCTTCCTACCTCAGGATCCTCATCGAGGAGGACGGCCAGGACGGATTCTTCCTCACCGGCGGCCGGATGATCCATGTCACCTGGGAGAAGGGCGAGGGCAACGACTACAAGCCCACTACCTTCTATGACGACAACGGCAATGAGATCCAGCTCAACAAGGGAAAGACCATGATCTTCATCATCAGGGACGAGGATTCCTTCAGTGTTGACGGCGTCACATACGAGCCCGAAGATCACGAAACACTCGAGTAACGGAACAGAAACGCTTTTGTAAACTATCTGCCAAAAGATAGAATATTTGTGAAAGAAATGTAAAATATCTGAAATAAAAGGATTTACATTTCATCCTTCCCACGTCTATAATGAAATTGTGTAATGCATTCAGCATGGAAGTGCTCGGCATTTAGATGTTCAGCATGGAAAGGATCACAATTATGAACAGATTACTTCGGGATGCCGGAAAGGGGCTGATCGCCTTCCTGGCAGCGATCACTCTGATCGTTCAGAGTGTACTCCCGGTTTATGCGGGTACGGCGGGAGCGAAAAGCGAAACATCCGCCTACGGCTATACGGTTTCGGAGGAGACCGGATTCTACACGCTGGACTATTTTGACAGGATCGCGATCAATTCCGTGCGGGGAACCCTCACGATCAAGCCCGGCGAAGACTTCACCATTTCGTTCCCGAACGGATGGGAACACATTCCATCCTTCTCGGTGCAGGACGACATCCTGGTGGTGAGCGGCCGGAAGAGCGCGGATCAGGAAAAGAGTTCAAACGGGTCAGTCGTCGTTATCGGCGAGGACGAGCCCGCGGCGGATGGAAACAGCGCCGCAGCGGTCTCTACTGTGGAGGTTCCTGCTGAAGAGGGCAATAGTTCTGAGGCGGAACCTGCTGCAGAGGGTGAGAGCGCTGAAGCGGCCCCTGCTGCAGAGGGTGAGAGCGCTGAGGCGGAACCTGCTTCTTCGACAGAAACTTCGGAAACGAATGGAGCTGAGCCCGAGATCGTGATCACGATCCCTTCCGGGATCGGCCTCGATACACTTCGGGTTGCGATGGAAAATGGGAACCTGATCATAACCGACATAACTGCCAACTCCGTGACGATCCAGTCCGGAGGAGGAAAACTTGTCATGAAGGACGTATCCCTGGGAACAGTTGATATCTACACGGATTCCGGTTCGGTTTCCGTTTCGGAGTGCAATTTTAACAGCCTGAATATCGGCATGGCGGAAGGGCGAGTGGAAATCAACTCGGATGAGAGTCTTTCAAGATGCAGGATGGAGATCAAGACCGGCGACGGGGAGATCAGTTACAACGGCACTTCGGAGGGCGACCGGTACATGCAGCCCGGAAACGGAAAGCGGTTTCTGACGATCCAGATGGGAAGCGGCGACATCAGTATCAAAGGATGATGCCGGATTTTGCCGCGGGAGTAGACGAGACCAGCATTTTAAGGTAAATTATAAGTAACAGTTCAGCAGCCCGGATCCTGAATTCCGGGTTGCTGATTCGTTACGGTTATAAAAAACAATAATGTATAAAGGAGCGGGATATGAGAGTAACAGATGATATCAAATATGTTGGCGTAAATGATCACCAGGTAGACCTGTTCGAGGGACAGTACGTTGTTCCCAGAGGAATGGCATACAACTCTTATGTGATCCTCGACGAGAAGATCGCTGTCATGGACACCGTAGACCAGCACTTCGGCGAGGAGTGGCTTGCTAATCTTGCAGCTGTCCTTGGCGACAGGAAGCCGGATTACCTCATCGTACAGCATATGGAGCCCGATCACTCCGCTAATATCACGAGTTTCCTGGGCGCTTATCCGGACGCTGTGGTCATTGGAAATGCCAAGACATTCACCTTCATGGAGCAGTTCTATGGCAAGAATCCTTCCATGAAGAAGCAGATCGTCAAGAACGGCGAGGAACTCTGCCTCGGCAAGCATGTCCTGAAGTTTGTGTTCGCGCCTATGGTTCACTGGCCTGAGGTCATGGTCACATACGATAGCACTGACAAGGTCCTTTTCTCCGCTGACGGCTTCGGCAAATTCGGCGCCAACGATGTGGAAGATCCCGAGGGATGGGCTTGCGAAGCGCGCAGATACTATTTTGGCATTGTGGGCAAATACGGACTTCAGACACAGAAGCTCCTGAAGGCGGCCGCAGGACTTGACATTCAGGTCATCTGCCCTCTCCACGGCCCCGTTCTGAGCGAAGATCTCGGATACTACCTTGGCATGTATGACAAGTGGTCTTCCTACACACCTGAGGAACCCGGCGTCTGCATCGCTTACACATCCGTTTACGGCCACACCAAGGCCGCAGCTGAGAAGCTTGCAGAGCTTCTTCGCGCGAAGGGCGTCAAGGTCGCCATCAGCGATCTGGCAAGAGACGACATGCCTGAGGCAGTTGAGGACGCGTTCCGCTATGACAGACTGGTCCTTGCTACAACGACCTACAACAACGGCATTTTCCCCTTCATGCATACATTCATCGAGCACCTGACAGAGCGCGAGTACCAGAACCGCACCATCGCTATCATCGAGAACGGAACCTGGGCTCCTGTAGCAGGCAAGCTCATGAAGGCCATGTTTGAGAAATCCAAGAACATCACCTTCACAGAGACGACAGTTACGATCAAGTCCGCGCTGAACGCGGACAGCGAAGCCGCACTTGAGAAGCTGGCTGAAGAGCTGGCAGGCTGAGGGCTGTTAGAAATAGTTTGCCGGAGAATCCGGCAGGCTGAAAATGATTTGGTGGTAATGAGGCCGCCGCACCGGTTGGTGCGGCGGTTTTTTTCTGGGTTTTTTGGTGGGATATTGTTGTTTTCAGAGTGGGGGCATTGGCAATCAGGTGGTTTCAGAGTGGATTTCACCGATGGCAAGTTGTTTTCAGAGTGAATTTCATTGGAAATCAGTCGGCTTCAGAGTGAATTAGGCACAAACAGCGGAAAAACAGATTCATACACAAAAGATTGCATGCAATCTTTTTGAAAAATCAAAAAAACAGGTATAGATTAACGAAAAATAGCAATCTATACCTGAAATGATCGATATTTTGTTGGTAAGTACCTGAAATCTTAGCTAAAGCGATATTTTGACTCAAGACTGACTGTATTCCGATAATGAGTTGTGTATGATTTTAAATAACCAGCTTCTTATGCCCAACCGCCGCAGAAGCAAGCCGGAATCCGGCCCAACCGCAAAATCACCACAAAATCAAGCAATTTCCTCAATGATGCGCATGCGAATCCTCAACGCCAACCTTGAACTTGCCGTAGCGGATCTTCTGGTGATGATAGAGGCCATAGTTTCCGGATACGGTGGAGGCGATGGCGATGGCCAGAAGGTAGTAGGGCCAGCCCTCGAAGCCGAACATCTCGAAACAGATGAGAAGAGTGCCGAGAGGGCAGTTGGTGACGCAGCTGAATAGGCAGCCCATGCCGATGGCTGCCGCAAGACCGCTGGGGATACCCATGAGAGGTCCGACGACAGAGCCGAAAGAGGCACCTATGAACAGTGCGGGAACAATTTCACCGCCCTTGAAGCCGGCTGCGATGGAGACGGCTGTAAACAGGATCTTCAGAAGGAATGCGTAGACAGGGACGGGTTCTCCCTGCAGGCATTCGGTGATGACGTGTCCGCCCGCGCCGTTGTAGAACTGGCCGCCGGAGAGGAGGGTCATGACAAGCAGGATGACTGCGACGATCGCCGCGCGGGGGATCGGGGAAGCGGGGATCTTCCTCGCCAGTGCAGGGATCCTGCCCAGAGCGACGACAAAGAGGACGCTGACCAGCGCGCAAAGAACGGCCAGTACGAAGGTGGCCACAGCCATAGGCAGGGAGAAAGGCTTCACCGCGGAGAGTGCCCAGGGATGCTTTTCAACGCCCATCATGGCGGAAATATAGTAGGCGGGAAGAGCTGAGAGAACACAGGGGACTAGCGCGTCGTACTGGAGAAGGCCTACATGGCTGATCTCCATGGCGATTACTGTGGCTGCCAGCGGCGTTCCGAAGAGTGCCGAGAAAGCTGCGCTCATACCGGCCATTACCATGATCCTTCGCGCTTCTTCCTGGAAATGAAGGCGCTTGCCCATCTCATCGCCAAGGCATCCGCCGATCTGCAGCGCCGCACCTTCGCGGCCTACGGAAGCGCCCATAAAGTGGGAAAGGATCGTGGAACAAAAGATCAGGGGAGCCATGGTACCGGGGACGCTCTCATTTCTTGTGACCGCCAGGAGGACGGTGTCTGTCCCTTCGCTGTGATCGAATTTCTGGTAGAAGAAGACGATGACAGCCGCGCCGATCGGCATCAGGAAGATGACCCAGGGATGCTGCGCCCGCAGCTCTGTGGCATAATCAATGCCAAGCGCGAAGACGCTGGCAACCGCTCCGACGATCGTACCGCACAAAAGGCCGTAGCCCAGGAGCCTGATCACCTGTGTGAAGCCTGTTTTGATCTTGAAGAGAATCGCTTCAAGCTGGTCTCTGAAGTCATCACTGTTGAAATCCATGTTTTGCCCCCTCAGTGTTAATCACATAAAATGAAAGTAATGTTACATTTTACTGTAGCATTTCCGAAAAAAAACCTCAAGAAAGTGCCGGGATATAGTACAATATCATTGCAGGCAATAAGTTGGTGCCGTGGGGAAGATGAAAAAGATAGGGGGATTGTATGTCTGATCACGACAACAATAATGTTCATGAAAGCCATGAAAGTGTAGGGGACAGGATTCATCATGTTACCGCGTATTTGGAACACCTGATGGATATTTTCGAGATCGGTATCGCGATCATCGTGGCGTTTGGCTTCATCATAAGCGTGTACCCGCTGGTGAGAGAACTGCCGCTTCTGGGCTCGATGAGCCAGGGCACTGTTTCGTACCGTCATTTCCTAGAGAGCGCGCTCGATCTGGTCATCGGAATCGAGTTCATCAAGATGCTTATCAAGCATACGCCGGGCAGTGTTATCGAAGTGCTGCTGTTCGCTCTGTCGAGGCATATGGTCCTCGAGGGCGGCAATTCATTGGAGAACCTTCTGACGGTATGCGCGATCGCTATTATCTTCGTGACACGCAAATTCCTGTTTGTCGAAACCTTTGAGTTCTCGTCCACGGACAAGGTGCCGGACTGGCTCTCTGACTGGAAAGAGATCAAGAAGACAGGCGAATCAGGGAAGAAAACGGCTCCGAAGGACACTAAGTCAAAATATACAGAGGTTAACTCTGAGACAACAGAGAAGCCGAAGGATAACAAGTAATAGATCATGCTTTTGACGCACAAAGGCGCGCACAGCGGAAAGAACATCCGCATGTGCGCGCCTTTTTTGATTTTAAGACCGGCTCATTCTGTAAACAGCGCGGTGGAATAATAACGGTCACCGCTGTCAGGGAGCAGGGCCACGATAGTCTTGCCTGCGTTTTCCGGGCGCTTAGCCAGCTCGATCGCGCCGTGCAGGGCTGCGCCGGAGGAGATTCCTACGGAAACGCCTTCCTTCTTGGCGAGGAGCTTCGCCGCGGCAAAGGCGTCCTCATTGGCTGCGCGGAAGATCTCGCTGTAGACCTTCGTGTTCAGGACTTCCGGGACAAAGCCCGCGCCGATGCCCTGGATCTTGTGGGCGCCGCTTCTGCCCTCGGAGAGGACCGGGGACCCTTCCGGCTCGAGTGCCACTATTTTGATATTGGGATTCTGAGACTTCAGATATTCACCTACGCCGGTCAGCGTGCCGCCCGTTCCGACACCTGCGATGAAGATATCTACCTTGCCGTCGGTGTCGCGCCAGATCTCTGGACCGGTGGTCGCCCTGTGGATCGCCGGGTTGGCCGGATTGACGAACTGGCCGGGAATAAAGCTGTTCGGGATCTCCAGCGCCAGCTTGGCGGCCTTGGCGATCGCGCCCTTCATGCCCTGGGAGCCCTCTGTGAGGACAAGCTCCGCTCCGTATGCTTTCATAATATTGCGTCTCTCCACGCTCATGGTCTCGGGCATCGTCAGAATAATGCGGTAGCCCTTCGCGGCTGCGATCGCCGCAAGACCGATACCGGTATTGCCGGATGTGGGCTCAATGATCGTGGAGCCTTCTCTCAGCAGACCCTTGGCTTCCGCGTCTTCGATCATCGCCTTGGCGATGCGGTCCTTTACGCTTCCCGCGGGATTGAAGTACTCAAGTTTCACAAGGACTTTCGCTTTCAGTCCAAGGTCTCTCTCAATATTTGTGACCTCTAAAAGAGGGGTGTTTCCGATCAGTTCCGCAGCGCTCTTGTGAATATTAGCCATGATAATCCTCCTTCTACAATTAAATTGTGATGTCTGAGCCCTGACGGCCGGTCAGGGCACTTAGTTTATAAGTACAGGGGCCAATGTTTTGGCTCAGCCAAGAGCGGCAAAGCCCTTCTCGAGGTCCGCGATAATGTCATCTATGTGCTCGGTTCCTATGGAGAGCCGGATGGTGTTGGGCTTAATACCCTGGTCCAGGAGCTCCTCCTCAGAGAGCTGGGAGTGAGTGGTGGAAGCGGGGTGGATCACAAGGCTCTTGACGTCTGCCACATTGGCCAGCAGGGAGAAGATCTCCAGATGATCGATGAAATCCCAGGCTTCTTTTTGGCCGCCCTTGATCTCAAAGGTGAAGATCGAGGCGCCTCCGTTCGGGAAATACCGCGTGTAAAGCGCGTGATCCGGGTGATCGGGAAGGGAGGGGTGATTGACGTTTTCCACCAGCGGATGAGCCGCGAGGTATTCGACGACCTTCTTCGTGTTCTCGGCGTGCCTGTCGAGCCTCAGGGAGAGGGTCTCCACGCCCTGCAGGAGCAGGAATGCGTTAAAAGGAGAAATAGCGGCGCCTGTGTCGCGCAGCAGGATCGCCCGGATGTAGGTCACGAAAGCAGCCGGTCCAACAGCATCGTAGAAAGAAATCCCGTGGTAGCTGGGATTGGGATCCGCAAGCTGAGGATACTTCCCGCCGGCGCCCCAGTCGAATTTGCCGGACTCGACGATGATGCCGCCCAGTGTCGTGCCGTGGCCTCCGATGAATTTCGTCGCGGAGTGGACGACGATGTCGGCTCCGTGTTCGATAGGACGGATCAGATAGGGAGTTCCGAAGGTATTGTCGATCACCAGCGGAAGCCCGTGCTTGTGAGCAATCTGCGCGATCGCGTCGATGTCGGGAATGTCGCTGTTCGGGTTGCCGAGGGTCTCCAGATACACAGCCCGTGTCTTATCTGTGATGGCGCCTTCGAGCTCCGCCAGGTCGTGCGCGTTCACGAAAGTCGTCTCGATGCCGTACTGGGGAAGTGTGTGGCCAAGAAGGTTGAAGCTTCCGCCGTAAATAGTTTTCTGCGCGACGATGTGGCCGCCGCCTGCGGCCAGGGCCTGGATCGTATAGGAAATGGCCGCCGCGCCGGAAGCTACTGCCAGGGCAGCGGTGCCGCCTTCAAGAGCAGCGAGACGCTTCTCGAGCACCTCCTGGGTGGAATTGGTCAGACGGCCGTAGATGTTGCCGGGATCGGCGAGTCCGAAGCGGTCCGCCGCGTGTTTGCTGTTGTGGAACACATAGGAAGTGGTCTGGTAGATCGGAACGGCGCGGGAATCGGTAGCCGGATCGGCCTGTTCCTGTCCAACGTGCAGCTGCAGGGTTTCAAATTTGTACTTGCTCATTTTATTTCTCCTTTTTTGGTTCTTTATATTCTTGCGGTTGCCTGAGGCAGATCCCGGGACATAAAAAATCCCGGGATCCTTTGAGAAGCTCCCGGGCAAATGGCAAGTGTGTGTGCCTGCAGCACTAACATCGCTCTTTCATGAGGCGTGCGGACATGCAGTCGGACGCCCCGGCCATCCTATATGCCCGGGAGTTCAACATTCGCCAACACATAACGATATTCTGATCAGATGTATATTTGCGGAACATCGTTTAAGCCTCCTTTTGGTGAGAATCATTTCTTGGCGCCATTATATGCCTATTAACCTATCATGTCAATAGGCAAATATTTGGAAATTTGTACCGCACATCTTGATTTACCCATTTACCTACTATAAAATAGGCAAAAAACAGAAAGGCGGTATCCTTATGATCTCAACCAGAGGGCGCTACGCGATCCGCGTATTGATCGATATTGCAGAAAATGATAACGGCAGCTACATCCCTTTAAAGGACATCGCTGCCAGACAGAATATTTCCAAAAAATACCTGGAGATCATTGTTAAAGATATGGTCGTCGGCGGTCTTTTGACCGGAGTGAGCGGCAAGGGCGGCGGCTACAAATTGAATCGGAAACCCGAGGAGTACAACATCGGCGAAGTTATCGAACTGATGGAGGGCTCCCTGGCGACCGTGGCCTGCCTTGCAAATGACGCAGTTCCCTGCCCCAGAGCGGGAGAGTGCGAAACTCTGCCCATGTGGGCGGAGTACGACAAACTGACCCATGACTTTTTCCACAGCAAGTGGCTGAGCGATCTGGTCCGTAAATGACGGTCAGCAGCTCTCTTCCAGGAACTTTCTGAGCTCCGGCAGGCGCTCTTCCATCTCTTTTCTCCCGAGTTCATAGACTCTGCGAAGCTCTGCGGGGTCGTCCTCGGTACGGCTGATGCCCAGATCATGAGGGGGACGGATGACAAATGCGTTCCCCGCCAGCTCCTGCTCCCGCACGTAAGCGGTCTGCTTATTGTAGCGGATGTGGCGCACTTCCATAGCCCTGATCACATTGGGATACTGATGCATTGTCAGGCGGATCAGAGGGATCATCTTGCTTTTCTTCTTCACAAAGCCGAGGGGCTGCGTGAGAACCACGACGTTCCTCTTGTAACCGCGGCGCTCCATGCTCGCGAGCGGGATGCTGTCCGTGATGCCGCCGTCCAGAAGTTTGTAGCCGTCGACTTCCACAATGCGGGATACGACCGGCATGGAAGCAGAGGCGCGGAAGTATTCCATATCCTTGGCGTCGCCGTTGTCCAGGCGCTTGTGGATCGCCTTTCCGGTCTCGACATTGGTGCAGACCGCGTAGAAAGGAGTCGGATTGGCCTTGTAAGCCTCCTTGTCGAATGGATCGAGTTTATTGGGAATCTCATCGTAGCAGAACTGGACGCCGTACAGATCGCCGGTCTTGCGCAGAGATTCCAGGCTGCAGTATCTGGGATCGCCGCAGAAGCGCATATTGTAGCGGATCGAGCGGCCGATCTGCCCGGACTTATAATTGCAGCCGAAGACCGCGCCCGCCGAGACGCCCATGATCCCATCGAATTCAATTCCATTTTCCATCATCACATCCAGTACGCCGGCGCTGAACAATCCGCGCATCGCGCCGCCTTCCAGGACAAGCCCTGTTTTCTGATTCATCATCCGGATCTCCTCATAGTATAATTAACCGGATCGCGCTTTTTTGCCAAAATATAGCCCAATCCTCTACAAAGTAGTAAACTTACATAAGATGTCGTGTTCTCACTATTGTAGCGCACGATCGTTCATTCGCCAATTTACAAATACGCCTGATTGTCAAACTGATGGAGGAAAAATGAACGTATTTCGATATATTATTCTGGTCTGCTGCGCGGCGCTGGACCTCGGACTGCTTCTCTTCGGGATTGTGGGACTCTTCACTTTTGTCGGAGATCCGCATCCGGGCGTTCCGGTCGCGATGGTCGTGTCCTGGACACTTGGCGCTGTGGCGCTGTTCGGGCTGACCATTTGGAGCTTCTTCAGAACCGCCAAAGGCAAAAAACTGCCCGTGCTGTACGGCGTTTTCTGGAAGACCGTGACAGTCATGCTGGTACTAAGCGCCACCTGGTTTTCTCTGGAAATTCCGGAAGCGGGCTGGATCATGCTTGTCCTCGCTGCCGGACTGGGCGCGCTTCTCTATTTCTTTCCCAAATTTTCGGGAGACCTGCAGGCCAGGAGTTATGCGAAAGCCGGTGCAGGCCCACAGGGCGGAGCCGGTTCGCAAGCCGGGGGAGGTTCACAGGCCGGAGCAGGTCCGCAAGCCGGGAGAGGTTCACAGGCCGGAGCAGGTCCGCAAGCCGGGAGAGGTTCACAGGCGAAACAACAAGCCGGAAAGGCTGTGGAGCCCCCTGCTTTTCGCGCGGACAAGGCGGAATGGGCCTGGGAGGACGCCGCTCTCGAGTACTTCCGGCTGCGGGGAACCCTTTATGACCTGAATGACAGCGGGCAGAAAAAGGAATTTCAGGACAGGATCAGCGCCATGCAGGACAGTGAGACGGACAAGATTTACGATTATGCCGGCATGCCGATTTCCTATTTTCTTGGCTGGCTTATTGACAGAGACCTGCTAAGCGACGAATTCCGTAATCTCCTCGGCCCAGAGCTGCTGCAGGCCGTAAAGGACGGGACACAGTCACCCGTGGAAGTGCTCAGGGACCTGGACTACGTGCTGGCGAGAGACGACATCGATCCGAAGGCACACCGGTTTATGTATCTCTATTACGACGATGGGGAAACAGGAAGCTTAAACAAACGCAGCGCACACAGCGCCTTTAAGCACAGTACTCACAAGTATTTCTTTGACTATTACAGAGCGGTGTGCAGCCGCTTCGATGTGCCCAGGTATTATTGCGTGGACTTTAACAGGGATAGTTTTCATAAACTGTCACAGATCCTGGACCAAAGATATCTTGAACTTATAGGCGGCGGGATCGATGAGAAAGAACTGCGGCAGGACAAGAGGAGACTGAGCGCGCGATATTTTGACACCGAAGCGGTACTGCTCTATGAGTCCGGCACGCCGTCCGGATATGTGCAAATGTGCGCGGACGCCTATGAAAACATGGGCGGAAAGCTGGGCATGGCGCTCGCCCAGGAACTGCAGGAATTCTGTACGGAAGACCTGCCCGACGAGGACGTGGTCACAGAGAAAATATTGTCTCATTTCCACCCCCACAGAGTGGCGGTTATGAAGCCAGTGAGCGAGGAGCTCCCCGCTTATGTGATCCTGGGAGAGAGCGAGTGGGAAGAAGAGCATGGTGTTGCGTTCACAGTAATCGGTGATTATGCGGTTTACAGCAGTTATTACGCGGACGCGGAATCACCCTGGTCGGAAGACAGGATGTTTGAATACAGGCTGCAGCGGGACGCGGAGCAGGGAAACTTCTGCCAAGTCGCCCCGGTTCCTGCGCAGCTTGGCGGAGATGGCGCAGGCGGCAGCCGGATCAGAATGACGGCCGCAGCCGCGCAGCGCAAGGAAGAGATCGACGATATGATCGAGGCGCTGTTCGTGCTGAAAATGGCGGATAAATACGATTACAAAGTCACTTACAGCGGTAACGAGCCGAGTTATATCTACATATCCGCAACAAAGGACGAGATGCGGACATTCGCGGATTCGATCCGGCTGAAATAGAAAGGAGATGAGTATGAAGAACAAATCTGTAATCGCGCTAATACTGGCGTTTGCGCTTTGCTTTACTTCCGTTTGCCCTGCATTTGCAGCGGAAAGTGGTATTACTTCGATGGAAGCGGAGCCATGGTGACCAACAAATGGGTTGGTGATTATTACCTGACCGGAAGCGGAGTTATGGCTACGAGCACCTGGATCGGTAAATACTATGTAGGAGCTGATGGTAAGTGGATTCCGTGATGCTGTTATAGATAACTACTTCTCGCGGTGCGATAATACCGGCAGAATAATCTAAAGCAATAAAAATAGAGCTGTGAAAGCCAGGGACGATTGAAATCCCAAAGCCTTCACAGCTCTTTGTTTTGTCGTATCACTGCCTCACTCCATTCACCTTCACAACATTTCTCACCCAGTCGCAGACAGCGTCGATTCCCTCGCCGGTCTTGGCGCTGACGGGCAGGATCTCGGCGTTTGGATTGAGGCGGAGGATTCGCTCTTTTGCCTTATCGAGATCGAAGTCAAAATAATCCAAAGTGTCCATTTTGTTGATCAGCACCAGGTCGCTGACACTGAACATAAGAGGATATTTGAGGGGCTTGTCATCGCCTTCAGGGACGCTGAGGATCATGATGTTCCTGTGGGCGCCGGTATCGAATTCGGCCGGACAGACAAGGTTGCCGATGTTCTCGAGGATGAGCAGATCGGTCTCTTCGAGCACTCCGGACTCCTTCGGTGCGAACTGGCTCAGCGCGCGAGTCACCATGTCCGCGTCGATGTGGCACAGGCCGCCGTTGTGGATCTGCAGGGCTTCGACGCCCGTGGCGTCCGCGACGCGCTGGGCATCCAGGGTGGACTCGATATCGACGTCCATGACGCGGATCGTAAGTTCACTTTTCAGTTTGTTCACCAGGGCGGTCAGCAGTGTTGTCTTGCCGCTGCCAGGGCTGGACATGAAATTGAGCATGGTGGTTTTCTTGTCTGTGAGCATGCGGCGGATGGCTTCAGCCGAGGAAGTGTTGTCCGCAAAAACGCTTTCCTCTATTTTGATAGTTCGAACAGTTCCCATGATTGTCTCCTTTATGCGTTCCAAGCCTCAACTCGTCTTATGATCTCCTCGGCAAGCGCTTCCACGCCCTCGCCTGTACGGGCGGAGATGTAGAATATTTTGATGTCGGGGTTTCTATGTTTTGCAAAGCGTTCCGCCTTCTCCTTGTCAAAATCGAAGACCGGCAGCGCGTCGATCTTGTTGACGACCATCAGGTCGCATTCCTTGTACATGAGGGGGTACTTGGCCGGCTTGTCGTCGCCTTCGGGAACGCTGAGGATGGTCATTTTGATGGCCGCGCCGGTGTCGAATTCGGCGGGGCAGACAAGGTTGCCGATGTTCTCGAGGACAACAAGATCCAGATGCTCATCGGTGCTCTCAAAGAGGGCTTTCAGGCCCTGCCTCGTCATGTCGGCGTCCAGATGGCACATTCCGCCCGTGTGCAGCTGGACCGCGGGAATGCCTGCGGCCAGGATTGTCCTCGCGTCCACGTCGGAGTCGATGTCGGCCTCCATGACGCCCCATTTGAGGCGACCTCTGAGGTATTTGTCCAAGGCGAGGAGAGTGGTGGTCTTGCCGCTTCCGGGCCCGGACATCAGGTTGAGGAGGCAGGTCTTCTGGGCTTTCAGTTCGCTGCGGAGATCCTGGGCGTCCTTGTTGTTATCTTCGAGGACGGATTCTTTGAGTTCGATGATTTTTACGGGGTCAGTGTAGATATTTGCCATGGAGGGCTCCTTTGATGTGTAATCGACCTCTGGGGTAGTTTGTTCGTGTGCAAGAGACCTCTGGGGTAGTTTGACCCCAACTGGGGACAAACTACCCCAGAGGTCTCTTGTTTTGATTATGTCAGTTCTTGTGCTCTTTCCAGTCTTGCGTAAGCACCGTCCAGCGCCATCAGTTCGTCGCGGGATCCCTGCTCGGTGATGTGCATGCCGTCGACGACAGCGATGCGGTCCGCGCCGCGGACGGTGGAGAGGCGGTGGGCGATGACGATGCAGGTTTTGCCCTGGCTAAGGGCGTCCAGGCTGTCCTGGATCTGCCGTTCGGTGACGCTGTCGAGGGCGGAAGTTGCCTCATCCAGGATCAGGATGGGAGGATTCTTGAGGAAGACTCTCGCGATGGAAACACGCTGCTTCTGCCCGCCTGAGAGCACCACGCCGCGCTCGCCTACAAAGGTGTCATATCCGTCGGGCATCTGCATGATATCATCGTGGATCCGCGCGCGTACGGCTGCTTCCACGACTTCGCGGTCGGAGGCGTCTGGCCTTCCGTAGCGGATATTCTCCATGACAGTGCCGGCAAAGAGGAAGACGTCCTGCTGTATGATGCCGATGTTCCTGCGAAGACTCTCCTGGGTGAGATCCCGGACATCATTTCCGTCCACTGTTACACGGCCGCCGGTGACGTCGTAGAAGCGCGGGATCAGGTGGCACATGGTGGTCTTGCCGCCGCCGGATTCGCCCACCAGCGCGACTGTCTCGCCGGGTGCGATGCGCAGATTGATGTGGTCGAGGACCTCTGTCCCGTCGTTGTAGGAGAATGACACATCTTCGAAGCAGATGTCGCCCTTGACGTCGGTCAATGTTTTGGCATCCGGGGCGTCCTGGATCTCGGGCTGGGTCCGCATCAGTTCCACGAAGCGCTCAAAACCCGACATTCCCTGCGTGTAGATCTCCATGAACTGCATAAGTTTGCGGATGGGCGCTGTAAAAGTAGAGACGTAAAGGGTGAAAGTGACGAGGTCGATGTAGTTCATCCGTTCGCGCATGATCAGAAAACCGCCCGCGGAGATGACAGCGACCTGCATCAGGCCGACCGTGCCCTCGACGCCCGCGTTGAAGAGGCCCATGGCGCGGTAGAAAGATACTTTGCTTGCCTTGAAGGCTTCGTTGGCCTCGTCGAACTTCGCGTCCTCCGCCTCCTCGTTGGCAAAAGCCTTAGAGGTTCGGATACCGGAAATGCCGCTCTCGATGGCAGCGTTGATCTCGCCGGTGCGCTTTTTGACCTCACGGTTGGCGGCCTGCATGTTCAGGCGCTGGCGCATGCCGAAAATGACACAGGCGGGCAGCATGATTATGAGGACCGAGGTCAACAGCGGGTTGATCGTCAGCAAAATGACGAGCGCACCGATGATGGTGATGGAGCAGGTAAGGATGTTCTCGGGACCGTGGTGGGCGAGTTCTACGATCTCGAACAGATCGTTGGTGACGCGGGCGAGCAGTACGCCGGTCCTGTTCCTGTCGAAGAAACTGTACGACAGCGACTGCATATGCGTGAACACGTCGCGGCGCATGTCGGCCTCGACCAGGGTTCCCATCCGGTGTCCGATCACCGTGACAAAATATTGGCACACCGCGCGCAGTATATACGCCGCGAACATGATCGCCATCACGATGAAAAATGTCCGAAATATTCCTTCGGGCAGCAGGTTGCGCATAGACCATCTCGACACATACGGAAAGATCAGGTCCACAACAGCAATCCCGACGGACAGCGCCATATCAATGGCGAAGGCTTTCCTGTGGGGCACTATATAGGAGGCGAAAATCGCCAGTTTGGAGCGGGAGTAGTCTTTTTTCATTTTTAAGAGACCTCTGGGGTAGTTTGTCATTTTTATTCTAACTGAACGGGGGGAATATGCAAGAGACCTCTGGGGTAGTTTGTCCACAGGTGTGGACAAACTACCCCAGAGGTCTCATTGCCGGCTTTGCCTGCGGTTGCCTAGGGACAAACTACCCCAGAGGTCTCTTTGTCGGCTTTACCGCCGAAGGGGCTGTCTTTCCAGGTTGCCTGCGCAACAGACGCGCAAAACGAAAAATGGTAATATAATGACTATCGAACCAACACAAACCAACAAGGAGTTTTCCTATGAACGATAAAAAGAACAGAGCCGGCAGAATCAGCGCTGCTGATATTGTGCATTGCGGTATGTTCGCCAGCCTAATGGCCGTTGGCGCTTTCATCAAGATCATGATTCCCATCGGCATCTGGGAAGTGACCTTCTCCCTGCAATTTTTCTTTGCGCTGCTGGCCGGCTTTCTGCTCGGCTCCAAGCGCGGCTTAGCCGCCGTAGGCGTTTACTTGCTGATCGGCCTTGCAGGCGTGCCTGTATTTGCCCACGGCGGTGGACTCATGTACCTGATGAAGCCTACTTTCGGCTTTCTCATCGGCTTCGCCGCGGCAGCATACGTCGCAGGCAAAATAGCGGAGACCATCCCCGGCAACGGCTATTTTAAGCTTCTTTTCGCCGCCTTCTGGGGAGAGATGGCTTACTATCTGTGCGGGCTTGTTTACTATTACTTCATGTTCAACTTCGTGGTATCCAAAGACGTTGGCATAGGTTTTGTCGAGCTGGTGTCTGTGTGGTTTCTGTCAACAGTCATTCCGGATTTCATCCTGTGCGTGCTGGCGGCCGGAGCGGCGCTGCGGCTGCGCCCTGTGATCTTGAAGGAGAACTTGTCTAAGAGACCTCTGGGGTAGTTTGCACCTGTATGAGAGACCTCTGGGGTGGCTTTGCACCTGTGTATGAGAGACCTCTGGGTGCTTTTGCTGGCAGACACCATGTGTCGGGGACCTCCGGCCCATCGAACTCGGCTGAAGCCTTGGATTGGATGGAGCCAGTTCAAGCGTTTCGCGTGAGTTGCACCATCGGATTTGTCTGGACAGGGATATGGATGGACCAATTTGTGCGGTCATGAATAGAACCTCCATCGGACAAAAGGAAAAGCCATATTGGCTGGAGCGATTTTTGTGCCTGGAACTCTTCACATACCATCGGATTTGACGGCAAGCCCTAGGAGGATGGAGAGTTTGTGCCAGACAAGCTTTTCAAGCCCCATCGGATTTGACGGCAAACCGGAGGTGGATGGAGGGTTTGTGCCAGACAAGCTTTTCAGGCCCCATCGGATTTGACGGCAAGCTCTAGGAGGATGGGGAGTTTGTGCCAGACAAGCTTTTCAAGCTCCATCGGATTTGACGACAAGTAAGAAGTGGATGGAAAATTTGTTCCAGACAAGACTTAAACTACCCTAGAGCTCACCTGCACCAGTGCAAACTACCCCAGAGGTCCCCTGCACCCCCCAGAGGTCCCCTGCACCCGCAATAGACGCATCCCCGCATTAATGGTAGAATAAGTAAAGCAACTTACCGCACAGTTTCGTGTTGTTACAGCAAAGGTCCAAGGAATGAGCTATTTCCCATTATTCTTAGATATAACCAATAAGACATTTCTGATCATCGGCGGAGGCCCGGTCGCACTGGAGAAGGTGAGCCGGCTCCGCCGTTTTACGGAAGATATAATTGTGATCGCTCCGCAGACGCAGATCAAGGGCACTCGCACCGCGCAGCCCCAAAAGGGAGCCGGCGAGGTGCAGATCCTGTGCAGGGAGTACCGCGAAGAAGATCTGGTGCTGGGTGATTTTGTGGTGGCAGCGACCGGTATCCGGGAAGTGGACCGCAAGGTCGCCGCAGACTGCCGCAGGCGCGGCGTCCCGGTCAACGTGGTGGACGATCAGGAGTATTGCGACTTTATTTTCCCGAGCATTGTCAAAAGAGACAGCCTCACTATAGCAATCTCCACCTCCGGCACAAGCCCCGCCTATGCGATGCAGCTGCGCAAAGAAATCGAGCAGATTCTTCCCGACCAGATCGGCCCGATCCTGACCCGGATGGGCAGCCTCCGCAGCGAAGTCAGCGCGCGGATCCCGGACCAGAAAGCGCGGGCAGCCGCGTACAGACAGCTTCTTGCAGAAATGATCGCGAGCGAGAATCATCTGAGCGACGAAGAAATCAGCCGGATAATAAGACGAAACGCAGAAGAACAGCGAATAGTAGGGCAAAACACAGAAGAGCACACATGAGAGAATTATGTATTGCAGGCAGAGGAAGCCGGCTGGCTATGGCCCAGAACGAGCTTGTCAAAAAACTGCTTGAGAATGAAGGTTATAAAGTCAATATTTTGACCGTCAGTACAAAGGGCGACCGGGACAGAAAGAGCAGCGTCACGGCGCTGGGCGGAAACGGGCCCTTTGTGCGGGATGTGGAGAAGGCGCTGTTGTCGAAAGAGGCGGACATCGCGGTTCACTGTGTCAAAGATCTGCCTTACGAAATGGCGCCGGGGCTGTGCATCGCGGGAATGCCGGACGCGGCGGACCCCCGAGATTGTTTGATCCTGCGGCCGGGTTCAGGCAAAAAAGCCGCAGAAGCGTCGGCGATCGGGAAAGCCTCAGAAAATCTTTTTGTCATCGGCACAGGCAGCCCCCGCCGTATCAGCCAGCTAAGGACCCTGAGCGGCAAGCTCGGCATGCAGGTGCAGTTCAAAGATATCCGCGGCAACATCACAACGAGGCTCGACAAACTGCGCCGCGGCGAGTACGACGGGATCGTGCTTGCCAAAGCAGGCCTGGACCGCATCGGAGCGGACCTGAGCGGGCTCGAAGTCAGGATCCTTGAGCCGGAGGAGATGATCCCGGCTGTAGGGCAGGGGATGCTGGCGTGCGAGTGCAGAGAATCGGACGCGGAGATGAGGGCGCTTTTGGACCGGATCACGCCGCCGGAGAACTACCTGCGCTATGAGATTGAGAGAGGGATTTTCTGCCGCTTCCGGTGCGACTGCCGTTCGGCGGTCGGCATATACGCTCGGATCAGTCAAAACAGCGCAAACCTGCTGCTCATGTACGAAGAATGACGCTGCGCCGTTGCAAATTCAAAACGAGTAATGATATAAACGAGGGGTATTATGAACGGAAAAGTGTGGATCGTCGGCGCGGGGAGCGAGGCGGGGCTGATCACAGTGAGGGGGCTTGAGGCTGTGCGCAGCGCGCAGGTCATCATTTATGACGATCTTTTGGACCGGGCCCTGCTTGAGGAAGCGCCCGCCGGCTGTGAGCTGATCTGCGTGGGCAAGCGCAAGAATTCCCACAAGAAGGAGCAGGAAGAGATCCACGAACTCCTGATTGACCGCGCGCGAAGAGGTCTCCGGGTCGTGCGCCTCAAGGGGGGTGATCCGACGGTCTTTGGCAGAGGCGGCGAAGAGGCGCTGGCTCTTGAGGAGGCCGGCCTTTCATATGAGATGGTCCCCGGCATCAGCACCTGCATTTCCGCGCCTGAGCACTTCGGAATTCCGGTGACGCACAGAGGGCTGGCTTCTTCTTTTACCGTAGTGACGGGACACGGGGCCGGCAAAACAGCGGAATCCTTCAATACTTTGGCAGGGATTCGGGGTACGCTCATCTTCTTAATGGGACACAGCAAAGCCGGTGAGATCGCGGAAGGCCTCGTGAAGGCGGGGAAGGACCCGGAAACGCCGGCGAGCGTGCTCTCGCGCGCCTATATGGCGGATGAGAAGCGGGTGGACGGGACGCTCGGAAACCTCGGAGACATTGCAAAGGAAGTGCAGGCGCCGGCCGTGATCGTGATCGGAAAGACGGCTTCGATGCACCTGAAGTCGCCTGAGATCACAGGAGAGGAAACGTCTGCAGGCGATTATTTCAGCAAGAACGCGCAACCCACAGCCCTCATCGTCGGTACCCGCTCCTTCACACGAAAAGTGGCAGCGGCCCTTCGGGAGGACGGAGCCGCAGCAAGGGAGTTCCCCTGCATCGAAGTGATCCCGCAGAGGGAGGAGATCCCGGAAGAAAAGGAACTGAAGGAGTACGATTGGCTGGTCTTTACCAGCGCCAACGGAGTCAGGGCTTTTCTGGAGGAGATCGATCGCAGGAGAGCGGACGTCAGGAACTTTGCGAAGATGAAGATCGCCTGCATCGGGCCGGGCACAGCAGCAGCGCTGGAAGAGGCCCGCCTGTACGCGGACCTGGTACCGGAAGAATATACCACCGAAGCACTTGCCGGCGCGCTGACCCGAAACGTCCGAAAGGACGAAAAAGTTTTGATTTTGCGGGCGGCGGAGGGAAATCCACTGCTGACAAATAAACTGGAAAATGAGAAAATTCTATATAAGGACTGCGCAGTTTACCGGACGCAGTACATACAGTCCGAAACGCAAGACGCAGACCTGATCATATTCGGAAGCGCGGGAGGCGTGCGCGCCTTTTTGGAGAACAACGAGCTGGGCAGCATGCAGCCCCTGTGTATCGGCGCTCTCACGGCGGCGGAGCTGGAGCGGCTGACCGGGAAGAAAGCCGTCACTCCGGATTTGTGCAGCGTGGAAGGAATCCGACAGCGTGTGAAGACGTGGAGAGAAAGATGAAGGCAAAAGCGGAGAGCAAGGAGATCAAAATTATAAATCCGGTCCGGAAATGCGTGACAGGTATGATAATCGCGGCGGTCCTGAGCATTATTGTGTGGATGATAATGCTGGTCATCAATATTCTGTCGACACAGGAAGGTTCCAATTACGTAGCTTTTTTGACCAACGAAATCGGCACGACGAATAAAACGATCTCGGATATGCGGTATGAAGGAATATTCAGGACAGCTGAGGAGATCGCGTATAATATCGATGAGGCAAATTCAGAGTATTTCAACCAGTGCCAGCGAAAGGCAGACCTGTCCGCAAGAGCATGTTATGACAGAGTTTCCGAGGAGGGAGACGCCGCCATTGGCAAACTGGGCAAAGGCGGTATTGTCAAAATAGAGAATGGCGAAGTCACGCTCGGCGACGGGATGAGATGGGGGATCAGGAATTATCCGGAAATGGCCGCAAACAGCGGGGGGATGTTTGATTATGTTACCCCGACAATGAACGGAAGCAGAAGAGATACACTGGTCTACAGCCGCATCAAAGGACCTTATTACTATGTGGAGATCGTTGACGGCAGAGAGATACTCGATTATGTAGATAAATATGTTGACTACGTAGATGAACTCATGAGTATAGAGGCTGCCTATGAAGTTGAGCTTGCGCTTGTGTGTCCGGACAGAGAAAACAGCAAGTACTTCTATAACCTGCCTACTGATCTCGTGTATTATTTCCCGGTGAGTTTCAATGTAGAAGAGGGTGGAAGCACGGCGGATTTCGGGATTCCCTCCACCCGCGAGGAACTCCTGGCTCTCAACGGGCAGGTGGCCACCGGCAATCCGGAGGAAGCGCAAAGCTTCCTTGTCAGGGAAGTACCGGAACTGGACTGCGTTCTTGTTATCATTACGAATGACTGGCACGCCTTGGACCAGGCTGTCGACGAGACAGGCGCAGGAGTCTTTGTGATCATAATCCTGACTTTTGCATTTATCGTATGGATTTCTTCCGTTTACGGGGAAATGACAACGGGCCTTATCACAGACAAGAAAAAGGAAATGTACGCTCCGGCCAGGATCAGACTGATTGCCCTGTCTTACGGGATCATAGGAGCGATCATCGTGTTCGGATCCAGCTTGTTCTTCCGTTCCTTGAATTCGATCTATATTGAGATCACGAGGGATCAGGGCACACTGGGAGTGATCAACTCCAAAATTAATGCTAATGAAGGACATCTGAAAAAGAGGAGCGACGCGAGAAAAGCGCTTTATCTGGAATACGCAAGGCGCGCAGCGGAACTGATAGAGAAGAACCCGCAGCTCAATAATAAAGAGGATCTGAATGCTCTCAACAGGATCATCGGGTCAGAATACATCATGCTCTATGATTCGGATGGCAAGGAGATAGGGACAAGTTCAGACTATATCAATATGGAACTGGCGCATGAAGATCCGGATCATCCGGTTTCCAGCGCTGATTTCAGACGGATCCTGAATGGCGTTCCCGGCATAGCGCACAGCGCTTTTACAGATGAAGTTACGGGAAGAACGCTGGAGCAGTACGGCGTTCGCATGATCGACCCGAATTCGGGACAATACGGCATCCTGCTTCTGGCGGTGAAGCCGGCGGAAAATCAAGACGCGAGAGAGTCTGTCAACAGGACCCTCAGAAGCCTTACGCCTACCGGAAAGGTCAGCTTTATGATCGATCATGAAAAAGCTGAGATCTCCAACAGTTCATCAGATGAATTCGCGTATTACATTTACGACGCAAAGGATATTGGGTTTAGCGACAACATGCTCCGCGACGGCGTTGCCGATTTTGCGCGGATCGATGGACAAAAACACCTGTGCATCTCCAAGATGGCAGAGGATGGCGATATCATTTATATATGCACGCCTAATGACCTGGTGTTCAGAAGGGGATTCCGATATGGCTTTATCTGTTCGGTAGGATTCATATTCGTTTTCGCAGTGCTGTTCCTGTATCTGATTTTCGGTTACAACACCAAGATGATCGAAAAAGTCGAGCAGTCAGAGAAAACAAAGGAGGACGAAGGCAGTAAGAAAGAAAATATTCTTTCTCGCAGCCGGCTGATGTCCATTATCAGGCATTTGAGCAAAAACGCCACGCCGGAGAGAAAAGCGATCGTTGCGTTCGAGACCATGATTGGCCTGTCCCTTATCAGCATGCTGTTCAGTTTGCGGGCCAAAGGCGAGCAGTCGGATCTGGTGTTCAACTATATTTTGACAGGAAAGTGGAACAGGGGCCTGAACATATTCTCGCTGACCAGTATCGTGATGCTCTTCTGCGGACTGGTGCTTGTGATGCTGTTCGTCCGATTCGTCGCGAATACACTCGGGAAGATGCTCAATTCCAGAGGAAAGACGATCTGCAGGCTGTTCTCCAACCTGATCAACTACATAGGTATTCTGGTGTTTATCTACTACTCGCTGTCCTATCTGGGCGTGGATACGAACGCGATCCTTGCCTCCGTCGGAGTCATCGGTATCGGCGTCTCCATGGGCGCGAGGGACCTCATCGCCGACATCTTCGCCGGCGTGTCCATGATCTTCGAGGGCGAGTATCAGGTTGGCGACATCGTCAACATTGACGGCTACAGAGGGATGGTCCAGGAGGTCGGCGTGCGCAGCACGAGACTCGTCGGCAGAGGCGGCAACGTCAAGGTTATCGGCAACAAGGACATCAAGAGCGTAACTAACCTCACCAAGATGAATTCCTGGGTCGCCGTAACGATCAAGGTAGACGTCAACTATGCGCTTCGAGACGCGGAAGAGATCATTAAGAACACCCTTCCCCAGATCGCGGCCAAGCACCCCGAGATTATCAGCGGGCCTTTCTACAAAGGCGTCCTGTCTGTGGAGATGGGCTTTGCGGTGCTCTCGATCATAGCGGAGTGCAATGAGGACAACTATCACAAGGTGGAGAGAGCGCTCATCAGAGAGGTACTGCTTGCTCTGCGTGAGAACAACGTTCCGGTGAGGTAAAAAGAAATTCAAGAAAATCAGGGCTGCCGCATTTACATGCGGCAGCCCTGATTTTAGTTAGGTTGACTTGTTTGGATGATTGGGACGGTAGTGTGTGGGGGCCATCCTTACAGAAATTCTTATTGAATCGATGGTGCAATTAAAGCATGTCTGGGATAAACAGTCCATCGACTTCCGAGTCTACGTCAAATCGGATGGGTTGTAAAAAGCTTGTCTGGGATAAACTGCCCATCGACTTCCGGCTTTGCGTTAAATCGGATGGGTTGTAAAAAGCTTGTTTGGGATAAACTGCCCATCGACTTCCGGCTTTGCGTTAAATCGGATGGGTTGTAAAAAGCTTGTTTGGGATAAACTGCCCATCGACTTCCGGCTTTGCGTTAAATCGGATGGGCTGTTAAGCATGTCTGATTTAAAACTCTCCATCCATTAGGAAGCTTTCTCTGTAAGGATGTAGGGTGTAGCCAGAAGCGCATATAAAGGTTCCAACCAAATAAGAAATTTTCTTGTATGGATGTAGGGTACAGCCAGAAGTGCTTAGATAGGTCCCATCCTTTTCAAGCCACACGCGTATTCGATGGATGCCATGGCATTAAACGCCATATAGGCTCCATCCAACAATAAATACTCACTAAAAAGATGGAGAAATAGCACAAAGAAGTGCAGGTACTACCAATCCTTTTTCTCAATGCCGGCAGCCTTGCTTTTGTGCAATAAGCCGTCAAGCGCATCTCGTGCTTGCACGAAGATGCATTTGACGGCCAACAGTCAATCGAGGAGTATCCTACTCGATTCTAAGAACAGTATCGCCCGCTTCAGCCGGACACCAGCGCAAATATCTCATCGGCGCTGTCCACGATCGTCGTGGCGCCCAGCGACTTCTGATAGGAGACAGGCCGAAAGCCCCAGCTCACCATGATCAGGTCCATGCCGGTGTTGCGGGCTGTGGCAATGTCGATCTCCGTATCTCCGATGTATACTGCGTCAGCGGCTCTCACACCGAGCTTGTCCAGGATCAGATAATTCATGTTCGGCGCCGGCTTGCGCGCAATGCCTTCCGTCTCGCCGATTGCCAGATCGAATAATCCGCCAAAATAGTCCTCGGCCAGCTGTGTCACCGAGTTGTCCGGCTTGTTGGAGACTACCGCTGTGAGGACGCCGGCCTCACGGAGTTTGATCAGAAGCTCCTTAATCCCCGGATACGCGCAGGTGCGGATGGCATTGTGCGCTTTGTAATAGGGCTGGTAGACCTCAAGAATTCTCTGTACCTCTTCCTCGTCAATGCCGGGGACCGCGCCGTTTACCGCCGAGCCGATTTCCAGGATATCCTCCCGGCTCATGCCGGCTTCCCGGGCCAGGGCCCGCTGAACGGCTGTGTGCGCACCGCTCCCAAAAAAGAGACACACGTCCTCCACAGGAAAATCGCCGCGGTGTCCGAATTTTGCCAGAGCGTAATTGATAGCCGCCGCAAGGTCCTCAGAGGTGTCAAGGATCGTGCCGTCCATATCGAAAATAACTGCTTTATAGCGCATATCACAGTGCATAGAGCGCCCTCCCGCGTCAGGATTAAGAAAAGGCCGCACACGATGCCAAATCGTACACAGCCCTTCTGCCAGATTTATAAAGATTTTATATTCACACTTAAAAATACAGCACTGCTCAACTTTTGTCCATATCCAAAGTGACAATTATTCATTTTGTTTTTCTTCAATTACATGGAATAATTTGATAAGGTTTTATAGGGAACATGACAAATGTAATATTTTTGAGTTGGGGGAACACATGGAATTTACACCCAGAATTTCACAAATCCTGAAGATACTGCTGGCCAACGGAACGCCGATCGGCAAGCAGGAGATCGCTGAGGAACTGGGCGTCAGCGAGGCGACGGCCGGCAGCGATATGGACTCGCTCTGCGACTGGTTGGAAGAGAGCCATCTGGGCATCGTCAGGAGGCCTGGATACGGCGTTATCCTCGAGGGTGATGAGAGAGACTACCGCGAGGCGATGCGCCGCTTTATAGAGGAGACAGCGGGTCATTCAGACGCATACAGCAGCGGCGATATCACCGGAGAGATCTTTGCGGAGGCGCTCCTTGACGCCGCGGACAGCGGGATCTATTCCCTGCTCGAGGGCGACACGGTGCGCAGAGTGGCGTCACCTCTGCGCCAGAAGCCACGCCATGACATGCATCGCCTGCTGGAATCCTCCTGACGCGATCAATTCCTCAATTTCCTCCGCACTGTGCTTCACCATGCGCAGGAACTCCGTGCTGTCCGTGTGCTGCTCGCTTGTGCGGCGGCAATTTTTCGCCCTGAAAATATAGGCGTAATTGTCAGCAACCGTAGCAGCGGAGGGAATTGTGATCAGGTGCTCCCATTCATTGCTGGTGTAGCCGGTTTCCTCCTCCAGCTCGCGCTTAGCGGCTGTCAGCGCGTCCTCGTGGGTTGTCCTGGCGTCGTCCGCTGTAATATACTCGCGGCCTGTCGAGCTTTCAATGCCGCCCGCCACAAACTCCGTTGTAACCTGGCCGATCCCATGCCGGTACTGCCGGACGCAGAGATAATTCTCCTCTTCATCGGAGGCCACGATCACGACATAGCTCCTCCGGCTGTAATTGTAGTAGGGGGAGAAAGTAGTGCCATCCGGAAAGCGGTAAGCAGCCCTGCGAAAGTCGATCCACTTGTCCTGCACGATGTGCTCGACGCTCACTTCTTCCCAGGCCAGATTCTGATCTGCCGCTGATTTATCCATATCTGTATTGATCTCTCTGTTTTCGCTCATTTGTTGACCTCTGATGCTGTTTGATGATTAATGCGGAATACCTGCCTATCATAACACAATTTTTCTATATTTTGACTTTTCTAAGTTTCACCTAAGTTTGAGGATATATGATTCTTGCATAACAAGGAAAGAACAACTCCGAATAGATGACAAAATACAGAAAGGAAAAGACAAAATGAAGAAGACAACAGCAATGATGGCAGCAAGCTTTATGATCATGAGTCTGGTGCTCGGCGGATGCGGAACGACAAGTGCGGCGACAGCAGCAACCGCTGCAGTAGAAACGGAAGCGGAGACGCAGGTAGAGACCGAGACAGTCCAGACCGACGCGGCGCAGGACAGCGCAGAGCAGGCTGATGCGGCACAGGACACCGCAGTACAAACCGAGACAACATCCGATTCAACAACTGCAAAGGTTCCCTCGGCAGAGGAAATTGAGATCACAGAGACTATTGAGAACAACACTGACGAAGAGCACGCGATCACAGCAGATGGCGAAGAAGCATCTTATTCAAATGTTGCGGTGGTCAAGACAGGTGACGCGGAAGGCGACGAGGCAGATTTCTACGGCGCGAATGCGGCGATTTTTGCAACTAACGGAGGGTCGCTGACGCTGAGTGAGATTACAGTCAGCACGGATGGCAAGCACGCAAACGGCGTGTTCAGCTACGGCGAGGGCACAACGGTTACGATTTCCGACTCCGTGATCGAGACCAGCGGCAACTGCTCGGGCGGCCTGATGACCACCGGAGGCGGCACAATGAATGCCAGCAACCTGCTGATCCATACAACAGGCAACAGCTCCGCGGCGATCCGCTCCGACAGAGGCGGCGGAACCGTCAATGTGACCGGCGGAAGCTATACGACAGAAGGAACCGGATCCCCGGTCATCTACTCCACTGCGGACATCACAGTAAGTGATGCGGTGATGGAATCCACAGCATCCCAGGGTGTAGTAGTAGAGGGCCAAAATTCAGTCACCCTCAACAACGTGAACCTGACAGCCAGCAATGTTACGAAGAACAGCAACAAGTCTGAGTGGTACCAGGCAGTCATGATCTACCAGTCCATGTCGGGCGACGCAGACGAGGGGCTTGCATCTTTTGCCATGAACGGAGGAACGCTCACGAACCTGAACGGAGACATTTTCTTCGTCAACAATACGACGGCGACGATCGACCTGACCGGCGCGACAATTGTCAACGAAGATTCGGAAGGCGTATTCCTGCGCGCAGCGGCAGCAGGCTGGGGCAGCGAAGGCAGCAACGGCGGCCATGTGACAATGAACGCCTCGGGCCAAAACATTGACGGCGACATGATCGTGGACGAAATTTCCTCCCTGAACCTGTATCTGAAGGACAACAGCAGCTTCAGCGGCGCGATCAATTCTGACGGCACAAGCGGTGATGTCTATGTAGAGATCGAGGACGGTTCAACTTGGACGCTTACCGGCGACAGCTATATCACAAGTCTTACCTGCAGCGCAGGCAGCATCAACTTAAATGGTCACAAGCTGTACGTGAACGGAGAGGAGTATGCCGAAGGCACTGCTTCCGAAGGCGAAGCGATCGTGGTGGAGACTACTTCTTCCGGCAGCCATGGCGGCCATGACAACCATAGTGGTAAAGGTGGAAACGGCGGTGGCACACCGCCTGAAAAGCCCGGAAGTGGAAGCGAGCCGCCTGCAAAACCCGGCGAGTGATTAATTCTGCCATTTGAGTGCCCCTGGAGCATCTCCAGGGGCACTTCAACGGCGACAAACCATACAAGACAAGAAACTTAACCAGCCTTCAATCTTCCATCTCGTAGAGCTTAGCATAATCCGCAAGATCATACATATTAAAAGACTCATCCGGCGGCAGATCAGGGAATGCAAGCCGATACAAGGTTTTTAGCATGCTCACCTTTTGATCGACCTGCGATGCTTCTAGAGGATTTCCTTTTGTCTCATAGGTTGTAACCATATTGATCCCCGGAAACCACTTACTATCCATGTAATTAAGAACTCTTCCCTTGGTGCGATGGAAGTAGTTGTTTTTGTCCATTGCCCCGAAATGCTCCCAGATATACTTCTTCAAAGGCGAAAATAGAATATAAAAGTCAGGATAAGGATCACTCTCGGTCAGGTAAAGCAGCTCTTCATAATGAAAGAGAATTCCTTCATCATACAAGCGGTCAGCGATCAACACTTCGGATTTGGAGCGTACTTTGTACCCGAGTTTCACTTCATACAGTAAGTTCTCCGGATGCTCTTGGTTCTGCGGAAAATCTCCATTATACCAATCAATAACACCGGCATATTCTCTTCGCAGGAAATGAATAATGAGCTGCCTGTAAGGCGAATCTACATGAAAGAAATCTGCAGGTTCGCCGGGGCAATTCCGAACCCTGTAAAACAGCTTGCGAATTGCCCCCTCTGCCAAAATACTGGCGCCCGGACTATTTTTTGCCATATCTGCAGGTTCCGATTGAGATTCTTCTTGTGCAATATCATCCAGCTTGCTCTGCCGATTGGAGTATCGACTTCTGATCAACTTATCAAGATCATTCAGCTGCTTCTGAATGGTTTGGATGCAGATGATGCGATACAGATTAACAGCCAGCTTTTCGGCGAGTTCGGTCTCAGTTTTGCGAAGATCTGTCGTGATGGCATGACCGTTCTTGAACTCCCTTTTTTGCCACCGGATCCAATTTCCATGCTTGTGGCACAGAAGGATTCCCGGCGGATTATCCCAGGCAAAAAGCTTCTGCATATGATGTTTCCGGATCTGCCGCAGGGTTTCCTGCTCATTCAATAATTCATTAATAGTAATAGGCCTCCCCCCTTTTTGAAATGACAAATCAGGCATCACAAATTGACGCCAAAAGACTTTTCTTATAGTTGCTCAACCGTGTTGGGACTTTGCGGAAATCGCAATGAATTTCAGATTCTTAAAGAAGTGGTCCATGCCTGACAAGGCATGAAACATGAGACAAAGATAGCACTCTCTGATAATAAAAACAAGAGGAGTACAGGTGCTTTTTGCCGGCTTTGACTTGATTTGTTTGTCTTCTGCCGCGTGGGTGCCGGTTGAGTGCCTTTTGAGTGCGTCCAGCGGCATTCAACCGGCAGAATGTCTAAAAATCAAGCAAATTGCCGCTGAAGTGCCGCTGGAGCCTCTCCAGGGGCACTCAACCGGCAGAAAGCCCATAAATCAAGCAAATTGCCGCTGAAGTGCCGCTGGAGAAGCTCCAAGGGCACTCAACCGGCAGAAAGCCCATAAATCAAGCAAATTGCCACCGAAGTGCCGCTGGAGAAGCTCCAGGGGCACTCAACCGGCAGAAAGCCCATAAATCAAGTAAATTGCCACCGAAGTGCCGCTGGAGAAGCTCCAGGGGCACTCAACCGGCAGGAAAACCAAAAACTCACAGCCACTCAAATAAAAAAACCGGCTATAGCAAACAGCTAATGCCGGTTTTCTTTCTTAGTTCCATCACTTGCTCCAATGTAGTATAATACCCGTATTTGAAACAAGTTAACAATGTACAGACCTGCTTAAACTAAGAAAGCAGAGAAATGGAGAACTATCATGATCAGAACAGAACACGAATGCCAGGTGGAATACCGCGAACATATGCGTGACGGCGAAGGAACCGTACAGATCACAAACTTTATTACCGGACCGGCAGAACTCAACGAAAAGGGCAGACTGTTTGCCAAAATAACGTTGAACCCCGGCTGCAGTATCGGTTATCATATTCATGAGAAGGATGCGGAATTATTCTACATTATGAAAGGTACCGCAGAGTACAATGACAACAACGTGATCCGCATTGTGAAAGCGGGCGACGTGACCATCTGCCCTACAGGACAGGGCCACGGCATTGCCAACAAGACTAACGAAGTTGTCGAGCTTGTGGCAGTGATCGTCTACGCTTGAGAACTCCCTGTTCCTGACAGAAGGGGCGAGAAACTTAAATCTCCGCACCGAGCGGAGCTAACAAATTCCTGCTCCCGGCATAGGAAGCCGGATAAACTTGCTTCTAAACTGAGGGAGTCGGGCCGATCGATCTTTTGACCAAAACAGGAGGGAACTATGGCAGTGAGAATGACAGCCGGTAAGGGCGGCGAATTTTATGTCCCTTATGAGAACAGAACCGGATGCGAGTCCATCGTCTACTTTACAAGAGATCTTTCCGCGGCAGGCCTTCAGAAGATCTACAAGAAGGTGAGCGGCGTTCTGCATGGCAAAGTAGCGATCAAGCTCCACACTGGTGAGCAGCACGGACCGAACATCATTCCGAGACCCTGGGTGAAGAATTTGTTTGAGAAAGAGCTGGGTATCTTTGACGACGCGACGATCATCGAGACGAACACTTTCTATGAGGGCGACCGCGACACGACCGAGAAGCACCGCAAGACGCTGGAAGTGAATGGATGGACTTTTGCTGACGTGGATATCACGGACGAGTTCGGAACGACAACACTCCCCGTCAAAGGCGGCAAGTGGTTCACTGAGATGTCTGTCGGCAAATCTCTGCCGGACTATGATTCTTTCCTCGCGCTGACCCACTTCAAAGGTCACGTGATGGGCGGCTTTGGCGGTTCCAACAAGAACATCGGCATCGGCTGCGCGGACGGCAAGGTAGGCAAGAAGTGGATCCACGAAGCGGATTCCGGAAATCAGTGGGGCATCGCCATGGAAGAGCTGATGGAGCGCATGGCAGAGTCGACGAAGGCGACCATTGACTATTTTGCCGGAAGTATCGCGTACATCAACGTTCTGCGCAACATGTCCGTTTCCTGTGACTGTGAAGGCGTGGCGGCAGCACCTGTCGTGACCCCTAACATCGGAATCGTTGCGTCTCTGGATATCTGCGCGATCGACACAGCCAGCGTAGACCTCGTATACGCGCTCAAGGAAGAAGATCACCACGATCTGGTGGAGAGAATCGAGACCAGACACGGGCATCGCCAGCTCAGCTACATGAAGGAGCTCGGCATGGGCAACAACAAGTATGTGTTGATCGATCTGGACAATGACGAGTGCAGAATCCGGCCCGCGGATGCGGTGACGCATGTGGTGCCGTTTGTGGGGTGAGAGACGGAAAAAAGATAGGATAATGGCATGATTAAAGCCGCCGGACCTTTTGAGGGGTTCGGCGGCTTTTTGCGTCAAGTGTTAAGAAAACAATATCTTGTTAATACCGGACAGAAATTCTCAGGCAAGAGGCTCCTCCCCATATTTGAATAGCAGGAGATTGGCATCGTCCACAGAAGCGGATTGGTTGATCGCGACAGTAAGGATGATGTCACGGCGATTCTTGGGGTACAGAGGGGCATTGCCGCTCAGCTCCAGAGCGCGGGTCGTCTCCCGAAGGCTCAGTCTGGCTGCAATACACAGGCGAAGTACTTTGTCACGGCTTGGGCTCCGGGTGCCTTTCATAACCTGGTAGTAGTAGGAACGCTCCAAGCCGCTCTTCTGGATGAGTTCTCCGCTCTCAGCCTGTTGTACGGCAGGGAGGGAGCGATAGTAGTCGGGGAAATTCTTGAAACTGTCCGCGACTTTGGGCTGCTCCATAAACTTCTCCATATCCCGCGTGTTGTCGATGTTTGACAGTACATCAGTCAGCTTTTTAGTGGTTGTCTCGTCCATGATATATCTCCCCGTAAGTTCATGTTATAATCGGGTTGTGCGAAAGCCGAGGGGGAGTATCCATGACAGAACTTGAGAAACTGTGCGAAAACGCGCTCTATGATGAAATAAAAATCCTGGAAGACGGCAAATCTGTCGTCAGGGATGTCCCCACAGGGAAATTATATTTTAAAAAGACACTCGATGTCTACAATGAACATGTTTACGCCTTTCTGCGGGATCACAAAAACCGCAATGTGGCTGCTGTACAGGCTTTCTGGAAAGATGGTGAGAGCCTTGTTGTCATCGAGGAGCTTATTCAGGGCCGGACGCTTGACGAGATCCTTCGGGCGTCGGAGGCTTCCGGCAGCGGCGAAACAGAAACCTCAGGTATAGGCAGGACGGAATCCGAGAGTGCCGGTATCTCCCAGGGGCTTCCCTTTTCCGAACGCATCGACATCCTCTCGCAGATCTGTGACGGACTGGAGTTTCTGCATAGTGCTGATCCTCCGATCATCCACCGCGATATCAAGGCCTCCAATATCATGGTGACAGACGATGGAATTGTCAAGATCATTGATTACGATGCTGCCAAAATATACATAACCGGCCAGGACAAGGACACCATGATGATCGGCACGCAGGGTCTTGCTGCTCCTGAGCAGTATGGCTTTGCCCAGTCAGATGTCAGAACGGATCTGTATGCCCTTGGTAAGCTGATTGAGCGCATGCTGCCTGGGAACGTTGATGCAAATCGCATCGCGAAGAAGGCTACGGAAATGGATCCGAAGAAGCGCTATACTTCTGCCGCTCAGATGAAGGCGCAAATCCTGAGGATCAGGGAGCACACGTCGGCCCTTGATCAAAAATTTGAGAAGATCCCGGGCTTTGACCCGATGAACAAGAGCCACAGGATCAGGGCAAGGATCGCGCTGGCAGCGGCTGTCGTTGCAGCAGTGTTGATCCTGACAGGGACAGGATGGAGATTCATCGTGTACCCGGCGCGGCAGGAGGAGGCGATCCGCGCGGAGCTTTCGGCCATTGAACAGATAAAGGGCACAGACGAGAAGATCCAGACCGTGGTCGAAAAGTTTGCGGAGGAGCATCCCTACAGCAAGATGACGGCGGAGCAGAAGCAGTCCGTTCGCGACGAAATAGCAGATACACAGAAACGGTGCTATCTGGCAGGAAATACGGAAAATGCTGATGCGATCAGGGATATTTTGACAAGATATTACGGGGAGGAGACAACCTGGGAGGCCATAAGCCTTTACGGAAAAGCCGAGGCGGAAATTGCAAGGAAATCTTTTGAAGAAGGACTGAGTGCGCTGTATAAGCTCAGGGAAGAAGAGGCAGTGGATGCACAGCGGCATTGGGAGGCCGGTGTTGACCATACATTGAGTGCAGCCAGAAAAGCTATGGAGGACTTCAGGGAGACCGGAAGCGCTGCAGGAATTCACGTAATTGCAAATGCCCTTAACGCACTTGAAAAATACGATACTGATTCGGATAGTGAGCTTGATGACATTTACAAAGAACTCCTTACAAGCGCGGCTGGTGAGCGGGAATCACAGCATTGGGACAAGGCGTCGCTGATTTATGACGCTTTGCTGGATGCAGGTGTCGGAGACAGCGATGAGCTCTCTTTATTGAAGCAGGAGACTCTCTATGAAGAGGCGGAAGCGGCTTTTGCCGGGAAAGAATATGATAAATCTTCGAAAAGATACAGCGAGCTAGGAGACTATAAGGACGCCGCGGAAAAATACAAGGAGAGTATCTATCTCAAAGCAGTAAGGGAGGCAGAAAACGGAAGCTTCCAGGCTGCGGTGACAAGCTTTGAAAGCATTTCAGGATATAAGGATGCAGACGAGCGTGGAGCGGAGGCAAAATATCGCTATTGCGAGAGCACATGCGAAGAGCCGACTTCTGCGACATATAAATATATCGAGGAACTGGTTGACAGCAATTACGAGGGTGCGGAGGATCTGCAGAACGAGATTTACAAATGGCGCGCCTCTATCAGCACCGGTATGGCATATTCTTTCGGCTCCATGCAGTCAGCCTATATAAGAGCAAAGCTGAGCGGCGGCCCTCCGGATGCCACGACTACAGTTACGTTCCGTATTGACGACCCCGTCGGAAATGATTCTGATACCTGGAGCGACGGAAAGGAATACAAGAGCGGAGACACAGCTGAGGTGAATTATTCCGAAGAAGAAAGCAGCTATAATCTGTTCGACCGGTCATACAAAATATGGGTCTACGCGGACGGGGGCGAGCAGATCGGATACTGGGAGGGAATGATCAGTACGGAGTTTTAGGAGTGGGCGCAGAGCCCACCAAAGGCAGATCAGTGTTTATTAGAATACCTGTAGGAGTTTAATCCTGCAGGTATTTTTTCGCGTGATAAGGAGAAAGGACCATGAAAAAGAGTCATGCAAATCTGATATCAATCGCTTCCATCAGCATTTTTTTGCTGTTGTCTTTTATGCCCGTCATATTCACAATGAACTACTGGAAAAATGAGGCACCGGGAGTTGGCCATGCAACTAAAGCGTGGTCTGAAGGTGTCAGCCTCTATTCCCGGTATTTGTGGCTTGCCTTGCTCATTGCAGCAGCTGCTGCAATGAGCATAACGATCCTGGTCATGCAGAGCTTGAAAATCAGAAATCAACTGACTATGTTCTGCTATTTTGCCCCATTGGCAGTTACGGTATTATTCGCGCTCATAAGCTGTATGGATATAGTGTCTACTGTTCCGAACGGTGAGCCGGGTGGAACTGCTACCTGGGGATACTACGGGCATTACGAATATGTACCTACGTGGGGTTTTTATATTGAGTGTGCGCTTTTGACAGTGGTTTGCGTCATCAGCGTGTTGGGAATCAAAGGAATGTTGACAGATAATTCGGAAGCAGTTCCTGAAAATAACGGTACTTCTGACGTAACTGATCAACTGAAAAAGTATAAAGAACTTTTGGACAATGGAGTTTTGACACAGGAAGAATTTGAGAGTAAGAAGAAACAGCTTTTGGACCTTTGACTTGTAAGTATTCTGACGGCTGCACTGAATGCTTATTCCGGCTTATGATCATCGGTATGTTTCTTTTCCAGATGTTTTTTTAGCACAAGATTAATATACTGGCTGAAGTTGCGGTCGTCTGCTTCGGCCAGTTCTCTGATTCTTCTGATCACATCTTCGTCAAGCGTTATGCTCACTTTGGTTTTTAATGGCTTTTGTGTATTCATGTCTCTCATTATAAAGATTCTCCTGAGGACAGATTATAAAGTAGTATTAAGTAGTTAAAAGTAGTATAATATACTATATTTTAAAAGACGTTGTGTAATGACGTGAATGAATTTTTAAATCTTATGATAGGGGGCGCAGATGAAAAAAAGAATTACGATCCTTGCCATGTTATTGGTGTTAGCAGGAATACTCTGCAGCTGTGGAAGCAGTTCTGGTACCGGCGGCGCCGGAACAGCGAATGTCGGGCCGTTTTCTGGTGTAGGAGGATGGAAGGCAGAAGAAGGGGCCATTTTAATTTTAGAAGAAGGCGGTTCAGGGATAACACTGAGTGAAGTGAAATATGAAGGAGAGAATATACCGGATTATTTACCCTGGGCTTATAAGTCAGATGTCAAATGGGAGGAAGATGCCGAAACTGTTAAGATAAAGGTCGCTGAGGCAGAATATCCTTATGTAAAGAAAAAAGAAGGAGATAATGAGACCCTTGAGGTTAATGGTATAACCTTTGCAAGACTCAGTGAGGATAAGCTTAAGGAATACAAAGAAAAGGCAGAGACAGCAGCCGCTTTACCAACATCCCAAACGGATACATCGGCAGCAGGATCGACTGAGGAAAACAAAAAAACAGAATTCACTGACACGATCCTTCTTGATAATGAATATGTGACAGTAGAGTTGACACAATTCTTTGAAAAGAAAGTGAATTGGGCTGGAAGAGAACCTCAAATAGAAAAATATATAACGCTGAAAGTCCACAATAACAGTGATAAGGAATACCTTTTCAATTTGCAGGATGCTTATATTAAGGACGAAAGTGTTATTGCATCAATGCAGGACGGTAATTCTGGTCCTGCTCCCGGGAAAACAAAAACATATACTTATGATATTTACTATAATACAAGCCCAGATCCGACTGCATTGGACTCCTTGGAAGATCTGTACACACTGGATGCCAAAATTCAGATTTCCATCAGCGATGGGGATAAGTATATCGGCAGAGAAGAATACAGGATCAACATTAATGACGCAGTAAACGGAACGGTGGAGACAGCATCAGGGGACAATAAAGGAGGATCCGCGGTTAAAGAAACCGACTATATGACTATTGATGGAGTATATGTCGATAATTCTTATTCGACCAAAGACAATGAAAACATGCGGTTTCTGTATATATTCTATACTGCTCACACAAAGGATCAGAATCTTAAGATCGACAGCAAGAGTATGAATGTGAAGATAAACGATGCAAATACTTATAAAGCCGTAAGGTCAAAAAAGGAAAGCCGATATTTAAGGAATTATCATAATGGTGCTTATTTGAAAGAAGTATATGTAGGCGAAGAAGGAAAATTTGTCGAGACTTTCGAAGTTCCTAAAGGAGATCTCGAAGCCGGCAGAACTATTAGCATATCTAAATCACAAATACCCGATGCGGACAAGGTCAGATTAACAACGGATGAGATAATTTTCTGCGATAGTCCCGAGGAAGTGGCAGAAAAGGCAGATCCTGAAGGTTATGAAGAAGAGATGTGGGCTCTTGAGGATGCTGACAATGAAGTGGTTGCAGCGGTTAAGGAAGAGATCAACGGCTATCAGTGGGATGTCAATGCGAACAACATGAAATATCAGATAGAATTCTGGGAGCCCAATGAGTATGAACTGAGGACGTCGTTCAATACAAGCGGCGGAACATATGAAGTAAAGAACGGATATATTATCTGCACTAATGATATTGACGGAAAAATCGAGATACCGTTCACATATGAAAATGGCGAAGTAAAAGTTGATGTCATTTCGGCGTTTGATTTCTACAAATAATACTCAATGTACAGGTGGTGAATTGCATTTGACTACAAATCCTATCCACATAAAAAGAATGATAATTGTTATGGCTTTGATGTTTTGTCTGTTGACTGTACCGGGGTGCAGCAGTTCCGGTAAGACAGCGGAAAATAATACTCTTTACACAGAAATAATGACTTCTGAAAATCTGCCGATTGATAAGGCTTATGAAAAGTTAAAGAACAATCCATCCATAAATTCGGAACAGACAGAATTCATTCAGAGGCTGAAAGATCTTAATGACTGCAGCGGCAAGTTCGCAAATATTACAGAAAGAGGGAATGTTTACAGTGCGGACGTTTCGTTTTACCTTTCCGGGGGTATAGTATACAGCACAGTCACTTATTCCGGTTACATGGGAGAGATTGGGGACGGTGAAGTAAGAGACTCAAATGAGGAAGGATATCTGTTTGAATCGGAACCACAAGGGAATCTGTATGGGAATGAGCAGGATTTTCATCTCTGTTTTGGTAAAGATAAGCTGCACATTATGTGGGCTGAAAACTGTGATTATGTGTTGGATCGCGGAGACGGTTCGGTGGAATCTGTAGAAGATTATAAAGCTCCTTTCGAAGAATCAGAGACTTTCAAAAAAATAGAGAAACTCATGGATGAAAACTTCGCAGATTATGAACATGAGATTGTCTATGTTAAAGAAAAAAGTGAACTCAATGTTTATTTTCAAGCGCCGGACAACCTTAGGGAGGCTTTGGATACTAGGAGTTCCAAACTGAATGATTCTTGGCAGAAACTTGTGGATTCCATGAAATCTATCAGTGAATCACTATTGGCTGTTGTAAAGATCGGAGGAAATGCTGAGAATGCTAATATTTTCTGGGTAGATCATTTAAACATTAGCCATTCATATACTGAGAGTGATTATATCTTATGGATTCACAATGGAACAGTAAAGTATAATTATGCGGATCGTTTGTCAGGCTCAACTTCGTCTTCGTCATCAGCAAATTCGGAAAGCTATCACGCAGGGAATTCATCTGGATCATCTTCTGTATCGGATATCGGTTCTGCATCTTTCGGAGAGAAAAATGCTCTTGAAAAAGCATATCAGTATTTGAACTATTCCGCTTTTTCATATACAGGTTTGATCGAGCAGCTCGAATTTGAAGGCTATTCTCACTCCGAAGCTGTTTATGCGGCGGATCACTGCGGTGCCGATTGGAATGAGCAGGCGGTTAAAAAGGCGAAGCAGTACTTGGATTATTCCTCTTTCTCCAGAAGCGGATTGGTAGAACAACTCGAGTTCGAGGGTTTTACACACGCACAGGCAGAATATGCAGTGAATGCAGTTTATTAGGTGACGCAATGAATGAAAAAAACGCACAGAAGAAGATTATCTTCTGTGCGTTTTTCTATTGTCTCTCGCTTTGAATGTCGGAAAACAGAATAATAAATTCGCTCACCACGGCACTCCATTGTCTGAAGTTTCCCATCCATCTCTGAGCATATCATAGTATTCCTGAGGGAGGTCTTCCACAGGAGCAGGTTCTGAGGACTCAAAGCCATGAGGCGATGAATTGTCTACGCTTTGCTTATTTGGAGCATTTTCCTGAGTTACATTGCCTGCACTTTGCCGTGCGCTGCGCGGTGATCCATCTTTTTTCTTCTCTCTGCGGTTTCGCTCACGGATTTCCTCGGATTCGGTCAGAATACGGCGGAAGTTGTCAATGATGAAGCGCTGAGCGTTCTCATTATAGAAGACGCGGTAGTACTCATTGGGATAGGCGCCGGCTTTCTCCGTATAGAGTCCGAGTTTCTCACCTTTTTCGGTGGGAACGGAGTTTTCCTTGCCGGTGTCATTAAGCACTTTTTTCTCCAGATATCCGTTTTCGCGCATCCACAAAGTGATCGTTGTGGCGGGGACGGGTATTTTTTGACCTTCCGGCAGATATTCCTCAAGCTGTTTCAGGAAGTAGGAGATCTGCTGGTCTTGCAGATACCGGTACTGCACCAATGCCTCGTAAGGAAAGATTTCTGAGACTGATTGTTTGAGGGCGCGCTGCGAGACCATGCCGACAGTTCCGCCGCTTTTGTGGACGTCGGACAGCACTTCGTCGATGAACTTCAGGCAGCGGTGTACGTTCATGTTGTTAAGAACTTCATTTTCCGGGGCGGGCCTGTTGGTGACGGGGTTTTTGCCGTCTGACATGCGCCGGATATATTGGATGGCGACTTCAAGTCGTTTCAGATCGTAGGTACTCATTTGGATATCTCCCTTGATCAAATTGGCAGCGGCCGGTACAACAGGCCTTTAACACATCTTTTCCTGTAAGCGATCAAGAATCTCTTCCGGAGCTGCTCCGGGGGTTGAAACCAGCAAATCGTAAATTGGCTTGATGGAATCCTCTGTCTCTTCCAGTTCAGATGAAATCACTGAAAGACTCTTTCCTTTCAGGACCTTTTTTGCAACAAGCTGAATCAGTTTAAGCTGTTCACCTTCTGCACGACCTTCCGCACGACCTTCCGCGAGCCCTTCTTTTCTTGCCATTTTCCTCTCGTATCTCATTTCCATCTCGTAATTCATAAACTCACGCCTCCATACAGAATTCTTTCTGGCCCTTTTTACAGCCTGATCGAGCAGCAAAACATATTCATCATCAGGTGCATCAATTCCATTAACATAATTTAGAAATGCCAGAACATCTTTTGACACATCGTTTGCAGTCCCTTTCGTGTTGAGGAATATTTTGGCAGAACCATCTCCAAGCGGAAGGGAGAGATCCTCTTTACAGAAATTCATGAAAGTATAGCGATGAAATCCTTTCCCGAACAAGTCAAAGGGACAGATGAAGATGACGTAAGCCGGCATGATTTCGTCGTAATCCTGCCCGGTACCGAGCAGGTTTTCATCCATCATTGAACCATAGTAACGGCTTCGCATGGGAAGATTCCCTTTTTCATATACTTGCATTTCCAGCGTAAAAGCGCGCTGGTCAGAATCCCTCACGTAAACGTCGAGGCGGACTGCTTTGGAGTCAATGGAGCCTTCTACAGTCTTTTCTGCTTCGACGTATCGGATATCTGTAATCTGGAGTTCGGGGAAAAGCCTTTGCAGAAGGGGAAGACAGTTTTCTTTCTGTCCCATCACCTTAGCAAAAAGAAAGCGGTCCTTTATCGTCAGGTTTTCCCACTTGGAAAGGGAAGAACTCCTGTTAGAAGAACCATCGACGGTGTCAAAATACTGATTGTTGAAACTCATGTCGTACCTCCTGACTGGGATGTGTGACAGACAGGGAGTCGACATGTCAAATACATGCAAATCCGGTATTCCCTGCCTGGTGTGAATGGTTGTTGTCAGCAGGAAATATCAGATAGGATGTAAGAAGTGAATTTTCTGCTGTGGAGCAAAGAAACTGCTCCGATAAAAATAACATAGTCTCGGAACAGGTAAAAGTCAAGGCGCTTCACTGGCGGCATACAGGAAAAGAACAGGCATCACATAATGACGCCAAATATCTTTTCTTATAGTTGTTCAACCGGTTTGGAGGTTTTGGAATGATTTGGGGATTTGCTGCCGTTTGAGTGCCGCTGGAGGTTGTCCAGGGGCACTTCAGCGGCAATTTGCTTGATTTGCTTGTCTTCTGCCGTTTGAGTGCCGCTGGAGGTTGTCCAGGGGCACTTCAGCGGCAATAAGCATGATTTGTTTGGTTTCTGCCGTTTGAGTGCCGCTGGAGGTTGTCCAGGGGCACTTCAGCGGCAATTTGCTTGATTTGCTTGTCTTCTGCCGTTTGAGTGCCGCTGGAGCACCTCCAGGGGCACTACAGCGGCAATAAACTTGATTTGTTTGTCTTCTGCCGTTTGAGTGCCGCTGGAGGTTGTCCAGGGGCACTTCAGCGGCAATTTGCTTGATTTGCTTGTCTTCTGCCGTTTGAGTGCCGCTGGAGGTTGTCCAGGGGCACTTCAGCGGCAATTTGCTTGATTTGCTTGTCTTCTGCCGTTTGAGTGCCGCTGGAGCACCTCCAGGGGCATTACAGCGGCAATAAACTTGATTTGTGGCGTTTCTGCCGTTTGAGTGCCGCTGGAGCACCTCCAGGGGCATTACAGCGGCAATAAACTTGATTTGAACCATTTCTGCTGTTTGAGTGCCCCATGCCCCTCCCCTTGCACCCCTTCCGCCGTTTTGATACTATTGATTTGCACTTGATTAGTAGGTAATTACAGGCGAAAAGAGCCTCACAGTTGCTACATGGAAGAAGATCAGAAGGAGGTACCAATGCGCATAATCAATCTTGTTGAAAACACAGAAGGTGCATCCGGCTGTGGAGTAGAGCACGGTCTGTGCTTTTATATTGAGACAGAGAAACACAAGCTTCTTATGGACACCGGACAGACGGATCTTCTGCTCGAGAACGCGGAGAAACTTGGCGTCGACCTGACTCAGGTGGATACAGTCGTGCTCAGCCACGGACACTACGATCACGGCGGCGGGATCCTTCCGTTTGCAAAGATCAATCCGACTGCGAAGATTTATGTTCCGGAAGCGGCCTTTGGAGAGTATTATTCTATGAATAAGGCCGGCGAGCCGCATTATATCGGGCTTGCGAAGGAGATTCAGGAGCTGCCGCAGGCAGTGACAGTAAGTACGAAAGAAGAGATCTACCGTATCGACGACGAACTCTCCCTCTTCTCCGGGATCGGCAGCGAGCACGCCGTTCCGTCCACCAATCAGCGCCTGAAGAAGAAAACGGAAGATGGATTTGTCCAGGATGACTTCGCTCACGAGCAGTGCCTCGTGATCAGCGAGGGGGTCAAAAAAGTGCTGCTCTCAGGCTGCGCCCATCACGGAATTCTCAATATCATGGACAGGTATTGTGAGCTCTTTGGTGAAGAACCGGACTTTGTGATCAGCGGCTTCCACATGATGAAGAAGCACAATTATTCCGACGAAGATATCAACATGATCATCGACACGGCGCTGGCTTTGAGGCAGTATAAAACAGTGTTCTATACCGGCCACTGCACAGGCGTCGAGCCTTACAACGCCATGAAGAAGCTGATGGGAAATCAGCTGCACTATGTACACAGCGGAGATGAGATCAGGATCCGCACTGGAATTGATAGGATCGTGTGGAGTGTTCGTGAGAAAGTGGATCAGTCACAGGATTCAGAGCCGGCAAAAAACACAGAAGCTTCTAAGAATTCATCACCCGCAACAGCACAATCAATAAAGAGTTCAGAAACCGCCAAAACGGCGCAAAAGAGGAGGAGAGACTACATGAAATGGCATAAATTTTTTGCATGGGGAACGGTGGCATGCTTTGTCATGACGATGATAACGGGATATAAGAGGAAATAATGAACAGCACATGTAAAGATTGTATGCTGAACAAGCACATTAATAACTATCCGGAGGATGCTCCGGAGGAACTGGTCAGGGAGTACCGGGAGACTCTGGTCAGACTCACAGATCAGACGGGAGCGGTGCCCACCGGGCCGGAAGTTTTCTACGAGGTCAAGGCGCTGAGGAAGCGCCTGTTTGGCGAGGGAGAGATGGATTACGCGCAGATCAAACGTCATTTTAACGCGCTGATGCTGGAGATCGAACCGGAGCTGGAGAGCCGCGTAAAGGCCGCGGAGGATCCGCTCAAGAGCGCTGTGCAGTACGCGATGATGGGTAATTTCATCGATTTTGCCGCGCTGGACAAGGTCGAGGAGAGCAAGCTCATGGAGCTGATCGACCGTGCCCCGGACATCACCGTGGACGAGGACGTCTTGGAGCAGCTGCGGGAGCAAGCCGAGACAGCCCGCACACTGGTCCTCATCACCGATAACTGCGGCGAAATTGTTATGGACAAAATATTGCTCCGCCAGTTTCTTAGCATGAACTCGGATCTGTCGATCACCGTGATTGTAAGAGGGGCGCCGGTCGCCAACGACGCGACACTGGAGGACGCGGAGCAGGTCGGCCTTACAAAGCTTGGACATTGCATAGGCAATGGTACGGCGACAGATGGAACGGTGCTCAGAACGGTGTCCCGCGAGGCGCGGGAAGCAATCGCGCACGCAGACGTGGTCATTGCCAAGGGGCAGGCCAACTACGAAACGCTTTACGGCTGCGGGTATAACATTTTCTTCATCTTCATGTGCAAGTGCATGCTGTTCATGGACCGCTTCAAGGTGCCGCAGTTCACGGGGATTCTGGCCTATGAGGATCCGGAGATCCTGTTTAATGTATATGCGGATGAGGCGCTCCTCAAGCGCTATCGCTTCAGACAGATCCTCCCCGAGGAGGGCGCGCAGGCCGGAGAGATGGACAGAATCTGCTTTCCGCCGGAAGAGGCCAAACCGATGGAGATCATGTGCAGATTCGTCGAGAAGGCCCCGGAGCAGTTTCTTGTGGCAGTGGACCGCGGGACCGGGAAAGTCGCCGGGTTCCTGTGCGGGATTTCCTCAGATGAGGCGCGATTTAAGGACGAATTCTTTACAGATCTGTCGCTCAATGATCCCGCGGCGCAGACTGTGTACCTTCTGGGACTCGATATTTTGCCCGAGTATCGAGGTCAGGGACTTGCGAGGGAACTTATGAAGCTCTATGGTATTTGGAGCCAGGTGAAGGGAAAGCACCGCATGGTCCTGACGGCGCACGAGGAGAAAGTCGGGCTGTACGAGAAGCTCGGCTTTACGGATTTGGGAATCTCGGATTCCACGTGGGGCGGCGGGAGCTGGCATGAGATGGTTAAGCCGCTGGAGGGCTGAATAAGAGATGGTTAAGCCGCTGGAGGGCTGAACAGATAAGGAGACGACATAATGACACAAAACACAGCACTGGAACAGAAACTGCAGCATGTAAAACAGACCCTAGCGCTCGCCGAGAAATACGACCACGCGGTCAACGTCCTGAGCTACGACCAGGAGACGATCTGCCCCATCGACGCGATGGAGGAGCAAGGCGAAGTCTGGGCTTTTCTCAACAATCAGTCCTATAAGCTGATCAAAGATCCTGCTTTTATCGAGGCGGCGGAGTACCTGTACGAGCACAGAAGTGATCTGGAGGAGCTTGACCGCGTAATGGCGGAGCAGCTTCACAGAAATTACCTGCAGAGCAAAAATGTGACGCCTGAACTTCAGCACGAGTTCATGCTGACTTTCAACCGCGCTTTCGTGAACTGGAGCAAGGCGAGAGAAGCGGGCGACTACAGCCTGTTTGCGCCTTCGCTGAAGGAAGTGGCGGACACCAACCGGCGCATGATCGAGCTTCGCGGAGCGGACGCTGCGGGCAACACTGCTTATGATACGCTGCTGGACGACTATGAGAGAGGCATGACCTCGGACGTGCTGGACGAGGCTTTCGGCGCGTGCAAGGAGCGCCTGATCCCGCTGCTCGAGAAAATCCGCAAGAGTCCCAAGAAGATCCGCACGGACTTCCTGAGCCGCCGCGTGGAGGACGAGCAGCAGGCGAAGATGGTAAAATGGCTCCTCACACAGATGGGCTTTAATCTCAACCGAGGCGCGTTCACGACCTCAGAGCATCCCTTTACAGCGAGTATGGGACGGTTCGACACCCGTATCACGACGCACTATTATCCGACCATGTTCCTGTCCTCGATGTATTCGACCATTCACGAGGGCGGGCACGCGCTGTTCGACCAGAACCAGCCCCAGGAGAACCACGACCACTTCATCATAGGCGGCAAAACATTGGGTATGCACGAGTCGGTCTCCCGCTTCTATGAGAACAGGATCGGCCGGTCTGAAGCTTTCGTGCACTTCGTCTATCCCAAGGTCTGCGAGGTGTTCCCGCAGGTGATGGCAGATGTCTCCGAGAGGGAGTTTTACGAGGCGGTGAACGCGGTCAGTCCTTCGCTGATCCGCACTGAGGCGGACGAGTTCACCTACACATTCCACATCATCATCCGCTATGAGATCGAGAAAGCGCTCTTCGCGGGCGAGATCACGGTGGAAGATATTCCTGCGCTCTGGAACAGGAAATATCAGGAATACCTGGGCGTGTGCCCTTCTTCCGACAGAGAGGGCGCCCTTCAGGACGTGCACTGGACTTCCGGCTTCGGATATTTCCCGACCTACGCCATCGGCAACTTCTACAACGCCATGTACTACAACCGCCTCAAGGAGGAGGTGGATGTAAGCGCCGCGATCCGCGAAGGAAACTTCGCGCCGCTCAACGACTGGATGATCGGGCATGTTTTTAACAAGGCGGACAGACTCTCGCCCAAGGAGTGGATCAAAGACATCACCGGGCGCGAGTTCACACCTGTCGACTTCCTGGACTATCTGGAGGCAAAATATTCCGAGCTCTACGGGCTGTGATCACGAGGCCGGGGACATAAACTGCCGGTGATAGGGAAGCTGTGATCCCGGAACCGGGCGCACAATCATGCCAATGTGGGAAAATACTGCAAAATCTGTCAGTTTATTGCTGTTTCAGAGCGGCAATATTGTCAATATTTTGAATTGTGCGAAGCCCTCGGAGCGGTTAAAATGTTGCAATATAGTTGATAGAAGATTAATTCTAATACAGGAGGAATCAATGACAGAGAGAAGACCCGAAAATATGGAAAGAATTACGACTCCCGCTCTCGCGCAGGCATTCATTGAGGAGCAGGTTAAAGAGCTCCGCGCGCAGATCGGCGATAACAAGGTACTGCTGGCACTGTCCGGAGGTGTTGATTCCTCTGTAGTAGCAGCGCTTCTGATCAAGGCAGTCGGCAAGCAGCTGATTTCCGTTCACGTAAACCACGGCCTTCTTCGCAAAGGCGAGCCCGAACAGGTCATCAGAGTTTTCCGCGACGAGATGAACGCGAACCTCATCTATGTCGACGCGGTAGACCGCTTCCTTGACAAACTCGCAGGCGTTTCTGATCCCGAAGAGAAGAGACACATCATCGGCGAGGAGTTCATCGACGTATTCGCTGACGAAGCAAGAAAGCTCGACGGCGTGAAGTTCCTTGCACAGGGAACCATCTGGCCCGACATTCTCGAGAGCGAAGCCGGCATCAAGGCGCACCACAACGCAGGCGGCCTTCCGGAAGATATCGCTTCCCGTTTCGAACTCGTTGAGCCCGTCAAGATCCTCTTCAAGGACGAAGTCCGCATGGTCGGCAGAGAGCTCGGCCTTCCCGCAAGCATGGTTGACCGCCAGCCTTTCCCGGGCCCGGGCCTCGGCGTACGCTGCCCCGGCGCGATCACCCGCG